>DASYXI010000001.1:0-28555 GCA_035934995.1 Allostellaceae bacterium
CGTCGTCAACGAAGGCGCCAACACGCTCGACTTCGGCCGCAACATCCTCGACATGAAGGAGCCGCGGCATCGCCTGGACAGCGGTACCTGGGGCGTCATGGGCATCGGCATGGGCTATGCCGTCGGCGCCGCGACGGTCAGCGGCAAGCCGGTCGTCGCCATCGAAGGCGACAGCGCCTTCGGCTTCTGCGGCATGGAGATCGAGACCATCTGCCGTTACAAGCTGCCGGTGACCACGGTGATCTTCAACAACAACGGCATCTATCGCGGCGACGCGCCGGGCGTCCCGTATTCACCAACCGGCCTCTATAACAACGCGCGCTACGACAAGATGATCGAGGCCTTCGGCGGCGTCGGCCGTCACGTCGAGAAGACGGCCGATTTGCAGCAGGCGGTGAGCGAAGGCATTGCTTCGGGCAAGCCGACGCTGATCAACGCCGTGATCGATCCGCAAGCCGGCACCGAAAGCGGCCACATCACGAACCTCAACCCGAAGAGCGCGCTGCACAAATAAGGCAGCGCGCGCCGGCCGGCCGCGTCAGCGCTGAATGCCGAGCTGCTTCTTGGCTTCGGCCAAGCAGCGGTCGAGCTCGAGCCGGATGCGCCCGGCGTCGAGCGTCAAGCCGACGCCCTTCGCTTTGAAATCGGCCTCGATCTTGGCAAGCACGGATTCATCCCCGTGCTGGCCGAAGGCCGCCGTCATAAGCTCGCGCGCGTAGTTCTCCGCCGCGTCGCCAGCAAGGCCGAGCTTCTCGGCCGCCCACAAGCCGAACAGGTGGTTGCGCCGGGCCCGCGCCTTGAAGGCGAGTTCCTGATCCTGGTGGAATTTCGCTTCCTCGGCTTTTTCGCGTTCGTTGAAATTGGTCATGCGCCGTAGTGTAGACCGCTCCGCGGCGCTACACAAAGCATGCCCACCGGTCCATCATCGCGGCGGCATGTGCACGTTCGTCATTCTGCGCCGTTACGGTCACGAATGGCCCGTGATCGTCGGCGCCAACCGCGACGAGATGATCGGCCGCCCGTGGCAGGCGCCGGCGCGGCATTGGCCTGACCGGCCCGAAGTGCTGGCCGGCCTCGACGAGCTTGCGGGCGGCTCGTGGTTCGGCATCAACGATCACGGCTTGCTGGCCGGCATTCTCAATCGCTTCGGCTCGCTCGGCCCGGCGCCCGGCATCCGTTCGCGCGGCGAGCTGGTGCTCGAGGCGCTCGACCACGCCGACGCGGCGGCGGCCGCGCACGCGCTGGCCGCGCTCGATCCCAAATCCTATCGCACCTTCAACCTGATCCTCGCCGACAACCGCGAAGCCTTCTGGCTCAAGCACGCCGATCCGTCTGGCGTGCAACCGTTGGAGGTGCGCGAGATCGAGCCCGGTCTGGCGATGATCGCGGCCGGCGATCTCGATGACACGACGCCGCGGCTCACGCGTTACCGGCCGCTATTCGAACGCGCCAAGGCGCCTGATCCCGATGCCGGTGACTGGTCGGCCTGGGAAAAACTGTTGGCCGACGACCGGCCCGATCCGGCCGATGGCGCCGCCAATTCCATGCGCTTCCTCACGCCCGAAGGCTTCGGCACGGTATCGAGCGCGCTGGTGGCATTGCCCGCGCCCGGCCGGCGCAAGCCGAAGTTCCGTTTCGCCGCCTGGCAGCCTACGCCGGCGCCCTGGCGCGACATTCCGGTGTGATTTGCCTGTGAACGACTCGGCGTCGAACGGCGCGGCGGCGTTGGCGCGGCCGCTCCCGCTTGCTATATAAAGTCTTGCCTCTCTTTTTCCCCGAGGCGGCCATGAACCGACGCAAACAGATCTACGAAGGCAAGGCCAAGGTGCTGTTCGAGGGCCCCGAGCCGGGCACCCTTGTGCAGTATTTCAAGGACGACGCCACCGCCTTCAACAACCAGAAGAAGGGCACGATCACCGGCAAGGGCGTGCTCAACAACCGCATCAGCGAATACCTGATGCTGCGCCTGGCCGAGATCGGCGTGCCGACGCATTTCGTCCGCCGGCTCAACATGCGCGAGCAGTTGGTCAAGCAGGTGCAGATCATCCCCGTCGAGGTGGTGATCCGTAACGTCGTCGCCGGCTCGCTCGCCAAGCGCTTCGGCCTCGAGGAAGGCGCCGCGCTGCCGCGCTCGGTCGTCGAGTACTATTACAAGAAGGACGAGCTCGGCGATCCGATGGTGTCGGAAGAACACATCACCGCCTTCGGCTGGGCGTCGACCCAGGATCTCGACGACATCATGCAGCTGTCGCTGCGCGTCAACGACTTCCTCACCGGCCTGTTCCTCGGCATCGGCATCCGTCTCATCGACTTCAAGCTCGAATTCGGCCGGCTCTATGAAGGCGACGAGGTGCGTATCGTGCTTGCTGACGAGATCAGCCCCGACAATTGCCGGCTGTGGGACTTGAAGACCAACGAGAAGCTCGACAAGGACCGCTTCCGCCGCGATCTCGGCAAGGTCGAAGAAGCATATCAAGAAGTGGCGCGGCGGCTCGGTTTGCTGAACGAAGCCGCGCCCGGCGACGCGCGCGCGCCGCAGGCCGTGCAATAATGGTGAAGGCGCGCGTCCAGATCATGCCCAAGACGGGCGTGCTCGACCCGCAAGGCAAGGCGATCTCGCACGCCCTCGCCTCGCTCGGCTTCAGCGGCGTCGGCGAAGTGCGGCAGGGCAAGGTGATCGATCTTGAATTGAGCGAGAGCGATCCGGCCAAGGCCAAGCGCGCGGTCGAGACGATGTGCGAGAAGCTGCTCGCCAATACGCTGATCGAAAGTTATCGCGTCGAGATTCAGCCCTAACGTCCGCACGCTTTTTGTGAGGCGCGTGGCATGACCGGTCCCCTCTCCGGCAAGCGTATTGCGGTGCCCGAAAGCCGCGAGCTCGACCTGTTCGCCCGCATGCTCGAAGAGCAAGGCGCAGAAACCTTGCGCTGCCCGCTCGTGGCGATCCGCGAGCTGGACGATCCGGCGCCGGCCGAAGCCTGGCTCAAGCGGCTGATCGCGGGAAAGTTCGACGATCTGATTTTGCTCACCGGCGAGGGCCTGCGTCGCCTCATCGGCATTGCCCGGCGCGCCGGCATCGAGGCCGATACGGTTGCCGCGCTCGGCAAGCTGCGCACCGTCACGCGCGGCCCGAAACCGGTGCGGGCGCTGCGTGAGCTTGGTCTCAAGGCAGGATTGAGTGCCGTCGAGCCAACAACCGCCGGCATTATCGCCACGCTGGCGCATGAGAATCTCAAGGGTCGCGGCGTGGGCGTGCAGCTTTATCCGGGCAATCCCAACGCACCGCTGCTCGATTTCCTCGCGCAGGCCGGCGCCAAGGCCGACCCGGTGCTGCCCTATGCTTACGCCAGCGACGCCGAGAGCGATCAGGTTGCGGCGTTGATCGGCGCGATGGCGGACGGCAAGCTCGACGCCATCGCCTTCACCGGTTCGATGCAGCTCGAACGCCTGGCCGCGGTCGCGCGCGCACGCGGAATGGAAGCACAACTGCGCGACGGATTGGCGCGCACCAAGATCGCCGCGATCGGTCCGGTCGTGAGCGCCGCCGTCGAAAAAATCGGCGGCCGCGTCGCGATCACGCCGGCCGGCGGCTCGTTCCATCTCAAGCCGCTGGTCAACGCGATGGTCACCGCACTCGGCGACAGCGCGCGTTTGCAATAAAACTGAAATCGCTTCGTCATATTCGGCGGGAAATTTTTCAGTTGCGTGTCATTGCGTGCGATAGGCACGCAACAAAATCGGGAAACGACCGTCTATTCAGGAAGAATTAGCGTTCGACGCCTAGCGTCCGACCGCCAACAACGGATTCCTCTGCAGATGTTGTCGCCGTCACCCCTGCCCGCCCTGCTCGACGACAGCGGCCACGCCAATCTGGCCGACGTGCTGCTCGACATCGCGCCGGTGCCGCCGGAGACGACCAACGCCGCCGTCTACGAACGCTTCCGCAACGACGCCGAGCTCATCTCGGTCCCCGTCGTCGCCGGCGACCGGCCTGTCGGACTGATCTTTCGGACGACGTTCCTGTCGAGCCTCGCGCACAAATACGGCAACGCGCTCTATGCCGACAAGCCGGTGACGCATTTGATGGATGCGCAGCCGCTGATCGTCGATCAGTCGGTGAGCGTCGACGAGCTCGAGGCGATCATCGCCAACGAGAAGCCGTCGGCGCTGCGGAGCGGCTTCATCGTCGCGCGCAACGGAAGTTATGCCGGCGTCGGTAGCGCGCTGTCGGTGCTGCGTCTGAGCATGGCGCGGACGCAGCGGCGCAACCGCGAACTCGAATACGCGCGCAGCCGCGCCGAGGCGGCGAACGAGGCCAAGTCGCAATTCCTCACCATCATGACGCACGAGCTGCGCACGCCGCTCAACGCCATCATCGGCTTCACCGACCTGATGCAGAGCGGCGCTTTCGGCAAGATCGAGCCGCCGCGCTACGGCGAGTACATCATCGACATCAACAACGCCGCCACGCAATTGCTGTCCATCATCAACGACGTGCTCGACATGGCGAAGATCGAGCAAGGCAAGATGGTGCTGCACGACGAGCCGATCGATATCAAGTCGCTGATCGAGACCATCGTGCGCGTCTTCAGCGAACGCGCCGAGGCCGGCCGCCTGGCGTTGTCGAGCGAGCTGCCGGTGGAAACCATCACCCTCAGCGCCGATCAGCGGGCGCTGCGCCACATCCTGCTCAACCTGCTGTCGAATGCGGTCAAATTCACGCCGGTGGGTGGCGACGTCGTGGTGCGGCTGGCGCGATTGCCGGACGGCAACGTCGAGCTGGCGGTCGCCGATACCGGCATCGGCATGACCGATGAGCACATCGCGGTGGCGTTGACGCCGTTCGCCCAGGTCGAGAACGCCTATACGCGCAAGTACGATGGCACCGGCCTCGGCCTGCCGCTGGTGAAATCGCTGGTCGAGCTGCATGGCGCCGCCTTGGCGATCGACAGCCGGCTCGGCGCCGGTACCGTCGTGCGCATCAATTTTGGCGCGGCGCGCGTGCTCGAACCGGTGGCGCGGCCGGCGCAAACCGGTTTGTTGGCGCGCGCGTCGTAACGTCACGCCGAGTCGCCGCCGGCCGGCCTTGATCGGCTGCCCGGCGCGGGCTATCTCAAGGGCGTAGTCCGCGCCCGAGGCCGCCCGTCCATGCAAGCCGCGATCATCCTGTTCCCTGGCTCGAATCGCGAGCAGGATGTGCACGACGCGCTGCACCGCGCGACCGGCAAGCCGCCGCTGAAGGTCTGGCACCGCGATACCAACCTGCCCAAGGCCGATCTCATCGTCATTCCGGGCGGCTTTTCCTATGGCGATTATCTGCGCTGCGGCGCCATGGCGGCGCATTCGCCGATCATGCGCGAGGTCAAGGCGCGCGCCGATTCCGGCACGCCGGTGCTCGGCATCTGCAACGGCTTCCAGATCATCACCGAGGCCGGCCTTTTGCCCGGCGTGTTGCTGACCAATCGCACGCTGCGCTTCCATTGCAAGGACGTGCATCTGCGCGTCGAGACCAGCCAGAGCGTCTACACGCGGCGCTACAATGCCGGCCAAGTGATCCGCGTGCCGGTGGCGCATCACGACGGCAATTATTTCGCCGACAAGGACACGCTCGACCGGCTCGAAGGCGACGGCCGCGTCGCCTTCCGCTATTGCAGCGAGGGCGGCGAACTCGTCGACCAGGCCAACGACAACGGCTCGGCGCGCGCCATCGCCGGCATCCTCAACGAAAAACGCAACGTCCTGGGATTGATGCCGCATCCCGAGAATGCGACCGATCCGCTCTTGGGCGGCACCGATGGCCAAGGCTTCTTCGCCTCGCTCGCCGAGGCGCTGGCGTGAGTCCGGACACCGGCGCGGAATCCGCGGCGACCCTCGATCAGGCGCGGCAGTTCGGACTGTCCGAAGAGGAATTCAAGCGCGCCTGCCGCATCATGGGCCGCACGCCGAATTTCACCGAGCTCGGCATCTTCTCGGTGATGTGGTCGGAGCATTGCTCCTACAAATCGTCGAAGGTCTGGCTCAAGAAGCTGCCGACGACCGGCGCGCGCGTCATCTGCGGCCCCGGCGAGAACGCCGGCGTCATCGACATCGGCGACGGCGACGCCGCCATCTTCAAGATGGAGAGCCACAACCATCCGTCGTTCATCGAGCCTTATCAGGGCGCGGCCACCGGCGTCGGCGGCATCTTGCGCGACGTCTTCACCATGGGCGCCCGGCCGATTGCCAACCTGAACGCCCTGCGCTTCGGCAGTCCGGATCATCCCAAGACCAAACACCTGATCGACGGCGTCGTGCGCGGCATCGGCGGCTACGGCAATTGCGTCGGCGTGCCGACGGTCGGCGGCGAGTGCAATTTCCATCCGAGCTACAACGGCAACATCCTGGTCAACGCGATGACCGTGGGCCTCGCCCGCGCCGATCGCATCTTCTATTCGGCGGCCGCCGGCCCGGGCAATCCGGTGATCTATGTCGGCGCCAAGACCGGCCGCGACGGCATCCACGGCGCCACCATGGCCTCGGCCGAATTCAGCGCGGACAACGAAAGCAAGCGGCCGACGGTCCAAGTTGGTGACCCTTTTACAGAAAAACTCCTGATCGAAGCCTGTCTCGAGTTGATGGAAAGCGACGCCATCGTCGCCATTCAGGACATGGGCGCGGCCGGACTCACCTCGTCGTCGGTCGAAATGGCCGGTAAAGGCGGGCTCGGCATCGAGCTCGCGCTCGACCAGGTGCCGACGCGCGAAGAGAAGATGAGTCCCTATGAGATCATGCTCTCCGAAAGCCAGGAGCGCATGCTGATGATCTTGAAGCCCGAGCGGCAGGAGCTCGCGCGCAGGATTTTCGACAAATGGGAATTGGACTTCGCCGTCATCGGCCGCGTCACCGACAATGGCCGGCTGGTGCTGACCATGAGCGGCCGCACGGTCGCCGACATGCCGGTCGGGCCGTTGGTCACCGAGGCGCCGCTCTATGAACGCCCGTGGACGCCCGCGCCGGCCTTGCCGGAAATCGCGGCGAAGAGCGTCGAGGCGCGCGAACCGATCGCGGCGTTGAAGCAGCTCGTCGCCTGCCCCGATCTCGCGTCGAAGCGCTGGATCTGGGAACAATACGATCATCTGGTGATGGGCCACACCGTGCAGCGGCCCGGCGGCGACGCCGCAATCGTGCGCATTGCCGGCCGCAACAAGGCGCTGGCGCTTGCCACCGATTGCACGCCGCGCTACTGCGCCGCCGATCCGAAGCGCGGCGGCGCGCAGGCCGTCGCCGAGAATTGGCGCAATCTCACCGCGGTCGGCGCGCTGCCTCTTGCCATCACCGACAACATGAATTTCGGCAATCCCGAACGGCCCGAGATCATGGGGCAGTTCGCCCAAAGCATCGAAGGCATGCGCGAGGCCTGCGTCGCGCTCGACTATCCGGTCGTTTCGGGCAACGTCTCGCTCTACAACGAGACCAACGGCAGCGGGATATTACCCACACCTGCCATCGGCGGCGTCGGCTTGATCGACGACGCGGCGAAGAGCATGTCCCTCGGCTTCAAGCACGCGGGCGAGGTGATCGTCGTCATCGGCCAGACCAAAGGCTGGCTCGGCCAGTCGCTTTATCTGCGCGAATTGCTCGACCGCGAGGACGGCGCGCCGCCGCCGATCGACCTCAAGGCCGAACGGCGCAACGGCGATTTCGTGCGCGCACAGATCCGCGCCGGCACGGTTTCCGCCTGTCACGATGTGTCGGACGGTGGGCTCCTTGTCGCGCTCGCGGAAATGGCGATGGCGACCAGCATCGGCGCAACGCTGTCGACGCCGCAAGACCAGCCGGCGCATGGCTTCTGGTTCGGCGAGGATCAGGCGCGCTATGTGCTGACCTGCGCCAGCGCGGATGCCCTGCTCCAAGCGGCGCAGAAGGCCGATGTCCCCGCGCGCGTTGTGGGAAAGACCGGCGGCCCCGCGTTGACTCTGGCAGGAGGCAATGCCATATCCGTGGCGGAATTGAAGCGCCTCAACGAGGCGTGGCTGCCCGCCTACATGGCGCAATAGGAACGCGAATGGCGCTCGACGCGGCGACGATCGAAAGACTGATCAAGGACGGCCTGCCGGGCGCGCGCGTGACCATCGAGGATCTGCGCGGCGACGGTGACCATTATGCCGCGCTCGTCGTCTCGGCCGCGTTCAAGGGCAAGACGCGCGTGCAGCAGCACCAGATGGTCTATGCCGCGCTGCAAGGCCGCATGGGCAACGAGTTGCATGCGCTGGCGCTGCAAACCAGCCCACCCGAGGAATAACTTCGTTCAGCACGAGGATATGATGACCACTGACGCCACCGTTACCGATCGCATCAAGCAGGATATCGCCGACAACACGGTCGTGCTTTTCATGAAGGGCACGCCGGTTTTCCCGCAATGCGGCTTCTCCGCCCGCGTCGTGCAGATCCTCACGCAGATGGGCGTCAAGTTCAAAGGCGTCGACGTGCTCGCCGATCCGGCGATCCGTCAGGGCGTCAAGGAATTCTCGAACTGGCCGACGATTCCGCAGCTCTACGTCAAGGGCGAGTTCGTCGGCGGCTGCGATATCGTCAG
Organism: Allostellaceae bacterium; assembly: GCA_035934995.1. Classification (GTDB taxonomy): domain Bacteria; phylum Pseudomonadota; class Alphaproteobacteria; order ATCC43930; family CGMCC-115725; genus REEB95. The sequence continues at coordinate 8,576 of DASYXI010000001.1, forward strand.
CGAGATGTACGAAAACGGCGAGCTCAAGCAGGTGCTCGCCGACAAAGGCGTCGCGACGCGCGCCTGAGTTTTTGCACGGGTTCGGGAAAATGCGTCGGATTCCTTTCGCGTTGATCGCGATGCTGGCGGCATCGCCGGCCTGGGCGCAGAGCGGGGGCGAAAAGACCGCCGCCACGCAATGCGGCAGTCACGATCCCGCGCAGGCGATTATCGGCTGCACGACGATCATCCAGACGCAGCACCAGACCAAGCCGATGCTGGCGTTCGCCTTTAACAACCGCGCCTGGGCCTATCACCAGCTCGGCAAGGACGACGACGCCCTGCGCGACGCCAACATGGCGATCCTGCTGGCGCCGAACAACGCGGCGGTGATTGAGACCCGGGCGGAGATTTACGAAAAGCTCGCCAAGCACGATCAGGCGGTCGCCGATTACCGCGCTGCGCTCAAGCTCGATCCCAAGATGAGTCAGGCCAGCGACGGCTTGAAGCGGCTCGGCGCGAAGCCATAGACGAGCCCGCCGCCAGCAGACCGAGCGGGTCAGTTTGCGGAGGGGTCTCCCGTTGCGAGGACGTTATTTCTCGATCCACCGGCGGACGAGATAGTCGAGCGACAACTTGCCGGGGCCGCGGCACAGCAGAACGAGCATCATCGCCGCCCACTGGATATGCGTCGGCCAGGCTTGGGGATAGACGAAGACTTCGATCACCGTCGTCATGCCGAGCAAGACGAACGCCGCCGGCCGGGTCAAAAGCCCAAGCACCAGCAGCACCGGCGTCGAGACCTCGATCGATACTGCCATGGTGGCGGCGAAGTCTGACGGCAGCAACGGCACCTTGTACTCATCGGCGAAGAGATAAAGCGTCGTCTGCCAGTTGGCGAGGTGCGCCACGGCCGAGTTCCAGAACACCGTCGCCAGCGCCAGCCGCAGCGGGATCGCCAGCAGCGTATAGGGCACGGCGTCAAGCCAGCGCAGCGCGCCAGCGGCGGCACGCGCCGGGGCCGTATGGGCCAGGGACATCGTCTGAGCATTCACGTCAGATCCTCCATCGGTTAACGGCCGCTGCCTTCGTCGACGGCAAAGTCGGTGAACACGCCGTCGATCAGATGGCCCGCGAGCAGCGCCGCGGCATCGACGTCGCCCGCCGTTGCAATCGCGTCCTGCAAGGACCGGCCGGTGCAAAGCGACGCGGTAAACCGCCAGGCGGCCGGTGCGATCCGCGTGATCGCGGGACCGTCGGCGGCACGGCGGACGAGCAGGAACACGGGGCCGGCGTCGAGTTCGATCGCGGCCATCGCCGCGTCATCCTGCGCCAGGACGGCGCGCCAGATCGCATCGACTGGATGGTTGGCGCGCACCAGCCCGACCGATGGATGCGGCACGAAGCGGAGGCGCGGCTCGTCGGCCGCAGCAACCGCGGCGAGCCGGGCGGGATCGAGACCGTCGGCGTCGGGCGCGTGGAGCGCCCGATTGACCGCCCAGTCGAGCCGCGCCACGCCGGCGAGATAGCGGATCGACGCGGCGGGTGCGAGGTCAGCCAGGAAACCGGCAAAGCCAGGGTCGTAATCGTCGAGGCAAGCGCCGCGGGGCGGCTGCGCCGCGAGGAACAGCTGTGCCGCGCTTTCAAAGAACGCCGCACCGACAAGACGATGCACAGCGGGATAGGACAGGCGCAGTGCGGCGGTGAGGCTCGCAACGATTGTGTTGCGATAGACGGCGAGCCGCGCCGCAGGTGCGAGACCGTCGGCGACGAGATGTATCGCCGCAGCATCGTCGCCGGCGATCAAAGCGCGCACGACGTCGCGTTGGAGTTCACGCAGCGTCGGCATGGCTTCCCTTTCTGTCGCATCGGTCGAGCAGCGCCTGGGCGCTGCATGCCTCGTCGAGCAGCGTCGCGAGCGGCGGAATGTGAGTGTCCCATTCGATCAGCGTCGGCACCGGCCCGAAGCGGTCGAGCGCCTCGGCGTAGAGCATCCATACCGCCGGCGCGACGCGCGAGCCGTGATCGTCGATGCGCAGGATCGAGCCGTCGTCGAGCCGGCGGACGGCGTGGCCGGCGAGATGGATCTCGCCGATTGCCGTCGGCGGCAAGGCGGCCAGATAGACCGAAGCGTCCCAGCCGTGATTCTGCGCGCTCACGTAGATGTTGTTGACGTCGCAAAGGATGCCGCAACCGGTGCGCGCGGCGACTGCGGCGAGAAATTCCCACTCTGGGATAAGGGAATGCCGATAGCGCAAATAGCTCGATGGATTCTCAACCAGGATGCGGCGGCGCAGGAATTCCTGCGTCTCATCGACGTTCCGGCAGACGACGGCGAGCGCCTCCTCGGTCAACGGCAGCGGCAGGAGGTCGGCGAGATACTGCCCGCCGGCAACGCTCCACGACAGGTGCTCGGAAACCAGCGCCGGCGCAAAACGCTCGATCGCGCCGCCGATACGCGCGAGATGATCGCGATCGAGCCCCTCGGCGGTGCCAAGCGACAGGCCAACGCCGTGGCACGAGATCGGATAATCGCGGCGGATGGCATCGAGCCACGCAGGCGTCGCGCCGCCGCCGAGATAGTTCTCGGTATGCACCTCGAGCCATGCGATCTCGGGTCGCGTTTCGGCGACAATGCGATGATGCGGAAAGCGCAGCCCGATCCCCGCGCGGGCAGGGATCGGACCGCACGCAGTCGCGGCGGTCGTGGAAATAGGCATCCGCCGCTCCTTGTTCAGCTGGCCTTGAGCGAGCCGCCGGCGATCTTCGAGCAGTCGCCTGCCGGCACGAGAACGAACGACTTCGTATCGCGCGCCGTCGTCGCCTGACCGGCGCAGGAATGCACACCCTCGGCGCAGTCGTTCTTGGCCACGGCGTTGATGCCGAAACACTTCTCCAGGTGCTGTTGCGCCATGCGGTCCATGTTCTGTTTGACGACCGCGGCGTTGGCACCGGGCGGCAGTTTCATCATCTCTTCGCCTTGTGACATGCCCTGGGCCACGGTCTGCGGAACCTGTGCGGCGAGCACCAGGCCGACTGCGGCGGCGAGCGTCGAGGCGGTGAAAATGCGGCGATTCATGAAGGACCTCATCGGTTGTTGTTGCCCCCACCAGGAGGGCGGCATTATGAGGTTCGCCGCAGACGGGTCCGAGGTTACACCCGATCGGCAAGCGCGGCGGACGCGACGGGAACGTGCAACCAGGCAACCGACACGGCGAGCAGTGGGATGCCCTCATGGCAGCGGCGCAGGACGGCGACCGCAAAGCTTATGAGACGTTGCTACGCGAGGTCCTGCCCTACATCCGCAACGTGGTGCGCAGCCTTCATGGCCGGCCCGAACGAGCCGACGAAGTGACGCAGGACGTGCTGCTGACCGTGCATCGCGTGCGTCATACTTACGATCCGGCACGGCCGTTCCGGCCGTGGCTGGCGGCGATCGCCCGGCGGCGCGCCATCGACGCGCTGCGCCGCCATCGGCGCACGGAAATCCACGAGATTTTCGATGAATATGCCTATGAAACCTTTGCCGACGTCGCGGCGAATAGACATGCAGAGATGCCGACAACCGCGGAAGGCCTCCGTGCGGCCATCGCCAACCTGCCAGCGCAGCAACGCGAGGCCGTGCAGTTGCTGAAGGTTCGGGGTTTGAGCCTGGCGGAGGCGTCCGCCGAAACCGGCAAATCGATCGCCGCGCTCAAGGTCAACATGCATCGCGCCGTCAAGACATTGCGCCAACGGCTGACCGGAGAAGAGTTGTGACCGACGACGATACGATGCGTTTGATCGAGGCGCTCGCGGCCAAGGCGCAGCCGGTCAAACGCTTGCGTCCGCCGGCGCTGCGCGCCGCCTTGTGGCTTGGTACGGTTGGCGCCCTGATTGCGCTCGCGATCTTTCTGTTCTCCGATCTGACGCTATCCTTGCGGCGATTGCAGGACACGCGGCTGGATTGGGAGGTGGCCGGCATGTTGCTGACCGGCATCCTGGCGGTGGTTGCCGCCTTCCATCTCAGCCTGCCAGACCGTTCGGCTGCGTGGGCGCTATTGCCGCTGCCGACGTTGGCCTTGTGGCTCGCGTCGATGGGCTACAACTGTTACCGCCACTGGTTCACCGACGGCTGGGCGCTGGGCTCGAGCTGGGATTGCCTGAAATTCATCGTCGGCGTGAGCGTGCCGCTCGGCGTCAGCCTGCTTTACCTGCTGCACCGAGCGGCGCCGCTGGCGCCGATGCGCGTCGCCGCGATGGGCGGATTGGGCGTCGCCTCGATCGCGGCCTTCGCGCTCCAGTTCTTCCACCCGTTCGACGTCACCTTTCTCGACCTGGGAACCCAGGTGATCGCCGTCGGGCTCGTCGTGCTGGCGACGAGCGTTTATGAACGGGTAATTTCAGCGCGTGCCGCGCGCTGACACCCGCTCGCGGTGATCAGGCGGCGAATTGATAGGCCGCCATGCTCATGCTGCCGAGCGTGAAGCCCTGATTGAGGCGCGTCACCTTCGGATGATCGCCGGCGGCGCCATAGGCGACGAAGATCGGCAGGAAATGCTCGGGCGTCGGCTGCGCGCGTTTGGCTTCGGGCGCGGCGGCTTCCCAATCGAGGAAATCCTTTTCCTTGCCGGCGGCGAGCGTCGTGACGAGCCACTCATCGAAATTCTTGGCCCACGCGGGCGTCGGGCCGCCGTCGCGCGCCATCTCGCGCAGATTGTGCACCGCGCCGCCGGTCGCCAGCACCAGCACGCCTTCGTCCCTCAGCGGCCGTAACGCTTGACCCAAACGCACGTGCCAGCGCGCGTCGCGCTGCGGCTGCACCGAAAGCTGGGCTACCGGCACGTCGGCATCGGGATACATGTTCTGCAACGGCACCCACGCGCCGTGATCGAGGCCCCGCTGGGCATCGATCTGCACCGGAATCGACACGGCCTCGAGCAGCGAAACCACGCGATCGGCGAGCGCGGGCGCACCCGGCGCGTCATACCGGATGCGATAGAGCGCTTCGGGAAAGCCGTAGAAATCGTGGATCGTTTCGTTGATCGGCGGCGCGTTGACGGTCGGCTCGCGCGTCGTCCAATGCGCCGAAACCGCGAGCACGGCATTCGGTCGCGGCAGCTCGCGGCCGAGCTTTTTCCAGAACTCGCCGGTGACGCCGGGATCGACCGCCAGCATCGGCGAACCGTGCGAAACGAAGATAGTGGGCAGGGACGCAGCCATGCGCGCCTATGTAGGGAGTGACAAGCTTGGCGGCAACTGCGTCACGGACATGGCCGTCCGGCAACAAAGCCGCCTCCGGAAACGGCGAAGGACGCGAACGGTGTCCGCGTCCTTCCCCGGTGGCGTCCGCGCTAACGGCGCGTGGCGCGACGGCGCTGATTGCGGCGCTTCGCTTTCGCCTTGCCCTTGCGCTTGTTGGCGCGGATCGTTTTGCTCGACTTCGTCTTACGCTTCACTCGTCTAGCCACGCATCTCCTCCAAAAAAATAAAAGTCACGGCGTGACTATAACAGAACGCGAACGCATTCACGCCAGCGAAAGACGCCGTGCCGCCGAGTCGAAACGGTTTGAATCACGAGTCGTGTTACGCCGCTTTCGCGTGCGCGCTACCGACGAGACGCTCGACCGCTTCGACGATCGCCGCGTGGCTCGCTTGACCCTGACCGGCGATGTCGAGCGCCGAGCCGTGCGCCACCGACGAGAACAACACCGGCGTGCCGATGGTGAGACCGGCGGCGCGGTTGCGGCCGAGCAACTTGGCGACGATGTGGCCTTGGTCGTGGATCATCACCAGGAACGCGTCATAGCCGGTGCGATGGAACATCAGGTCGGCGGGAAACGGCCCTTCGGCGGCGATGCCCGACGCCTTCGCGGCGGCGATCGCCGGCACGATGATGTCGATCTCCTCCTGGCCGAAGAGACCGCCCTCGCCGGCATGTGGATTGAGACCCGACACGGCGATCTTCGGGCGCGCGATGCCGATTTGCCGAAGCGCGCGATCGACCGCAGCAAGCGCGCGGCCGACGCGATCCTGGGTGACGAGCGATATCGCACGCGCCAGGCTGACGTGCAGCGTGACATGCGCGATGCGCTTGTCGTCGAAGCAGATCATCAGAAACGCATCGTCGACGGGCGTGCCGGTGCAGCGCGCGACGAAACTGGGATAGCCGTCGAATTCGACGCCGGCGGCCTTGATCGCGCCTTCGGTCTGCGGCGCGGCGATCACGGCATCGACCGCGCCGGCCAGTGCGGCGTCGATCGCCGCCTTGGCCGAGGCCAGCGACGCGCGGCCGTGCGCGGCGCTGACGGTGCCGAGCGCGACCGTGCCGCCGTGCAGCAGGTCGAGCGACAAAAGCCGGACCTCGTCGCCGCTCCAATCGGCCGACGCGGCGTTGGCGAAGGATTTGACTCGCGGCGACAGGCCGGCGGCCTTGGCATGAATCGCCAGCACCTTGGGATCGCCGACCAGCAACGGCCGGCATTGGCGCGTGACGCGCGGATCGAGCGCCGCCTTCAACGCGATCTCGGGGCCGATGCCGGCCGGATCGCCCATGCTGATGGCGATGCGTTTCATCGCGGCTCCTTCAGCCCGGCTTGGCGGGCTCGTCGGGGTCGATGAATATTTCGCCTGCTTTCACGGTCGCTGTCCAGGTCCGCACCGTCTCGGTGCAGGGCGGATAAGTGGGATTGCCGGTGCGGAGGTCGAAACGGCCTTGGTGGGACGGACATTCGAGCTCGCTGCCGAGCACGGTGCCTTCCGACAACTTGCCGGGCCCATGCGTGCATTGGTCCGCGAGCACGAAGATGGCGCCGGCCGATTTCGCGACAGCATAAACCGCGCCGGCCGCCTCGACGCGCAGCGGCGCGTCATCGCCGACTTCGTCCATACGGCACAAGCGCAGCGGCGTCACTTGAGCGGCACGCCCGTGGGTGAAGCCACAACTCTCCAGGTGTCGGCCTTGGCGTCCCACACCGAGACGACGATGTTGTTGAGCGTCAGGCCGCGCTGCGGCGCGGCGGCGAAATCGTAGACGCCGTTGACGCCGGCGATACCCTTCACCTTGAGCAGGTAATCGCGCAGTTGTTGCGCCGTGGCGTTCACCGGCAACGTGCGCAGCGCGTCGACGACGATGGTCGCCGGATCCCAACCGAGGATCGAGCCTTCGTCAGGCTTCGCGCCGGCGGCGGCGAAGGCGGCGAAATAGTCGTTTTGCTTCTTCGCCACCGCCGGATCGAGCTTGACGCGCGGATCGCCGTGCACCGCCCAGACCGACGACGGCAGATAAAGCTCGTGCGGCAGGAAGGCCGCGAAGCGGTGCATCTGCGCATAGGTCATGTTGCCGCCGGTGCTATCCATCGGCACCGTGAGGCCGCCTTGCACCGCGCCGCGGAAGATCGTCGCCGACGGCGCGCCGGTCGCCCAGCCAATGAAGGCCTGCGGCTTGGCCGCCTTGATCTCCTCGATCTGGGCGCTGACGCTGACGTCGGTCGGATTGAAATGCGGGTGGGCGACGATGGTGATGCCCTTATTCTCCGGCCGCGCCAGCAGCTCGGCGAAGCCCTTGTCGGCGTCCTGGCCGGTGGCGTCGGTCGAGGTCATCAGCGCCAGGCGCGTCCAGCCGCGCGCGCGGAAATAATTCACCAGCGCCTGCGCCTGATCGAAGGTCGATACGCCACCGGTGAAGACATAGCCGCCGGCCGGCGGATGGATGCCCGGCGAGAAGCAGTACATCACCGGACCGTTCTGCATCAGCGGACTCATCGCGTTGCAGCCGGCGACGAGCGTGGTGCCCAGAACGACAATCGGCTTCGCCGCCAGCACTTGGTTGGCGAGCTGCACCGATTGCTGCGGCGACGATTGATCGTCGTGGAAGACGAAATTGACCTTGCGGCCGTGAATGCCGCCGGTCTGATTCACCAGCTTTTCGAGGATCTGGATCGCCTGCTGCTCTTCCTGGCCGAGGAAGGCGCCGCCGCCGGTGAGCGAGGCGACGACGGGGATGTCGTATGTGCTGGCGGCGCGCGCCGGCGCGACCGACAGGCAGGCCGCGACCAATGCCGTTCCAAGCGCTCGCGTGAAAAGCCGCATCAATGCCTCCCCGCATTTTTCTTTGACGTTGCGCCGAACCCTAGAGGCTCGGCCTTTTGCAGGCAAGACGCGGTGGATCACCACGCAACCACGACCATGACGATCAGCACGGCGACGCCGAACACGGCGACCATCGCGGCGAAAAACGGCCCGAGAACGGGTGCGTGATAATCCGGCGGACGGTGGTGCTGGCGCCGGTAGGCAGCGGAATACGCATAAAACCGAATGCCGGTCGCGACCGCCATCGCCACACCGAGAGCGACCAGCGCAACGCCGACCCAATTCGAGGCCGTATTCGAATGGTGCGCGGCGTCACCAGGGCCGACCGGAAGCTCGACGACGAACAGGCCGAAGCGATCGACGGCAAGGCCGCAAATCATCAACCCCAGCGCGGTGCGCACCCAGACCGAGAGCGTGCGTTCGGCATTCATGTACGAGCGCTCGGCCGACAGCTCGACGAGCTCGCGCATGAGCGACAATTGTTCGGGTTCCTTGTCCGCCATGGCCTATCCCGCCGCGCTTTGGCGCGCCTTCGTCTTCGCCGGCGGCACGATGCGCACGCGGTCGACGCGGCGGCCGTCCATGGCGAGCACCTCAAGGAGGAATCCGCCGACGCGCACCTTGTCGCCGGTCTGCGGAATGCGATTGAGCCGCGCCATCACCAGCCCGCCGACCGTATGGAACGCGCCCTTCTTCTCGCCCGCCGAGATCGGTAAGGGCATCACGTCGCGAACTTCGTCGACGCCGACCAGACCCTCGACCTCGAGGCTGCCGTCGTCCCGGCGCACGATCGGCAACGCCGGCTTCTCGCCGCGGAAGACGATGTCGCCGACCAGCGCCTGAAGGATGTCGTGCAGCGTGACGATGCCCTGGAAATCGCCGTATTCGTCGACCACGAACAGCATCGGCACGCCGGTACGGCGGAACAGCTCGAGCGCGTGCAGCGCCGTGACGGTTTCGGGCACGAACACCGGCGGCTTCATCACCGCGCGCAGGTCGAACGGCTTGTCGGACAGAAGCTGTGTCACCACGTCCTTGACCTGCGCGACGCCGACCAGGTGGCGCGGCTCGCCCTCGAACACCGGAAAGCGCGAAAAATCGCTGCGGACGATTTTTTGCCGGTTTTCAATGTCCGGATCGCCGAGATCGAGCCCTTCGACCTCGGTGCGCGGCGTCATCACCGCGCCGAGCAACCGGTCGCCCAGACGCAGCGCCATCTGGATGATGGCGTGTTCCGCCGCCTCGAAATGGCCCGCGGCCGCGGACTCACGCAGGAGATAGGCGATTTCCTGTTCGGTCGCCGCCACCGGTTCGGCCGGCGGCAACGGCAGCGCCTTGAGCACCAGGTCCGACGCGCGGCTCAACAGCCATTCGAGCGGCGCCGCGATCCGCCACAAGGTCAGCAGCAACAGCGCCACCCGTGACGCCATCGCCTCCGGCCGGCGCAGCGCGATGCGCTTGGGCGTCAGCTCGCCGAAAATCAGCGTGACGAACGAGATTGCGGCGGTGACGACCGCGACCGCGACCGCGTGCGCATGCACACCCGCCCAGCCCTGGTTGTTCTCGAAGGCGTGCGCCAGATCGTCGGCCAAGGTCGCGCCGCCGAGCACGCCGGCGAGCACGCCGATTACCGTAATGCCGATCTGGATGGTCGACAGGAAGCGGCCGAGATCGCCCTTGAGCGACAGCGCCAGCCGTGCGCCACCGCGGCCGGCATCGACGGCGGCCTGCAGCCGGACGCGCCGCGCCGAGACGATGGCGAGCTCGGACATGGCGAAGAACCCGTTGAGCAGGATCAACACCAAGATCACAGCGAGTTGCAGCCAAACCATGGCGATTCCCCAAGGACGTCGCGTTGCCACGCAGGATAGAACGGAAGCGGCGTGCGGCGACAGAGCGCCCAAAACGACTGTCGCCCGCCGAGCGGCGAGCGACAGAGAAAGACCGGACGGCTATGACGGCGATCAGCGCGAGTAGAACTCGACCACCAGGTTCGGTTCCATCGGCACCGGATACGGCACGTCGGCGAGCTTGGGCCCGCGCACGAACTTGCCCTTGCACTTCTCGGCGTCGACCTCGAGATAGTCGGGCACTTCGCGCTCGGCCGACTTCGCGGCTTCGAGCACGACCGCGTTCTGCTTGATCTTGTCCTTGAGCTCGATGATGTCGCCGTCGTCCACCAGGTACGACGAAATGTTGACGCGCTTGCCGTTGACGGTGACGTGGCCGTGGTTGACGAACTGGCGCGCGGCGAACGGCGTCGGCGCGAACTTCATGCGGTAGACCACGGCGTCGAGCCGGCGCTCCAAAAGCTCGATGAGATTTTCGCCCGTATCGCCGCGGCGGCGATGCGCCGCTTCGTAGATGCGGCGGAATTGGCGCTCGCCCATGTTGGCGTAGTAGCCCTTGAGCTTCTGCTTCGCCATCAGCTGCGTGCCGAAATCGGACGGCTTCTTGCGGCGCTGGCCATGCTGGCCGGGGCCGTAGTCGCGGCGGTTGAGCGGCGACTTGGCGCGCCCCCAGAGATTGGCCCGGAGGCGCCGGTTGATCTTGTATTTCGAGCCTTCGCGTTTGCTCATCGTGGATCCGTGTTCACCGCGTTGTTGTTGTCCCAATAGGCCTCACCGGCGCGGCTCGCACCGCGGGAGAGACGGGGCGCAAGCGCCCGCGTTCTTGGGAATGGGCCGGGACTATAGTGGCGGCCGGCGAGATGTCAACGGGGTGGTGTCTCAGTTTGGTTTTTTGCGTACATGCTTAGTCTTGGTTGTTCTGGCCTGAAATGGCATATTCCTATGCATGACCGCTCAACGACCGCGCCGCCCCCGCGACCCGAATCAGTTAGCCAAGCTCGTTGTTGATATGGCTACGGGTCAAACCTCCCCCGATAGAACCATTCAGGGAAAGAACCCGGCTGCCGTGGCGTTAGGACGCCTAGGCGGACTCAAAGGTGGGAAAGCTAGAGCCCAGAGCCTCTCGAAAGTGCGGCGTCAGGAGATTGCTAGAGCGGCAGCCAAGAGCCGTTGGAATAAAAAGGAGCAGCACTAGACCCACTTTTGTAAATCAAAAGTGGGTCTAGTGTCATGCCGCTAAAGCGACCTCAAGAGCAACCCTGTCGTAGTGTACTTCAGGAACGATACGGTTTTCGTTGGCCACCTTTGTCAGACTTACCAACCCGTACTTAGCCATCGTATGGAGCGTGCGAGACAGATTGCTCACCTCGCGTCCGCATAGTTTAGCTAGTTCGCTCATTGAGGTTGGCTTTGATCGCCTGATTATTTCCAATACGAGTCTGTTATCGCTCGACAACACCTGTGCGAAAGACTCAAGCGATGTGAACCACACCCTGGGATCATTGGGAGTGGGCTTATATTTGCCGCTCACAATATCCAAGGTGCGACGGCGCATCTCTGCACGAGATGCAATGCCTATATGAAGCACCCTCTCCATTTCCATTCCGCTCATGGTACACCCTCCTTCTTGAGAATTTGGTCCACGTCCGTCCAAAAATCCTCTAGAAGCGTCTCCGCATTTTTATATGGGTAAGGCTTTATCGTCTCACCCTTGTGTACGTGGTCATGTGTCTCGGTTAGATGAGTGGCAGGACCACTCCCAACCTTGATCGGATGGGCGTTGTCGTAACAGAGCAACCGCCCATCTGTTTTATCAGGCCGATAAAAGCACAGACTGTAGTCGATTCCATGTGGCCTTTCGGATGTTGGTTCGACGCGTTTGGCTTTAATTCCGATCCAAAAGCCCTTACCCACTTCCATCACCACACCATCGAGTTCAAGCAAGCTCTCGACTGAGCGATCCTCGATGAATGTAAACTTATGACCTGATGATAACGTTGTCAAGAGGAAAAGCGTCTTTCCTATTCGTTACCAATAAGTTATGTGGATAATTCGAGCCGTGCCTACCACCGTATGTTGGCCATCATCTGGTCATAATATCCTGGATTTTATCGAACAGCAATAATGCTTGACCGCTTAAGCATGGGACGCTATATTGCATCCCATGAACAAGCTTCCGCGTCCGAAACGAAGCCAAATTCTCTCGCTGCTGTGTGAGGGCAGTTCTATGCGAGCCGTCTCGCGCTTAACGGACGTTTCGATCAATACCGTTACCAAGCTGCTGATCGACGCCGGTTGCGCCTGCTCCGACTATCAGGACAAGGCGCTTCGCAATCTGAAAACCAAGCGCGTCCAGGTCGATGAGATTTGGGCGTTTTGTTACAGCAAGCAAAAGAATGTGCCGGAGAATAAGCGCGGTACTGCCGGCGACATTTGGACATGGGTTTGCATCGACGCCGACACCAAGCTTGTACCGTCATGGTTTGTTGGCAATCGTAATGCTGAATGTGCCCGCGCGTTGCTGGCCGATCTGGCGAGCCGCGTTTCTAACCGTATCCAGCTAACGAGCGATGCATGGATCGCGTACAAAGACGCGGTGAAAGATATTTTTGTCGATCAGGTCGATTACGCTCAGCTTGTCAAAATGTATGGCGAAACGGTTGAAGGCCAAACCCGCTACAGTCCGCCAGCGTGTATCGGTTGCAAGCGCCATCGCATGATCGGTAAGCCGGACAAAAAACATATTTCGACGAGCTACGTTGAACGCCAGAACCTAACCATGCGGATGAACATGCGTCGGTTCACGCGGCTTACAAACGGTTTCAGCAAAAAGGCCGAGAACCACATTCATGCGGTCAACTTGCATTTCATGTTTTACAATTTCTGCCGGGTCCACAAATCGCTGCGCGTCACCCCGGCGATGGCCGCTGGCGTTACCGATCACATTTGGGAAATGAGCGAAATCGTTGACGTTATCGACACATATGAAAATGCGCCGAACGAGCCGACCCCTAGCGATCTAGATCGGCTCCGCGATGCAATGGATAGCTATACGAGGAAATCAGGACCGACCGAATGGGACCGCATGCGGCGGCGCAGTTAATTTCATTTTTCTCCGGCGGCCTCGACCTCCTCCGTTTCTTTTCGTGCCGCCGATGTAGGCTGGACTGACGGATTACGTTTGGGAGATTGCTGAGGTTGTTTCTCTTCTGGCGGAATGGGCGAATAATCCTCGCGGCCCCTATTCGCCCGCGCGAACTTCACAGTTGTCTCGGGCGTCCGATCTCCCATTACCCACTCGGAAAATTCCGCGAGGACTTCCTGCCAGTCTTTCGGCGCCAATTCATCTGGTTTACCAAACGGCGAGCGCGGATGGGATTTATATAGATTCTCAATAATCGTCTTCGTAGCGTCCATAGGTGTCGCTGGATTTTTGCCGGAAACAAGAATCTCTACATCCCATACGCGTCCAACGTCAGGAACGAAATCAGCGCATGCCTCCTTGGCGTCGTAAACGTCATAAAGGACTTTAGCTACGCTATCGGATGGATCAGTTTCGAGCGCAAAAAGCCGACTCAGGGCCGTGTCCTGCCCAATGCCTATCGCACAAACCGCCTCAGACGATGCGCTGTTCAAAACGCCAGGGTTCGTGATGGTATAAATCTCCGGTGAGACGCCCTCTGAATACGGATCGTCTTCAAAGCCACAGAGCATTATGGTTGTCTCAACGAAGAGGTCGTTTATCTCTTTCACAACCGCATTGAAAAAATCATCCGTTCGCGAAATCGGATTCTTTATCTTCTCATCAAACCATTCTTCCGAGAGCATCTTCGGTTTTAGAACCATGTCTATCACGTACTTTTTTCGAATTTTCTGATACGCCAGCTTAACGCAATCCGGCATGGAGATAGGTTTTCGCGCCTCCTGAGCGGCCAGATACATTTGGTCGGCGTCGAAAATCACAAATTCTCCGAAATCTAAGGGCCCAGAAATCGCCGCAACCCATCCGCCGGAAAGATCACGAATTTTTCGGACGCCCTCATCCGCCTTGAATCGCGTTTGGCCGTTCTGAATGTAAGAAATTGAACGATCCGCAACGACAACGATGGCTTTCGCACCTGCGGCGACAGCGGCAATACAAACAGTCATGGCAACCCTCATTAGCGGCGTAGTGTGCCGCCGATAGAGAACGTTATCATGCTTGAGCGCTCTAGGTCGAGTCCGCCCCCAATGGCCAACATTTACCGCCTCCGTACGCATGGAGCGGTGAAACTGAGACACCACCGTCAACGGCGGCGCGCCGATGCAGCAGGCGCTAATTTCCTGACGCACAACGATATTTGTGCCGCCTGGACCGCGGTTGCCGCGCAACGAAGCGCTTGACGATCGCACCGGCGCCGACATAGAGCGCCGGCCCAGCGCCGGTCATCGGCGAGCACGGTATCAAAATACCCGTCCTTGCAAAATTCCCAGGAATCCGTTAGGGTTAGCCTACTAAATGTCTCGGCGCGTCCCGACTGGTTCGTCCGGCCCCGACCCGCCTTCCGTTTCACGTCTTCAACACACGGCCCAGCCGTTCGCGCTGGGCTCGGGCGTTTTTCGGCCGATAGCGGCCAAAGGAGTGATTTTGCAGGTTCTCGTTCGCGACAACGACGTCGGCCAGGCGCTCCGCGTCCTGAAGAAGAAGCTCCAACGTGAGGGCGTGTTCCGCGAAATGAAGCGGCGGCGCTCCTACGAAAAGCCGTCCGAACGTCGCGCGCGCGAGAAATCCGAAGCGGTCCGCCGGCAACGCAAAACCCTGCGCAAGCGCCTCGAGCGCGAAGGCTATTAGTCCGCCGAGGTTGGCCGCCCGTTCGATCGCCATTTTTCAATCGTTGAACCCAGGATTCCTATGCAGTACCGCCCTCGTACCAGCTTCCGCGCCGCGCCCGAATACGACACCGGCGAACGGTGGACGATCCGCTGGGAAACTCGCCGGCCGGATGGCGGCCGTTGGAGCCTCGCCGTCACCAACTCGCGCGAGTCCGCGATCGAGCGCACCAAGCATCTGCTCAAGCTCGGCTTTATCGTGCACGACATTAGCGGACCCGACGGCGTCTTTCTGAACGAGAAAGAAGCGCTGCAGCAGCTCGGCCCGGCGCCGGTGGCGCCCAAGACGACCCGCACACCGGTCGTCAGCGAAGTCTAATCCTACTCTGAACATTGCCCGACCGGTTGCGGCGGCGGCGATGCCGCCCGTCGGGTTTTTCGCGTGCCCGGCTATGGCAGTATTCGTTGGTATAATGTCATTGCTGCCATAACCGAAACCTGCGAGCGTGGCGCCATGATCGCTCGTACCGCTCCATCTTCGTCCGGCCCTGCTCCGCGCCGCGTGCTGATCCTCGCCGCCGCACCGGCACAGCTGCTCGATGTCGCCGGTCCGGCAGAAGTCTTCGCCCAGGCCGGCCGGCTGTCGGCGGCGCCGCTTTACGAAATCGAGGTCGCGGTCATTCCCGGCCGACGTCAAACACCGGCGACGACGGCCGGCGTTCAACTCGCGGCCGGCCGGTCGTTGGCGGCGTTGCTCGCCGACCGGCAACCACTCGATACCCTGATCGTCGCCGGCGGCGAAGGCGCGCGCCAACGCGCCGAAGAGCCCGCGCTGCGCGATGCCGTGCGGCGCTTGGCACGGCGGTCGCGGCGTGTCGCCTCGGTGTGCACCGGCGCCTTTATTCTGGCGGCGGCCGGCCTGTTGGATGGCAAGCGCGTGGCGACGCATTGGCAGTGGTGCGCGCGATTGGCGGCGCTCTATCCGAAGATCCGGGTCGATCCCGAGCCGATTTTCACCCGCGAAGGCAATCTCTGGACCTCGGCCGGCGTCACCGCCGGCATCGACCTGACGCTCGCCATGGTCGAAGAGGATCACGGCCATCGCTTGGCGCTCGCGGTGGCGCGTCAGTTGGTGATGTTCCTGCGCCGGCCCGGCGGCCAGCAGCAATTCAGCGCCGCGCTCGCCGCCCAGACGGTGTCGAGCGCCGGCCTGCGCGATCTCGTCGCCTGGATCGCCGATAATCTGCACAAGCCGCTCACGGTCGAGCACTTGGCCGAACGCGCGCGCCTCAGCCCGCGGCAGTTCGCGCGCGTCTTCGCCCGTGAGCTTGGTGTCACGCCAGCAAAGCTCGTCGACCAACTGCGCGTCGAAGCGGCGCGCCGGCGGCTCGAGGAATCGCCGAGGGGTCTTGCCGCGGTCGCCGCGGCTTGCGGCTTCGGCAGCGAGGAAACCATGCGGCGCGCCTTCCTGCGCCAGCTCGGCACGCCGCCGGGCGCCTATCGCGAACGTTTCCGGCGACCGACGGGACGCCGCACCCAGCATCAGACGGAGGGTCACGCATGAGTACCGCCGACACGCATCTTCAGATCGGCGCGCTGCTGTTCGAAGGCATCGACCAGATCGACCTCACCGGACCCTTTGAGGTCCTGTCGCGCGTGCCGAATTCGACCTATCGCATCTTCGGCAAAGGCGGCGCGGCGGTGCGCGACGGCCGCGGCCTGCACCTGACGCCTGACGCGGCGCTCGCCGACGCGCCGAAGCTCGACGTGCTGCACATTCCCGGCGGTTTCGGCCAGGAAGGCGTGATGGACGACGACGCGGTGCTCGGCTGGGTGCGGCGGCAGGCGCAAGGCGCGCGGCTGGTGTTCTCGGTGTGCACCGGCGCGCTGATCTGCGGCGCGGCCGGATTGCTCAAGGGCAAGCGCGCGACGACACATTGGGCCTCGTTCCACCTGCTGCCGCTCTTTGGGGCCATTCCCGTGAACCAGCGGGTGGTCGTCGACGGTCAATTCGTTTCCGCCGCCGGCGTCACGTCGGGCATCGACGGCGCGTTGCGCGTCGCCGCCATGCTGCGCGGCGACGAGGCGGCGCAAACCATCCAGCTCGCCATCGAATATGCGCCGGAGCCGCCGTTCGACAGCGGGACGCCGGAAACCGCGCCGGCCGCGGTCTTGGCGAACGCGCGGCAAGCCGTACGCGCGATCACGGCACAGCGCGAAGAGACCGCGCGCCGCGTGGCGCAGCGCCTTGGCGTCGCGCCGATATCCTCTTAGGAGTCAACCCTCGTCCAGCACCGGGAATACGTGCGCACCGTCGCGGCCGAGCGGCAGCGGTTTGACCCAATGCGCCGCGCGCGGATCGAGCGTGCCGTAAAGGTGTGGAAACAATGCGCCGCCGCGCGACGGTTCCCATTTAAGCGCCGGACCGAGACCGGCGCCGTCGTAGGCCACCAGCAACAGATCGGCCTGACCGGAAAAATGCCGCCCGGCAGTTTCGCGCACCTGCGAAGCGGTCGAGAGATGGATATAGCCGTCGCCGATATCCACCGGCGCGCCGCGAAAGACGCCGTCGTGCTCGGCCGCGCGCCATTCCGCCGCCGCGACGATCTTGTAGACCAGGCTAGACACCGCGCCGATTACCCCACACGAGAACGTGGAGTTGCGGCAAGACCGTCGCGTCGAACCAGCGATCGGATGCAACTCGCTCGATGAGCCAGCGCGTCCGCTGACGCAGCGTGTCGAAATCGGCTTCGCTGCCCGATGGATCGTCGCGTCCGAGCTCAGGCGCCGGATTGCCGGTCTGAAGATAGATCGGCAGGCTCGGAAAGCGCGCGGCCGTCGCGCGCGCATAGGCATAATCCGCGTCGTCGAACACCACGATCTTGAGCGCCCGACGCGGCGTTTCGCCCGCCGCCGCCAGGCAAGCCTCGAAGGCCGCCCAATCGGTTGCCATGCCCGACGACGGCGGCTTGGGACTAAGAATCAGCCAGTCGAGCGCCGCAAACCAGTCGCGGGCAACGCTGCCTTGCGTCTCGAGCACGAAACAATGGCCGGCACGACGACCCAAAGTGATGAGCGGTTCGAGCGGCTGCAAGGCCGGATTGCCGCCCGATAATGTCACCAGCACCGGTTGACCGGCTGTCAGCGCGTCGATCCTCGCCACAATCTCGTCCGCCGTGAGCGGCGTCCATTCGTCACGATGCTCGGGCAGCACGGCATAGAGCGTGTCGCACCACCGGCAACGATAGTCGCAGCCGCCGGTGCGCACGAACACGGTGGGCCGGCCGATCAAGGGCCCCTCGCCCTGAACCGTCGGACCGAAGATTTCGCTAATGGCGATCGTCTGCGTCATGGCCGATATTCGGCCCAGCTTCGCGGCGTCTCGCCGACCCGTACCGCGGCGGTTTCGGGCCAGCGCGCCTTGCACCAATCATAGAACCACTTGGCCAATACCTCGGTGGTGGTGCGGTCATGGCCGAGCACGTCGTTGAGGTGACGATGGTCGAGCGTCGCATCGATGAAGGTCTTGAGCGCGGCAAGCTCGCGGAAATCGCGCACGAAGCCGATGGCATCGAGCGCCCGTCCGCGCAGCTCCACTTCGACCTCGTAGTTGTGGCCGTGCAACCGGCCACAAGGATGGTCGGGTGCCAATCCGCCGATGACATGCGAGGCGGAGAACGAGAAACGCTTGGCAATGGTGTACATGGCGGGTTCAGGCCGCGACGGATGCGGCCGATGGCGCGCCCAAAGGCTCGACGTTCAAACGGGGCTCCTTGTTTTGACCGGGTAGGCTGCGACCGGATCGGCATCATGCCGATAGGCTGGATATAGACAATTCGCCAACAGCGGACAAGCGGCGGCGGCGCTATGTCTTCTTCGCCGGGCGCTTGCGCGGTCCGACGAACGATGTCACCACGCCGTGCAGCGTGCGCAGCTCCTGATCGGTGCATTGCGCGCGCTGGAACAAGTTACGCAGATTACGCACCATCGACGGCCGTTTCTCGGCGTTGCGCATGAAGCCGCTGTCGTCGAGCGCTTCCTCGAGATGCTCGAAAAACGCGACGAGCCGGTCCTTGGTCGCGGGCTTGGAATGGCCCATGGCGAGTTGTGCCGGCGGCGTTTCGTCGTTCGCGCCGAACCACTCGTAGCCGACGATCAGCACCGCTTGCGCCAGGTTGAGCGACGAGAACGCTGGATTGAGCGGCACCGAGATGACGCATTCGGCGAGCGCGATGTGCTCGTTGACGAGGCCGGTGCGCTCGGGTCCGAACAGGATGCCGCAGCCCTCGCCCGCCGCCATCAACGCGCGCATTTCGCCGGCGGCGAACCGCGGCGTCAGGATGCGTTTCACCATGTAACGGTCGCGCGCCGTCGTCGCATAGACCCGGCGCAGATCGGCGATCGCGTCCTCGACGGTGTCATAAAGCCGCGCCTTGTCGAGCACGGCGTCGGCGCCCGACGCGGCGGCAACCGCCTTCTTGTTGGGCCAGCCGTCGCGCGGCTTCACCAGGCGCAAATCGGTAAGGCCGCAATTGTACATGGCGCGCGCCGCCGTGCCGATGTTCTCGCCGAGCTGCGGCTCGACCAGGACGATCGCGGGGCCGCCCGAAAGCCGCGTCCGGCGCCGATCCGTGCCGGCCATGTCAGCCCCGCCGGCCCGCGCGCCAGAGCTTGTAGGTCAGGGAGTCGTGCAGCGCGTTGTAGGACGCATCGATGACGTTGGTCGACACGCCGCAGGTCGACCACACCGTGCCATCGCGATCGGTGGTCTCGATCATCACCCGCGTCACCGCGCCGGTGGCGTCCTGCGGCGTCAGGATGCGCACCTTGTAATCGGTCAGCCGGATCTCAGCAACCTCGGGAAATGCCGGCAGCAGCGCCTGGCGCAGCGCCGCGTCGAGCGCGTTGACCGGGCCGTTGCCTTCAGCGACGGTCATGCCCGGCTGGCCCTTGACGCTGATCTTGATCGTCGCTTCCGACAGCGTGACGAGATTGCCCTTGGCGTTCCAACGGCGCTCGTCCAGCACGCGGAAGCTTTGCAGCTGGAAATATTCCGGCACGCTGTCGAGCGCGCGCCGCGCCAAGAGCTCGAACGAGGCGCCGGCGTCGTCATAGGCATAGCCCTCGAATTCGCGCTTTTTGACGTCGTCGAGCAGCGCGCCGAGCTTCGGGTGGTCGGGCTTCACCTCGATGCCGATCTCGCGCAGCCGCGCCAGCAGGTTGGATTTCCCGGCCTGGTCCGAGACGACGATGTGGCGATGATTGCCCACCA
>DASYXI010000002.1:0-115727 GCA_035934995.1 Allostellaceae bacterium
TCGGACCGCGGCCTGGCAGGCGGATTCAACGCCACCATCCTGCGTGAGGCGCGCCGCACGCTGCGCGCGCTGCAACGCGACGGCAAGACGGTCAAAATCTTCACCATCGGCCGCAAGGGGCGCGACGCGCTGCGGCGCGACAACGCCAAGCTGATCGTTGAAAGCCTGACCGAAATCGGCCGGCCGCGCCTGACTTTCGCCAATGCCGAGGATATCGCCGGCCGCCTGGTCGAACGTTTCGAGGCCGGCGAGTTCGACACCTGCACCGTCGTCTTCAACCGCTTCAAGTCGGCGATCAGCCAGATCGTCACCAAGCAGCAGTTGATTCCTTTTGCCGTTCCGGAGGCGAAGGAAAAGGACAAGGTCGATACCAAGGGCGCGATCTACACGTTCGAACCCGAGGAAAGTGAGATCCTGACCGAACTTTTGCCGCGCAACCTCGCGGTCCAGATTTTCACCGCGCTGTTGGAGAATGCCGCGTCAGAGCAGGGTGCGCGCATGACCGCGATGGACAATGCGACGCGCAACGCCGGCGA
Source organism: Allostellaceae bacterium (assembly GCA_035934995.1). GTDB lineage: Bacteria > Pseudomonadota > Alphaproteobacteria > ATCC43930 > CGMCC-115725 > REEB95. Next base: position 537 of record DASYXI010000002.1, read on the forward strand.
AATGATCGACCGGCTCAACATCACCTACAACCGCTCGCGTCAGGCCGCCATCACCAAGGAACTGATCGAGATCATTTCGGGCGCCGAGGCGCTCTAGGGGAAGCATCATGGCCAAGAACAACACCGGCACCGTCGCGCAGGTCATCGGCGCCGTCGTCGACGTCAAATTCGAGGGCGAGCTGCCGTTCATCCTCAACGCGCTCCATGTGCAGAATCAGGGCAAGACCCTGGTGCTCGAAGTCGCGCAGGAGCTCGGCGAGAACACGGTGCGCGCCGTCGCCATGGACACCACCGACGGCCTGGTGCGCGGCGCCGAGGTGATCGATACCGGCGGCCCGATCCGCGTGCCGGTCGGACCGGAAACGCTTGGCCGCATCCTCAACGTCATCGGCGAACCGGTCGACGAGCGCGGTCCGGTCAAAACCAAGACGACCTCGCCGATCCACAAGCCGGCGCCCGAGTTCATCGATCAGTCGACCGAAGCCGAGATTCTGGTCACCGGCATCAAGGTGGTCGACCTGCTGGCGCCTTACGCGCGCGGCGGCAAGGTCGGCCTCTTCGGCGGTGCCGGCGTTGGCAAGACCGTCATCATCATGGAATTGATCAATAACATCGCCAAGGCGCACGGCGGCTATTCGGTCTTCGCCGGCGTCGGCGAACGCACGCGCGAGGGCAACGATCTCTATCACGAGATGATGGAATCCAAGGTCATCATTCCCGACGGGCCGGGCTCCAAGGCGGCGTTGGTCTATGGCCAGATGAACGAGCCGCCGGGCGCCCGCGCGCGCGTCGGCCTCACCGGCCTAACGCTGGCGGAGTATTTCCGCGACGAAGAGGGCCAGGACGTGCTGTTCTTCGTCGACAACATCTTCCGCTTCACCCAGGCAGGTTCGGAAGTGTCGGCGCTCTTGGGCCGCATTCCATCGGCGGTCGGCTATCAGCCGACTCTCGCCACCGACATGGGCGCGCTGCAAGAGCGCATCACCACGACCAAGAAGGGCTCAATCACCTCGGTGCAGGCGATTTACGTGCCGGCGGACGACTTGACCGATCCGGCGCCGGCCACCTCGTTCGCGCACCTCGACGCGACGACGGTGCTGTCGCGCCAGATCGCCGAGCTTGGCATCTATCCGGCGGTCGATCCCCTGGATTCCACGTCTCGGATGTTGGACCCGCGCGTCGTCGGCGAGGAACACTACAAGGTCGCGCGCGACGTGCAGCGCGTGCTGCAAACCTACAAGTCGCTGCAGGACATCATCGCCATTCTCGGCATGGACGAGCTGTCGGAGCAGGACCGGCTCACCGTCGCCCGGGCGCGCAAGATCCAGCGGTTCCTGTCACAGCCCTTCCACGTCGCCGAAGTCTTCACCGGCACGCCGGGCGTGTTCGTGAAGCTCGAGGACACGATCAAGGGCTTCAAGGGCATCGTTGCCGGCGAATACGACGATTTGCCGGAAAGCGCCTTCTACATGGTCGGTACCATCGACGAGGCGGTCGCCAAGGCCAAGAAGATGGCGGCGGAGGCGGCGTAAAGCGCAATGGCCGACAAGGTCAAATTCGAGCTGGTCTCGCCCGAAAAGCTGCTGCTCTCGGAAGACGTCGCCATGGTCGTGGTGCCGGGTGGCGAGGGCGACTTCGGCGTGTTGCCGGGCCATTCGCTGCTCATCTCGACCGTGCGACCGGGCATCATCGACGTCTATGCCGACGATCAGCGCAGCGTGTCGCAGCGGATTTTCGTCTCGGGCGGCTTTGCCGAAGTGACGGCCGAACGCTGCACCGTGCTCGCCGACGAGGCGTTGCCGGTCGGCGAGATCGATCGCGCCGCGACCGAAGCCGAGATCAAGGACGCGGAAAGCCGCCACGCCGGCCTCAAGGATCAGGTGGCGCGGGCGACCGGCGACGACAAGAGCGAGGCGCTGGCGCAACTGCGCGCCGCCGAGCGCCGTCTTGCCGCGGTCCAGGCCAAGCTCGACGCCTTGCGGGCGGCTGCGCACTGAGTCTCCAGGGAGCGCCGAAATAGGCGCGCGCCGGCGACGACGTTATAATCTCGGGCGAGGAGCTTGCCCGTGAGTCATTGGACGCTGAACGATATTCCGTGGGACCGGTTCGATCCGGCGAAGGTCGAGCCGTCGATCCTGCGCCTTGCCAAGGCCGCAAGCCTCGTGGAGCAGAACGGCGCCGACTACACGCGCTATCTGTGCAACGTCTTTGCCGACGACGCCGAATTTCAGGATGCTGCCCGCATTTGGGGCTACGAAGAGGTCCAGCACGGCGTCGCGCTCGGCCGCTGGTCGACGCTCGCCGATCCGTCGTTTGACCACGTCGCCGCGTGCGCGCGCTTTTCCGCCGGATTCCGTGTCGATCTCGATGCCGAACGCTCGATTCGCGGCTCGCGCACCGGCGAGCTTGTCGCGCGCTGTATCGTCGAAACCGGCACCAGCAGCTATTACACGGCACTCGCCGAGGCGACGCAGGAGCCATTGCTACGCGCGATCTGTCACCGCGTCGCCGCCGACGAACTGCGGCACTACAAGCTGTTCTACACCCACATGAACCGCTATCTGGCGCGCGAGCGGTTGGGCCGCTGGCGCCGTCTGGGCGTCGCGCTCGGACGGGTTCGCGAGTCGGAGGACGATGAACTGTCCTACGCCTATTTCGTCGCCAATGAAGCGCCCGGCGCGGCTTACGACCGAAGGCGCGCCCATCGCGCGTACCTTTCGGCGGCGGCGTGCATCTATCGGCCGCATCATGTCGAACGCGTGGTGGCGATGACCTTCAAAGCGATCGGCTTGAAGCCGCACGGCCGGCTCAATCTTCTGATGGCCGACATCGCGTGGCGGGCGTTGCGCCGCCGCGCCGCGGCCTAGCCGCTCGCGAGGACCGGCGCGAATTCCTCGAGCAGCGCGCGATAGAGCGTTTGCTTGAAATCGATGGCGATGGCCGGCAATTCGTCCGGCGCGATCCACTTCCAGGCGTCGAACTCGGGCATGTGGGCGTCGAGGCGAATATCGACGTCGGTGCCGGTGAAGCGCATCACGAACCATTTTTGCGTCTGGCCGGCATAGCGCCCGCCCCAGATCGACGGACGCAGCGCCGCCGGGAAGTCATAGCTGAGCCAATGCGCGCTTTCGGCGATGATCGTGGCCTTATCCGTGCCGACTTCTTCCTTGAGCTCGCGGTAGGCCGCGACGACGGGCGTCTCGGCGCCGTCGATGCCGCCTTGCGGCATCTGCCAGCCGTCACTGGTGCCCAGCCGGCGTCCGACGAAGATCCGGCGTTCGTTGTCGATCAGCATGATGCCGACGCCGCGGCGATGGCCGGTGGGCGGCTTGGCGCTCCTCATGCCGCGCGGCGCGCCGGCGTCAGTGCGCTGCCTTCGCCGGGGGCTTCGGTCCGAATAACGCCAGGCCGCGCAGCATGTCGACGGCGCGGGCAAGCTGATAGTCGTTGGCGCTACCGAAGGTTGCCGATTCGTCGCCGTCTTCGTCGGCTGGCGGCGTCGCGTTTTTATTCGGCGTTGTCGCTGGCGGCGTTGCGGCGGGCTTTGTCGCCGGGGGTTTCGCAGCCTCTTGATCGGTGTTTTTGAGCGCACCTTTGAGGTCGGCTTCGTGCAGCGCCGGGCCGGTCGCGATCTTCTCGATCTTGGCCGGCTCGACGACGATGTCGGGATCGATGCCGGTGGCCTGGATCGAGCGGCCGGACGGCGTGTAATAGCGCGCCGTCGTCAGCCGCATCGCACCGTGACCCGGCAGCTGGATGATGGTTTGGACCGAACCCTTGCCGAAGCTGCGCATGCCGAGCAGAACGGCGCGATGATGATCCTTGAGCGCACCGGCGACGATTTCCGACGCCGAAGCCGAGCCGCCATTGATTAACACCACCATCGGCAATCCCTTGCTGATGTCATTGCCGGGCTTGGCGTCGAACCGCTGGGCATCGTCGGGGTGCCGGCCGCGGGTCGACACAATCTCGCCCTGCGGAATGAAGTCGTTGGCGACGGCAACTGCTTGGTCAAGCAGGCCACCGGGGTTGTTGCGCAGATCGAGCACGATGCCCGCGAGCTTGTTATGCGACTTGTCCATCAGCGATTTTATCGCTGCGTGCACGCCGCTGTCGGCCTGCTCGTTAAAGCTGCTGATGCGGATATAGCCGACATCGTTATCGATGAGCTGCGAACGGACGGATTGAACCTTGATGACGGCGCGCTTGATCGCGACGGTGAAGGGCGGCTGCGCGCCGCGCCGGATGATCAGCTTGATCTCGCTGCCGATGGGACCGCGCATCTTTGTGACAGCGTCGTTGAGGCTCATGCCGGAAACCGGCTGGCCGTCGATGGCGACGATCAGATCGCCGGGCTTGAGGCCGGCCTTGGCCGCGGGTGTGCCGTCGATCGGCGACACGACCTTCACCAGACCATCTTCCATCGTCACCTCGATACCGAGGCCGCCGAATTCGCCCTGGACCTGCACCTGCATCTCGGTGAAGTCCTTGGCGTTCATGTAGCTCGAATGCGGGTCGAGCGACGACAACATGCCGTTGATCGCAGCCTCGATCAGCTGCTCGTCCGAGACCTTGTCGACATAGTCGGCGCGGACGCGCTCGAACACCTCGCCGAACAGATCGAGCTCGCGATAGGTGTCGGCATCGTGCTTCGGCGCAGGCGTCGGGGGCGCGTCAGCCGATTGCGCCGCCGGAGCCAGCAGCCAGACCAGGATCGCAGCCGAAACCGCTATATGACGAAAGCGCATCATCCATTTACCTTTTCATCGTGGATCGCCAACCACGGCAATGGGTTGATCGATTGCCCGTTATCGCGAAGCTCGAGGTAGAGATGGGGTCGTGGACCCGTTTGCGGCATGACCCCTATCGGCTCGCCTGCTACGAGCCATTGCCCGACACTTTGCTCGATATGATCGAGCCCAGCCAGGACAGAATAATAGCCGCCGCCGTGATCGATGATCAATATTCGGCCATAGCCTTTGAATAGCCCGGCGTAAACCACCCGGCCGTCGAATGGGGCGACCACCTGCGCGCCGGGCCGTGTCTCGAAAGTCAGCCCCTTCGTGGTCATGCCGCCGGGTTGTGCTTCACCAAACCGTGAAATCAACAATCCGGTCGTCGGCACCGCCAAACGTCCTTTCGCTTGGGCGATCGGGCGGATGCCGGACGGTGCGCCTACCGGCGGGCGGGTCGGCGTTGCGGCAGTCACAGCCAGCGGCGCGGTCACACCGCCGGTCGTACGCGATGCGGCGCGTTGTTCGGCGGCACGGCGGCCGGCTTCGAGCCGCGCAATCAGGTCGCGCAGGCTGCCGGCCTTCGCCGCCAAGGCGGCTTGCTGACGGCTGTTCTGATCCAGCCCGGCCTGGGTTTGCTGCTGCAAGGTTTGCTTACGGGCAATGAGCGCGGCGATCTGCGCCTGGTCGCGCGCGAGGCTCTCGCCCTCGGTGCGATGCTCGGCCTCGGCAGCGACGATTTGCGCTCGGACCGTTTCCAACTGGGCGATGGCGGTGCCCAACGCCTGAGCGCGCGCCGCCAGCGGCGGCACGGCGCGGCCGAGCAGCAAGCCGCCGCGCACGGCATCGATCGGTGGCATCGGCGCCAATGCCAGCGCGGTCGGCGGGTCGCGCGCCAGTTGCACCAACGCCATCAGCACGTGGGCTTCGGCGCGTCGTTTGCCCTGAAGCTCGGCCGCCTCGGCCTGTTCTTTCGCGGTCAGGTCCGCCAGCCTGCGATCGAGCTTGTCGAGCGCCGCCTCGTGCTGCTGCGCGCCGGCTGCGGCGGTAACCGCGTTCTCGCGCAACGTTTGAATCTGGCCGGCGAGATCCTGCGCCTGTTTGGCGAGATTTTGCTGTTGCTGGCGTGTCTGTTCGAGCTGGCGCTCGACGTCGTTCAGTTTCTGCTGCGGCGAGGTTTGCGCGAAACCAGGCATGGCGGCGGCAAGCGCCGCCGCGAGCAGGGCGGCCGGAAGCGCCGCGCGCCTAGGCCGTGGCACGCGCGGCGGTGCGGGCAAGGTTCTGGCCCGTCATCGCCTGGGGTTGCGGCAAATGCAGCAACGACAGGATCGTCGGCGCGATGTCCGCCAGCTTGCCGTCGCGCAGCGCGGTGGTGCCTGACGGCGGGTTGACCAGCAGGAGCGGCACCGGATTGGTCGTGTGCGCCGTGTGCGGTTGCCCCGATTTCGGATCGCGCATCTGCTCGGCGTTGCCGTGGTCGGCGGTGATCAGCAGACAGCCGCCGGCGCGTTCGACCGCCGCCGCGACGCGGCCGAGACATTGATCGACGGCTTCGACCGCCTTGATCGCGGCAGCGATATCGCCGGTATGGCCGACCATGTCGGTATTGGCGTAATTGACGACGATCACGTCGAACGTGCCGGCGTCGATAGCCGCGACCAGCTTGTCGGTCACCTCGAAAGCCGACATCTCCGGCTTGAGGTCGTAGGTCGCGACTTTGGGCGATGGCACTAGGATGCGGCTCTCGCCGGGAAATTCAATCTCGCGCCCGCCATTGAAGAAGAACGTCACGTGCGCGTATTTCTCGGTCTCGGCAATGCGCAGCTGCTTGAGCCCGGCCTGTGCCACCACCTCGCCAAGCGTGTTGCGCAACTCCTCGGGCGGGAAAACCACCTTCATCAACTTGTTGAGCTCGTCGGAATACTGCGTCAGGCCGAGTGCCGCGGCGAATTTCACCGTGCGCGCGCGCTTGAAGGCGTCGAACTCGGGATCGAGCAGCGCGAGCAGAATCTGCCGCACGCGGTCGGCGCGGAAATTGGCGCAGATCAGCCCGTCGCCATCCTTCATGCCGGCGTAATCGCCGACGACCGTCGGCGCGACGAATTCGTCGCCTTTGTCCTTGCGGTACGATTGCTCGATCGCGGTCCGCGCGTCGGCGGCGTGCGTGCCATCGGCCGCGACCAGCGCACGATAGGCCTGCTCGACCCGGTCCCACCGCTTGTCGCGGTCCATTGCGAAATAACGACCGGTGACGGTGACGATGCGGACGCGTTTTTGGTCCTTCAGCGCCCTCTCGAACGCGGCAACAAAGTCGACCGCGCTGCGCGGCGGCGTGTCGCGGCCGTCGAGAAAGGCGTGCACGTTCACGGTCAATTCTTGATCGGCCAGGAACTTCGCCAGCGCGACGATATGATCCTGGTGCGCGTGGACACCGCCCGGTGATAGCAGGCCCATCAGGTGAACCGTGCCGCCGCTGCGTTTCATCGCGGCGACCAAGTCCTTGAGCGCCGCATTGCGCGTTAGCTCGCCGTGCTTAATTGCCTCGTCGATGCGCGGCAGGTCCTGCGTCACCACGCGGCCGGCGCCGATGTTGGTATGGCCGACTTCGGAATTGCCCATCTGATGCTGCGGCAATCCCACGAAACTCTCGCTGGCCTGCATGTGCGAATGCGGGAAACGCGCTATGAAGCGGTCCCAATTCGGCGTTTTTGCCTGCAGGATGGCGTTGTCGTCGCGCTGCGCGCGCTCGCCCCAGCCGTCGAGAATGCACAACACGACAGGGCGCGGCCGGTTCGGCGTGGACATTCCGAATTTATAATGGAACGGCGCCACGAACGGTAGGGTCCGGGCGCCTACGCGCGGTGATAAGGGTGGCCCGCGATCAGGGTTTCTGCACGGTAGAGTTGCTCCAACAGCATGCCTCGGGCGAGAAAATGCGGCCAAGTCGCGGGGCCGAGGGACAGCACGAACGCGGCTTGGCGGCGAACCGTGTCGGCGAGGCCGTCGGCGCCGCCGATGACAAAACCGAGATCAGCGACGCCGGCGTCGCGCCAGCGGACGAGTCGTTTGGCGAAATCGGCGCTCGACAACGCCGTGCCGCGTTCGTCGAGCGCGACCACGGTCGCACCTTTGGGCAAGGCGTCGAACAGAAGCGCGGCTTCGCGCGTCTTGAGCTCTGCCGGCGGCAGCTTGCGGCGCTCTTCGACTTCGCGGATGGTCAGCGGCCAGCGCAGACGGCCAGCATAGTGCGTTGCGAGATCGCGGTGCGGACCGGGTTTGAGCTTGCCGACCGCGGCAATGACGATGCGCATGGCGCGCGGCCGCGGTCAGGCGATCGATTCGTCGAGCGCGGCGAAGGCCTCGCCCCACATCTTCTCGAGATTGTAATGGGCGCGCTGCTCGGGCCGGAACAGATGGACAATGACGTCACCCGCGTCGACCAACACCCACTCGCCGCGCTGCAGGCCTTCGACCGACCGATGCCGATAGCCGGCGGTGCGCAAAACCTCGAGCACCCGCTCGGCCAGCGCCACGATTTGGCGCTGCGAGTGTCCGCTGGCGATGACCATGTAATCGGCGAGGGTGGATTTGCTTTCGAGGTCGATGACGGCGATTTCTTCGGCTTTGCCGTCGTCCAGGGCGGTCTCGATCAGGCGCAACAAGGCGTCATGGCGAGCGGCACTACGCCGCCTTTTGACCTTCACGGATTTGCTACGCGGTATGGCGGTCACCTCGAATGTGTTGGCGGATTTGCGTGGCGGAGTGCGGGTCGAGCATCGACCACAGGAAAATCCAGGCCGGCGGCTTGGCGCCGGGGAGCCGCCGCGCCGAGGCGGCGGGCAAACGGTGGCGGGCAAAGCGATGGGCGGGCAGCGCGGCCAAAGCACCCCGACAATACGTAGGGCGCGCAAAGACCGCAATGGGAAGCGACGCGAAAATTTCGCGCCAGCCGCGCCAATGACGGATTTGCGACAGGTTGTCCGCGCCCATTAACCAGACGAATCTGGTGCGCGGAAAGCGCGCCTGCAAGGCTTGCAGTGTATCGCGCGTGAAGGCCGTGCCCAGCCGGCTTTCGAGGTCCAACACGCGGATGCGCGGGTGGCGGACCAGGGCGCGCGCGTCGGTTAGCCGGCGCGCCGCCGGCGCCATGTCTTCGGCCGGCTTGAGCGGGTTTTGGGGCGCCACCAGCCACCACACCTCGTCGAGGCCGAGCCGCCGCAGCGCCTCGAGGCTCAATTGCACGTGGCCGCGATGGGCAGGGTTGAAAGAGCCGCCGAGCAGGCCGACGCGGCGCGGCGGCGCATGCCCAATGCCGAGCGCGGCGAGCGTCAGGGCCGCACCTGGCCGTCGCCGCGCACGACGTATTTGAAGCTGGTGAGCTGTTCGGCGCCGACCGGTCCGCGCGGCGGCAGTCGGCCGGTCGAGATGCCGATCTCGGCGCCCATGCCGAATTCGCCGCCGTCGGCAAACTGGGTCGAGGCGTTGATCAGCACGATCGCGCTATCGACCTCGGTCAGGAATTTCTCCGCCGCGGTTTTTTCTTCGGTAACGATCGCGTCGGTGTGGTGCGAGCCGTAGTGATTGACGTGGCTGATCGCAGCGTCGAGCCCATCGACAACTTTCACGGCCAGGATCGCGTCGAGATATTCGGCGTACCAATCCTGCTCGGTCGCGGTCTTGGCGTCGCGGTCGAGCGCGCGCACGTCTTCGTCGCCACGGATCTCGCAACCGGCGCCGTGCAGATCGGCGAGGATCGGCGGTAGCAGCGCCGCCGCGACGGAGCGATGCACCAGCAGCGTTTCGGCGGCGCCGCACACGCCGGTGCGCCGCATCTTGGCGTTGAGCACGATCTTACGCGCCTTGGACGGATCGGCGGCGCGATCGAGATAGACGTGGCACACGCCTTCGAGATGCGCGATCACGGGCAGCCGGCTTTCGGTTTGTACGCGCTCGATCAGCGAGCGGCCGCCGCGCGGCACGATGACGTCGATCAAATCGTTCATGGCCAGCATATGGCCAACAGCCGCGCGGTCCGTGGTCGGCACCAGTTGCACCGCAGCGCGCGGCAGCTTGGCGCGTTCGAGGCCAGTCTCGATCGCGGCGACGATCGCGCGCGACGAATGGAAGCTTTCCGAACCGCCGCGCAAGATCGCGGCATTGCCCGAGCGGATGCACAGGCCGCCGGCGTCGGCGGTCACGTTCGGCCGCGATTCATAGATGATGCCGATCACGCCCAAGGGAACACGCACGCGCTCGATCTTCAAGCCGTTGGGCCGTGTCCAGGCGGCGAGCACGGTGCCGATCGGGTCGGGCAGGGATGCGACTTCGGCGAGGCCGCGGGCCATGGCTTCGATGCGTCCGTCGTCGAGCATCAGCCGGTCGATCATCGCCGGCGACAGTTGCTTGTCGCGCGCCGATTGCAGATCGCGCCGGTTGGCGTCGGCGATCGTGCCGCGCGTCGCACGGATCGCGGTCGCTGCGTGATTGAGGGCGTCGGTGCGCTGATCGGCCGAAGCGCGGGCGAGGGTCGCGGCGGCGGCGCGCGCCGCGCGGCCCAGGCCCAGCATCGTTTCGCGGAGCTTTTCGCTCGCCCGTTCGTCGGCGGTTTCGAGCGCGGTCATTTCACCACCAGATCGTCGCGGTGGATCATTTCGTCGCGGCCACGGTAGCCGAGGATGGCCTCGATTTCACCGCTTTTGTGCCCGGCGATAGCGCGCGCGTCGGCGCTCGAATAGGCCGATAGGCCGCGGGCAAGCTCGTGGCCGTCCTTGGCGCGCACGATCACGGCGTCGCCGCGCTCGAATTCGCCTTCGACGCCGGTCACACCGGCCGGCAGCAGGCTGGTGCCGCGCTTCAATGCGCGCGCGGCGCCGTCGTCGATCACCAATACGCCGGCCGGATTGACCGCGCCGGCGATCCAGCGCTTGCGCGCCGTCAGCGGTTCGGCCGCCGGCAAGAACCAGGTTGCGCGCGTGCCTTTGTCGAGCGCGGCGAGCGCGTGCATCGTTTCGCCCTTGGCGATGGCCATGCGGCAGCCGGCGGCCAAGCAGATGCGCGCCGCCGCGAGCTTGGTCACCATCCCGCCGGACGACGAGCCCGGCGGCGCCTGGCCGGCCATGGCTTCGATCTCCGGCGTGATCTCGCGGCATTCCGGCACATGCTTGGCGGATTTGTCGCGGCGCGGATCGGCGGTGTAGAGGCCGTCGATATCGGACAATAGGACCAGCGTGTCGGCGCTGATCATCTGCGCCACGCGCGCCGCCAATCGGTCGTTGTCGCCGAACCGCAGTTCGGCGGTCGCCACAGTATCGTTTTCGTTGATCACCGGCATGGCTTCGAGCGCCAGCAGTTGCTCGATGGTGGCGCGCGCATTGAGATGACGGCGACGTTCCTCGGTGTCCTCGGGCGTGAGCAGGATCTGCGCCACGACGATGCCGTGCTTCGCGGCGGCGTCCTGATAGACATGCGCGAGGCGAACCTGGCCGGCCGCGGCCGCGGCCTGTTTCTCTTCCAGCCGCAAGGGGCCGGGCGGCAATTTAAGGTGGCGACGGCCGATGGCGACCGCGCCCGAGGTGACGATCACCACCGACGTGCCGGTCTTGCGCAAAGCGGCGATATCCGCCATCAGTGCCTCGAGCCAGGCGCGCCGCGGCTCGCCGGTCTTGTCATCGGCCAGCAAGGCCGAGCCGATCTTGACAATGAGGCGCTTCGAGGCGGCGAGCGTCTGGCTCATTCGGCCTCCGCCGCCTCGGCAGCTGTCCGCGCCGCCTCTTGTTGTCGCGCTGTACGAACGACGGCGGCAACCGCTTGCATCACGTTGGCGACGCCGGCGCTTGTTGCCGCGGACATGACCAACGGCTCGTGGCGGCTGGCGCGCTTGAGCGCCTTGCGCTTCTTCTCCATCTCCGCGGCCGGGACCGCATCCGCCTTGTTGAGCGCGATCAACTCGGTCTTGTCGACGAGGCCGTGGCCATAAGCTTCGAGCTCGACGCGGATGGTGCGCCAGGCGCCGACGACGTCGTCGAGCGTCGCGTCGATCAAATGCAGGATAGCCGCGCAGCGTTCGACATGACCGAGGAAACGGTGGCCGAGGCCGGTGCCTTCGCTGGCGCCCTCGATCAGTCCGGGCAGGTCGGCGAGCACGAATTCCTCGTCGTGCACGCGCACGACGCCGAGCTGCGGCTTCAAAGTCGTGAACGGATAGTCGGCGATCTTCGGCTTGGCGCGCGAGACCGCGGCAAGCAGGGTCGATTTACCGGCGTTGGGCAAGCCGACGAGGCCGGCATCGGCAATCAGCTTGAGACGCAGCCAAATCCAGCGCTCTTCGCCGGGCCAACCCTTGCCGGCCTTGCGCGGCGCGCGATTGGTCGCGCTTTTGTAATGCGTGTTGCCGAAGCCGCCGTCGCCGCCTTTGAGCAGCACGCGGCGTTCACCGGCGCGCTTGAGGTCGAGCAGGACGTTCTCGTTGTCTTCGTCGAGGATCTGGGTGCCGGCCGGCACGCGCAGCACCAGCGATTCACCGTCAGCGCCGGAGCGATTGGCGCCCATGCCGTGATGGCCGCCTTCGGCCTTGAAGTGCTGCTGATAGCGGTAGTCGATCAGCGTATTGAGGTTGGCGACGGTCTCGATGACGATGTCGCCGCCGCGACCGCCGTCGCCGCCGTCCGGTCCGCCGAACTCGATGAATTTTTCGCGACGAAAGCCCACCGCGCCGGCGCCGCCGTCGCCGCTCTTGAGAAAGATCTTGGCCTGATCCAGGAATTTCATCGGAATTCGGCCGCCTGTCCCCCAAACGAAAAGGGGGAATGCGGCCATTCCCCCTTTGTGTTCAATCTAGCGCGTCGCGCCGGTTCGGGTGAAGGGCCTACTCCGCAGCCTCTGCCGGGCCCGGCTCGACCGACACGAAGGTCCGTCCGGCGCTGGTCGTATGGAAGCGCACGGCGCCTTCGGTCAGCGCGAACAGGGTGTGGTCGCGGCCCTGGCCGACGTTGCGGCCGGCATGGAATTTCGTGCCGCGCTGCCGCACCAGGATGTTGCCCGGCACGACGATCTCGCCGCCGGCGCGCTTCAATCCGAGGCGGCGACCGCGTGAATCGCGACCGTTGCGCGATGAGCCGCCGGCTTTCTTGTGCGCCATGAGCGCTCTCCTTAGCCGGCCCGAATGCCGGTGATGCGCAGAACCGTCATCGCCTGGCGATGGCCGTTCTTGCGGCGGTAGTTGTGGCGGCGCTTTTTCTTGAACACCAGAACCTTGTCGCCGAGCTTGTGCTCGAGGACCTTGGCGGTGACCGACGCGCCGGCGATCAGCGGCGCACCGGCTTTCGCTTCCTTGCCTTCGTCGCCGAGGATGAGAACCTCGTCGAGCGTCACGTCCGAACCCGGCTCGCCCGTGAGCTTCTCGACGAAGATCACGTCGTCCTTGGCGACTCGGTATTGCTTGCCGCCGGTGCGGATGACAGCGTACATGGTGCGCCCTGAAAAAGAGAACGGACGGGACCGGCCCATCCGTTGGCGCGGACTATAGCCGGGAAGCGGCGCGTGTCAACGGTTTTGCGCCGCCGCCCGGGGGATTTTCTCCAGCCTTTGCCGAAGGTTAGCGGCCGCCGATCAGTTGCAGACCGGCGAGGGGCCGGCGTTGACCTGGGACGGCGAGGTGAATGCGCCGGTCGCGGCGCCGGCGAGGCCGCCGGCCGCGGCGCCGAGCGCCGGATTGCCGCCGAGAATCTCGCCTAAGGCGGCACCACCGCCGGCGCCGATAGCGCCACCCGTGAGGGCGCGACAGCCCGGCGAACTACCGCAAGCCGCAAGCGACAACATGGCGGCCGCGAACAAGAGCGAGCGGGTAAAAACCATCATCTCTACCCTCCTTCTGTTGCACGCACAGTGCCGTAACACCGCGACGCTATCCGGTATTCGGGGCTTTCTAGCGGCGAGTTCGTGGCGGACCCGAAACGGGTCACAAGCGGAAACGGGCCCGTTGCGTCGGCTTTTTCATGGGCGTTGCCACAAGTTTGTTGGGATTGCGGCGAGCACGGCGGCTGGTTTAGGCTCCGCGCCCTGCGGAGAGGTGCCGGAGCGGTCGATCGGGGCGGTCTCGAAAACCGTTGTGCCCTTTACTGGGTACCGTGGGTTCGAATCCCACCCTCTCCGCCAATCTTCCCGCTGCATCAACGCTCTGGCGCGGTCGAACGGTCGACCAGCGGCGCGGAACCAAAGCGGAAAACCGCATCTGTTGCTACGGCTTTGCTACGGGTCGCAGCTCTCTTCGTTTCCGTAATGTGCGCTTGCGGCGAGGCGTCGGCTGCGGACGCCCGCGTCGCAGGCCGAAATGTTCGCGCGCGGATGGGTCCCTTGAGTGCTACGGCTTTGCTACGGGCGCGTCGCTGCAAATCCGGCGCCTGATTTCGTTTGCGGAGGTGTTAGCCCGCAGCAATTCAATCCCGAGTTGGTGGCAATGACGGACGCTCGCGGCTACGGCAAAACGGCTCTGGTGGTGCTTGCGTGCAGCTTGACGCCAGTCGCACCGGAATCGACTCAAGCAGGCGGTATAGTCCGTAATCTCGATGGCAGCTCAAGATTTGGTGGTCAGAACGCGCTGCTCATGGGCTCGGCCTGTCCGAGAACTGAGCGACCGTGAGCGGCCCGCAACGATGAGAATTAAATTCCGACCCACGCGACTTGCCCTTTAGGGCGTCGCAATTTCCATGACAACCGCGCGCACGAGAAATCCTTCCGGCACCGCCGTCGCCTGCTGCTCTAACAGGTGCCGCACATTCTCGACCGTCCTCTTGGGGACGCGTTTGCGGCGGCCATCTTCGTGGTACCAATTCGCGAGATCGAACCAACCGACGAGATAGATTCCAACGGGCGCCCGAAGCTGGACCATATAGTCCTGGACTAACTGCGTCTCCAGCGCGGTGAACAGCTCGGCGTTCCAACACCCTTTCACCTCGATGACCGCCGTAATCGGATCGAGCGGCTCACCGGTCTCGCTGCGCCGGAGCGTGTTGATCAGGATATCCGTCCGGCGCCCGACAGGCGCGCCTGCGTTGCGAATGATCTCGACTTCTCGGTTGGCGAAAACCCCAGAGTTCGAAAGATGCTGGCGCAGGTACCGAACAACGACATCGGAAAACCCGTTTTCATCGATCGGTTGCCATGATTTCGAGTTTCCTTGCCGGTCCCACAGATCACGTTTTGGCGTCTGGGCGCCGTTCAGCTCCACGGAGAAGCTGTCGAGGACCTCGAGCAGCATCGCCAGCAGATCAGCCGGAGAGGTCACCAGGCGCATGTCGGGTCGATCAGTCAGTGCGAACACTTCACGCATTGTTAGCGGCGACCAGGTCTTAAGCCGCATCGCGATCCCTGCTCGGCTCAGTTCGAACGGTAGGATTGGCAGATCTGGACGCGCAGCGACGAGACGCCGCAAGGCGCGCACCGCGGCGTCGGTGCCCATAGACGCCAGAAGGCGTGGCGCGTGGTCCCGCAAATAGGGGATTGCGTCGAACGGGCTGACAAATCCAGACGGCGCCTGCTCGTCATCCTTCGACGGGAACAGGCGCTCCATCAGTATATAGAGATCGGCAATCGCCTCTTCGCCGATGCCGGCATAGAACGGCGTCTCGAGGCGAAACTGGCCCGCCGCATTCAGCAGGATCGCGCGCGCCATTTCGTCGTCCTGCCTGAGCCGCGTCCACAGCGCCGGCCAAGCGCGAAGCGGAGCACGCTCGAGCAGAACCTTGGTGATCTCCACATTGATCTCGCCGGAAGTGCTGAGTGTCGTGACCGCGTGCTCTAGGGCGGGTTCGAACCCTGCGCCGAGCAGCGCGTTCAGCAGCGCCGAGTATTCGGCCGGCGACAGGTCCGACGCGGTCATTTCTTGGAAGACCGCAACTTTGAATGCTTCGTTTTCCCAACAACCTGCCAGATCCTGGAGAAAGTGGAACCGCAAGGCGCCGTTCGTCTGACCGCTCGATGAGCGCACGCGCGCCTTTTCCGCATGAATCATTTCCATCACGGCTCCGATGAACTCGAACGGCGCCTTAGCGAGGGCGTCCTGCGTCACGGCCTGAGCATCTGGGTACTTATCTACGACGCCGTGGCGAGGCAGGCCGACAATTACTGGCGCCCATTTCTGCCAAATTTCGGCCGACAACGCTCCGTAGGCATATGGATCCGTCTGCCGGAGCAATAGGAACGCCCGCAGCGCAGCGAGGTCGACTCTGTGCAGCGGGAGCGGCTGACGTCCGAGCCATGAATCGACTTCGCTCTCCGCCAGCGCCAAATACGGTGCTGCGCCGGCCACGATCCTGGTGCGGATGGATTCCTCCGCCGAAAGCCAGCCGGGCATTTCGGCGATTACATATTCGAGATCATTCCAGGCGTTGGGGCTGTTCGGCGGGCAGGCGAGCCAGACGTTCAATTCCCACCAAGCCTTCCACTCGCCGGCTTCGGCACGGCCGAGACAGTCAAGGATTTTTCCAGGAAGGTCGACCACGGACGCCGGCGGGCGTGGATACATGGCAGCGAGCCGGCGCTCAGATTCAAGATTAGAGCGCATGTTCGCAGCGTCGCTCGAATTCAACTCGATTCCGTCGAGGAGCCAAGAAAAGTGCATGTGAAGCCGCGGCCAAATCTGCGCCATCTCGTAGATAGCCTCGAAACGCGGCTCATCTTCGGGGGAAAACAAGGCATCGATGGCATTACACAGGCTGCCCTCGTCGAGTCCGGCGACTGGTGCGTCTCCCCCGGGCGACGTCGACAGCAGCCAATCGAAATCCGCCGGGTCGAGAAGACCAACCTGCCGAAGCCTTCTCGCCAGGATCCGGTCGACAGGCGCCGCGAGCCGGGCCCGGAGGAACAGGCGGCGACGATGATCGTCGGTACGCAGATGATTGACGAAGCCTTCGTTGGCCTTGTAGTCGGTGCCGCGGCACAGTTCGCCGTATTGATGGAGACGAGCGTCGACATGTGCGAGGAAGGCGGCCGTCAACGTGGACTCGTCGAATACCTGCCATGCGCGGTACATAATCCCGTCCGCCAGCGTTTTCTCGCGGAACTCACCGCTGATGTTTGCCTTACGGATGTAACCGGTGGCCCATTCAAGCGCCGGCAGCAGATCGGGTGTAGACAGCCGCGCCGGCAACCCGGATACGAAATTCGCGAATGCGCCGAAAAAACTCGGATCAGACGGCGTCAGCAGCGCGAAAACCTCCGATGTACTGATTTTCGCGGGCCACAGCAGATCCAGCGCATATCCCTTAATCTCGTCATGGGGGTCGTCACCCACCCCGGCGTGCAAGAGCGCGAGCACTTGGGAGAGCGCAGATGCGTCTCCGCAGCGCCGGAGGGCAGCGACGGCCATCGCCCGAACTGCATGGCTGTCGGCACGGTCAAGCACAACGTCCAGGATCTTCGGCTTGAGCTCACTCAAACCACATCGCTCTGCGATATTGAGTGCAACTCGGCGCGTCGAGGCCCTCAACGATCGCGACGCTATGACTGGCCGCAGCTGTGCCGCGAGGCCGAGATGCGCGAGCTTGGCATAGGTCTCGGTCATGCCGAAAAAATGCTCGTAGTAGCGGCCGTGCTCGACATGGTCGAGCATTGAGCGCGCCAAGAGCTCCAGGTCCGGCGTTTCCCAATTTGAGAGGTCCCCGCGCAGCAGCGCCCACGGGTCGGCGGAGATCAGCGACACACGCAACTCGGCGCTCAACGACGCCGTCCAAGCAGCAACGATTGCGAGTTGGGGAATGAGACCGCCGGTCGGATGGACCAGCAACTGCAGGGTGGTGCGCGCGGCGACCTGCTTTTCCTTGAAGTAAAGCGCCGCGAGGAATTCACCATAGCTTTGGTGGGCCCAGCCCATGCGATGGTCGCCTCGAGAGCTGAAAAGCCCCGTGTCTAGGACTTCGTGCACGTCGTCGTCGGTCGCGGTGAAGCTTGCGAATTCGCCTCGTTCTGTCGCCCCCGAAAGGCGTGAGATGGGAACGGCGTCGGCCGGGCATTCAGCGTCGGCGCCCGTCCAGATCGCGACACGGCCGCCGAGCACGGTTCCCGCTGCGATCCGGCTGGCAAGGCGAAGCCGTTGCGGACCATTCAAGCGGCCCCGACGACCCGTTTCTCGCCGACTGACGTTCTGTTCATCTGCGAGGGCAAGGCACCCCTGCCTATACAGACTCTCAGTGCTCGACGGCAGCTGGTGATGAAGCTGATGGAATTTGATCAGCATATCGAGGGTCAGCGGCTTGATGGCGAACGACACCGCATGTGCCCTGAAAAGATCCCGAACGAATCCGTCAGCATCGATCCCGTGCGACGTGAGGGCCGCCAGCAAATCGCGTCGGCGCAGCGGCGCTAACTCGAAGACCCCGGCCGCCGCAGGTCCCCAGATATTCGTGAACGCTGTCCCGAGAATGCCGGCGGGCCACGTCGCTGTGCGACAGGCGATTCGCACGGACAACCGGTCCGATGGGAGGGCCTGAAATTCCTCTGCAAGCAGGCTGGCAATCGTTTCGACGCGGAGCATGGCCTCATCGAGGCTGTCGAGATGCAGGAAGAGGTTTCCTGTGCCGGCTTTCCACGCCGCGAAAGTCGGCGCGTCGAAGATGCGCCGCCGCAGCGCGTCCTCAGACGAGCTGACCCTAAGATCGACATACATCGAATGCGGGCGCGCATGCCCCGTAAGGGCACTGATCCGATCATGCTCCCGCTTCAGTTCGGACGATTTGCCGATACCCGGCTCGCCGAGCAGAGCCAGCGCACGGTATTCGCTAAGAGCGGCGAGCGACCGCAATACACCCGGGCCAAAGTAATCGTCGACAGGGTCTCGCAAGAAGCCCGCGTCGGAAAGATCGAGCACGTCGGTCTGCCGAATCCAAAAACGCTGCCATTCATATCGAGTATTATGGTTCCCAACCGGGACCGACGGTACTGGCGCGCGCATAGGATACGCTTCCTTGTTCTCCGGCATCGATCGGGCGCGCCGTACGTGCATCGTCAACATCGACGAACGCACCGGTCTCTGGCGCGCGGATCTGGATGAAAGCAATCCGCGGGGTCAACGGCTCCCGTGCATCCTACTAAAATCGCGGCGGCCGCGTCATTGCCCGCCTTCCGACGAAGTCCGCCCGCAAAGAACTGCACACCAATACATTTTGTCGTGTTGCGGCCTCACGTGGACTGAAACCGCGGCGCGCCGAAACGCGTTTGCCGCGCAATGAAGCAGCCGTACCCTGAGGCGCTGCCCGTTTAGGACGCAGCTCGTCGGGATCCAGAACTTGCGGCGGGCGCGCTTGAGCCCCCGGTTGATGAAGCCGACTTCGAACTCCGCGTGATGCACGACGAACAGCAGTCGCCTTTAGGCCCTAGATCGGACGAAGCAATCGCAATCATTCGGTCCGGATGTCTAGGACGTCGGCTCTTGGACTTGGATCGCGGAAGGGGTTTCAGCCGAACAGCGCTTTCCCCTGGTCCTGCCCGGCCAAGAAGTTCAACTTGATCAGGCGAACCCGTGCGGCGTCGGCAGAGACGTGGAAAGCGACCCGCACCCTTTCAATGAGGGCTGCCGCGTGTGGAGAGCCGAAGGCGGCAGGTCCAAAAAGCTGATAGTGCTCCTGGTAATCGCCGACAACGCGTTTGAGCGCCGATATCGGCATCAAAAGCGCTCCACAAACATGGCACGCTTGCCATTCCATCCAGTCTGCCTTCGGCGCATTGATAATTGTCTGCCGCTTGCAAACCGGCGGCTTCCCGGCCGCGGCGCCAAATAGATCGGCGCCACGCGGTTCCATCGCGAACAGATAGGCATGGAAGTGAACATGCCCGTACTCATGCGTCAGGGTCGTTCGATAACGATTTTCCCGCCGTTCGTCGTACGCCAGTTCCGCGCTGATCCTCACGCGAGGCTTTTTGCCCGGCAAAAATTCGGTCACGCCCTCGACATCGGTTCCATAGCGGCTCAAATCGACGCCGGGATCGAAATCGGAGACGTCACGCTCAATGAGCCGGGTGAGATCGTCGGTAGCGATCGGAATCGGAATTTCGCCGTGGGTCGGTCGAAAGAAATCCTGAAGCACTTTTTCGGAAGCCCGGTCGAGCTCTTCCGGTTCGTAGTGCGGCCGCACTGAAAATCTGCCGGTCGTGTCGCGGACCTCCCGCAAGACAGGTTATCTCCTGCCTGACGTGCCGCGGCGATATGCAGCGGCGACGAGTCTATCGACTTGCTGTTCGGAAAAAGTGAGATCTCTCAATCTGGTTGGAATCCTGCCTGCCAGGACATAGAGGTAGTCAGGCTTAAGTGAGAGCTCCCGCGCGAATTCTCCGATTATGTGGTCCGATGATGGGTTTCGCCGGTCATGCTCGATGTCGTTGAGGTACTGCGGCGATATCTGACCGCCTTCTTCGCGCTGTATTCGCGCCGCGAGCTGCTTTTGACTCAGCCCTAACTGCTTGCGCTTCTGCGAAATCGCTCCGCCAAACGTCCGCGGATCGTCTGGGTTCATCGCTTTCATCCTCCATCGAGTACACGTATCCGCTAATTGGCGTAGCACGGCCATTGGAGCACTCCAAGGCTCCCGGCGTGCGGCAAAACGACTCAAAATGACGGAAAATGCCGGAGATCGGCCAAAACTGCGTGTCTTGACTCCGTTGTGACAAGCTCGGATACTGAAAACCGCGAATCAGCGGATTTAGGGTATAAACACGTTGAGTGAAAGGATCGGCGAAATGAGCGGCCAACACGGCAATGACGCCCCGGCGCAGGGCGAGGGGCATGCGGAGGCTGGCGATGAGCGCCGGCATCACGACCACCACCATCACGAGCCCGAAGTCACGTTCGAGGACGTGAACACGTTGGACTCGGTCACGTTCCGGGCGCGGTGGGACATGAAACTGACGGCGGCATGGGATGAAGCCGCCCGCTTGCTCGAAGAGCCGCGCACCAACCAGGATCGCTTGCAGACGCCTGAGGGGACCAACTTGATGCCCCATCTCGCACTGACCTTGCGCGAGCTCGAAGAGCGCAAAATCATCAAGGCACTGAAATTTCAGATCGTTGGTCCGACCGGTGGCGCGTGATGTCGATCTTCGGCAAGGCGCCCATTCAAGACGTCTCGCGCGGCGCCCAAGCGCTCGCTGCGGATCTGCAGCTCTATTTGCGTGATCGCGCGCTCGACGAAATTGGATGGGCGCAACCGGACGCCTTGACGCTCCTTGTCCCGCTCTTTGCGACGAAGTCCGACGACAAAAAAGACGCGTATTTGCTGCGCCTGTGCTTCGACCATTACCCGGCTTGGCCGCCGAGCGCGCTCTTCGTCAATCCGCTGACGCTCACGTACAAATTCCCCGACGACGCAAGGTGGGTACCCTCGGCGCCGGGCCATCCGGAGATCGCCTTTCACACCAACTATCGCAAGACCGACGGGCAGCTCATCTGCTGCTCACTCACCCTCGAGTTTTACAAGGTCAATCATTCCGTCAAAGAGGAGCTCGTCTGGAACGGCGAGAAGCAGAAATTTCCTGCGACAGTCGCCGCAATTAAGCGGGTCCTCCTTCCGCCTTATTACGTCGGGCGGTCGGCTGTATGACCGTCGAAATCGCGTCGCTAAATGTCCCCATCGGAACAATCCATACCACAGTCGCCTTCCTGCGGTCGTTCGGGCAGTTCGAAGCTTGCTGCTTCTGGCTAGGACACCGCCAGCCAGACGGCGCGGGACTCGTCCAGGCAGTCGTGGTGCCGCAGCAAAAAAGCAATCCAGGCAACTATCACATCGCGCCCGAGGCCATGGTTGAGGTCGCAGCCGCGGTTCGCCACCACGGCTGGAAAAACTTGGCCCAGATCCATTCCCATCCCGGTGATGACGTCCACCATTCCGCCTACGACGACCAAATGGCCAACAGCCGCCGCGCCCTTTCGTTGGTCTTTCCACGCTACGGCCGCTTGAAAGCGGCGTGGCGCTGGCGCCGCTGGATTTGGCGTCTATGGCCATCGGAGTTTCCGGACGCGATCGGTATCCACGCCTTCATAGGCGGGCGTTGGACCTATCTCGCGCAGGCGGACAGGGCGCCTGCCATCAAGCTCGTTGCGGGTCCGCATCCGGAAGTGATCGACCTGCGGACATGAACGAGGATATAGATCGCCTCGCCGATCGGCATTTTCGCCCAGATCCTCAAGGGCTGCTGGCGTCGTCGGCTTCGGCGCGCACCGGCAGGGTTCTTCTCGGCATCGCGCCTGGCATCGCGAAAAGCAAAGCGGGCCAAGACGCGCTTTGGATGCTCGCGAATCTGCTTGGCCGCCAATTCAAGCTCGTCACAACGATTGGGCTCGATATCCCTTCAGAGATTGCTCTGGCGCCCTGCGTCGCCGCTTTCGGCGCTGCGCCGCAGCTCAGCGAATCGATCTCCAATTGCGTTCGCCTTGTCGCTGGGACGCATGTCGAGGTTGAGCGTTACAACGCCGCAGCCCGTCGCAGTTACGATTTTGAGATCGTGGTCGGGCCGCCTACAACCGCCGCTCGCACCCCTATCCGTCTCGTCCTCTTCGCCGATGGATGGCGTGTCTATCTTGGAACTGTATGGCCGCAGCTTCCCGATCAGCTGCCATCTTCTGGCGCTCTCGGACCTTATCTCGGGGCGTGCTTCGCGTCCGGCGAGGTTTTCAAGCAGCTTCGCGGACTGAAGGACGGTCGCGGCGAATTTATTGACCACATGCATCCGTTGTTTTTGTCGCTTTGGTCGGGTTCTAGCGCGAACGGCTGGGCGGAGCTTGAAGAAGGGCCGGCAGTTAGCCGCTTGGTTCTGCCGCCAGTCTATTTTGCCGGAGCGGGAGCCGTCGGACAAAGCGTGGCGCTTGCCCTGGCCAGCCTGCCTGGCGTTTCCGGCCATGTCACTGCTGTTGATCCAGAAACACTCGATCTGACCAACGACAACCGTTACGTCCTCGCGACCCTTGACGACGATCGGGCGCCAAAAGCGCGTTTCACCGCCGACTTTCTTCGCGGCCGCGGCTTCACCGCCTTCGATCACGCTGGCGCCTGGCAATCTTATGTCACAGGTCTTGGCCGGGAGCCGAATCGCGCCGATCTCGCCGCGCACGAGCGTCGATACCTTTATCGCTACGTCCTTTCCTGCCTCGATGACAATGGCGCCCGGCACGCGATCCAGAATCTTTGGCCCGATGTCCTGATTGGCGGTAGCACCCACGGGCTCACCGCTAAGGCGATCGTCTACGACATGGCTGGCGAGCAGCTCTGTCTTAAATGCTTCAATCCGGTTCACGAACGCAACGACGCCGTCCGCGCCCGCCTTGCCGAAGCCCGAAGCATGGCGCCGGATCGGCGCCGCAAATTTTTCACGGATTTAGGCGTCGATCCTGACAAGACCGAACAACATTTGCGCGATCCAGGCTGCGGGCAACTCTCCGAGAGCGACCTTGATCGCTTCGCGGCCGGCGCTCCGATGATGTCAGTCGGTTTTGTTTCGGTTGCTGCAGGTGTCTTGCTCGCCGCCCAAATGCTCCGCGTCGCTTTCGGCGAGCGTAAATTGCTGACGGAGCGGGGCGCCATTCTGATCGCCAACTTTTATAAGCCTAGCCTTCGCTGGCTGCGATCGATGCCGGAGGACCAGTGCGACTGCCGTGAGCGTCGGGGGACGGATTGGAGCGCCCGCTGGAAAGCTGAAGGAGCCAAATCATTCCAATGAGCCTTACCCTCAACAGCCAAATCGTAGCTGAAACCCGAATCCAAGGGGTGACGTTGCGGTCGGTCATCGGGGCCTACGAGCTTCTCTTCGGTCTCGATGTGACCGTGCTCCCACAGCACGTGTATGCGCGGCGCATTTCGATCATCGGCGCCGCCATTCAACTTAGAGGCAATCGGACTGCAGCGCAGCCGCTCGGTTTCGCGCGGCCCGAATGCGTTTTCGAGATAAGACAGGGCCCTTATCAAAACCGCATGACGCCCGTTCTGACTTTGCCGATGCAATGTGGCCAGCTCGCGGCCCTTGAACGCTTCCGTGACGGCGGAGACGTGACATTCGAACTTCAAGTCTCTGGCGTCGGCACCGACCGGAACGGTGATCATAGTGTGCATGACCAATTGCTGATTGACATCGCGCGCTCGGACTGGCTGCAAAAACTGCGCAGTGCCGGAGCGCGAGACGTTCTGCTTTTGGAAGTCCCAATCCCTTTGGTGGACCGGGCCAAGGAATGGACCTCAGTAGCCAATGATCTCCAGCGCGCGGAAACTTATTTCCGCGACGGCGATTATCGCGGCTGCATTTCGCAGTGCCGTACTGCGTTAGAGGAAGCCGGCCATCAGAAATTCGGCGCGGGAGATTGGGCCGGTTCCCTGCTCGATCGGCTAGCCAATAAGCGGGCTGACATGACCGCGGCCGAGCGCGAGGCGGCTCTTTGGGCTGCCGCGAGGCATTACGCTCATCTTGCGCATCATTCCGCAAGTGATGGCGGGGTGTCGCTTTATTCGCGCGCGGATGCACAGCTCGTGCTCACGATGTGCGCGTCTTTGATCGCGCGTGCATACTGTTGATAGCTGCCTTCAAAAAATCATGGCAGTGGGTGCGGATGGTGCCGGAGCCAGCAGTACTATCCTTACACACCATTGCGTGTGAGTAGCAAAACGAAAGTGGAGCTAACTCTCGCCTGCTTCTCTAATTTTCAGCCATCTCCTGTCTGGCGTGTCACTCGTCATGCTGGCCGGTCGTCCACCGACCAAGGCAGAGATTTGAATTGGCCGACGAAGGCCTCCGTGACGGCGATGCGCTGGCGTTGGCTCTAATCTAGTAGCTGCTGCGGCCGGGCTCGACTGCGAAGCACACCCGCATCACGTCCAACTGCGAACCAAAGCCGCCGGCCCGTCACTCACAGGTCGTCTTCTACGCGGAAAGTATCCCACGCGTGGTCGAGAAAATAGTCGACGTGCTCTGCCCAGTCTGCGGGCAAGGGTCCTTCTCCCGGCGTTTTCAGCCTGTAAAGCGTGTTCTGCGTTTCGGCGAACGAGTGGCTGGGCGTGATGAAAATCACAGCCGAAGTGACGATGCGAGCGCCTTCGCGGAGGCGGCGATGACCGTAAGCGATGCCCACTAGATGCTGTGTCCCCTCGTGCAAGCGGATGATTCGCCATTGATCGAGGAACGCTATGGGCTTGTCGTCGCAACATGGCATCGGCGTTCTCCTCGTGACAATCAACGACATGCGCTGCGCAAAACTCTGTGAATCCGGCACGCCGGACTCGTGCCGCGGCGAACGTCGATGGCCAATGGGGTTCGCCTAATCGGACGACAGCCTGGCAAGCGATGCGTGCGTAAATCTCTGTCGGGCGGGCGTTTTCCGACGATCGTTTTGGCCGCCTTCGCATTTAAGCAGCGTCAACTCGCGGATGCGCACCCGTGGATTCGACGTCCGCTTGAGAGCGCTTGTCGTTTCGGATGGTCGCAAAAAGTTTTCGGGACCGCGCCTGCGCCTCACGGCGGCTTAGGAACGGTCCACATTTGCCGAACGAGAAGCGGACGTCGAATTGCGCGCGCCCAATGTCCGGCTTGCGCTCACCCATGACGACCAGGTCCCAGTGCGCCAAGTCATCCGCGATTTTCGCGTATTGATCGGTGGTCGCAATGTCTGCGTGACCCAGCTGGCTCTTCAGGCCCGCGATTGAGCCGCCGCGGCGGAGGTAAAGCCAAGCGTAAAAGTGCCGAAGGTCATGGTCTCGGACCGGGCTGCCGAGCAACTCATGGACGACCTGCCACCACGACGTGCCGAACTGGCGATAGGGCAAGCCTTCGTCATGCCAGAACACAAAACCGCCGCGCGGCGCTGTCGCATGGTCCGGCGGCTTTGGCAGGCTCTGCAAAAGCTCGATGGCGGACTTGAAAAGATGGACGGTCCTTGGGTTCGTCGACTTCGATTTCACCACGATAAGGATGCCCGTGATGAGATCGATTTCGTTCCACTCAAGCGCCAAAACCTCGCCAAGCCGCAGCCCCGTGAGGGCCATGAACGCGACGATGGATGCGGCCATCCGGTGGAAGGTGTCGATGATGGTCTGGATTTCCGAGATGCTCGGGACGCGGATCTCGGTTTTGAGTTCCGGGATGTTGCCGATGTCGTAGTCGCGGACCCGATTGTGCTCAACGCGGCTTTTGCCCTGCAGCCACTGAAAAAACGCCGACAAGGCGTCGAGATCTCGTCGAATCGTGCGGTTCGCAACGCCCTCGTCCTGGCGCGTCTCGACGAACATTCCGACCCAAGCTTTGCAGACGTCGCTGATCATGGCGCCCTCGGTTAAGCGCGAAATCTGTCCGACGGACACTTTGTAGCGCGCCCACGAGGAAGGTTTCAGGCCGTAGACCTTGCCGGGCGCGGCCTCATCCTGGTCGCCGCGCTCAATCCATTCCGCGAGTGCCTCATCGAGGTTTCCATCGACGACGATCCCAAGCTTCTTCGCGCGGAATTGCGCCTTGAGCTGTTTTAAGAGGCCCTCGGCTTCTTTCCTCGTAGCGCAGCTGCTAGCCGCACGGACGATGTCTCTGCCTTCGTTCTGAAAGCGGATGTACCAGTGATGCGAGCCCGCCCTTTTGTAGACGCCCATTTTCTGTCCTTCATGTCTTGCTGTATTTGTCGGAGCGCGGAGACCGGGACCAGCCATCGGTCTCCGACCTTGCCGCCGGGAATAGTTCCGTCTTCAATCCAACTGATGATGGTTTTGCTGGTGACGCCAAGCGCAAGCGCAGCCACCGTCGTCTGGACGGGAGGCTCAAGACCATAGTCGGCGAGAACGTCGGTAGGCACGAGCGGGCTCCAATTGCGGCACCGCTTTCGGAGATGTTGCGATTCACGATCGGGGGACTCGGGCGGCAAAAAATATTTTTTTGCTCCCGCCGATGGGCTTCAGCCCTTTGGCGGCTGTGAAATTGGGTGGTCCGCCGCTGCGTCAGTCGAAAAGAAACCGCCAGCCAAACCCGGCAGCGCCGATGTGAACATCGAAACAAAAAGTGGGGCCTCGATCGGCTTTGTCTCCGGTGGCGGATTTCGGTCTCGTGGAGATCGATGAGATGACATTGGCGCCGCCGGCGCCGAACTCGCGGTGCGCACGAAGGAGCGACGACGCGGCGCTGTAAGATGTGGCATGGCCGGCGTCGCGGATGCGGTCGTCCGAACGTCGATCCGGTAACCTGGGTCATGCCATTCAAGCTCGAAGCGACGCCTATGCGATTCGTGGCTAAAACAGCTCGAATAAGGCGGGCGTGGCGAGATGCTGTTCTGCGCCGATGGCACGAATCGAGGTGGTGCAGAGGCGACGCAATTCCTCTGTGGTCAGCGCGATGATGGGGTCAGCGCTCTTGATCTTGTGAAGCGCGATCATCTCGGCAATGCACCTTCTGGCTAAGGGCGTCAAATCTCCGCCGACTCTCATCCCGAGCCCATAGCGCGAGCCATCAGGGCCCGTCGTCGCCTGCCGTTTCAGGAAATCCAGTTCGATGACCCGCCCGGTTGCGATCCACCCCGCGAGACCGGGTCGCCCTTCGTTCGCCGCCAAGCCGGCCAAGTGTAGGTTGCCCGCGATTGATACGGCGAACCAGGAAGCCAGGAAGGGGGAAGGAGGTGGCTCCAAAGGCTTAAGCGGATGGCGCTTTCTGCTCATAAAAGGATAATAAACACTCATTATAGATTTACAATACGTCATTTCCGGGTTAGAGCTTGGAGTCGCTACATAGGGTTCCAATGTCGCCACGGTCGGGCCGCTTCAGCGCCTTATGGGTTGACCGCCGCGCTGCGACTGCGGCGAGCACCATGGTGCCGGCGCGGGCCGCATGGGTCGTCAACGCCGTGGAGAGAGCTTCGAGGATGAGCGGATTTGGTCAGAGGCCAGCTGAGTTTCACGACTTCGGGCAGCGCCAAGGAGTGGAAATGAAGGCGCTCTTTGAGCCATCATGGCAGCGCGCCGGGCTGAAGGCGGAGGCTGCTCCGAGCTGTTGGGGAAGCACCGACGGCCGCTCGGTCATCCGTGACGAGGGACGACATGGCGGGGTAGCGAACGTAGCCGCACGCTTCCATCTGGCCTGTCGGGGGCGTCTTTCCCCGACAGGAAGCTATTCAGATGGCCGACATGCCGAAGAGCGTCATCGTTGCTCGCAAAGCGGAGGGCGAAAAGACGGGGTGGGCGACCCGCGACGAGGTGGCCGCCCACTGGGGCATCGCACCACGCACCGTCCGCGAGCGAAATGCGCTTCCCCAGTCCGATCCGAACCATCTTCCGTCCACCCGGCGATTCGGGCGTGTGCGCATCGCTTGGGCCGTGGTCCGGCAATACGAAGCGAGACCTCCGGTGCCGCCGAAGCCGAGTGCCCAAAGGAAACACGCGGCAAATGGGAGATTTGTGAAATGACGCGTCATCTCCGGTTCGCGCGTTCTCGTTTCGAGAGCGGCAATTGTCCATTACCTTGCATCGGCAGGGACGGGATCGGCGGGGTTGAAGACGCGGAGTTCTCGATGACACCCAAGGCGCCGAGAACATGAATGTCCACTTCGATGTCGACCAGTCACGCCGGCGAGCCGAGGCCCCTCGTAGGCGCGCGAGCGCCCGATGCCTTTACGCGGCGACTCGTTGCTAACGCCTCCGCCGCGGATGAAGCGACGCCGCTCGGTACGCCAAGCCCCGGCGACGCCGTCATCGTCGAGGCGCCCCAATATCCTGTCGAGACGCCGCTCGGCGACAAACCCCCCGTGCTTTCCGTAAAGGCCCTGCCGGCTTTTACGCTTCTCGATCTCATCAACGCCGTTCTTGCCGACCCGAATCTCTCGAAGCGTCGCAAGGGTGAAATGGCGAGCGCGGTTCGCCGCGTCGCCGCAGTCCTGGACCCCGTCACGAAGGATCTCAGCAATGTCGTGGCCGGCGGCGGCGAGATTCGTCGACGCATTGCTGCCATCACGCCGGACAAGTTTGACGTGAAAAAGGGGCGCCGAGACAACATCGTCTCGCTCGTCCGGCAAGCCCTGGAGAAACATGCCTCGGGCCGCACCAACACCAAATGGAGCCCTCGGAATTTGACCATGAGCCGTGCCGGCGCTCGATGGTTCCAAATCCTCAAGATCGAGAAGGACGATAAGAAGAAAGATCCGTTGGCGATCCTCAAAGGTAAAGCTTCGCGCTTTGCGAAATATTGCGAGACGCAAGACATCGCGCCGGATGAAGTGACGCCGGATCTTTATCTGCCGTTCATGGCGTGGAACGAGGCAACCTCATGGAACAAGTATCATCACTCGGCGGGACGCGCGTCTGTTCACGCCTACAACAAGCTGATCACCACGCTCAACCTGACCTCGTGCGCTTCTATTGCGATGCCGGAAGAGAAGGCGAAGCCGAATTCCATTTCGATCGACCGCTTCGCCGCGAGCTTTGGACAGGACGTCGCAGCCTACAAGGCGCACTGCGCAACGTTTGGAGGCCGCGGTCGGTCGGGGACCGGCTATGCGCCTCAGACGATCGAGATACACAAACGAACGATCGTCTGGGCGGCAGGGCTGCTTGTGCGTGCGGGAGAACCGATCACGAATATCACCTGCATTCGCGACCTTTTGGCCGGCGATCGGCCGCGGCGCATCTTGATGCGGCTTGAACAGGAGGAGATCGAGCGTCTCCAGAAGAAGGAAGCCGAAGGAACTCTCGAATCCGGAAATCAGAAGCCGCTCACGCAGATGGACATGGTCAAAACGCTTCGCACGATCGCGAAGAATTGGTGCCGTCCCACTCAAAGGCTTGTCGACAAGCTTTCAGCACTGGTCGCGGAGTCCCGCAAGTCCATTTGGGTGGATCCGGAAACCGGCGCCGAAGTCGTTCGCCACGTGAAGGGGCCCGTCGGTCTCACGCAGAAGAATCAGCGGCGCTTGGATCAGGTGACGCCACGCATCTTGATTCAACTGGTGGGGCTTCCGGAGCTGATGATGGCGAGGGTAGATCGCGCATGCGCCGCGCGCAAGCCGACCAAGCTTGAGGCCAAGCGTTACGCTGCCGCCCTCGCCATGTGTTTGGAACTGAAGAAGCCCGATCGCGTGCGCGATCTGGCCAATCTCAGTCTCCGCAGCAACTTTGCCGCAGGAATCAAGACCGACCGCTACGATTTCGTTTCGTCCAAAACTGGCCGAAACCGGACGATCATCCTCAAGGGCAAGCAGCGTGCCGCGCATGCCCGTTTTTGCGAGCGCTATCGCAAGGCGCTGCTGAAGGGAGAGCCGGATGCCGATTGGCTCTTTCCTGGAGGCGACAAGGGCGGCCGAATGGACGCCTCCAGCATCGCCAGGATGGTGGGCAGAATGGTCGAGCGCGAACTCGGCATAAAGTGGAACATCAACCTTTTCCGCCATTTCGCCGCGCAGCATTACCTGCAGCGTCATAAGGGGGATCTTCAGGGCGCCGCCGACCTCTGCGGCAATACCCCGAACACGATCCACCGAAACTACGCCGCAGACCGTCAGGAAGAGGCTGGCGATCGGCTCGACGAAGGCCTCGAGGCGGATGTCGAGGATGCGCGCAAGGTCCTGGCGACGGGGCAGCGCTTCCGATGACCGACCTCGGACCTTATCGGGCCATATGGGAGGCAAGGGCGCTCTCCGCTTTAGGGCCGGGCGCCGAGCGCGCGGCGCGTTACGCGCTTTGGCGCACGGCGAAGGGCGGACCGCTCGCGGAAGAGAGGGTCATGGCGGAGCTCGCAAGGATCGCGACGCTTTCGAATCACGCATCGAGAAAGAACTATCGCAGGTCGTTGCTGCATGCGTCAGAGCTCATCGAACCGGGGGCGTTCGGCCGCGTCATCACGCTTGCCCAGGCTGCAGATCGTAAGCGGTGCCCGGCGTCGCGCGGCCACACGCCCTTTACGAAAGGGATGCCGGTCGACCGATGGCCACAGCCCTGGCGCGGCCTGTGGGCATCTGCAATCCGACGGCCGGAAACGACCTATGACGACGCTGGCGCTCTCGGCAGGCTGGCGCCGAGCTGGGTCAATACCATTCGGAAGCGTTTGGGGCTGATCTTCGCCTTCAATGAGCGGACCGGTCGGATTTCGCCAGACCGTACCGCCATTGATGCCTTCATCGTCGCGCGGAAGACAGAAGTCTCGTCGGTGACGCTTTGCAACGACGTCTGCGCGATCGCTTCCGGGCTGCAAGGATTGCTGAAGCAAGCCGAGTCCGACCTCCCTGAGTTCGAGGCCATTGCCTCGGCTGGGCCCGCGGACGAAGCCGAGTTCGAGACGGGCCCAGGAACGCCCAACCATGACGAGTTCTTTCCGCCAGATGCCGAACCGGCGCAGGTTACGAACGAAGAGGAATTCGGCGAGGAGGCTCAGCGACGCGAGCGTGAGCTTCTCGAGGCCGAAAGCGGACAGCTCTCCTGGCTCTGGGCGAGGGTCGCCGAGCTCAAGGCAGCGAAGACGCCCAAGCGGAACAAACGCGAATTCCGGGTGGAGCTCGCCTATCTGGTCGCTCGCGGCCTCTGTCTCATGGACGAGGCGGACGCAATGCCTTTCGGCGTCGAAGCGGCGATCAAATACCGCACCGGCCTTTTCGTCGCCATGCTTGGGTTGCGCTGTGTGCGCTTGGGAACGATTCTCGACACCTTCCTCCCGCAAGGCGTATCGAAGGCCTTGCCGTTGCATGGGTGGGTGGACCTTGAGAAGGGCTTTTTCTACTGGCCACGGACCAAGAATGGGCGCTCGCTCCGAACCAAGATTCCGCGTCTTCTTAGGGAAAGGGTTCCCCGCTGGATCAGCCATTACCGGTGCGCTCTCGCGGGTCCTACGCACGCCCATGCCTTCTGGATCGAGGCAGGAAACGGTGGGCCGTTGCGGGCCCACGGCGCCCGGAGCGCATTCCAGCGGGCCCTCAGCGCAACCTTCGACAAGAAACTTTGGCCCCATCTGACGCGTGACCTGAACACGGCCTACATCTGCGAGGAGATGCCAGAGCATGTCGAGGATCTCATCTCGGATCTTCTCGGGCACATTCGGCGTGAATCCGCCTCAACCTATGTGACGATTGCGGCCGATATCAATGCGGCGGCGAAGTACGAAAGAGTGCTTGAGGCTGAGCTGCGCGAGGCCGCTGCCTCTCTGTGATCGTCAGGGGATGAAACAACGTGACCGATGGTTCCTAAGAAGCAACAAAAGGGAGCGAAAGCGGTCAGGCGCGACCGTCAGTCCGCTCTCGCTGAGCTCAGAGCTGAATGGGATCGGCGTCTCGCCCCGCTGCAGGATCCAGACGCCAGGGCTCGCGTCGAGGCGGTATTGGCGGCCAAAGGCCGAGCCAAAAGGCGCTCAAAGGCTGGCCCCTCGTTCTGATCCTATCCACTGGAACTCGCTTCGATCCGGACCGGCCACCAATCGCCCAGCTCGTCGTGGGCGAGCATGCAGTAAGCGTCGGGCAGGTCCCCGACCCGATTAGGACCAGGCCATGAGCGCCAAACCTTCCAACGACAGCAGCACTTTCATGACGAGGCTATAATTGACACATGACCAAACGAACGCTGGACCAAGCACTTTCCGAACTTCTCCCGCCCGAACGGCGGGCTGACGTTGAGGATCGCGCTCGACAGGCAATCCTGGACGAGGCGCGGCGTGTGTTTCTCGACGCGGCTGCGAATTACTGCTTCGAGATGCGCAACGCGCCGCCGTCCGTCGGCCCGCTCGGCGAGATGCGGCACGCATACGAGAGGATGTGGCTGGCCTGGCGCGAGAGCCCGGAAGTCGAGCGCGATCGTGCCCGCTTTTTCCCTCATGATCGCCAATGAAAGCCGCGGCTCAGTTCCGCCGCTCGCCGGCGGCGAGCTTGGCGCGCCGCAGATCGTGGACCGCGGCAAGGATGCGCTTCCAGATGCGCTCGCCGTCGGCGTCGCCCTGGGCAAGCAACTCGTCGGCGCGCTGGGCGGCGACGGTCTCGGCGTCGGCCCCGTGCCGCTTCACCAGCAGGTCGGCGGCGCGCCAGATGTCGATTTCCTCGGTCATCGCTCGCGCTCCACGCCATGAGGATTGTCCAGAGGCGGCGGCTTGTGCAAGCTCACCGACCGCCGCGCGATGGGTGAGCAATGCGGATTATCAGCTGGAACGTCCATTCGCTGACGGCTGGACCGGAGAAGGTCGCCGCCGCGCTTCTTGACGAAGAGCCGTCGCTGATCGCGTTGCAAGAATATCCATCGGGACCGAACGCCGCGGCGGCCGAAGCAATCTTTGCTGCGAACGGCTTGGCGCCATTTAAGCGGCACGCGAAAGCTCGCCCCTTTCGTACAATCGTATTCGCGCCGCAAGGAGCGCGGCTCAGCCCGTCACCTCCCGATCTCGTGGAGAACGATCCGTTTTGGGTTGACGTTCAGCTAAGCAGCCTCGGCGTCTCCGCCGCACATATCGCAATTCCAAAAAATGCGGCGCTGCGTGAGATGCACTGGCAGGTCGCACTCTCGCTCGTCAGCTCCAGGCGGGACGCTGCGCATATCCTGATCGGCGATCTCAACACCACCCGCCACGGCATCGATCAAGAGGGCGCCACCATCTCGGGCGATCATCATCTGCAGACGCTCGAAGCTGCAGGCTGGAGCGAGGCATGGAGGTCGACGCATGCCGCGCCGGCGCCTCGTGAGTACAGTTGGTACTACAAAGACATCGGGTTCCGGTTTGACCAAGCATGGCTGTCGCCAACGCTCGCCCCACGTCTGATCGGCGCGCATATGAATCACGACGTGCGCGAGCGGGGATTGTCGGACCACTCGATGTTGGTGGTCGACGTCGATGTCTAAGCGGCCTCATGGCTGCTACTCACGGCATCCCGCCTACAAACCCGCTGGTGTCCTCGTTCTTTATCAAGGCTAGCCGCACGCCGACGTGGCGGCAATCCGGCCGCGGACAGGCAAGGTTCTTCGCCACCTCGTCGAGCCGCACGTTGCGATGGTCGACCTTGATGAGCAGCTGCACGGGGCTTTGGAACCACACGTGCAGGCAGCGCAGGCACGTCGCCTCGAGCAAGACGCTGTCGTCCAAGTCGCGCAGCGCCATGTCCTCGCGCCAGTTCACCAGAAGTCTTCCGCTGACGGGATGCGGTTGTAGGCGATCTTGCCGCCGGCATAGCCGCCGGGCGGCGGCGTCCAAGGCCCGATGGTCACGACGCGCTTCCCGAACTTGCGATTGAGCCCGTCGATGGTGTGCGTCAGCCTCTCGCATCTCTGCCGTTCGGCGTCGTCGTTCGTCAGCATGTCGAGCTGCCGCGCGTTCGCCGGCGACAGCTCCCCCAACGTGACGCCGACGCGCACGATTTCGGTGCGCTGAGGCAATTCGGCTCTGGCTTTTTGCCATAGCGCCGTCAGGGCGCCGAGACAGGCTTGGTCGTCTTGGACACAGGGAACCTCACGCCCGCCGGACCATGCGTCGTACCGGTTGTCGAGCCACAGGCTGACCCGTCCGGCGTAATAGCCATCCCGACGCATCCGCCGCGCCGCCTTGGTCACCAAAAGACGAGAACACGATTGAGCGTGGTCAAAGTCACGCCAGCGCGGCGGCAGCACACGGCCGTGTCCGAACATGCCGCGTGACGTCGGCATGGCGTGCAGCGCGTAGCCGTGCAGCGCGTACCACATGCGCTCGCCGTTCACGTTCCGCCACAGGGCGCGAAGCTGTTTCGGCTGAGCGTGCCAAAGGTCGCGCACGGTGGTGATGGCCGCCAGGAACAGGCGCGTCTCCATCCGCTTGCCGACGCCGGGAATGTCCGACAGCTTCAACGCGAGCAGCGGTTCCGGCATGTCCTCGGGGCGCCAGATGGTGACGCCATCGGGCTTGTCGACCTTGCAGGCGATCTTCGCCAGCAGCCGGTTCGCGGCGAAGCCGATCGAGCAGGTGATTTGGCTGCCGACGTTGCGTCGGATGCGGTCCTTGATGCGCTTCGCCAGGCCGAGAGGGTCTGCGATGCCCGCCTGGTCGAGCTTGCACGTCAGCTCGTCGATGGATTTGACCGTCTCGATTGGGATTTCGCAGGTGATTTCGTTCAGGAGCGCGTTGTGCGCGCGTCGGAACAGGTCGGGCCGCTGCGTGACGAGCACAAGGTCGGGGCAGACCTTCAGCGCTTCCGGCACGCGCATCACGTTCTTGCAGCCGCGCGCCTTCGCCTCTTTCGAGCAGGCGATGACCATCGTCGAGTAGGCCGCCGAGGTCTCGAACGGGATGACGCCGACGGGGCGGCCGCGCAGCCTCGGCATGGCCTGCTGCATCACCGAGGCGAAGAAGCCGTCGAAGTCGAGATAGAGCCGTTCGATGGTCTCCGGTTTTCTCATTGAGCCGCCCCTTATGCCCGGAGTCCGATATGAGAACAAAATGGGAACTCCGGAGTCAAGCTGCATAAGCAAAAAGCCATCTAGCCCAGGTCTTCGAAGCTCTTTGGCGCAGGTTCGCCTGCGCACTGCGCCGTAAGCCCCTTGGGTGACCTGCCCCGGTGCGATCAACCCATATCCGATCCGACCGAACCCCTGAGCAAAGGAGAAAACGACGATGTCTATGGTGGAGATTTCCGACGAGGAGCGTCAGAGCTTTCGCCAAGCGGGCGCCGCACGGGCGGATGCGTTCGAGGCCGCGACAAAGAAGGTTTCAAGGGAAGAGGCGCTCGAGCTGATGCTTTCGCCGCGCGGCCAAGCGGTGATGGCCCGCTTTCTCGCCATTGCTTTCTGGGCGCATGAAGGTTTGCCGGACCACCGCCAGACCCCGTCCGACGCGGCGATGGTGGCGACGATCTTTTTGAATTTGTTCCCCGGGCTCGCTTTGTTGGAGCTGGGGCAGGTCTTCGAGCACGAGGCCATCGACCTTCATCTGAGAGGTTGGAGCTGGGGCAGGTCTTCGAGCACGTGACCATCGACCTTCATCTGAGAGAAGGCGCCGATGGCGCCCTCTAACCCGAGCCACCTCGAGATGACAAATGAACTGGATCTACAATGACGGCGGCCGGGCCGCGGCTGGGTACAAAGGCGCCGCAGGCGATTGTGTGTGCCGTGCCATCGCCATTGCGAGCCAACAGCCCTACCAGCGCGTCTACGATGACCTGAACGAACTTGCCTCTACGGAGCGGCCGGGGAGACGGAAGCGGGGCCGGTCCTCCGCTCGGACGGGCATCCGCAAGCCGACAACCCGTCGCTACTTGAAGATTCTGGGATGGCGATGGGTCGCGACCATGCAAATCGGGCAAGGCTGCACGACCCACCTTAAGGCGAACGAGCTGCCTGCCGGCCGCTTGATTGTCGCGGTTAGCAAACACTTGGTCGCGGTGGTCGACGGCGTCATCCACGACACTCACGACCCGAGCCGCGGCGGGACACGTTGTGTTTATGGGTACTGGAAGGAAAGCTGACATCAAAAAACAGGCGGCCCAATCTGTTTCCGTAGGCGCGCAGTTTTGTGACCTCCGGCCAATGCGATCGCGGTCGATGTGGCGTTCGTCCGTCTATCGGCCTTTCGACGCTCGCTTCAGCCGCAAACCCGGCCCTTTGCCGTCTGATGGCGCCAGAAACTCGATCCCACCTTGTTCGAGCGCACGCCCAATCTTTGTCAGAGTCCCCATGCGCGGATCGCCCTTTTTCTGCTCGAGGCGCGCGACGGCGTTCAATGACACCTTCGCGGCTGCTGCGAGCTCCTGCTGGGTCCAGTCGAGCAAGACCCGCGCGGCTCGTATCTGAGAAGGGGAAATGAGGTCCACCGGACCAATATCCAGGTTTTGGCGCCGTCCGCCAGAAGCTGGTGGATGCTAAGTAAAATTGAGTGCTAGGAACGCACCAAAGAGTTTTAATCACTTAATTCAGGACGTATTCAACGGTGACCGGCGCCGAATTCGGTTCGCGGCGCCGCGACTCCAAGGGCAGTTTCCTCCGACCGCGGAAACACGGCTAAATGCAGAAGGCCGAACACGAGGCGCCCGCCTAGTAGCTGCCAATCCCCGTAGGCGCCGACCGAGGCGCCGCCCGGCGCTCCGCGCCACGTCGCGCCACGCGCCGCCACCAACCGCCACTTGTACGTGAGAACAGCGGCCTAGATGCCGAAGGTGCATGTCGACCGCTGTTCTCACGGAATCCGTATTTTTGGCCATGTCCCGCCACGAGGCGCCACCCGGCGCCACCAGCTGCGGCTCACGGCGACGGGCTGGCATCGGCCGCCGTCAAGATGCCCCGGCACGCCTAGCGCACCTAATTGAGGGCAGGGTAGGCGACACGCGGCGCAAAAGGCCGACAAATTGCACTTGACAAAGTAAGGCAAATTCCTTACTTTCTGCGCCAAAGGAGATCGGACCATGAGTGCGCGCGCGATCGAGGAAGTCTGCACGATTACCGCCAAGGGGCAGACGACCGTTCCGAAGGCCATCCGCCGGGCCATTGGCGTCGACTACGGCGGGAAGATCGCCTTCCGCATCGAGGAGGGTCAGGTGACCCTTCATCGAGTCGAAGCCGGCCACGAGGATCCGGCGGTCGCCTCGTTTCTGAAGCTCATCGAGAACGACATCGCGCATGGCCGGAACGTTGAAGCGATTCCGGCCGATCTGGTCGAAGCTATGCACCTCGTCCGCGAGAAGGTGGACGTCGATCTCGACAAGCCTCTCTAGAATTATCCGCCGAGGAGCGTAAGCGCCGTGGTCGTCAACGGCTGGACGCTGCTGTTCCACAGCTGCATGACGGAACAAGTGCGCGTGATGGCAGACCCAGCCCTCAAGGCGCTCAAAGCTGATCCGGCGGGAGCGCCGGAGAACATGCACGTCAAGATGCTGGCTGCGGTCGCCAAATTGGTGCTCGAGGTCATCCCGCAAGATCCGTCGCGGCGCGAATATCGGCAAGGCGATACGCTCGGCGACGAGTATAAGCACTGGTTTCGAGCAAAGTTCTTTCAGCGGTTTCGGCTGTTCTTCCGGTATCAGACGAAAAGCAAGGTCATCGTCTTCGCCTGGGTCAATGACCTCGGCACACAGCGCCAGAGCGGCGGCCGCAACGATCCCTACGCCGTCTTCCGCGCGATGCTCCAGCGGAAAAACCCGCCGGATGACTGGAACGAGCTCGTAAGGACTTCCGCATCCATACCGCCAGATCTGGCAAGCGCGCTCCAAGGAGCGGCGGGCAAACGATGGCCCGAATCAGGATGAATTCTCCCCGGCTCGGGGCGCGCCGGCGCCACGGCTCGAATAGGTATGCCTACGATTGAGTAGGTGCACCTATTTATCACCATTGAGGTTCTCCGCCTGCGGATCCGCCCTACATTCCCCAGCGCCGGTCGCCGCCCTCGCGATGGCTCAGGCCGCTGGCCGCCCGCTGACATCGTGAAATTCGGCGTCGATGACGTCGTCTTGCGCCGGCTTTGCTGCGTCGGCGGATGCCGCCGGCTCGGGACGCGCCAAGGAAGCGGCGAGAGTCTGGGCCGCTGTCCGGATCTTGTCAGCTTCGCCGCACGACGTCGCTTCGCGCACGGTCGCAGCCGCAGCCTCGAGATCAGCCTTGCGCGCCGGTCCCGCTTTCCCGATCGCCGTCTCGGCGTCGTGGAGCAGTGCGTCAGCCTGGTTGTGGGCCTCGGCCAGCTCGCGCCGTTTCTTGTCCTCGACGCCGTGCATTTCGGCGTCCTTCACCATCCGGTCGATGTCGTCCTTGCTCAGGCCGCCTGACGCCTGGATGCGGATCTGCTGCTCCTTGCCCGTCGCTTTGTCCTTGGCCTGGACCGAAACGATGCCGTTGGCGTCGATGTCGAACGCGACTTCGACCTGCGGCACGCCGCGCGGCGCTGACGGGATGCCGACCAGATCGAACTGGCCCAAGAGCTTGTTGCCGGCCGCCATCTCCCGCTCGCCCTGGAAGACGCGGATGGTCACCCCCGTCTGATTGTCCTCGGCTGTCGAGAACGTCTGGCTCTTCTTGGTCGGGATCGTGGTGTTGCGGTCGATGAGCTTCGTGAACACGCCGCCCAGGGTTTCGAGGCCCAGCGACAGCGGCGTCACGTCCAAGAGCAGCACGTCTTTGACGTCGCCCTTCAGCACGGCGGCTTGGATGGCCGCGCCTGACGCGACGACCTCGTCCGGATTGACGGAGCGGTTGGGCTCCTTGCCGAAGAGGGACTTCACCGTTTCGATCACCTTCGGCATGCGCGTCTGGCCGCCGACCAGGATAACCTCGTCGATGTCGGCGGCCTTGAGCCCGGCGTCGCGGAGCGCCTGCCGGCAGGGCTCGACGGTCTTTTGGATGAGGTCGTCGACCAGCGCTTCGAGCTTGGCACGCGTCAGCTTCATGGCGAGGTGCTTCGGCCCCGCCTGGTCGGCGGTGATGAAGGGGAGGTTGATCTCGGTCTCTGTCGTCGAGCTCAGCTCGATCTTGGCCTTCTCGGCAGCCTCCTTGAGGCGCTGCAGCGCGAGCCGATCATTGCGCAGGTCGATGCCCTGCTCTTTCTTGAACTCGTCCGCGAGATAATCGATCACGCGTTGGTCGAAATCCTCGCCGCCGAGGAATGTGTCGCCGTTGGTCGACATGACTTCGAAGACGCCGTTCTCAATTTGGACGATTGTCGAGTCGAAGGTGCATGTTGGCCGCTGTTCTCACGGAATCGGGGTTTTCCGCCGTCGCCCGCCACGGGGCGCCACCCGGCGCCACCACATGCGGCTCACGGCGGCGACGACGGTACCTGCGTAACGCCGGGTGCCCAAAGGCGCCGCGTTTGTTGCCGCTCCGTTAGAGCCCGTTCGCATCTGAAGACTCGCCAGGCCAGGGATTTCATCCCGTCGAGCGACGCGGCGATCGGCGTAGGAAGTGGCCGTCGTGTCGTACAGGGCGACGACGGCTCTGCGCTCTTTGAGCCTCGACCAGCAGCGTTCGATGAGATTGCGAAGCTGTGGCCCAGGCCGTGGAGATGAGTTCGGCAAGTAACGAGATGCGAACGGCCCTAGTCGTCGTCACGAAAGTCGCGCGCGGCCGGCTCCCAGGTATCTTGCAGGACGCGGAGCAGGGTGACCGCGTCTGCATTGTCTGCATCCTGTGTGACGCGGTAATAGAGGATGTGGCACGGCGCGCGAACGGATTTCTCTGGGGATCGCGCGCGACTGTGCTTGATATGATAAGACCGCAGTCCCTGGACGACGTTCGTTCGGTCGCGGCTGGTAGGCCGAAATGGATCGGCAACGATCTCGCGCAGCGCGGTTTCGATCAGGGCGCGATACCGCTTAAGGCCGGCGTCGCCGTGCTCGGCGCGACTGTACCGGAAAGCGTTCCTCAGGTCGGCGCTTGCATACGGGGAGCGGCGAAGCTTCATCTACCAGGAGCGGATTCCATCGCCTCGGCATCCACTTCAGCCTCGATCTCATCGAGAAAGGCGCCGATGTCGGAGACGGGCTCGCTCTCGCCGCGCTCATCCGCTTCGATGGCGACCTGAACCGCCCGCCGAAGCCGCTGGAGCTTCATCTCCTGTTCGCGTTCATGACGGTCGAGCAGGCTTAGGCCTGCCCGGATGACCTCGCTCGCGTTGGCGTAACGTCCACTGGCGATCTCGGCCTCAACCAGACGATCAAAGCGCTCCGTGAGACTGATGTTCCGGGTTGGCATGTCTCGCCTCCTTCAACTGAAGGAATATAGGGGTCATGGCAATAGATGGCAACCCTAAGCACCGCCGAGAACACATCAAGAACACGAAGGTGCATGTCGGCCGCTGTTCTCACGGAATCGGGGTTTTAGGCCATCGCCCGCCACGGGGTGCCACCCGGCGCCACCGCCTTCGGCTCACGGCGACGGGCTGGCATCGGCCGCCGTCACCGATGCCTTGCAGACTCCATATTCAGAAGATGCAGGATGCCAACGTGAGCTTGGCCCTTGGCTAGAATGACGAGATCTTCCCGGCTGGGGCGGCTTGTGCGGTTGTTCCAGATGCCCCGGCTCGCGGGCTGACGCCTAGCGCACCTACTTGAGGCAGGTAGGCGACACACGGCGCAAAAGGCCGACAAATTGCACTTGACAAGGTAAGGCAAAATCCTTACTTTCTGCATCAAGGAGGCCGGACCATGAGCACGCGCGCGATCGAGGAAGTCTGCACGATCACCGCCAAGGGACAGACGACCGTTCCGAAGACCATCCGCCAGGCCATTGGCGTCGACTACGGCGGGAAGATCGCCTTCCGCATCGAAGAAGGTCAGGTGACCCTTCATCGAGTCGAGGCCGGCCACGATGATCCGGCGGTCGCCTCGTTTCTGAAGCTCATTGAGAACGACATCGCGCACGGTCGCAACGTTGAGGCGATTCCTGCCGATCTCGTCGAGGCTATGCGTCTCGTCCGCGAGAAGGTGGACGTCGATCTCGACGGGCCTCTCTAAAATTCTCCGTCGGACAGTGTGAGCGCCGTGGTCGTCAACGGGTGGACGCTGCTGTTCCACAGCTGCATGACGGAACAAGTGCGCGCGATGGCGGATCCGGCTCTCAAGGCGTTCAAAGCCGACCCGGCGGGGGCACCGGAGAACATGCACGTCAAGATGTTCGCTGCGGTCGCCAAATTGGTGCTCGAGGTCATTCCGCAAGATCCGTCGCGGCGCGAATATCGGCAGGGCGATACGCTCGGCGACGAGTATAAGCACTGGTTTCGAGCAAAGTTCTTTCAGCGGTTCCGGCTGTTCTTCCGGTATCAGACGAAAAGCAAGGTCATCGTCTTCGCCTGGGTCAATGACCTCGGCACGCAGCGCCAGAGCGGCGGCCGCAACGATCCCTATGCCGTCTTCCGCGCGATGCTCCAGCGGAAAAACCCGCCGGATGACTGGAACGAGCTCGTAAGGGCTTCCACGTCCATACCGCCAGATCTGGCAAGCGCGCTCCAAGGAGCGGCGGGCAAACGATGGCCCGAATCAGGATGAATTTTTCCCCCGCGGATCCGCCCTACATTCTCCAGCGCCAGTCGCCGCCCTCGCGACGGCTCAGGCCGCCGTTCGTCCGCTGACGTCCTGGAATTCAGCGTCGATGACGCCGTCCTGGGCCGGCTTCGCCGCCGCTTGGTTCGCCGGCTCGGGGCGCGCCAGCGTCGCGGCGAGAGCTTGCGTCGCGGCCCGGATGCGATTGGCGTCGTCGCCCTTCGCCGCCTCACGCATGGACGCGATCACGGCCTCGAGTTCGGCCTTGCGCACCTGTCCCGCTTTCCCGATCGCCGTCTCGGCGTCGTGAAGCAGCCCGTCGGCCTGGTTGCTCGCTTCGGCGAGCTCCCGCCGCTTCTTGTCCACGGCGCCGTGCGTTTCGGCGTCCTTCACCATTTTGGCGATGTCGTCTTTGCTGAGACCGCCC
The DNA here is from genome assembly GCA_035934995.1 of Allostellaceae bacterium. Lineage (GTDB taxonomy): Bacteria > Pseudomonadota > Alphaproteobacteria > ATCC43930 > CGMCC-115725 > REEB95. The sequence continues at coordinate 42,571 of DASYXI010000002.1, forward strand.
GACGCCTGGATGCGGACGCTTTGTGCCCGCCCGGTTGCCTTGTCCTTGGCCGAGACGTTGACGATGCCGTTGGCGTCGATGTCGAAGACGACCTCGATCTGCGGCGTGCCTCGCGGCGCCGCCGGGAGGCCGACGAGATCGAACTGGCCGAGCAGCTTGTTGTCCGCCGCCATCTCGCGTTCGCCTTGGAAGACGCGGACGGTGACCGCGGGCTGATTGTCTTCGGCGGTGGAGAAGACCTGACTCCGCTGAGTCGGGAACGTGGTGTTTCGGTCGATGAGGCGCGTGAACACGCCGCCCAGCGTCTCGAGGCCCAGGGAGAGGGGTGTGACGTCGAGCAGCAAGACGTCTTTGACGTCGCCTTTAAGCACGGCCGCCTGGATGGCGGCGCCGGCCGCCACGACCTCGTCGGGGTTGACGGAGCGGTTGGGCTCCTTGCCGAAAAGGTTCTTCACCGTCTCGATCATCTTGGGCATGCGCGTCTGACCGCCCACAAGAATGACCTCGTCGATGTCGGCGGCCTTGAACCCGGCGTCGCGGAGCGCCTGCCGGCAGGGCTCGACGGTCCTTTGGATGAGGTCGTCGACCAGCGCCTCGAGTTTGGCGCGCGTCAACTTGATGGCGAGATGCTTGGGGCCGGTTTTGTCGGCGGTGATGAAGGGAAGGTTGATCTCGGTCTCCATCGTCGAGCTCAGCTCGATCTTCGCCTTTTCGGCGGCCTCCTTGAGGCGCTGGAGCGCGAGACGATCCTTCCGCAAGTCGATGCCATGCTCCTTCTGGAATTCGTCGGCCAAATGGCTGATGACCCGCTGGTCGAAGTCTTCGCCGCCGAGGAACGTGTCGCCGTTGGTCGACATGACTTCGAAGACGCCGTTCTCAATTTGGACGATTGTCGAGTCGAAGGTGCATGTCGACCGCTGTTCTCACGGAATCGGGGTTTTCGGCCATCGCCCGCCACGGGGCGCCACCCGGCGTCACCACATGCGGCTCACGGCGCCGGCGAGGGCGGCGACCGGCCGCACGCCAAACCAGCTGCACGCCTCGGGCGCCTTTAGGTCCCTTCGTCGATCGTTATATTCTAACGGCGACCGGCCCCACCTGAAATGCAAGACCGGGAGACAGCCATGGATCCGCCAATAACTCCGGTCACTGACCACGCGGATGGCAGCGGCCATCGCATCGTCATCTACCAATATGGTCTGAAACCCCCTCTCGATTGGGGCGCCGATTGCGAGGCCGAAGTCGATCGCATGCGAGCATTCTGGAACAAGCTCGTCGAGATCGAGCGTGGTCACCGCGCCGCTGTGTTCGCTGTTAGTCAGGATGATGACCGCGTAAAAGCGCTTTCCCTCCAAGCGGAGGCTGCACGGGAGGAACTTGCAACCGCGAAAGAGCAGCGCGCCAAGTTGCGACAGGCGGCCAGACGCAAGGTTAGAACCGACGATCTCGACGCGGCAATCACGGATCTACGGGAGCGGTACGGTGTCGTCGCTGCTCAGCTGAAAGAAGCGCGAGCCGCGGTCCGCGCGGCGTCGCGCGACCGATTGGCGGCGTTGAACGATGCTAGGAAAGCAGCCGTGAAAGCTGCGCGCCAATCCAGCGGCTGCTTTTGGGGAAATTACAACGCCGTGATCGCGAGCTACGAGACCGGGCGTAACCGCGCCATCAAGGCCAATGGCGAGCTCCGCTTTCGGTCCGTAGCCCATCGCGATTGCCGCATCGTCAACCAAATTCAGGGCGGCGGCGCCTGGAACACAGAACGCGCGATCGGTGGGCAGGTCGTTATTCGGCCACATGACCTCGTTCGCCGCCGGCATGGGCGCCCGCGGCCGGAATATCGCCTCAGCCTGACAATCTATACGAGAGATCGCCAACGGCGCACCGTGACTTGGCCGATGATCCTTGACCGGCCCATACCGTCAGATGCGCGCATTCAAGAGGTCGTTGTTACTCGGAGAGATGTGGAAAGGCGGGAACGCTGGTACGTCTCCTTTCTGTGTCGGGTGCCTGAACAGCCTATTTCCAACGGGGCGACAGAAACTGGTCAAGCCTGCGGCATTGATGTCGGCTGGAGGCGAATGAGCGACGGCGTTCGTGTCGCGACCATCGTTGGAGATGATGGTTCGGTAAGTTACGTCACTCTGCCAGAGAGAATCATCGACGGTCTCCGCTATGCTGACGACATCACAAGTGACATCGATAACCGGGTGAACGCCCGCGTGGCTCATCTAAAGGTCATGACATGGACCGGTATGCCGACGGAATTAAGCGACCTCCTACGCCCCATGCTGCTGGCTGCATCTCGCGTGACAGCAGGAATGTTGGGCCGGCTGATTTCCACCTGGCGTGGGATGACGCCGCAGTGGCAACCAGGGGAGTTGGCAGATGCGCTCCGTGACGTGCAATTCATAACCGCGCGTCGGCGTGAGCGTGCAGGTTTGTTGTTGCGGCTGTCGAGGGCAAGACGTGATTACTTCCGCAAAGAGCTCGTCGCGGTCATGAAGCGCTATCGTTTAATTGGCATCGAACAGATCTCGATCGCCGCTCTCGCACGACGTGAGAATAATCCAACGCCTAAACCCTCACGGTGGTACCGTCGCGCCGCTGCTCCGGGGGAGTTTCTGAACCTATTGCGGCACGTCGCCGTAAAGACGGGCGCGAGGGTGCATGTGCATTCCGATAAATCCACCTGGGTGTGCGCTCACTGTGGCAACGAGCACGTTCCGCGCGAACCGGCCGAGCTCATCGTACGGTGCTCAAAATGCGGCTCAGTGTGGGACCAAGACATCAATGCGGCGCGTAACATACTCGCCGCCACCGTCACGAGAAGTGATGTGGCGCATGAACCCATCCGCTCGCTCGAAGGCAAGAAGACAAAAAATATCAATACCGGTAGGGAAACACGCTGGCGGCGAGCAAAGCGTTTCGCCATAGAAAAAGAAGAAAAAGAATAGGCGGTGGCTCAAAAAAGGTGTCGACAAATTCAGGAATGTCAGCGGAAAATAATGCCAGACCGTGCTCCGCCGGGACAAAGCGGAGAGGCATACCATAGCGTAAATGGCCCTGTAACATTTTTACCACAGGTGGGCACTGTTTGTCATAACAGTGCGATTCGAAGTTGCGGGCGTGTGGCTGACACGCTTTCTTATGGTATCCCACCGTCGCCCACCATACCGGTGCGGCAGTGGACGCAGAATGAATGGACGAGCGATCCCGCTCGCGGAGGGGAGTGAAAGCATGCAACGCCATACCCGGACTCTATTCACCGCTTTCGTCGGCGCGACCGCGCTGACGCTGCTTGCTGGTGCGCCCAGCTTCGCGTTGGATCTGCCGACGCCGCTCAAGTACGACATGGGCCCGTTCGGCCAATGGAGGGTCAACGGCGGCGTGGAAGCGGCGCTCTCCGGCTGGAACAACGCCCCGCACACAACCAACGGCAACGGCTCTTCAGGCGGCCCTGCCAGCGCGGTGATCGGCGGCACCAGCAACGATGGAGACATCGATCTCACCAACGCGATCTTCATCATCAATTCGCATGGGAACATGTTCTCGGGCGGCGACGAGGACAGCGGCATCCCCTTGCAGTTCCATGCCTGGGTCGGCGAGCCGCCGCAAACGCCGGTGATGGGCTATACGTCGGCCAACGTGGGTCCCAATCTCTATTCGTCGGGTGGATTTCACGGGAAGGATAATACGGGCGCGGCCTCGTTCATGTTCAAGGGATGGGCGACGTATCAGCCGCTCGACTTCTTCAGCATCGAGGGTGGCCGTTTGCCGTCGGTTGACGGTACCGAGATTGGCGTCGGCTTCCTCAACAACCTGCCGTTCCTCTCCGGCCTCAACAACATGCAGACGACGGTCGCGGACGGCGTCCAGGTCAATTTCATGACCGGCGGCGACGACGCGTTCTACTACGGTTTCCTGCCGGGTTATGGCTCGACCCTGACCATCCGCATCGCGGACGGCTACAAGACCGGCCACATGAACGAGCTCGGCTTCCTTGGCTTGTGGAACCTGACGCCGGACGGCAGCGACTTCATCGCCGCCTACGGCCACACGCGTCTGAGCGTGGTTGGCAATAACACCAACCTCCTCGGTGGCGGGGGTGTTAACAGCTTCCCGGTGGGCGGCTTCGGTATGTGGAACTCCAATCTCATCGGCGTCGGCACGGTTTATAATTTGACGCGTCGGTTGTCGTTGAACGCCGAAGTCGAGACGCAATGGCTGCCGCAGTCCGACATCCCGGCGGCCGATCGCGGTACCTTTGGTGGCAAGAGCCAGGACTACTATCGCTGGTCGACGCAGTGGACCTTCGCCTACGACTTCGGCCTCCAGCAGGTGCTCGGTGAGCCGATCCGCGTCGGGGCTGCGATCCAGCCGTCGTACACCTATCAGCACGGCAACACGTCGGATCCGAACGGCAACGCGTTCGGCAACTTTTACGGTCTGAATATTTCTACCGACCCGAGCACCGCACCGACCGCGGGCGATTTGGGAACCTTCGGCCAAGGCTCGAAGTATTACGGCCTCCAGCTCGGTCCGAGCTTCCAGTACAAAAATGCCTTCCTTCGTCCGACGGTCGCTTGGTCGCATCTCGCGAGCATCGATCCGGGCTTCGGCTACGGCGGCCACGGCACCGAGCACGATCAGGTTGTCCTGATGCTGGATTTCGGGTTCTTGCTCGGACAGATGGAAGACAACGATACCGGCCAGCACTGATCGGCTAGCGACCAGGACAACACTCAACACGACGAATTATGGAGGGGACGATGCGTAAAGGACTGGTTGGGGCGCTGGTGGCGTTTGCCGCAATGGTCGCGGTGCCGGCCTTGGCTCAAGAGTATCATTACGTGAAGGTGGCGGATATCTATCTGCCGACGCCGAGAGGCCACGGTGACATCGTCACCTACGATCCGACCAACGGCATGGTCTACGTTTCGTTGAAGGACGACGGCATGTCCGTCATCGACACGCGGACGCTAAAGATCGTCAAGACCTTCACGGATATTCCGGATCCGAACGCCAATTACTACGACGATAACTATGTTTATGTCGCTGCAGCCGAGGGCCTTCCCCAGGGCATGAGCGGCGCCAACAATGGTACCGGCTTCGGCACTCGGAACGAGCTCGTCGTCATCGACAAGCACAGCTGGCAGATCGTCGACCGGGTTGAAACCAAAGGCACGACGCCGGACGGTATCAGCGTCGGCGACGGGCACGTTTACGTGGTCAGCGACGACAACAACTGGATCGAAGTGTATTCCCAGGGCGCGCATCCGCAGCTCCAGAACGTCTTTCAACTCTATCCGCAGAACACCAACCATTGGTGGCTCAACACGTCAGACTCCTGCGGGCCAGACGTGAACTATGTCTCGACCAAGCGCCACGAGATCTTCCAGACGGAAACCTCGTTAATGGAGATCCTCGACTCCCAGACCGGTGCGATCAAGCGACATGTCGACACGGGAGTCGCATTGACCGCGAAGTGCGGCACCAAGCAACCCTGGCTCGACGAAAAGACGGATCAACTGTGGGTGCCCACGAGCACGAAGGCGGGCGGTTTGTTGATCATGAACCCCGATACCTTGGCGATCGAACACAAGCTGCCGCAGTCGTCGGGTAAGGACGCGATTGCGATCGATCCGGGTCTGGGCATCGTCTACACGTTTGGCGGCAGCGGCTTCGACGCCTATGGCATGAACTCGCTGCAGCACATCGCCTATGTGAAGACCGCCGGCACCACCCACACCGGCGACGTCGATCCCACGACCCACGCCGTCTATGCCTATGAAGGCAAGCGGGCGGCGCTCGGCGTGTTCTGCCCGGTCCGTGGACCCGGCTCGAACGGCGACTGGGCCGTTCCCGCCGGCTCCGCTGCCGGATCGCCGTGCGGTAAGGGTTACGTTGCGATGGCCAGCGCGTCGAACTTCACCGTCTACTTCGAGTTCAACAAGTCGAACCTGACGGGTGACGCGCAGCACATCGTCAACGAAGCGGCGACCGCGGCGAAGCACGGCACGGCGCGGATCGTGGTGGATGGCTACACCGACCTCGCCGGCACGGCGCAATACAACCAGGGCCTGTCAGTCCGTCGTGCCAATGCCGTGAAGGCGGCGTTGATCGCCGACGGTATCCCGGCCAGCCGGATCAGCGTGCATGGGTTCGGCAAGACGAACCCGGCAGTGCCGACGCCGGATGGCGTGCGCGAGCCGCGCAATCGTCGCGCGGTCGTGGTCATCGGCCCGGGCTCGACGTCCTAATATCGAGCTTGGCGTGATTGTCGTGTAAGCGACAATCATCCAGGGTTGCAGTCAACAGCGGTCCGGCACCTCGTGCCGGACCGTTTGTTTTAGGGCGTGCGACAATCGGTTGCATCGCCACGGGCGCCGGCGACCATGGTCCGGCGTCGATGAGCCGCGTATCCATCCGATGAGAGGGACGCTGCGGGCACCCTCTTCCTGCACGTCGAGCGGCAACTGGATGGCAGCCGAACATTCAAGCCGGTCGGAGGTGAGTTGTTGGAAGCCAGCTTCGTTGAAGGCCTTTATGCCAAAATCTTCAGTGTGGAGGACACGGGGTGTCAGGGGACCGGTTCGGCACGCTGTGAGCTGCACATTCGTCCGCCTGCCTGTCCGTCACGCAGACTCATCCAGTTCCACCAATCTGGCGGTGGACTACGGCATTGCATGCAGCAACCAACTAGGCGGCGTGAGAACGCTGACCGAACTGAGCCTTGAGCTGTTGCCGTAGCCGTGGTCGTCGTCGATCCTGCTGCAGGACCTTGGCGGCTTTGAGCGTGACCAGGCCGCTTTCCATCATGCCGTGGAGCACTGGCAGGAAAGTTTCGGCCTTGTCCTGGTTATCGACGATTTCGATGACCACGGGCAGACCCTGGCACACGGGAAGCAGCTTGCCTTCGTGCAGCCGCGTCCAATGGTCGAAGCCGATCGATTTGCCCAGCACGGTTGCGCCCGACAAGCGTCATCGGCGCGCTTTGCGAACCATCACCTGCAGAGCGCATAGGCGTCGAAGCGATCCGCGGTTCTGGTGAAGATGCGGAGCAGGACGGCGTCGTGCGGCATATTCATCGCGCCCTCCTCTTGGGCGCATGCGTGATCGACCAAAATCACTGCGGCCGGGTTGCGCCGCTCTGGCTCAGTCGGTCCCACTGGGCATGCGATAGGACAGTAAACTCCTGCACCATGCCGGCCTTGTAGTCGCCGGGAATCTGATTGCTGAGAAGGATGTACTTGCCCGGCTTCAGCACGAGACGAACCGTCTCGGTCGCGCTCGGCAGCATGTCCTCGAGTCCTTCAAACGCCGGCAGCTTGTCCTCGTCGACCATCCGAGCCTTGGCGTCATAAGGCAGGCTGGTGATTGGGCCGTTCCAAGGAAAGACCAGAAACTCGTGCATCTTGCCGAGGATCGGATCGACCGACGTGTTCGTAACCACGAACTCCACCGGCCCCTCTTCTATGACGTCCTGACTGACAGAGATGCCCTCTTTGCCGCTTTTTTCCCACAGCTGCACCTTGATCGATGGCGCGTCGGCAAACGCCCACCGCATTCCGGCTAGAAAGACGAACGTGGAGACAGCGGCAAAGATGCGCGTGCGAACAAGCAATTGACCCTCCCTCAGCTCGTTTCGGTTCATTGGCGACCTATGACGGATCCGGACGGCGAGAGCGGAATGCGCGGACCTTCTCCAGCGTCATTATCCCGCTTTCGATCATGTCGCTGACGACAGACACAAAGGCGTTAATGCGATCTTCGGTGTCGACGATCTCAACCACCATCGGCGCGCACGCGCCGGAATCGACGTTCCGCTCGCTCCGCACATAGCGGGAACGGCCGAAGCCTTCAGGCGCGTGCAGTACGGTGGCGCCGGCAAGCTTGTGTTCGAGCGCCTTTGCGACTAGCGCTTCGTAGGTTGCGCGGCCGGAGTGGCGATCTTCCTCACCAACAAAAATTCGCAGGAGGACAGCGTCAGACGCAGCGCGCAATACAGATCTCCCCGATAGCCTGACAACAGCAGACGGAAAGAACGACCTGTAGGAGTCATCAGCTCTGGCGAGCGGTTTTTCGGGGGACTCCATCCCCGTCACCGCCGATTATAGGGCCGCCTCTGTGCAAGCGGCAATGCCGCATCAGCCTGCGTCGTAGGCCTGGATCCTGCGTACTTTTGGCAACCAACGTAAAACCGATGAAGCTTGCGGCACAGGCGATGGAGTTCGCCGTATAATCGACTTCGGGGTGATGACCCATCCGCAATGTCTGCGGACGGCAGGGGAGTCTTGCCGAGAAGCCCCCGGCCCCCCGAAAGCGATCGAGACCAAGGCATGCGCAAGCACGCACGCCGGCTGCCGCACGCGGAGGCCGCGATGACCGCATGCGATACACCCCCTGCTGCAGGTTGCGCGGGGTGCTGGCAGTGCCGATCCTGGCGCCGCCTACGCCCGCATTCACCGTGGTCTGTTTGTTGTCAGAGCAGCGCAATGAGCAAGATGATGACGAGCAATGCGCCAATGAGTGACAGGTAGAAATTCAAATGGCCTGACTGGATGATCCGGAGCCTTGCAGCAACGGCGATGACTAACTTCTCCAACGGTGCAAACACATAAGGCCCGAAGATTGGCGCGACATCGTGGTTGAAGACCAGTCTTCGAACGAAATATCGCTGGCCAAGGGTCTGGTCGGCGAGCTCGTGCTCGGTCTCGACCGTCGGTCGATAGATGAAGCTGTAAAACGTCCGCAGCGCGTTCGAGAAGGTAAGCGCGGTGGTGGCGGCCCGTGCCGGATCTTGATCGCGACCGCCGTACCACACCGCCGCGCGCCGCGAGGCGTATCGTTTAGAGGCGAGCACGATCGTCAGCGGAATGAGCGCGAGCAGCGGCATCACGATGACAAGCAGGCTCGGCGAGATGAAGGCAAACGTATCCGGCAGCCTGAGGGGGGCGCCGGTGGCCGGGACGAGAATCGGACCCAGGTGCATCTTTTGCACGGCCGCGCTCGCGAACTCCTTCGAGACGGCGGGGCCGAGCGCGTCGAGCCAGATCGGCATTCCCACCGCCAGCGCCAAGACAAGCAAGCCGAGAAAACCGACCGCAAGCGCGGTGGCTGTCGGCACCGCTTCGGCGTGTTTCTCGGGACGCCCGAGCAAGCCGATGCCGAAAACCTTGAGGTAGGTCGCAAAGGCAACCGCTGCGGTAAGCGCAAGTCCGGCGCCTGCAAGCGCCGCCGTCAGTCGGCTGGCAAGACTTGCAAGATGGAATCCCTGAAAGAAAGTCTGAAAAAGATACCATTCGCTGACGAAGCCGGCTTGCGGCGGCATCGCCGCGAGGCTCATCGCAGCAAACAACGCCCCGAGGCCAAAAGCCCAGGAACTACGCGCAAGAATTCCCCGTTGCAACAGTTTGTAATCGCCAGCGGCGCGATAGACGCCGTCTGCCGAAAGGAACATCGCGCTCTTGGCCAGCGCATGGGCGGCGAGATGAAGAAGCGCGACCGTCCAAGCGAGGCCCGCCAAATCCATCAGGCCGTCCTGACGAAACATGAGCGCTGCGCCCAATAAGCATACAGCAATCGACCCGTTCTCCGCAGAAGAAAGGCTCAATAGCTCGCGCCAAGCTTCCTGCTGGAGGGCATAGAGCGCTGTGAGGATCGCGCTCAGGACGGCGATCGCGACCACGAAGATGCCGCCGATGGAAACGGGCAGCGCACGGTCAATCGGCAGCCAGTCGATCAGGCCGCGGCTGAGCGCGAAGAAGGCGGCGTTCAGGATGACGCCGGAGAAAAAAACGCCTGTCGCGCCGCTTCCGGCGCCGTAAGCGCCAGGGAACCATTCATAGAAGGGCAGAAGGCCGAGCTTCGCGCCGAAGCCGACAAGGAGCAAAAGGCCCACAAAGAGCTGCTCCGCGCGCGGCATCGCCGCCGCTGCGGTTGCAAACGCGCTGAAGGATAGGCTGTCGGCATGCGCAGCCAAGAGAATGAACGCCAGGATCAACGCGACGGCGCCGGCCTCGAGCAGCGCCAGCATGAACAGCACCGGTCTGCCGGACTCCGGCGCGAGACTCTCGCCGAGGAGCATCACGGCGCCGCCGAGGCTCATGACCTCCCATGAAACGAGAAAGCTGACGGCATCCTGAAAGCCGAAAACTCCGAGCGCGCCAATGAGGCTCGCCGCCGCGCCGAAGATCCATGTCAATTGGCGGTCTGCCGGCGTCCCTAGCCACGACGCGAGCGTTGCGCCAACGAAGCCGAAACCGAGCAACCACGATGCTTCGGGCGACAACAGGAAAACCGAGCCCGCAGGTCCCATCCCGAGAACGGTGTGAACCGGCGCGAGCGCGTGCGGCAGAGTCATGATGATGAGCGCGAGAAGCGCAACGCTGCCGAGCCCTAGAAGGGCGCGCGCCACGACGGCGCCGCGCCGGACCAGCGCCAGGAGCGCCGCAACCAGCCATGCGGCAAGCGCAAGCAGGAGGAGATCATTCGACAACGCGGCCTCCCCGGATCTTTTGCGGCACGCGATCGAGGAACAGGAGCAACGCATCGATGATGGCGGCCGGATTGGGCGGACATCCTGGCAAATAAAGGTCTACCGGCAAGATTCCGTCGAGGCCATTGCTGCAAGCATAGCCGCCGCCGGAAACGCCGCCCGACACTGCGCAAGCGCCGACAGCCATCACCCAGCGCGGCTCGGGCATCGCGTCATAGGCGCGTCGCAATGGCTCCCGCATCGCGTAGGTCACAGGCCCTGTCACGAGCAGCAGATCGGCGAAACGTGGCGACGGCGTGAAGAAAATGCCTAGACGATGCAGGTTGTAGAACGGGTTGTTGAGCGCTTGGAGCTCGGACTCGCAGCCATTGCAAGAGCCGGCATCAACATGACGGATATGCAGGCTCCGGCGAAAGCCGTTTCGCGAGCTCCGTGCCTGATGTGTGCGCTCCCTGAGAACGCTGCCATCGGCCAGCAACAAATCCGATCGCTCGCGCGTCCCGAACGCCCAGTCGAAGGAGGCTGTCGCTGCGCCGCTCGGACAGGCCTCGACGCAGAGCTGGCAGACGACGCAGCGACCGTAATCAACCGCGAGCCGCTGCTTTCCGGCGTCGTCGATCTGAACTGAGATCGCTGAGGATGGGCACACGGCAGCGCATTCGTTGCAGTGAGGCGTGCAACGCTCTGGTTCGAATCGCGGCATTCCCAGCAGGCCTTCCTGGCCCGAGCCCTCGACGGTTCTTGGCCAGGCGGTGCTCGCCTTTCCATTCCGCAATCCGAAAAACGTCCAGAATGGCATGACGCCCCCTAGCGGTCGCATCCGGCGACCGTGAGGCCGAAGCTCGCCTCGTTGATCGCGTAATCCATCATGTTGCTGCCGTGAACGGTGAAAGGGAAAACCCGCCAGTTCGAGAAAGATGGCGATTTGATCTTCACCCGCGAAAGCATGCCGTCGCCGCCGAAATGCACTGCATAGAAGAGCGAGCCGCGCGGCGATTCGGCCCATCCGAGGCCTTCCGAATGCGGCTGCGGCGCGCAGGGGACCTGGACCGGACCGGGTTTGATCAGCCGCAAGACCGTTTGGATCAGCGCAATGCTTGCATCAATCTCGGCGATCCGAACCTGCGCTCGCGCATGAGCATCGCCGCTGGACCGGACGGGCGCCTCGAACGGAAGATCGGGGTAGGCGGCATAAGGGTGGTTTCGTCGCAGATCGCGATCAAAACCCGAGCCGCGCTGGATCGGCCCCGTCGCGCCTTGATCGAAGGCGACCTGCTTGGGCAGAACGCCGGTTGTGATCAGGCGGTCCAAGTGGCTGTTCGTGTTCTCCAGCATCCCGGTATAGGTTGCAATTTTCTTGCGCACGGTCTCGAGTTCTTCGCTCAGCCATGGCTCCGGATCGAGATCGCGCCGCAGCCCGCCCGGCGTCAGCAAGCCGCGAAGAAAACGGCTCCCGGCAAGACGGGCGTTGATTTGTTTCGCACGTTCTTCGAGAAGCTTGCCCTCGGCTTCGCCGACCTTGAGCGTCGTCGTGTGGGAAAGATGCCCGAGATAGTGGAGGTGGTTGTAAAGCCGCTCGAGCTCCGCCAGCAGCGAACGGAGCATCCGCGCCCGCAGCGGGACGTCGCAGCCAGCCGCGTGCTCGACGGCTTGGCAAAATGCGAGAGCGTGCGCGAAGCTGCCGACGCCGGAAACCCGCTCGGCCAGCACGACGGCGCTGCTGAGGGGGCGCCCTTCGAAGCGTTTCTCCATGCCGCGATGCTTGAAGAAAAGCTGCGGATGGAGGTGCAGGATATGCTCGCCCACGTAAAAGAAGATCAGCTCGACCGACTCCACCACGTCGGCTCGGACTGGGCCAAAAGGCAGACGCTGCACGTCGTCGCTCGCGATCTCGGGAAGGCCGCCATCTGCGGCCTCGAATGGCAGCAGCGTGTCGATCGGATAGGACGGGTCGAGGGGCGGCGCTTTCGGTCGTGCGCCGGGGTGGAGAACAAGGCGAACGGGCTCGGGATGGCCGGTGAATTCAACGCCGAACAAATCGGCGATCTCACGCTCGTACCAACCCAAAAGCGGGCAGATCGATGCGACGCTTGGAACCGCGCCATTCACGAGGCATCGCCACACCAAGAATTCTTTTCTAGCCTCGCGGCTCGCGACATATCGGAGTTCGATGCGGCGAGAGCTGGGGCGCCAGGCATACGCCATCTGCATCCGGCCCCCTTTCCGGATCACGTCTGCGACCGTCGCGGGCACTTCTTCCGGTGTAATCGTCCGGAGATCCACGCCGCTCGCCGCCGTTTCAGCGCCAATGCTCATCGAATCCCCGGTCCCAGCGACTGCGCGGCCGACGCGAGGTAGCTCCAGACATCGGCCGGCCACCAGATGCCGAGAACCAACAGCGGCACAAGCGCGAGCCACATCGGGACAGCGCACCAGGCGGTTGTTGTGCGTCGCGGCGACGGTTCGGGCAGCGCCGGCGTGTAATACATGTGCCGAAAATGGTTCAAGAAGCCGATGAAGATGACGACGAGCAGGACGGCCATGACATAGACGGCCCAGGAGAAGGACGCCGTCAATCCGGCTCGCATGATCGTGAATTCGCTCAGGAACAACCCAAAGGGTGGCGCGCCGGTTATCGCAACGGCGCCGGCCAGCCAGAGAGCCCCCTCAGTCGGAAAAAACCGTCCGACGCCGCTGATCTCCAGGATCTCCTTGGTTCCGTAAGCCCGCATCACATTGCCGGCGCCGAAGAACATGAGAGATTTGTTCAGCGAATGATTGAGCATGTGGTAGAGCGCGCCGGCGACGCCGAGCACGCCGCCAAATCCGAAGCCAAGAGCCACGATGCCCATGTGCTCGATGCTGGAATAGGCCATCAACCGCTTGATCCCCTGCTGCCGGACGATGAAGAGGGCGCCGATCAGCAACGACAAGGAGCCGAAGGCGACCAGGACGAGCTGCGGCAGCCGGCCAATGTCGCCTGCCCGCGTGATGGCGAGAAATCGAACGATCCCGATCATCGCCGTGTTCAGGAGCGCGCCCGAAAGCATCGCCGAGACAGGCGCCGGGCTTTCGCTATGAGCGTCTGGCAGCCAGCTATGCATGGGCGCGAGGCCGACTTTCGTGCCGTATCCGACCAGCACGAGAAGAAACGCAAGAATCATCAAGGCCGGATTCATTTTGGGCGCCGCCGCGGCGAGCGTCGCCCATGTCATTTGATAGGTTGGTCCAAGAACGAAGCTGCCGCTCCAATAGAAGAGAACCGTTCCGAGCAGGGCGAGGCTGATGCCGGCCGAAACCACCATGATGTATTTCCAGGCCGCTTCCATGCTTTCAGCGACGCGTTCGAAGGCGACCAGAAAGGTGCTGACAAGCGTCGTGAGTTCGATCGCGATCCAGTAGATGCCGATGTTGTTCATGAGCGGCCCGACCAGGGTGGTCAAGCCGAATCCCGCGAAGAGCGCGTAGAATTTGAAGAGGCGGTCATCCTCGTCGAGGAGACGCATGTAGCCGATCGCATAAATCGACGCGAGAAAGTAGACGATTGCCGTGCACAAGATGACCCAAGCCGAGACCCTGTCGATGATCACGTAATCGTCCCAGAAGAGTGTTTGCGGCCCATCGACCAGGAACGGGAGAGGGAGCGCGCAAGCGAACGAGATGGCGCTCGCGGTGAGGTTCAACGCCTCGGAGATCCGCGGCCGACGCGCGACGAGGCACCCGAGCGCGGCCGCAAGCGGCGCGATTGAGAGAGCCAAAAGGAGCCCGCCTACCATCAGCCCACCAGCCGTTTAAGGGTGAGCGTGCTCGTCGTCCCGACGTGGGTCAGGAGATAGCCGACGAGCACGCCGAAACACGCCACCACGATCAGCAAATCGAAGAGTATGACGAGTTCGATCAGCATCGGCATGCCCGGCACCAGAATTTGGGAACCGAGAAAGATCCCGTTCTCAAGTACCAGCAACCCGAGCACTTGGCTGACCGCCTCGTGACGCACCGCCAGCATAAGAAAGCCGATGAGTTTCATCGACAACATGACCGTCAGGGCGAGGACGGCAACCGTCAGCTCGAGGTGGAACTCAGCAGCGATCCTATAAGAGACGCTGAGGGCAAACATGACGAAGAACGCGCCGATCACGAGTCCCGAACTGGGCTGGAGGATCACATGGATTTCGCGATCGACCTCGAGCCGGCGGATGATCCGCCAAATCAGATAGGGCAGCACGAGACCGCGAAACAGCAGGGTCAGGATCGCGATGACGTAAAGCTCTGGATAGCTTCCGTAATAGCCTACCAACGTCGACAGGCCGGCGATGACCCAGGACTCGGCGGCGAAGGCGTAGAGGTAATTCTTGAGCCAACGCGAGCCGAGCATGACGAAAGACAAAAGCAGGCAGACGATCGCCATCAGGCTGAACAGCGATGACGCGAGCGGGTCCAGATGTTGGATCAGCATGGTCGTCAGCTCAACTGGGTCCCAATGATCGACAAGACGGCCAGCAGGAACGAGGCGGCAAGCGGCTCCTGGTAACGATAGAACCGCAAGCGTGACTGCGCCGTCTCGACGAAGACAACCATGGCGGCGACCATGACGAATTTGATGATGAGGCCTGCCGCGGCGCCGACCGCGCCGATCGCCGTTCCCTTCATCGAGAGTCCCCAAGGAAGAACCAGGACATTGCAGAAGATCGTGTAGAGGATGAACTGCTTCATCGCCGAGGCCCATTTGAGCAACGCCAGCAACGGGCCCGAATATTCGAGGATCCGCGCCTCCTCGATCATGTAGACCTCGATATGCGTGCTCGAATGGATCGGCATGCGGTCGGTCTCGACCAAGAGGAGAATGAAGAACGCGGCCACGAGAAAGAGATGCGCTGGGCTCCAGTAAGCGGGCCAATTCGAAGCGAGCAGGTGATTGACAACGAAAGGAATCATCGCCTTCGCCAGCAACGTGATGCCGACAAAGACCAGAATCAGCGTCGGTTCCGCGAGGATGGCGACCATCGCGGCGCGGCTCGAGCCGATGCCGCCATAAGCGCTCGATGTGTCGAGTCCCGCGAGGATGATCATGAAGGAGCCGAGGGTCAGGATCAGGCCGCCGCCAAGGATGTCGCCCATGTCGGAAAGCGGCAGCGGGTAATCGGTCAGGACCGGAATGAGGATGGGCACCGTCAGCATGCAGGTGAAGGCGACGATGGGGGTCAGCCAAAACAGCCAAGAAGCCGTTTGCGGGATCACGATCTGCTTGTGGAAGAGCTTCCAAAGATCGCGATAGGGCTGGAAAATGCCGGGCCCCTGAGAACGCTGCACGCGTTCCTCGAACTGGAGGATGATGCCCTGGATAAGCGGCGCCATCCCAACCACCGTAATGACTTGGGCGATTTGCAGCAGGATGTCGCGCCCGCTCATCATGGGTGCCTTGCCGGCAAAAGCCGGCGCGCTGCCATTGGCTTTGGCAGACGCAATCCTCTTGTCTTGGGGGGTTGCTGGGGGCCTCTCATGCAAACTCCTCCTGCCGTCCGCGGACGTCTAGGAGGAGTCATCAGCCCCAAGGGCGGTTATAAGGCGAACTCCATCGCCTTCATGAGAGCAGCATGAAAAGCCCTGGGTCGATTGTCAATAGCCGTTCGATCCAAGGATCGGCCGGAATTTGATTGGCGGCAGCCTCGCGCAGGCCTGCCCCCGGAACTTGACCCGCTGCCCCAGTCGCGAGATATTTTGGAGCGGGGATGGAGTTCCCCTTAACCGCCGAAGAGGCTGATGACTCCTACTGCGTTTCACGCGGCGGGAGTTTTTCTGTTTGCGCCTGCCGCAAAAGCTGTCCTTGTCTCCTTGCGCCCGCAAGGGATTCGCGTGCGGAGGAGCACGCTCGCAGCAGAGCCGGATAGGGTCGCTCGCCAAGGCTCGCGATGCGCGCCGGACTGTCAGAGTCGCCGATGAAGATCGCCATCATGAGCGACCTTCACTTGGAGTTTGACGCTGGCGAGATTCAGGGTGGTCGGGCCAAGAGTGATTCCGCCTTCTATGCCCATCCCCCCGAAACCAAGGCGGACGTGCTGGTGCTCGCAGGCAACATCCATCGCGGCGCGCAGGGCGTCGCCTGGGCGGATCGGCACTTCACCAGCCCGGTCGTGCTGATCGGGGGCAACTGCGAGCCTTACGGCCATGAGCTCTTTCGTGTCATTGCATATAACCGGCAGAAAGCGAACGCGACAAGCGGCCATGTCAAGTTTCTTGAGCGTGCAACTTGGACATTTCGAGCTGAATCCGGTGAGCAGGCCCGTTTCGTCGGCACGACGTTGTGGACGGATTTCCGACTCTACGGGACGCCCGAAGCGTCGATGGAGATCGCGCGTCAGCGGCTGGAGGATTATCGTCTCATCAAGGTCGAACGCGGCTACAAGCAGCGCCTCCTTGATCCGTCGGATATCGTGCGTCTCTATGCCGCTTCCGTCGCCTTTCTCCGCAAAGAGTTAAGCCGGCCTTTCGATGGCGTCACTGTCGTCGTCACACATCATGCGCCGTCGCGCGGCTCCATCGCGCCCGGATTTCAGGAGGATCTCCTCAACCCGGCCTTCGCGTCCGATCTCGAGGCCGTGATTCGCGCCCACGCGCCGCCGCTGTGGATTCACGGCCACATGCGCGACTCGTTCGATTACATGATCGGGAAAACTCGCGTCGTGTGCAATCCACGGGGATATTTTCCGGACAAGCTCAATCCAAGCTTCGACCCGCGCTTGGCGGTCGAGATCTTCCCCGAACAACGGCCACGCGCGCGAGCGTGAACCGCCGCCGCCCGGATCGGTCGTTTCTTGGATGAGACGGCGCAAGGCGCTGCATTCGACGGGCGCGACCAAAGGCGCGCCGGACGCCGATCCGGGAATTTATCGCAGACGGCCGGTCCTGCGGTTCATCCGAGTCCGTCAAGATGCGCCGTTTCATTGATGCGCAGCGCGCGCACCCGGCCGCCACGGATGTCGATCTCGTTGAGCGTGCAGGGGTTCTGGATAATCCGCCAATAGGCCGAAAGGGGCTGATCGAGAAGTTGAAGCAGCAGCGCGCGATTGACGCTGTCATGGCCAACCAGGACGACGGCTTCCGCGTCTCCGGCATGCCGCTCAAGAACAAACCTCAGCGCGTCGGCCCCGCGCGCCATGAGGTCCTGAAGCGAATCCCCTCCGGGAAATCGGATCAAATGCGGCGTCGCGAACCAGGCCTCGAAAAGATCCGGTTCCGCCGCCCTGGCCTCGTCGTGGCTCATTCCCTGCCACCGGCCATAATCGAGGTCGTTCAGAGGTTGAAGAACCTCGCTCTCGATCCGACAATCCGAAGCGATGTGACGGCCAGTCGCCACGCAGCGAGCCATCGGGCTTGTATAAACCGCCCTCGGACGCCAGCGCGCTGCAATTCGTTTGGCGACAGCTTTTGCTTGAGCTTCGCCAAGCGCAGTGAGCGGAAGATCGGCGCGTCCACGAAAGCACGGCGGATCGATGCCGTCGACGTGGCCATGGCGGGTCAGAAGGATTTGCGTCATGGAGCCTCTTCTGAGTTCGTTTGCGGGGCGTCTCCGCAGCTCGACGCCTGGCCGTCGGGCCGCGCTTGAATCGACGAGAGGTTAGAATATATGATCGATTCTCGACAGTGTCGGCGATGGAGTTCGCCGTAATCGCCCCTTGGGCTGATGACTCCTACGGACGTGATAGGCCGGAAGGAGTCTTTTTATGTCTTGGCCAAAAGCTTGGTCCGTTCTGCGCCGAACGAGTCCGTCTCGCCACGGGGGCGGCCGATGAACTCCTGCAGCATTCTTTTTCGAGACGCAACTGATCGCGTTCCCGACGATCGCTGCGAGCCCCCCGACTTCTTCGGCGATCTCAATCTCGGTCAGATCGTGGCTGCGGTCGCGGCCGGTAAGGAAGAATACAACCTCAAGCCATTCTTCTACGCGGCGCTTCGCGATGTCGACTGCATCCGATTTCGTCACGAGGTGATGCAGGACCTTGAGGACGCGCGCCTGCTTGCTGCCCTCCGGGACTTCGCGCTCGGCATGCGGGCGGTGCGCGACAGCCTCGCGCGGCTTGAGAAGCATCCCTACGTCCATCAAAAGGAATACTGGTTCCTCGAGACCCTCGCTCGCTATGGCGAAGTGGTGGCTCGCCTTTCCTCCGATTTGTCCGCTGCGGGTTGCCGTTCACGCGGGTTTCGTGCTTTCAGCGCGCACCTGATGCAATACGCGTCGTCCGCGACGTTTGCTTCGTTGGTCGATGAAGCGAAGCGCCTCAAGGCCGAGCTTTCCGCGATTCGCTACAGCGTCGTCATTCGAGGCTCGCGCGTCGAGGTTCATCGTTACGGCGAGAGCCCGGACTACGGCGGCGAGGTCGCAGCAACGTTTGCCAGGTTTCAGCAGGGCGCCGCTCAGGAGCGTCGGTTCAAGTTCAGCAACGCGACGGAAATGAACCATATCGAGGCGCAAATCCTCGATGGCGTGGTCCAATTGCATCGTGAAACCTTCGCGAAGCTCGGAGATTTTTACGCGGCGAGGCGCGAGTTTTTCGACGCCGCCATCGTCGCCTTCGACCGGGAAGTGCAGTTTTATATCGCCTATCTCGACTACATTGCGCCTCTGAAAAAGGCCGGGCTCGCGTTCTGCTGCCCGCGCGTCGATCGCTCGGACAAGGAAGTTCATGGTGAGCAAGTCTTCGATCTCGCGCTCGCTGTGAAGCTCGTCGAAAAGGGCGCCGCTCCGGTTTGCAACGATTTCCATTTGAAAGGCCGAGAACGCATCATCGTCGTTTCGGGCCCGAACCAGGGCGGCAAGACGACTTTTGCCCGGACATTCGGTCAGCTGCACTACCTGGGCGGTCTCGGACTCCCGGTGCCCGGCGCCAAGGCGCAACTCCATCTCTTCGATAGAATCTTCACGCATTTCGAGCGCGAAGAGCAGACGTCGAACCTTCGCGGGAAGCTTGAGGACGACGTCGTCCGCATTCACGCGATTCTCCAAGCCGCAACGCCGCATAGCGTCATCATTGTCAACGAGATCTTTGCTTCGACGACGTTGAGGGACGCCCTTTTCCTCGGTCGAACGATCGCCGCTGCGATGATCCGGCTTGATGTGCTGTGCGTCTGGGTGACGTTCCTCGACGAGCTTTCGGCGCTCGGCGAACAAACTGTCAGCATGGTCAGCACAGTGGTTCTAGGCAATCCCGCGCAACGGACCTTCAAGATCGTCCGACAGGCCGCAGATGGGCTCGCTTATGCGATGTCGCTCGCCGAAAAGCATCGGTTGACCTACGCCGTGATCTTGGGGCGCCTCCAGCCATGAAGGCGCGGCTCCTGCATCCGGTCGACGACTTCGACTGGCAATGGGCTCTCGGGGCCGCGGCCGAGCGGCGAGCGGCCCGCGGCGGCAGACATTCTTCCCGAATTGAGGGTTTCGATCCCAGGAAGGGGCTCCCGTGGAACGCGGACGCGCTCGTCGCGGACCTTTCACTGAACGCGCTTCTCGACGCCATGGCGCCGGATGACGACTACGTGTTCGAGGTGGCGCGCAAGATTCTCCTGACCGGCGTGCATGGCGATCTTGCCACGATTAGGTACCGCCAGGAAATTCTGCGCGATTGTCTCAGCTGTCCGGCCGCAGTCCGGGAGATTTACCGCGTGGCTGTTGATGCGATGGAAAAGCAAGGGTGGGGCTACCTTGGTTTCGCGTCTGTGCGTTACCCTGACTCGATGCTGAGAGGCGCCATTGAGACTATGGCGAATTTCCTGGGGCATCTGAAAAAACTGCGGCAGATCGCCGATGCGCATGCGCCTCAGTTCGCCTCCGAGGGCTGGATCGCATTTTTCAGGATGCTGAAGCGTGACCTTGATGACGCATATTTCTCGCAGGTTGAAGATCATCTCGAGGCGCTGAAATTCCGTGGCGGCGAGTTTTTCAGCGCGCAGCTGGGGACAGCCAACAAGGGCGGCAACTATATCCTTCATCGTCCGCCCGCCCGACGCTGGAGTCTCCGAGCCTGGTGGGCCTCGCTCTTCGCAGACAAGCCGCCCGTCTATCGCTTCCAGCTTCATCCCCGCGACGAGGCTGGCGCCCAGGCTCTCATTGCGGAGCGCAACCGGGCGATCGGCATCGCCGCCAATGCGCTGGGCCAGTCCGCGGATCATGTGCGTGACTTTTTCGGCATGTTGCGGGCTGAGCTCGCCTTCTATGTCGGCTGCCTCAATCTCGGCGACCAGCTTGCGCAAAGGGGCGCGCCGATTTGCCTGCCGCTTCTCGCGGCAGACGACAGCAGGCGCTTGTCATGTCGCGGCTTGTGCGATGTTGCACTCGCGCTCAGTCTCGGGCGGCGGGTCGTCGGCAACAGCGCGAACGCCGACGGCAAGGATCTCATAATCATCACTGGCTCAAATAATGGCGGCAAATCGACGTTTCTTCGTGGTCTCGGCCTGGCGCAATTGATGATGCAAAGCGGCATGTTCGTCGCCGCCGAGGCATTTTGCGGCTGTCTCTGCAACGGCGTCTTCACGCACTACAAGCGAGAAGAGGACGCCAGGATGGAAAGCGGAAAGCTTGATGAGGAGCTCGGCCGTATGAGCGAGATCGTTGACCACCTCGCGCCCCATTCCCTGATGCTGTTCAACGAATCGTTCGCGGCGACGAATGAGCGGGAAGGCTCCGAAATCGCGCGGCAAGCCATTTCCGCTTTGGTCGAGCGCCAGGTTCGTGTTCTGTGCGTGACCCATCTCTACGAATTGGCGCACGGGTTCTATGACGAAGGCCTTGAAAACGCTTTGTTCCTCCGGGCTGAGCGGCTGGTCGACGGAACGCGGACATTCAGACTGATCGAGGGAGAGCCTCTGGCCACGAGTTTCGGCGAGGATCTGTACCGGCGCATTTTCGATGAACAAGAGGATGGCGACGAAATCGAAAACGAGAAGGGGCACGCCGTCGCCCGCTGAGCGGCGGCGCCTGGCGTCAAGCGCCAACATGTCCCAGCCGTGCGCAAAATGAGCGATCGGCGCATGTCCTTGCCGATGCAGGCGCCGGGGAGCCGGATGGCGCTGCGATTCATCCTTCTCGTCGGAATTTTGAGCTTCTTCGCTGACTTCACGTATGAGGGGGCGCGCAGCGTCATCGGGCCCTATCTCGGGTCGATGGCGGCAAGTGCGACCGTCATCGGCGTCGTCACCGGCTTCGGCGAGTTGGCGGGCTACGGCCTGCGGCTGATTTCGGGGCGCCTGGCTGACGCCACCGGGCGATATTGGCCGATCACGATTCTAGGCTATGTCGTCCAGATGGCTTCGGTGCCGGCCCTTGCCCTGACGACCGCCTGGCCGGCAGCCGCATCGCTCATCATCCTTGAGCGCGTCGGCAAGGCGGTTCGCAATCCGCCCCGCGACGTCATGCTCGCCCACGCCGCGAAGCACGTTGGCGGTTATGGCTGGGCGTTCGGTTTGCATGAAGCCCTCGATCAATTCGGCGCCATGGTTGGGCCGCTCGTTGTCGCTGGCGTGCTCGCGCGATCCGGCAGCTTCCATCGAGCCTTCGAGGTTCTGTTGGCGCCGGCGTTGATCAACCTTGGCCTCGTGCTCCTCGCCCGTTTCATCTATCCGCGCCCGCAAGATTTTGGCGAGGCAGCGCCGCCTGAACGGCACACGGCCCTGCCGCGGCGTTTCTGGATGTATCTGCTGGGCGCCGGGTTGGTCGCGGCGGGTTTCGCCGACTATCCCCTCATCGCGTACCATTTCAGCCGGTCCAATGTCGTGCCCGCCGATTGGATCCCGATCTTTTACGCTGTCGCCATGGCTGTCAGCGGGACAGGATCGCTGGTTTTTGGGCGCCTCTATGACCGCTTTGGCTTTGCCGCGCTGATAGGTCTGACCATGCTCGCTGCTCTATTTGCGCCGCTTGTGTTCCTAGGCGGATTCCGGACGGCGCTGCTGGGCGCCGCGGTGTGGGGTTTAGGGATGGGAGTTCACGAATCAATCATTCCCGCCGCTGTCGCCCCCATGGTGGCCGCCGAGCGTCGCGCCTACGCCTTCGGTCTCTTCACCGCCGGTTATGGCCTCTGCTGGTTTCTCGGCAGCGCCATCATCGGCATGCTCTACGATCGTTCGCTGTCCGCCACGATCGCATTCTGTCTCGTGGTGGAGTTGGCCGCCGTACTGTGTTTTCTGCGTGTAGCTCGCAGCAGTCCGGCCGCAGGCGCGCGATGAAGCTCCGAGGCCCGTTGAGCGACGCATTGTCGGCCTTCGCGGATGCTCCTATGATCGGTGCGATGGGGATGGGTTCGCCTAAAACCGCCTAAAGGGCGGCCGACCGATGCCGCGACCGAGACGCGGCCGGAGTATCATGAGCGCAGTCGCAGAATCTGATCTGCTCCGCGTCTTTGTCGGAGAAAGCGACCGGCGCCATGGCCGCCTTCTTCCGATGCTATAGAAAATCCGCGTCATGCGTTGTCGCCGCGATCGGTTGTTAGAGGCCAGCGCTGCATCGACGCTCAAGGATCGTGTTCGCAACGGAGGATGACATGCCGATAGGCGGCCCCGGCATCGATAAGGGGCCGCTCGAAATGCCCTGAAGGAGGGTCCCATGGATGTACCGCATGATGCCGTTCTGTTGCGCATCTTTACGAGTGTTGCAGACCGTCACCGCCTTCGGCCGCTTTACCAAGCGATTGTCCTGAAGGCGCGGGAGATGCAGCTTGCCGGCGCGACCGTTCTCCGCGGGCCATTGGGGTTCGGGCAATCGGCGACCCTTCATCAAGGGCATCTTTTCCCGTCCGCTCAGAACCTTCCCGTCGTTGTCGAGATCGTCGACACCGAGGAGAAAATCAACGCCTTCCTGCCGATGCTCGACGAGATGATGGAGGGCGGCCTCGTGACGCTCGAAGCAGCGAGGGTCCTGCAATATGGCCGCCAGCGGACGGCGCTGCTCCAACGCATCAAAGAACAGTTTGGGCGTCATCCGCATGCGCAATGAGCGGCGTTTGGCGCAGTCGCATGAGCGAGGAGGGGCGGCGGCTTAATCGCCGCGGCGCCGTCTCATTCCGCCGTCGTCTTTTCTCGGCTCTAGCGCGGTCGGCGATCAGGCGCGGCAAGGGGCAATCGCCTGCCTCGCCACGTCTGATCGGTTCGTCGCCGTCACCGTCTCGCGAACACGTCGACCTTGTTGCTTTCATTGCGGTAGACGTACACGACGTGAGTCGCCGGGTCGACCGTCAGAGTGTGCACATTTTTCTCTGACGGCAGGATGTCGGCGAGCGTGTTGCGATCCAAGTCCACGACCTCGATGAGTCCGGCCTTGTCGCCGACGAAGGCGCGTCGCGCACCCTCGTCGATCACCGTCTCGTCGACTTTGCCTTTGACCGGGATCGACGCGATGGCCTTGCCGGTTTTGGCGTCGAGCACGAGCACCTTCAAGTCGGTCGTGCCGAGCACAATGTGGTTGGTCTTGGCGTCATAAACCATCGGCTTCGTGTCGCCTGTAACGCCAGGGTTCCAGGTGGCGACGATCGCATGTTTGCCGGGGTCAATCACATCTACAATGTTGTCGTCCGGCTGATAGAGCCGCCGCTTCGCGGCGACGTACAGCCCCACGTCCGGGCCGCCCTTAGCGGGATTCGGCTCAAGCGTGAAATGGGCCGTTTCCTTGAACGGCGGCTTTGCGGAAAACACCGTCATCTCGTTGTTGTCGGTGGAGACGTAGACTTCGCCAGTTTGCGGCACGTAATTGGTGCCATTCGGCCCTTTGCCTTCCGGCTTCAGCGTCGCCACTTTTTGGAGCGTCCGCTTGTTCACGACGATGGTGGCGTTACCCTTCGCGTCCGAAAGAAAGGCATATTCGGGAGTCAGCGCGATGCCTTGGCCGTTCTCGACGCCAGGGATGACCCCTTTCACTTTATTGGTCGCCGCGTCAATGACGACGACGTCGTGGTCGGGGGATTGCGACAGCCATACGGTGTGCGTATCGCGATCGAAGGTGGTCCAATCGCCGTGACCCCCTTTGTCTCCCGGCAAATCAATCGTCTTGACGAGCTTGTATTCTGTTTGCGCGGCGGCGGTGGAAACCGCCAAGCCGACAGCGAGCATTGCCGCCGGAAGGATCATCGCTATCGCCTTCATCAGATTTCCTCCTGTCTATGATCGAAGCCCACGTCCAGTATATCTAACCATCGACAGCCGACAACGACTCAGAAACGCAGTCGGCATGCGAACCGGATCGGCTGACGCAAATGCGCTTCATTCGATGTCGCAACGGCCGTTCAGATTACGGTGTCCCGCGAGCAGCATCAGCGCGCGTTGATCGGCCGAGGTCTCTTCGGCGCTCGCGAGGTCCCGACGAACGCCATCCAACTTGAGCGCATAAGGCCCCATATCTTCCGAAACCCGTTCGAACGCTTCGGATTTGCTGACGAGGATCTCCTTGGCGGCCGGAAGCCAAGGACCAGGGTTGACACGCAGAAATGGTCGACGGACAGTCCGCCTCGGAGGGGAAGGAGTCCCCCGGAACCGCCGTCGAGGCTGATGACTCCTGCCGCGCGTTGACGCTGTAGGAGGGCTGCTTGTGAGCGGTTTCGACGGGGTCAGGGTTGTCGGCCGTTTACGTCATGATGCCGACAGGATCTCTCGGCCCCATGACGTCATTCCGGTCGACGATGCATCGCGCTGCTCCGTTGCGGGGGGCGTCGAATGCGTGGCGTGAACGATCGCAATTTCCTGAACCGGTGGCAGGTTCTTCATCGGGCCACTTGTCCTGGGCTGCACGCAACGTCATGGCAGGTCGGCGACGTCGTTTGGCGCAAAGATAGGATTAGCTTCGCAGGGTCGGCCTACACCGTCACGCTTGAACTGCATCACCTGGAACAGACAAGCGCCCGATGGACGCTGTTGGTCGTGGCGGAGCACTGGTGGGACGCCAAGAACGAACCGATCAAGGCGACGACGTGGGCCCGAGCGCTGGCGGGAAGTCCTAAAACCATCGTCGCTTGGCTGCGAGAGCAGAGCGCCGATGAATCGAATTCTGTGACGCATCCGTAAGGGTTTTGCGGCGCCGCGTCGACGGGTGGATCAGACGAGGTCGCGGCTGAGCGCGACGGCGCGCAACGGGCCAGTCCGGGCTCTATGCATTGATGCCCGCCGGACAAAACCGGCCGCAGCGCATGCAGCGCAGCCGCGAAAAGCGGCGACTCCGCTTGACCGAACTGCGCAAACCCGCCGTCGTTATTTCACCACCAGGACCGAACGCTCAGCTAAATTCACGACGCGCGCAGCGACGTTGCCGATCATCGGGTCGTAGAATCTCGCATACGCGGAATACGGTATGACGATGAGATCGAACCGATGCGCGTCGGCGAATTCCTCAATGGTGCGCGCGGGCCGGCCCTCCGTGTGATGGATGGCCAGAGCCACATTCTTGAATCGCGCAAGTTGTTTCATGCGACGGACCTCCGTGCACTCTTCGCGCGATGAGGGCTCCCCGTCAGCCGCAACATCGGCTAGAGCGAAAGCCGGCACGGTCTCGACATAAATCAGGTGCAGGTGCGCGCCGTATCGCGTGGCGAGGTCGAGCGCGACGGTAAATGCTCTGAGCGACGTGTCCTTGCCGTCGTGAACCGCCAGAATCCGCGCGAACATGTCAGCGCTCGACCGAAATATTTGCTGTAAGCGCGGCAGCGCGATGCCTCGGCGGCAGCTTGCGCAGCTGGCCGCCATCTGACGCTGTGACGCCGGCCCTTCGGCGTCTGGGCGCCGTCGATGGAGCCAGGGGAGGAACGGTTTCGGGGAGAACCTTCATGCAGAGACTCCTTCGACGTTTCCGTCCGTTAGGAGTCATCAGCCCAGTGGGCGTTTAAGGCGAACTCCATCGCCGTCCAGAAGGTTAGCCGAGTCCGTCGCCAAAGCCAACTGTGATGCCGATAGGCGCATATGGCCGATTGATCGCTTTGGAATGCAAAAAGGCGGTCGAAAATAGGCCCAGCCAAAAGGGCGTTCTGGCACGCCATGGCGCCAATCACGAAGGTTCAGGCCGTCGAGCGCCGCGCCAAAGTCCGGCAGGTTCACCGTGCTTTTGGCTGGAAGGGGTTTTTGTAGACAGCGGCGCCTGCGAGTTCCTTCTCTATTTCAAGGAGCCGGTTGTACTTGGCAATGCGTTCGCCACGGCAAGGGGCGCCCGTTTTGATTTGGCCGCCGCCCACAGCGACGGCGAAATCGGCAAGGCAGCCGAGGAGCTGGCGGTCCTGACCGACGACGGCGACCCCGGAAATCCCGTCGTCTCCGAGGCCGTGAACGCCGCGATCGCCTATGTCGACGCTTTGACGGCCAAGTTCGCGAACCGCGTCAACCAGCAGGACCATGCCGGTGCCGCAAAGGCTTTGCGGGACGTCATTGGCGAGCGTCTACCGAACGATCAGGAGCGCGGGCTTCGCCGCATTCTCGGCGAAAAGGACGCCGCCCAGTACGGCGCGCAAGCCAAACGCAAGGCGGACGCGTTGCGAATCCTGGCGGACATTCACGCGTTCGCGAAATGGGCGGAGTCTGAGGTCAATCGGCGCGGCTGATCCTGGATCTCCGCATACTATGTCAGCCACGCAGTTCGTTTCCGAACCTGGGACAACAGCATAAGCCTCAGCATAAGCCACGAAATTATTGTCGTCAGTGACTTCAGCCATGAGTTAAAGGAGCGTTTGCGCCATAGTTGGCGGGCGTTATGCTTCTCTCGCCGGGGCGAGGTTGTCGCAGATCGCGGCTGCGATGGGCCATAGGAAGGCCCAGACCACTATGTGCTATGCACACCCGTGCCCCATGACGGGTTTGGAAGTCGTGGAGAAGGCTAACGCACACTTGGCGCGAGGCTGAAATGTTCCATCCTTACACATCAAATCAAGATATGGTTTGCGGCGCGACTAATATCTGTCACCATTTTTACGATAAAGGACTTTGTATGGGCTTCGGTCTCTCGCTCTTAGCCGGTGTCTTTTACGTGTATAATACTTCGTTAGAGAAGCCGGAAAGTAAGGTTGGCGCGGTTTTGTCCTGCGCCTTCGCCGCGTTCTTGATATTTGTAGGCTGGTGGTCTTAGGGCTTCCCTAGCAATCAACGCCATCTTGGCGTCCGAGTCAGTCACGCAGCCGCAGTCGTCGGGCTCAAATCCGTAAAACGGCCAAACTGCCGTTTACTAGCGGGTACTCCAGCCAACTTGCGGGCGGAAAACCCCAGCTTACAATTGCTTGCTGTCATGACCCGTCTCACGCTGCCGCCGCCTTATCGCGCTGTTTGTCTCACGCCTGAGCTATCGGCATTCGGCGAAGCATGCGCCGCTGCGCGAGCTGGCGAGGGAGAAGGCATGATCTTTTGGGCGCCCCGCATGGATCGGCTCGATGTTGGTCTGACGCTGACACCTGATCGGCCGCGGCGTGCTACATTACCGGTGATCTATGTCGCGGCGCTCGCTTTTGCCGATGCGCTCAGCGCATTCGCTCCGCCGCCAACGCCGATCGGCTTTGGATGGCCCGGCGCAATCCTGATCGATGGCGGACGAGCCGGCGGCCTGTCGCTCGCGTGCGCGCCAAGCGCGCCCACTGCTGTTCCTGCCTGGGCGGCGCTTGGCTTTGATTTAGCCCTATGCGCCGGCGGCGATGAACCCGGCCGCACGCCTACGCAAACCTTTCTCGACGAGGAAGCATTCGAGGGCTTCACGGTCGCGGCGCAGATTGAGGGTTTCAGCCGTCATTTCCTCGCGTGGCTCAACCGGTGGGACGATGACGGGTTGGCGCCGATTGCCGCGGAATGGTCGCGACGCGCGTTCACACCTTTTACACCGACGATCGTGCTGCCCGATGGAGCCGCCACGCCGCTTCGCCTCGACGAGGTCGGTGATCTCCGCGTCCGCCAGAACGGGCGCGAACGCACGCTGTCGCTCGAGGCGACGTTCGCTGGACAGGCCTCACATGGCTGAGCCCACGGCCGCGGCACTGCCCGATTTCTGGCTCAGCTCCGGCTTTCACCGGCTCGAGCGCGACGCCGCCGGGCACCTCACCGTAACCGACGACTTTTTCCAGGCCTATCTCGAACGACCGGAGCTGCGGCCGGCTGAAGGGGCGGAGCCGGGCGAGCGGGCTTTGCACGACAAGCTGCGGGCCGCGCCACGCGCCGACGTGACGGCGGGCGAGCTCGCGGCAATCGCCGATGCCGACACGCGCGACAACTATCGGATATTTCTCGGCTTGCGCGATCGGCTGATCGCCGGCGGCACGCTCGAGAAGGCCTATCTGACGCTGTTTAAGACGGAGGCCGTGGCGCTGCCGGCGCTGATGCTCGATCACCTAGCGCATGCAATTCTGCGCAACATCCTCGCCGATTGCGACGATCCGTTTGCGCTGCGCGCGGCAGAGCTTCTGTTCCGCACCCAGAAGGTGACGATCGCCGACGGCGCGGTCCTGCTTGCCGACGAGGAAACCGTCGAAGTCACGGCCCGGACCGGCGGACTGGGTTCGCTCGGCCGGCTGCTGATCGACAGCGACACGCCGACCCACGCGGTGACATTAGACGTGCTGTCAGCCGAGAATGCCGGAGACTACTGGCAGCGCAGCGACCGTTTCGACACGGTGCTCGATCTCTCGTTCACGCGTCCCGGCCTCGATGCGTTGTGCCGGGTGCTCGAGCGTTGGGTCGCGCATTTCCTTGGCGTCGCGCTTCGGATCGAGCCGGTGGAGCAAATCCAGGACGAGCGCTGGTCCTGGCACGTTGGTCTCGACAGCGAGTCATCGGCCATTCTCAACGCGCTTTACCGCGGCGAGGCCGTCGATGAGGCGCGGTTGCGGCGGCTGATCGCGCTGTTCCGCGCGCATTTTGCCGATCCCGGAGACATGCCGCTCTCGCTCGCAGGCAAACCGATCTATTTCGGGCTGGCGACCGACGCGAACCAGCGACTGCGCCTGAAGCCGCAGAACCTGCTGCGCAATCTGCCGCTGGCACGCGAAATTTGAAGCGCGCCATGCGTTCGGCAGCTTCGCATCTCGATCGGCCCGCCGCACGGACGGTTGCCGCCGTAATCGCGGCGATCGCGCTCGGTCTCATCGCGTGGCTGATCTATATCGACAACCGCGTGGATCCCGCCGTTGCCGCGTGCATCAAGCAGCAAACCGCTGCCATCGAACAGGTGCGCGACAAAGGCGCCTTGCCGGCCGACGCGGCGCGCCGCTTTCTCGCCAACGTCGCGCAATCGTGCGCGGCTCAGGTCAACGGCGCGCGCTGAACGGCTACGGCTCGCTTTCGTCCGGTTTGCGTAGATAGTCTTCGGTGGTGCGCGGTTTCGGGCGCGGCTTGCCGGCAAACGGATCGCCGGAGCGATCCTTGATCTGCACGATGACGCGGCAATCTTCGCACATCTGGATGAGCCGCGTACGCTGTTCGTCGCGGAACATCGAGTGCTTGCCCGCGAGCTGAGCGATGATGCGTTCGATCGAGCTGCGCGTGCCGAACGGCTTGCCGCAGTTGATGCAATTGAACGGCAGCTCTTCTTTCAGCGTGACGGCGTTCGCCCCGCTGCCGGTGAAGTTGAGCCGCGGCGTCAGGCTGATGACTTTCTCGGGACATATGGCCTTGCACAAGCCGCATTGGACGCAGGCGTCTTCCTGGAAACGCAGCTGCGGCATGTCGGGATTGTCGAGCAGCGCGCCCGTCGGGCAGGCGCCGACGCAGGCGAGACACAGGGTGCAGCCGTCGATCCTGATTTCGACGGCGCCAAAAGGTGCGCCCGGCGGCAACAACAGGATGTCGCGGGGTTCGGGCGCGTTCGCATGCAGCTGCGCCAGCGCCAGCCGCGTCAGGCCGCGCTTCTCGCCGAGCGACAGGAAGCGGCCGGCGGCAACCGACGCGACATCCGGCAGACCGTAGAGCGCGGCCTCGGCCGCATCAGGATCGGCCTCCACCAGCACGTGGAGCCGCCCGCTGCCGTAACCGAGGCCTTGCAGCATGCTTTCGGCCAGCCCGAGCTGACCCGCAAGCGCCGCGAGCTCATCGCGCTTTTCAGGATGAACGAGCACCGCGACCTGCGCCGCACCGTAGGCGAAGGCCAGCGCCAGGAACTCGAACCCGAGCTGCGTCACTTCGTTGACGGCGAACGGAATGACGCGCGCCGGCAAGCCTTTGCCGAACCGCGCCATGGCGTCGATCAGCTCGGCGCCTTTGCGCGGATCGTGCACCAGCAGCGCCGCTCGCTCACCTCCGGCTTCGGCATAGGCCACGAGCAAGGTCCGCAGCCGCGTCGCTAGGAAATCGACGGGCGGCATGGCGTAGGCCGCCGCGCCGGTTGGGCAGACGCTGTGACACGCGCCGCAGCCGCCGCAGACATAGGCGTCGATTGCGACGCTGTCGCCGGCTGGCGTGATCGCGGCGGTCGGACAGATGTCGAGACAGCGCGTGCAGCCGATCTTTTGCGAACGCGAATGCGCGCACAGCTCACTGTGGAAATCGACGTAACGCGGCTTTTCGAATTCGCCGACCAGGTTGGTAAGCGCGAACAGGGCAACTTGCACCGCCGCTGGATTCTTGGGATCGGGTCGTAGATATCCGTCGCGGCGCTCGCCGCCGGCGAAGAGAGGCGTGCCGCCGCTGAGGTCGAGGATGAGATCGCAGCGCGTCTTTGCGCCGTTGCCCGGTTGCTCGAATCCGAGCACCGATCGCGACGATGGGCTCGCCGGCGCGTAGTCGTCGACGACGATTTCGAACGCGCCGAGATGGCCCTTGACGGTGGCGATCGTGCCGCGGTGAGTTGGCACCTTCATGACGCGCGGCGGCACGATGTCCGCCGGCTTCGACAGCAGCAGCGTGACGTCGAGCCGATCGGCCAGCTGCAGCGCCGCCGCCACTGCCGTCTCGTCGCGGCCATAGACCAGGCATAGGCCGCCGGATTTGAGCGTAAGCGCTGGCACGGGCGGCGTGTCGAGCGCCGCCTCGGCGAGCAGGGCCGCGACTTTGGGCAGCGCCTGCGCCGCCTCGTCGGACCACAGCGCGCGCTCGCGGATGTTCGCATAGCTGACGGCGACGCCGGCGCTGGCGAGCGCCTCGGCGAAGACCGGTTCTTCCTGCGTGCAGCCGACCACCAGCGGTTTGCCGGCCTTGGCCGCGCTCAACAGCCGGTCGAGCTCCGCGCGACACAGATGGCGGCCGATGACGCTCGCGCCGGCGGTGGCGCAGGCACGCGCCACCATCTTCCCGTCGAGCGGCATTGAGCCTGCACAATCACAGAGCACGATCGTCTTGCCGCTGATTTCCATGCTCCTAGCCCGTCACGGTCGCCGCCGGCGCGCGGTTTGGCGTTTGCGGCCTGTTTCGGTACCCTTGATCCGGATGGATGCCCGCTCTTGTCGTGCGGCTTTCCACGACAACATCTTTAGGAGCGACCGCATCGTCGCAACGGCGACGCACGGTCCCGTACAACAATCGGAAAGGAGCCTTATCGTGAGCCATCGAACCTTGGCCGCCCTCGCTTTCCTCGCGTTTGCGGCCACTCCGGCGCTTGCAGCAGAAGATTGCGCCCAGGCGCTCAAGGATACCACCGCGAAGTTCAAGACCAGCACAATCGGCCCGGAGGCGACCACCACCGTGGACGGTCTGATCGCTAAGGCCGGGCCGATGTGCGTGGGTGATGCGGCGCAGCAGGCGGAGGCGATTGAACTGCTCCAGATTGGTCGTATGATGATCGGTGAATGAGCGAGCCCTTGCCGGAACGTGCCGGCTCGGTGCCGGCACGGAATACGATCGTTCCGCTCGGCGTCGTCTTTGAACGCCGCCGCATCGCTCATACATGGCAGGAATGGCGCTGGAAACCGGTCGCCGTCATTCCCGGCGCGCCGGCGATTGCGCAGCCGGCGTTGCTGCGCGAAGGCGACGGTTGGGCGTTGTACCATTTGGCAACGCTCGATCTCGAGCTCTTTGCCGACGAGACGAAAGACTATCGGCTCAACCTGTCGCAGAAATCGCCGCTGGTTTACGTGCTCTGGCGTTCCGAGGCGAGCATGCCCGACGGCCAGCCCGAGCCGTTCCGCGTCACCGTCTGTCATTCCGAGACGCAGGATTATCTCGACGGCGGCGACGTCGCCGCCGACGGTGTCGTGATGCCGGTGCCGGTGCTCAGTCTGCTGCAGGCCTACGTGCGCACTTATCACGTCGACGTGCCGTTCAAGAAACGGCAACGCACGCCGCTTGTGCGCGCCCGGCAGGCGAAGGACGAGTATGGCTGAGCGCTCGGATTTTTTGACGCGCTGGTCGCGGCTGAAACGGCAAGCGCGCAAGGCGCGACCGCCGGACGCCGCGCCTGAAGAGGCGGTGGCACCGCCGCCGGAGGCGTTGCCGTCGGTCGAAACCCTCACCGCCGAGTCCGATTACGCCGTTTTCATGCGGCCGGGCGTGCCGGAAACCGCGCGCAACGCCGCTTTGCAGAAGCTGTGGCGCAGCGATCCCGTCTTCGCGAACCTCGACGGGCTGGTGGAGTACGGCGAGGACTATGCCGCCGCCTTCAAGAGTACGGCGGCAGTGCGCACGGTCTATCAGGTGCTCAAAGGCATGCCCGACAACGAGGCGCCTGCGACGGCGGTTGCGGCGCAAAACCCGGCGCCAACGGCGAAGACCCCGGACGACGACAAGCCGTCGGCAACCACCGAGTCATCGGCCGTAGCTGCAAATAACGGCACGGTTTCCGTAAATCCTGACCGCGGCACGCAGTAGACGGTTACAAAAAGTTGTATTAGGCTTCATTTTTTACAGGTGGCCGAGAATCAGAACCGTTCATCAGGAGCGGCGCCTTTGGGAGTAAACGTGCGATGGACGATGCCCGCGCCATAAGCGGCGCAGTCAGTCCAAGCAGTGAAATCCCGGCACTAATCCCGGATGAAGAGCAGTTGCGTGCCGAAATCTACGGCCTGCTGGCGCGCGTGCTGGTGGCGCCGCCGGATGCCGCGTTACTGCGGGCTTTAACCCAACTCCGCGGCGACGGCAGCGAACTCGGCGCGGCGTTTGGCGATTTGACGCGCGCCGCCGGCGGCACAACGGTCGAAGCCGCCGGGCGCGAGTATCACGACCTTTTCATCGGCCTCGGCCGCGGCGAGCTGCTGCCTTACGCCTCCTATTATCTGACCGGGTTCCTGAACGAACGGCCGCTGGCCGATCTGCGCGGCGCGCTCGCTCGGCTCGGCGTCGAACGCGCGGCCGCGGTCAAAGAGCCCGAGGACCATATCGCCGCGCTGTGCGAGGTGATGGCCGGGCTCGTCACCGGCGCGTTCGGCGCGCCGGCGTCGGTCGAGCAACAGCGGGAATTTTTCGACGCCTTTATCGCGCCATGGGTCGGCCGCTTTTTCCGTGATCTGGAAGCCGCGCCATCCGCCGCGCTCTACGCCGCAGTCGGCCGCGTCGGCCGACTGTTCCTCGGCATCGAACAGACCGCCTTCGCGATCGCCTGAATTTTCACAGGGAGAACGATCATGTCAGACCATCCCGAGAAACCCACCGCCAAACGGCGCGAGTTCCTGAAGCTCGTCGGGTTGGGCTGGGTGGCGGGTGCCGCCACGCTGGTGACCGGCAAGCCGGCAGCGGCCGACGAGCCGAAATCGAAATCGCCCGGCTATCGCGAGACCGAGCACATCCGCAAGTACTACGAAACGGCGCGGAGCTGAGCTGACGCCGCAACGAGGACCGCAACCTAACGCGGGAGAACGCACATGCTGATCAAGAAGACGGGCACGACGGCGACCACGACAGAGCGGGCATCGCAGGCTGTGCGCATGACCGGTATCGCCGGCATCGCGCTCGATCGGCGCCAATTCCTGCGCCGCTCCGGTCTGGCGGTCGGCGGCGTCGGCGCCATCCTCGCAACCGGCGGCGGCATGGTGCAGAAGGCGCAGGCGCAGGCCGCCAGCACGGCGATCAAGCAGGTGAAGACGGTTTGCACGCACTGTTCGGTCGGCTGCACCGTCATGGCGACGGTCGAGAACGGCGTGTGGACGCGCCAGGAACCCGGGTTCGACAGCCCGTTCAGCCTCGGCGGCCACTGCGCCAAGGGCGCGGCCGTGCGCGACCATGCGATCGGCGAGCGGCGGCTCAAATACCCGATGAAGCTCGCGGGCGGCCAATGGTCGCGCATCAGCTGGGACCAGGCGATCAACGAGGTTGGCGACAAGTTGTTGCAGATCCGCAAGGAATCGGGGCCCGATTCCGTCTACTGGATGGGCGGGTCCAAGCACTCGAACGAAGGCGCCTATATCCTGCGCAAATTCGCCGCCTTCTGGGGCACGAACAACAACGACAACCAGGCGCGCATCTGCCATTCGACCACCGTCGCCGGCGTCGCCAACACCTGGGGCTACGGCGCGATGACCAACAGCTACAACGACATGCGCAAGACACGGGCGATGATCTTCATCGGTTCGAACGCCGCCCAGGCGCATCCGGTGTCGTTGGTTCACATCCTCAGCGCCAAGGAGCAGAACAGTGCGCCGCTGATCGTCTGCGATCCGCGCTTCACCCGTACCGCGGCGCATGCCGACGAATACGTGCGCTTCCGTCCCGGCACCGACGTAGCGCTGGTCTGGGGCCTTCTCTGGCACATCTTCCAGAACGGCTGGGAGGACAAGGAGTATATCCGCCGCCGCGTCTACGGCATGGATCAGTCGCAGGCCGAAATCGCGAAGTGGAATCCGAAAGAGGTCGAGCGCGTCACCGGCGTTCCCGAGGCGCAGGTCAAGCGTGTCGCCTCGCTGATCGCCAAGAACCGGCCGAGCACGCTGATCTGGTGCATGGGCGGCAC
The DNA here is from genome assembly GCA_035934995.1 of Allostellaceae bacterium. Classification (GTDB taxonomy): domain Bacteria; phylum Pseudomonadota; class Alphaproteobacteria; order ATCC43930; family CGMCC-115725; genus REEB95. Next base: position 77,871 of record DASYXI010000002.1, read on the forward strand.
GCAACACAGCACTGGCAACAACAACATCCGCGCCTATTGCACGCTGCAGCTCGCGCTCGGCAACATCGGCGTGTCAGGCGGCGGCGCCAATATCTTCCGCGGCCACGACAACGTCCAAGGCGCGACCGATCTGGGGCCGCTGCCGGATTCGTTGCCGGCCTATTACGGCCTCGCCGAGGGTTCGTGGCGCCACTGGGCGCGCGTCTGGGACGTCGACTACGACTACCTGCAGAAACGTTTCGCCTCCAAGAAGCTGATGGAGACGAAAGGCATCACCGAATCCCGCTGGTTCGACGGCGTGCTCGAACCCAAGGACCACATCGACCAGCCGAACCCGATCCGCGCCCACATTTTCTGGGGTCACGCGCCCAATTCGCAGACGCGCCTGCCGGACATGAAGAAGGCGATGGAGAAGCTCGACATCCTGGTGATCATCGATCCGCATCCGACGGTGTCGGCGGTGCTGTCCGATCGCAAGGACGGCGTCTATCTGCTGCCGGCCTCGACGCAGTTCGAGCATTACGGCTCGGTTACCGCCTCGAACCGCTCGCTGCAATGGCGCGAGCGGGTCATCGAGCCGCTCTTCGAATCGAAGCCCGACGACCAGATCGTCTATCTGTTCGCCAAGAAATTCGGCTTCGAGAAGGAGATGTTCAAACACATACAAGTCAACGGCGATCAGCCGCTGGTCGAGGACATCACGCGCGAGTTCAATCGTGGTTCGTGGAGCATCGGCTACACCGGCCAATCGCCCGAGCGCCTGAGGCTGCACATGGCCAACCAGCAGACCTTCGACAAGGTGACGCTGCGCGCCGTCGGCGGCCCGTGCGACGGCGATTTCTACGGCATGCCGTGGCCATGCTGGGGCACGCCCGAATTGAAGCATCCGGGGAGCCACGTGCTTTACGACACCTCACTGCCGGTGGCCAAAGGCGGCATGGGCTTCCGCGCGCGGTTCGGGCTCGAGCGCAACGGCACCAATCTGCTGGCCGAGGGTTCGTACCCGGTCGATTCCGACATCAAGGACGGCTATCCCGAGTTCACCATGGCCATGCTGCAAAAGCTCGGCTGGGACAAGGACCTGACGGCGGACGAGATGGCGGTGATCCAGAAGATCGGCGGCAACAATATCGCCGCGGTCAACTGGAAGACCGATCTTTCGGGCGGCATCCAGCGCGTCGCCATCAAGCACGGCTGCTGCCCGTACGGCAACGCTAAGGCGCGCACCGTGGTGTGGGAATTTCCGGACCCGGTGCCGATCCACCGCGAACCGCTCTATACCCCGCGGCGCGATCTGGTGGCGGATTATCCGACGTACAAGGACGTACCGTCGGCGTGGCGCCTGCCGACGCTCTATCAGTCGATCCAGGAGAAGGACTTCTCTAAGCAGTTCCCGACCATTCTGACATCGGGACGGCTGGTCGAATACGAAGGCGGCGGCGACGAGACGCGATCGAATCCGTGGCTCGCCGAGTTGCAGCAAGAAATGTTCGTCGAGATCAATCCGCGCGACGCCAACAACGCCGGCGTCAAGAACGGCGATCAAGTCTGGGTCTACGGCCCCGAAGGCGGCAAGGTGAAGGTCGCGGCCAAGGTGATCGACCGCGTCGGCCCGGGCGTCGCCTTCATGCCGTTCCATTTCGGCGGCCATTTCGAAGGCAAGGATCTCAGAGGTAAGTACCCGAAGGGCGCCGATCCCTACGTCCTGGGTGAATCGACGAATACGGCGCAGACCTACGGCTATGACTCGGTCACGCAGATGCAAGAGACCAAAGTGACCCTCTGCCGTATCGAGAAAGCCTGAGGAGCAGGGCCATGGCGCGAATGAAATTCCTCTGCGACGCCGAGCGTTGCATCGAGTGCAACGCCTGTGTCACCGCGTGCAAGAATGAGAACGGCGTGCCGTGGGGCGTCAACCGCCGCCGCGTCGTCACCCTGAACGACGGCCAGCCCGGCGAGCGCTCGATCTCGGTCGCCTGCATGCATTGCTCGGATCCACCGTGCATGGCGGTCTGCCCGGTCGACTGCTTCTATCAGACCGAGCAGGGCCTGGTGCTGCATTCGAAGGATCTCTGTATCGGCTGCGGTTATTGCTTCTACGCCTGTCCATTCGGCGCGCCGCAATATCCGCAGGCGAGCAATTTCGGCGGCCGCGGCAAGATGGACAAATGCACATTCTGCGGCGGCGGTCCCGACAACGTCGATTACAAGTCGGTGGCCGACGGCGGCTACGGCCGCAACCGCATTGCCGAAGGTAAGCTGCCGCTGTGCGCCGAGATGTGCGCGACCAAGGCGCTGCTCGCCGGCGACGGCGACGTCGTCTCCAACATCTATCGCGAACGGGTGGTGGCGCGCGGCTTCGGCTCCGGCGCATGGGGCTGGGGCACGGCGTACCAGCAGAAAGGCTGACGTCGCCGATGAAGCGGACCGCACGGCGCCGTAGCGTGCTGCAAGCGTTTCTCCTGGCGCTGGCGCTCGTCTTCGGCATGAGCGCGGTCGGCATGGGCACGGCCGTGATCCTTTACGGCGGCCCGGCGCAGGCGCAGCGCTCGGCCGATCAGCCGCGCAACACATCCGGTCCGCCTGGTGCGGATCTGTGGCGCATGATCCGGCACGGCGCGCAAGGCGATGTGACGATCCCGAACAAGATGGCAGGCGTGCTGATCCAGCCGGGCCAGACGTTCCGCGAATGGCACAACGGCCCGCTGACGATTTGGGGCGCGATCGTCGAAATCGGCATCATCGCGCTGCTGGCGATCTTCTTCGTTGTCCGCGGCCGCATCCGCATCCACGCCGGCTGGAGCGGACGGGTCGTGACCCGCTTCAACGATTTCGAACGCTTCGTCCATTGGCTGACCGCCGGCAGCTTCGTCGTCCTCGGCCTGACCGGCCTCAACATGCTCTACGGCCGTTACGTGCTGCATCCGATTCTCGGCGGTACGCTGTTCGCGTGGCTCACCTATATCGGCAAGCTGCTGCACAACTATCTCGCCTTCGCTTTCATGGCCGGAATCGTTCTCATGTTCGTGATGTGGGTCGCAGAGAATCTTCCGGCGCGCGACGACTGGACCTGGCTGAAGCAGGGCGGCGGCATGTTCACCAAGGCGAACGTCGCGCCGCCGGCCGGGAAGTTCAACGCCGGCCAGAAGATCTTGTTCTGGCTGGTCATCCTCGGCGGCATCTCGGTCACGTTGTCGGGCCTGGCGCTGCTGTTCCCCTTCACCTTCCACTGGTTCTCGTCGACCTTCGCCGTGCTGAACGTCGTCGGCTTCCACCTGCCGACCGATCTGACGCCGCTGGCCGAGACCCAGTTGTCGCAGCTGTGGCACGCCGCCGTCGGGTTGCTGTTCATCGCCCTCATCATCGCCCACATCTATCTGGGCACGCTCGGCATGGAAGGCGCTTTCGACGCGATGGCCAGCGGCCAGGTCGATGCCAACTGGGCCAAGGAACATCACCCGCAATGGGCGGCCAAGCCGGCCGAGCGTCCGACCGGCAGCAACGATTGAAGCGCAACGGGAGGCGAGGGTGCGGCGCGCAACGCTCCTGACGATGGCGATCTCGGCGCTGGTGGCGCTGCCGGTGTCGGCGAACGGAGGACAGCCGCGGAAGCCGGCCACGCCGGCCGGCGTCGACCGTACGGCGCAAAAGCTGACGCAGGAGATCGTCCAGCGCTATGGCATCCAGGTGCTGCGCGCCGATCGCGAAATGCTCGACGACAAACCCGTCTACCGCATGGTCGTGATGAATCCGGGCGGCGATTTTAACGAGGCCTTTGCGGTCAACACCCTGGTGGTCGACGCCGCCAGCGGCGAGCTCGTGTCGCAGTTCCAGCATGCGCCAGCGGGCTACGCACTGGCGTCGCCGCCGGATCGCACGCCCGCCGATGACGGCAGCGGCGCAACGATCCGGCGCGAGACCTTTTCAAAACTCTAGCCGGTGCCGCCGCCGAGGAGACGCGCATGAGAGCCCTGCTTGCGAGCAAAGCCTTCGTCGCTGGCGTGGTCGTCGCGCTCGGGATTGGCGCGGTTGCCCTAGTTGCGTCGTGGACCGTGGATCTCAGCGCCCGCGATACCTACAAGACTCAGAGCGTGCGTCTGTAGCGCGGAAACGGATGTGGGACGGCATCGAAAGCCGCTCGATTTTTTGAAAGAACTGGTCGCGCGCCCTGAAGGGCGCGACCGATTATAGACCGACACAAAACGAGGAATGCAGTCGTGCGGCGCGTGTTCGTTTCGCAATGGACGACGGAGCTGAAATTAGCTCATCTGCGAGATGAGTTGACGGCCATATGCCGTGCCAAGGAGCAGCGCGCGGGTGAGCGGCGAATGGCCGACCAAGAGGCTTGGGAGACGCTCGCCGGTCTGGACGACGACGGCGAAGCGACGCGTCGCGACGGAAACCGCTCGTCGGTCCACGCCGCGTGCTTCGGCTGGCTGCGGCGTTGCGGGGCCGTCGCGCATCGCCTCCTCCAAAGGCGCGATCGCTAGCTGTCGGCCCCCCTCGGGGGGGGGGGGCGGAAGCACTTGGTTTGGCGTCTGGTAGGAAAAGGTTCAAGGCCAATAAACATGCTGTTGCGCCATTATGACAATCACGAAGGCTCAGACCATAGAGGACAGCACCGAAGTCTGACAGGTTTGGATCCGATTCACTGCGGCAGTGACGCCGGACGTTGCCGTGCTTTGGGACGGAAGGGGTTTTTGTAGACAGCGGCGCTTGCGAGTTCCTTCTCTATTTCAAGGAGCCGGTTGTATTTAGCAATACGTTCGCCACGGCAAGGAGCGCCCGTTTTGATCTGGCCGCCGCCCATGGCGACCGCGAAATCGGCGATGTACGCGTCGTCTGTTTCGCCAGATCGGTGCGATATAACGTAATTCCATCCCGCTTTTCGACAAAGCTCAACGGCGGCAATGGTCTCGGTGACCGTGCCGATTTGGTTGAGCTTGATGAGCACGGCATTCGATGATTTTTCCGCTATGCCGCGCTTTATGAAAGCCGTGTTGGTGACGTAGATGTCATCTCCGACGATCTGCGTGCGCCCTCCCAGCATGGCGGTCATTCGACGGAATCCATCCCAATCAGTTTCCGCGAGTCCATCTTCGATCGAGACGATCGGATATCGTGTCGTCCACTCGCGGTAGAGCTCAATCAAATCGCCCGTCGTTTTTCGCCCTTGATTGGAGCGCTCTAGATTGTATTGGCCGTCATAAAAGGATGTCGCGGCTGGGTCGAGAGCTATCGCAATGTCTTGGCCGGGCCGGTAGCCAGCCTTTTCGATGGCTCGGACAATGAGTTCGCAAGCCTGCTCGTTCCCTTTGAGCTTCGGCGCGAACCCGCCTTCGTCGCCCACGGAGATCGTGTGACCCGTCTCATGCAGGATCGATTGCAGCGCATGATAAGTTTCCGCGCCATAGCGGAGCGCCTCTGCGAAGGTCGGCGCGCCGATCGGCATGATCATGAACTCCTGAAAATCAAGGCTGCTGTCGGCGTGCTTGCCGCCGTTCAGGATGTTCATCTGCGGCACGGGAAGGAGCGAACTTTTGCCGAGATAGGCGTAAAGAGTCTTCCCTTCAGCGGTCGCTGCCGCACGCGTCACCGCCATCGAAACCCCGACAATGGCGTTGGCCCCGAGGCGCGCTTTGTCGGGCGTCCCATCGAGTTCGTTTAGTCGGCGGTCTACGTCGGATTGCGCCGTGGCATGCAGGCCGATCAACGCGCTAGCGATCTCCGTTTCAACGTTCCGTACGGCCTTGACGACGCCTTTTCCAGCATATCGGCGCCGATCCTTGTCGCGCAATTCAACGGCCTCATTCACGCCCGTTGAGGCGCCCGAGGGCACTGACGCCGTCCCCCGGATGCCGGAATCGAGCGTGACAATGACGCGGAGCGTGGGGCTTCCACGGGAGTCGAGGATTTCGAGCGCTTTGATATCGGCAATCTTGGCCGGCATGGCATCCTCCGCAGCGCCGCCGAGGGCAGCGGCGCCCGCGTCTATCCGCCGCGAGTCGCCGCTGACGTTGCGATCATCGCCAAGAAGTGTCAATGCTCGAACATCGAGAGGAATCTCTTCCATCGCCTGGTAGGCGTCGGGCTTTCGATCGGGAAGCTCTCGTGCGCCGTCGTCGGCAGGCACGATGCTTCGAAATCAACGCAGGCGATGGGCTGCAATCGAGGCATGCGCCATTTTCACGTTCGTCACTATCCCTGCCCAGGTGTCCTTCCTCCTCGAATAAACGGCCGACGGCTGCAATTCATCCGACGCCCCTGCGCCGTCTCGTATCGCATTGACATGAATTAGGAGTTAGGCCTCCAGGCTAGCCTGAAGGCATAGGTATTGAAACCCAGAAATGTATTGGCCAGCAAGGCGCTAGCCTAACGAGGCCCGTAGACGGCGCAATCACGGCACCGACCGCGGCATGTCGGACGGTCACCCCCCCTGCATGCCGGTGAATGCGTAGCGTCCTTCCGGCCGCTTGACGGCGTTCACCTGTTGATTTGTCGCCCTTGCGGGTAAAAATGGGACTGTCCGAAGGCAGCCTCCGTGGCGCGAAGCGGGGGAACGATGGACAGCGCTCAACTGGGGAAGCGGCGTCCGCGCACGGCGGGACGCCTTCGGGATCGTGTCTCTCCACCGCGGATGGCAGCACCAAGCAAATGGCGATGGGCATTCATCGCCGGCGCGACGCTGATCCTCGCGACGTTCGGCGGCACTCGCTCGGCCGGCGCCGTGGTCTACTGGTACTACTGCGATTCAGCCCACACCTATTATCCCTATGTGTCCACGTGTCCGGAGCCTTGGCGCCCTGTCGTCGCGCAACCGGAGCAGCCGCATCACGTGGTCGTTCCGCCGGCGGCGCCGTCTCCGGGCGGCTCGCCGAAGCCGGCGAAGGCCGCGCCGGTCCCGTTGACGCCCGCGCCAACATCGGCTGCGGCTCAACCAACCGGCGAGCCCGCCGCCGCACCCACGAGCGGCAAGCAAGCGGACGCCGGAGAATGGATTCAGATCGGCGAAAAGGGTTGGGATCAGGCGCGCGTCGTCAGGAAATCGGGGATTGGCACGACGGCGGCCGAAATCGAAGTTCTGATGGACCTGAATCGGGAGATCCGCGCGTGTTCCGACCAGTTTCCGCCAAACGATGGGAACGCTCAGGACCAGGCGTCCTATCAGCGATGCATCGATGACGCCAAGAGCTCGTTCAAGGGGCCGTCGCACATGACCGCCCGCGCGAATTGCAGCACCGGCGAGATGTGGGGCTTCCGCCCGTGGCCGGGCGACACGCTCAACGAGAGCGAATGGGGCCCTGAGCCTTCGCGATTCTACGTAGGACGGATCCATCATCAGGTCGCCGGTTTGTCTTCAGGCGGTTACGACGACTCCGTCTTTAATTATCAGGGCTTCCGCGTCCCTACCGCCGCCTACACGGGCGTTGATGTCGACGGGGAGGTCTTTCGGGAGCTGTGCCCGAACTCGTATACGGATCCGCCCAAGTCCGACCTGGACGAGCTTAATCTCGACTTCGATTGCAAGGAGGAATTGCCCGAGGCGGAGCGCATCGCCGTCCAAGCGGGCCTCACGCACGTCATGAACGTCAGCATCATCAAGGATTGGGACGCGAAGAGCGAAGGGACGACCTGGTACGCCGCCCGCTGCTCCGCGACGATCCTCACGAACACAGGCGTGCAAGCGAAGCTCGAGTACGAGGAAGTCCCGGTTCGCGGGGACTACTTCATCCGGACGAAGCTCGTCCCATGAGCGCCGTCGCCGCCGTCACCCTCGCAGCTTTTTGCTATGGCGCCATTCTACTTACGCGTGGATATCCCCGAAAGATTCATTCACCGTCAAGCTCTTGGAGCGTAGCGTCCTAACCTCTTCTCTGCGGGGGCCACCGCTCGCAGGTTTCCTCATATTCGCGGACCGACCGCCGGGCGAGCGCGCCCGCAGCGGAGCGGCATGAACTCTGCGTCATTCGGCCACGGCGCCGGGCGTCTTGGATCGGGCGCTAGCGAGTGCTATCGTCAGCGCGCATGAGCGCCTTTTCTTTCCGCCGATTGCGCGCCGTTCTGCTGCTCGCGGCCTTCAGTCTCGGCCTTGCAAGCCAAGCACTCGCGGCGGTCACGGTAACCGTTCCGGTGAGGCCGGCAGCGTCGCCGGTGAAGATGGTCATGCACGATTCAGGTGGCGTGATGGATTGCGCTGCATGCGACCGGACCAACGGGACTGCGACGATGCCGAATTGCCCGACCGCACCATTCTGCTGGGGCCTGACAGCCCTACCGGCCCAGGCCCTTCGTGTCGTCCGCGTCGCGGCGGTGGCCTTCGCGCCGCCGGCCATCGACGTGGTGCGCGGCATCGCGGTCCGGCCCGAACCGCCGCCGCCGCGTTTCCTCACCATCGTCTGATACCGCGTCCGCCTTCGCGCGGATGCTGCACTCAATCCTGAATCGCGGCGCCTTTGGCGCGGTGAGCGCTTTCGCAACGGGCACAGCGCATCGCCCGAACCGAAAGCCGAAACGATGGTGGAACGAATGCACAGAATTCTGATTCGACGTCGATCTCTTCTCGTGGCGGCTGGCGCCGCCGGTCTGATCGGAGCGCTGCCGCGCATGGTGCGCGCCGCGGCGGTCGACAAGGAGGTCCAGCTGACTCCGGCGCCCGGCCGCGTCGCGCTCGTTGGCGGCGGGCATCCCGAAACCGCCGTGTGGTGCTACGACGGGTCGGTGCCCGGCCCGGAAATCCGGCTGCGCCAGGGCGAGCGGGTCCGGATCGTCTGCGACAACCGGCTGGCGCAGGACACGACCATCCACTGGCACGGCGTGCGCGTGCCGAACCCGATGGACGGCGTGCCCTATGTCACCCAGCCGCCGATCGCGCCCGGCCGGAGCTTCATCTACGAATTCGCCGTGCCCGACGCCGGCACCTACTGGTACCACCCGCACGACCACAGCAGCGAGCAGATCGGCCGCGGCATGATGGGCGCCTTCGTCATCGAGGAGCCGACGCCGCTGCCGGTCGACCGCGAGGTCGTGTGGGTGCTGGGCGATTTCCGCCTTCGGCCCGACGCCCGCATCGCCGGCGGGTTCGACAATCCGATGGAAATGAGCATGGCCGGCCGGATCGGCAACACGGTCACCATCAACGGCCGCGTGCCGACGGATTGCGCGGTGCGCAGCGGCGAGCGCGTCCGGCTCCGCCTGATCAATGCCGCCGCGGCGCGCATCTTCGGCCTCGAATTCCGCCAGCATCGTCCGCTCGTCGTCGCGCTCGACGGCCAGCCGATCGCGCCGCACGCGCCCGAGGGCGGCCGCGTCGTCCTCGCACCCGCCCAGCGCGTCGACCTCGTCCTCGACATGACCGGCAAGCCCGGCAGCAAATCGAGCGTCGTCGACACCTTCTACCGGCACCTGTCCTATCGCCTGGCCGATCTCGCCTATGCCGCCACGTCGCCGCTCCGGACCAAGCCGCTCCCACCGCCGGCGACGCTGCCGCGCAACACCCAGCCGGAACCCGATCTGGCGCAAGCGCAGCGCCATGTCGTCACGCTCACCGGCGGCATGATGGGCGGTGGCGGCACGAACGGCATGAGCATGGGCATGGGAATGATGGGCGGCGGTCGCGCGATGTGGGCGATCAACGGCGCGGCGATCGTCAACGACGACATGCAGCACATGAAGCCGATCCTGACGCTGACGCGCGGCAAGACCTATGTCCTCGCGATCGACAACCGGACCGCGTGGCATCACCCGATCCACCTGCACGGCCATTCGTTCCGCGTCATCACGCGCAACGGCAAGCCGACCGCGTACCGCGCCTGGCGCGACACCGTGCTGATGCCGCCGCGCGAGCGCGCCGAGATCGCCTTCGTCGCCGACAACCCGGGCGACTGGATGTTCCACTGCCACATTTTGGACCACCAGGACGGCGGCATGATGGCCGTCATCCGGGTGACGTGAGACGTAACGATGAACCGCAACAACCAGCCGATGGAGACCATTATGAACCGTCGAACCGCTTTGAAACTGGGCATGAGTTTTACGGCAACCGCCATCGCGACCGCCGCCGTACCAGCCTGGGCCGCGCTGGGTCCAGTCGAGGTCACGCTCTACAAGGACCCGGAATGCAGTTGTTGCCAGAATTATGCCGACTATCTGCGCAAAAACGGCTTCGCCGTGACGGTCATCGGCACGCACGATCTGCCGCTGATGAACGACCAACTGGGCGTGCCGGTGAACCTCCAAGGTTGTCACTTGGCGAAGGTCGAGGGCTATGTCGTCGAAGGGCACGTGCCGGTCGACGTGGTCAAGCGCCTGCTCGCCGAGAAGCCCAAGATCAAAGGAATCACCTTGCCGGGCATGCCGGCGGGGGCGCCCGGCATGTACGGGAAGAAGACGGGGCCGTTCACGATCTATGCGTTCGGCTCGACGCCGCCCAAAGTCTACGCCACCGAATAGCGATCGTATGCGTTCCGGGCGAACGACCAGCGGACTGATCGGCGTCGCGATCGTCGTGGCATCGATCGGCGTATTCATGCTGTGGCGCGCGAACCAGCGGCCGGCGGCGACGGAATCGACTGCGCCGCCCACGCCGGCGCTCGCCCTATCCAGCGATTCACTCACGCTGCTTGCAAGACCGCGTCCGGTTCCGATCGTGAATTTCGTCAACGGCGACGGCAAGCCAATGACGACCGCCGATTTCGGCGGCCGTACCGTCCTGCTCAATATCTGGGCGACATGGTGCGCGCCGTGCCGCAAGGAGATGCCGACGCTCGACCGGCTCGAGCAGAAATTGGGCGGGCCGAACTTCGAAGTCGTCGCGCTGTCGATCGACCATCAGGGCCGCGATGTCGTTGCCCGGTTCTATCGCGAACTCGGGGTCAAGGCGCTCCGCATCTATTTGGACAGCTCGGCCAAAGCGATCGGGCCGCTCGAGGTCGTCGGTCTGCCGACGACATTGCTGATCGATCGCAACGGCTATGAGATCGGCCGCAAGATCGGCCCCGCCCAGTGGGACAGCGCCGAGAACGTCAAGCTGATCCGTCGCTACATTGCAACAACCGCCGGCGCCGGGAATGCAAAACCGGGTTCGGGAGCTGCGGCGCAATGACCGGCCTTTCGGCTATCGCTCTGTTGACCAGCTTTGCGGCCGGCATGGTCTCGTTTCTCACGCCCTGCGTCCTGCCGCTGGTGCCGGGCTATGTCTCGTATGTCGCCGGTCAGTCGCTCGATCGGCTTTCATCCAACCCGTCGTCCCGCTTCGCGTCGCTGCGGATGGCCGGGCTTTTCGTCTTGGGATTCTCGACGGTGTTCATCGCCTTGGGCGCCAGCGCCACGGCGTTGGGCCGATGGCTGCTGGCCTACCGGTACGAGGCCAATCTCGCCGCCGGCGCGGTGGTCATCGTGTTCGGGCTTTTGATGCTGGGCCTGAAGCGGCCGATGTTCTTGATGCGGGACTTGCGCTTTCACGCCAATTTGCCGGGCGGCCGGCCGCTCGCCGCCTACGTGCTCGGTCTCGCTTTTGCGTTCGGTTGGACACCGTGCATCGGTCCGGTCCTCGGTGCGATCCTGACGACGAGCGCGGTTTCGGCGACCGTGATGCAGGGCATTGTCCTGCTCGCGGCTTACTCGCTCGGTCTCGCGATCCCGTTCCTCGGCGCGGCGATGTTCACGGACCGGCTGGTGGGACGCTTGAAAACGCTCGGCCGAATCGGGCGGAGGCTCGAAATCGGCGCCGGCGCCGTGGTGGTCGCGATGGGCGTCGCCATCGTCACCGGCGGGCTCACGACCTTTTCCTACTGGCTGCTGGAGACCTTTCCCGTGCTGGCCAAGATCGGATGACCCAGGAGGTTTGCATGCAACCGCGCAACAGCCAAATTTCGCAAATCGCACGAGCGCCGATGAACGCTAATGCCGGGCAGCGCGCCCGGTCTTGGTTGACCAGCCCGCGCGGCCTGTTGCTCGTCGGCATCGCCGTGATCGCCGCCGGACTCGCGTTGGGCTGGAACTGGATCGTCGCACTCGGCCTCGCGCCCATCGTCCTGGCGATCGCACCCTGCGCACTGATGTGCGCACTCGGCATGTGCATGATGGGGATGGGGCATGGAAAAACCACCGGCCCAACCGCGGCCCCCGAGGCGAAGATGTCAGAGCCGGTATCCTGCGCGATCTCCGAAGCCGACGTTGATTCACAACGCACAGACGAAAGGACGTGACATGACAAACTTGCTCAAGAACCGCGCCGCCATTGCTCTCGTGCCCGTTGCCCTCATTCTCGCCGCTTGCGCTCAGCAACCGTTGCCGCCCGCTCAGGCCGCACCGATGGGAATGCAGAGCGGGGCCAACGACCAAACGTCCCGCATGAACGGGATGATGATGGAGGGCGGAGCCGACAACCAGATGGCTGGCATGAACAGGATGATGCAGATGAGCCAAATGATGGACCGCTGCAATGCCATGATGCAGCACGACACGATGCATTCGTCGGGGGCAGGCGACGGCGAGCATCAACAATAGGCTCCGACGACGATTGGCGGTGTGGCTCGTGTGTGGTCGGATGACAACTTGGACGGCTGGCTCGCCGATCCATGCGGCTCGGTTCTGGGCGCGCGTATGACAATCAAAGTTCTAGACCCGACGACCCGGCGAGACATCGTTGCCTATTCTAAAGGAAGAGAGCCATGCTGATGGAGCCTCCGCAGAAGCCTCCGTGACACGAAATGTGCAGCGGTGATGTTCGGTAGGGGGTCAGTTTGAAATTTCCGCTCGTTGCGGTATCGAGTAGACATGATCGACGCGCGCTCCCTGGCCTTAGGTGGCTGCGCCTGTTGGCTGATCGTTGTGCTGATTCATGTTGCCGAATGGCAGCACCTCTTCCCCGGCATGGGATGGGGGTTGCCAGACAGCCCCGGCCATTACCTCGACTTATTCAGTGCAATCGGCGGCGGCCTGCTGTTGCTCGTCGCTTTCCTTGCGCGCCTATTTTCAAAGTGACCCACTACCAAGCGCGGCTAACCAAAATCGAAGGCGATACCACCGATTGATCGTGGTTTGCGAAGTATAATATCGCCTTCCTGATCTCGATGTCGCGTCGGTAGGTCATCGGGTAGATCGAACGCGTTGATCTGAACGAAGGGAGCCAAACCGATATTGGGCGTGCGCCAAAACTGCTACGGGTCTGCTACGGGTCGTAGCTCCTGCCGTGTTCGCAACTTCCGCCGTTTCCGGTGCGGTAAACGATTGATTTGGCTGACGAAAGGCGGATTTCCAAGGTTTTTCGGCATGGGATTGGGCGGTCTCGAAAACCGTTGTGCCCTTTACTGGGTACCGTGGGTTCGAATCCCACCCTCTCCGCCAATCTTCCCACTGCATCAACGCTCTGGCGCGGTATAGCGTAGCGGCTGTGGCGCCGAGCATTGAGCCCAATCTCGGTGATCGCGCCGTGCGCCTCAACCATCGAAAAAATTTGCAGGACGATGTCGATTTCCGGAAAGCCCGTTCGTCGTTCTGATGCCAGACCGATGAAGCTGGCTCAAACAAGGAGACAGACGATGCGTGTAATGGTGTTGGTTAAAGCGACCGAAGGCAGCGAAAAGGGCTTTTCTCGCACGCCTGAGACGACCGAGATGCTCGAGGCGATGGGCAAATTCAATGACGATCTGCGCAAGGCCGGCATCATGCTCGCCGGCGACGGCCTCAAGCCGTCCTCGCAGGGCAAGCGTATTGCGTTCGATGGCCCCCGCCGGACGGTCATCGACGGGCCGTTCGCCGAAGCCCGCGAGCTCGTCGCCGGATTCTGGCTCTGGGAAGTCAAGGACATGGACGAGGCGGTCGCCTGGGTGAAGCGCTGCCCCAATCCCATGATGGGACCGAGCGAGATCGAAATCCGGCCGCTCTACGAGATGGCTGATCTGCAATAAGAAGCCGCCGCCCGCTTGCCTCCCTTGCGGCTTTGGGCGACAAGGCGGCATGACGGCAGCCGAGACGCACCAGGCGATCGAAGCGGTCTTTCGCATCGAACGGGCCAGGCTCATCGCGGGCCTGGCCCGCGTCGTGCGCAATGTCGACCGTGCAGAGGAACTGGCGCAGGACGCCCTGGTCATTGCCCTGTCTGAATGGCTCAAGACCGGCGTTCCGGCCAATCCCGGCGCGTGGCTGATGACGGCCGCCAAGCGCCGCGCAATCGATGAGATCCGTCGCGACAAGATGCGCGAGCGCAAACACGAAGAGATCGCGCGGGAATTGGACGGCGAGTCCGACCGCACGGCCGAGGTGATCGAAGCGGCCATGGACGACGATCTTGGCGACGAACTGCTGGGACTGATCTTCACGGCCTGCCATCCCGTGCTTTCGGCGGACGTCCGCGCGGCGCTCACCCTGCGTGTCGTCGGCGGTCTGACGACGGACGAGATCGCCCGCGCCTTCCTGTCGAACGAAGTGACGATCGCCCAGCGCATCGTCCGTGCGAAGAAGACGATCGGAAATGCCGGGCTCAGATTCGAGGTGCCGCGCGGCGCCGAGCGTGCGGCGCGGCTCTCCTCGGTGCTGGAGGTCATCTATCTCATCTTCAATGAAGGCTATGCCGCCACAGCGGGCGACAGCCTTGTCCGACCGAGCCTGTGCCTGGAGGCGCAACGGCTGGGCCGCATGCTGGCGGGGCTGATGCCCGAAGATGCCGAAGTGTTTGGCCTGCTGGCGCTGATGGAAATCCAGGCATCGCGCCTAGCGGCGCGCATCGGGCCGGACGGCGCTCTCGTGCCGCTGACCGAGCAGAATCGCGCACACTGGGACCAACTGCTGATCCGCCGTGGCCTTGACGCACTAGCCCGTGCCGAAGCTCTTGGCGGCGAGGGCCCCTATGTGTTGCAAGCCGCGCTTGCAGCTTGCCATGCGCGCGCGCCCAGTCCCGCCGATACCGACTGGCGCCGCATCGCGACGCTCTACGACCAGCTTCGGGCAGTGATGCCCTCGCCGGTGGTCGATCTCAATCGAGCGGTCGCGCACAGCATGGCCTACGGACCCGACGCCGGCCTGCGGCTGATCGATGAGATCGCCGACGCCGCAACCCTGCGCAATTATGCGCCCTTGCCGGCGGCGAGAGGCGACTTTCTGTTTCGGGCCGGCCGACTGGCCGAAGCCCGCTCCGAATACGAAGCTGCGGCCAAGCTCACTCGCAACATGCGGGAAAGGGCCTTTCTCCTCGCCCGCGCAAACGCTTGCGGTTGACGGCATCGATCGCTGTGTCTGCGGCGCGGCCCGGCTTCTCTAAAGCCCCGTTCACGCGCTAGGCTCGCGTCATGCGTTACGCGCTTTACTACTGGCCGCAGATCCAGGGCCGCGCCGAGTTCATCCGTCTCGCGTTCGAAGAAGCGGGCACCGACTACGTCGACGTCGCGCGGACGAAGGGCGGCATCGACAAAATGATGCGGCTGATGAAAAGCGGCGCGCACCCGCCGTTCGCGCCGCCCTTTCTCAAAGCCGGTTCGCTGCTCATCGCCCAGACGGCGATGATCCTGCTCTATCTCGGCGGCCGACATGGCTTGGCGCCCAAGGACGAGGCCGGACAGCTTTGGGTCCATCAATGCCAGCTGACGTTGCTCGACTTCCTGGTCGAAATCCACGACACGCATCATCCAATAGGGGGCGGCCTTTACTATCACGACCAAAAGACGGAAGCGCTTCGCCGCACCGCCGATTTCCGCGCCAGCCGCCTGCCGAAATATTTCGGTTACTTCGAGCGGCTGCTGAAGAAACATCCGCGCGGGGGCTTGGCCGGCGCGAAGCTCTGTTATGCCGATCTGTCGTTGTTCCAGACGATTGACGGACTCGCCTACGCCTTTCCCCAAACGATGGCGGATGCGAAGTCTCGATATCCGCGCCTCCAAACGCTGCACGCCCGCGTCGCTGCACGCCCGCGCATTAAGGCCTATCTCGCTTCCACGCGGCGCATTCCATTCAACGAGCAGGGGATCTTCCGCTACTATCCCGAGCTCGACGGATGATGCGACGCGTCTTGCTGCTGTTTCTGATTATCTTCATCCTGCCGCTGCTCGTGAGCGCCTGCGTTCGCGGATTTGGCGACGGCGTGCCGTGGTATGAGGCGCGCCGCGATCCGACCGGCCTCGCGCCCGATCCGGCGAAGACGCCGGAAGCCGTCATTCAGGTATATACAGCGCGGGCGGTCGCGTGGCGCGGCATCTTCTCCATGCACACTTGGATCGCGGTCAAGCCGAGCGGCGCGCCGCGCTTCACGCGCTACGAAGTCCTCGGCTTCGGCGTCAGCCAGGGCGCGCCCGCGGTGCGTATCGATCGGATGGGGCCGGATAACTATTGGTTTGGCGACAAGCCGACGGTCATTCTCGACCGACGTGGACCGGGTGTCGACGCGCTCATCGATAAGATCAAGGCGGCGGTCGCTTCCTATCCCTATCCGCACGAATATCGCGCGTGGCCCGGCCCCAACAGCAACACCTTCACGGCCTATATCACGCGCGCCGTGCCCGAATTGGGCCTGGCGCTGCCGGCTAATGCGGTCGGCAAGGATTTCCTGCCCGGCTTCCGCGTCTTCGCGGCGGCGCCGAGCGCGACGGGCTATCAAGTCTCGCTTTTCGGTCTCGCTGGGCTGCTGGTGGCCCGCGACGAGGGGGTCGAACTCAACCTCCTTGGTCTCGATATCGGCGTCGATTTTGCCAAACCGGGAATCAAGCTGCCCGGTGTCGGCTGGATCGGCATCGGCGGTCCGACGCCAGCCTGACGCCGCGAGCGGGCGGGCTCGGTATCGCGCCGATCTGTTCGCTGTGGCAGGATAACGCCAACAGACGGCGAGGCCCATGACGGCGACCATACGGGCGTTGAAATCCAAAACCAGCAGCGGCGCCGGCTCGGTGATTGCGCGGCTCGACGCCGAAGTTGACGCCTTCGTACGGCGCGCGCGCTTCTTCCGCGAGCCGATAACGCGCGGCCGCGCCGCCATGTTCGTCTTTCAACACCGCCAGAACACCCGGCATCGCAATTCGGTGCTCAAGCTCCGTGTCGCCACCAACTGTCCCGATTGGGACATCAGATTGCGCATCATCGGCGCCTGTGCCGAGGAGATCATTGCCGATCACGAGCATGGCGGCGGCCGGCCGCATTGGGCGATTCTGGAAGAGCTCGGCACCAAGATCGGTTTGAAGCGCGACGCGATCCGCAACGCCCGGCTGTTGGCTTCGACGCAGATGGCGTGGCTTGCGTGGGACGCGCTCATGTCCAACCGGCCTTGGCTCGAAGGCTTGGTTGCCAACACTTGCGCCGAACGCGCCAACATCCCGGGTTACGGCGAAGGCATCTTGCGTAAACACGGCTGGTTCGGGCTCGAGCGGCAGCGCTGGGGCAAGCTGTTCGGCCTGGCCGACGACGATCTCGAGTTCTTCGAGCTGCACGAGGCGGCCGACATCGCCCATTCGAATCTCGGCTGGAAAACCATCGCCGAGCAGGCCGACCGCCAGGGCGCCGCCGACGCGGTGGTGCGCGCCTGTCGGGTCAATCTGATGGTTTGGGAGAATTATCTCGACGGCATTGCCGGTGGTGGCGATGCGCTCGATCGCGGCCGCGAACCGAATTATGTCTGAGATGCTGATCGATTGCCGCGACAAGTCCGACCTCGACGCCGCCCGAACTTTGGTTGTGCGTTACGACGCGTTGGCGCCCGGCGAGCGGGCCGAAGCGCTGCTGGCGAATTATCCGCCGCACACGCGCATGTGGCTGCTGGAATCCGGCATCCGTCATGTGCCGAAGCGCGACGCCGACGGCGTCTGGCATCTCGATTTTGTTCGCGGGCTGTCGCCGACGTTGGGCAAGCCGGCCGGATTTCATCATCTGGCGGCGCGGAACGACGGCTCGATCTGGGCGTGCCAACGCAGCCCGGTGGTCGCCCGTATCGATGGCGGCGCGCGCCGCATCGTTGCCGTCGCGCGGACGCTTAAGTCCGGTTCGCACCTTGCCCTCGATGAAACCGCCGACCAAGTGATTGTCGCCGATCCGGCAGCGGGCCAGCTGGTCGCATTGCGCTGCGCCGATCTTGCGGTCACCCATCGCTGGGATGTGCCCGGCGGGCCGCAGCTGCCCGTTGTCACGCCGAACGGCATCGTCTGCATCACCGGCGGCGCAACCGGCACGTTGACGATCGTTCGTCCCCAAGCCGGCGGCTACGTCACGCAGACCATCGAAGTCGGGTCGACGCCGCACGATCCGGCGCTGTCGAGCGACGGGCAATACGCCTTCGTGCCGTGTATGGGCGCGACCGATCTGGTGAAGGTGCGGCTGTCCGATGGCGCGATTGTCGGACGCTGCATGGTCGGCGACGGCCCGTCGCATGCCAAGGCGGACCATCGCCGCAAACGCATTTATGTCGCCAACAGCTGGGACGGCACGCTGACCGCGCTCGACGAAGACGGCGGCGTGATCGCGACGGTCGAAAGCGGGCGCTGGGCGCACGCGGTTTGCCTGACGCCGGACGACAGCCAGATCTGGGTGGCGAACTTCCTCGACGATACCGTCGCCGTGTTCGACGCCGCGAACCTGAAGCGGGTGGCGTTGCTCGAAACCGAGGCCTATCCGCATGGGCTCGACATCGCGCCTGACGGCAAACGGGCGATCGTGACGGGTTTCGCGTCCGATCACGCGCGCATCTTCGCGGTGCCAAGCGGCAAACTGGTCGCACGCATCGAGATCGGCCGCGGCGGCGCGCATACCGGTTTCATTGACGATAGCCGCACCGCTGTCGTGACCTGCTCGGTCGCCGATCACCTCGCGTGCATCGACCTCGATGGCGAGGTTACGGCCGGCCGCATCACCCTCAGCTCTTGAGCGGCGGGTAATCGCGCGAGAACACCGGCTCGGCGAGGAATTTTTTCGGGTCGTAGTGCCAGAACTGGCTGACGTTGGGATAGGTTTTGATCGTCACGTTGACGAGCTTGCCGTCCCGCTTCTCGACCCGCCGGATATAGACGGTGAAGACCAGGTTGCCGTAATCGTCGAACTTGACCGATCCGCGCGGCGTCTCGGTCAGCGACACGGCGCGGATCGCCTTGATCAGCGCGTCGCGGTTGTCGACCTTGCCGCCAGTCGCCTTGAGCGCGGCCTCGAGAATCTGGCCGTTGACGTAAAGCGCTGCGGCATAGAACCCGATCGGAATGTCGGCGCCGTAATATTTCTTCATCGAGGCGATAAAGCGCCGGTTGGCGTCGGTCTTGAGATCGAGCGTGTAAGGAATCGAATTGATCAGCCCGATCGCCTCGTCGCCGAAGTTACGCATGATGCTGTCGTCGGCGACCGTCGAGCCGCCGAGCAGCGGCAGCTTGAAGCCCTGATCGCGATATTGGTGCGTGAACTTGATCGGATTGGCGCCGGCATAGACCTGCACGACGACGTCGACGGCATGCGGGTCGATCTGCGCGAGATAGGGCGTGTAATCGGGTGTATTGAACGGCGACCACAGTTTCTTGGTGAGTCGCCCGCCGCCGTCCTCGTAGACCTTCTGGAAGCCGCCGACCTGCTCGTAGCCGAAGGCGAAATCGTCGCCGAGCGTGATTGCGCGCTTGAGCTTCATCTCTTTGACCGCGTAATCGGCGAGCGGATAGAGGCACTGCGCCGAGCTGTCGGACGTGCGCACCTGGTAAAAATTGCGATGGCGCTGCGTTAGATCCTCGGCGCCGCCGAATCCCATGGTCGGCATCTTGTTCTGGCCGAGATAGTCCTCGATCGCCAGCCACTCGAAGGCGGCGAGCGGCCCCATGATCAGGTCGACCTTGTCGCGCTCGACCAGCTCGATCGCCTTGGTCTTGGCGACCGCGGGCTGGCCGGCGGTGTCGGCGACGATCAGCTCGACCTTGCGACCGGCCAGCGTGAAGTTCTTGTCCTTGAGGAAGCAGGTAATGCCTTCCTCGATGTGAACGCCGCCCGCGGCGAGGCCGCCGGTCTTCACCGTCATCAAACCGATCTTTATCGGCGCTTGCTGCGCGATCGCCGGCATCGGCAAGCCCGCCGCGCTGGCCATCGCAGCCGTGCCGGCCATGAAACTCCGGCGATTGATTGTCTTGCTCATGTCGATCCTCCCCGTCAGCGGCGCGCTCTTGCCGGCGCGCGAGCTCGTTGTCGGCAGTATAGGTTCGCGCCGCGTCGACCACCAAGCCGGATGCGGGCATGGTGGTGCCGTCTTGCCCACGCTTGCCCACCGTCGTCGGAAAACGTCGAGTTTTCTCGTCTTTCGCGTGCGGATTTCGTACAACGGGCGCCGCCATGGATGCTCTCACCGCGTTGACGACCCGCGTTTCGCCGGCGGCGCTCGATGCGCCCGGACCGTCAGGCGACGCCTTGCAAAAGATCCTCGAAGCCGCGGTTGCCGCGCCCGATCACGGCCGCATGCGCCCGTGGCGTTTCATTCTGATTGAAGGCACGGCGCGGGAAAAATTCGGCACCATGCTGACGGAAGCACTGACACGCCGCGAACCGACGGCGCCGGCCGGCAAGCTCGAGGCTGAACGCAAGAAGGCGCTGCGTGCGCCACTGATTGTCGTCGTTGCGGCATCCGTGCAATCGAATGCGAAAGTGCCCGAAGTCGAGCAGCTCGTCGCCGTTGGCGCGGCGGCCCAGAACATGTTGGTCGCCGCCTACGCGCTCGGCTTCGGCGGGTTCTGGCGTACCGGCGCCATTGCCTACGATCCCGCGATGAAGTGCGCGCTCGGCCTTGCCGAAACCGACGCCATTATCGGCTTCCTCTATTTGGGAACGACCAAAACGCCGGGCCAGCCGCGCCAAAACGACACCACCTCGGTCACGCGCCGCTGGCCGGGCTGAGTTACGGTGCCCTTCGGTGTCGGCGGATTTTACGACGGCGATTGACCTTGCCGCCAAAGCGGCGGTTTCTGCCGCTGGCACGTCGCTTGCTCCCTGTTTGCGTGTTGAACGCCGTTGTTCAGTATCGGGAGTTGGTAATGATGAATTTCGTCCTGTTCGCGTTGGGGCTGCTGACCGCGGCCTGCGACACGCTCGTTCGTATCTAAATCTGCCGAAACGGAGTTGAACGCCGCGCGCGGGCCGCCGCGGCGCGTCTTATGCCGTGCCGCCCGGCCCGTGGGTGTGGCCGTCGTCCGAACCGGCAACGTCGCCGGCGCCAAGCGCCCGAAGCCACTTTCCCGTCCGCACCACGCCGCCGAACGTGAAGAGATGCAGTCCGGCGATATCGAGATCGGCCGGATCCACGGCGGCGAGTGCGCGGATCACTTTATCGGGCCCGGATTCGACCAGCAGCCGCGCGATCGAAGTTTGCCCGCCGACCAGCGCGAGCAGCGAATTGCCGATGCCGCAACGCATGGCAAACTTGGCCAAGGTGGCGATGCTCGCGGGGCCCGCGAGGCCGACGCGGACGGGCGCCACGATGCCCGTCGCGCGTAGGCGCGCCAGCCAGCCAATGATCGGTGCCGCGTCGAAACAGAATTGCGTGACGATATAGGGCGCGATGCCGCTGTTCTGCAGCCGAAGGAGTTTCGCAGCCAGCGCACCGTCAAGCGTGGCCGTTGCGATCTTCGGATGGCCTTCGGGGTAGCCCGCGACGCCGACGGCCCGGATGCCATGCTTGGCCAATAGGCCGGTTTCGATCAGTTCGAGGCTGGCATGAAACGGACCGGCCGGCCGATCGAGGTCACCGCCAATGACCAGAACGCGATCGACGCCGGCGCCGACGGCGCGCGCCAGAAAATCGTCGAGTTGCGTCGGACCGGTAAGATAGCGCGCCGCGACGTGCGGCACAGGACAAAAGCCGGCGCGCTTCAGCCGCGCCGCAGTTTCGACGACCGCGTGGTAGGAATCGTTGGGCCCAAAGTTGACGTAAACCGACGTACCTGGCGCCAGAAACCCGCAGCAGAGTTGTTCGCTGCCATGCTCGCGTGCCGAGAGTTCGATCGAGACGCCGCTTAACAGCTCGGTGATGCGCTGCTGCTGGCGGTCGAGCACCGGCGCAGGTTCGGCCACACTGCCGACGCGCGCGCCCGGCATCATCCGGAATCCCGCTTGCGCGAGATGATGTAAGACTCATCCCAGAACCAAAGCCCGCCGTGCTTTTGCAGCACTTCACGGGTTGCGTCGAGATACGCCGTGCTGCCGATCACTTCGGACAGCCGATGATCCTCGATCTGGGCGACGTAGATTGCCGCGTTCCAGGCGGCAAACAACGTCGACGTGCCGATCGAATCACTGATTTCGCTCGGCAAAGTATGCATCTCGTAGCGGAAGATCGACCGCGTGTCGGCATAGGCGTTGAAATTGAGATCGCGGCCGTTGCTGCCGAGTTCGGCCTTGACCGCGCGCAACAGCTGATGCCGGTCGTGCATGAACGGGTTCTCGCCGGGCCAGATCCGCTGGATGATCTCGAGCCCGGGGTCGTTGCCGTGCGAATGGATGCCGATGAGCCGGCCACCCGGCGCCAATGCCCGCGCCAGCGGCGCGATGACCTTCTGCGCCTTGAACTCGAGCGGTGCGCGGGCGCGATAGGGTTGCGAGGCGATGACCAGATCGTAGTCCGCGCGGGTCGTACCGCGTCGCGGCCGCAGCGGATCGAGCAGGAATTTATAGTCGTCGCGGTAGATCACCAGGACGACCGGCTTTTCATAGATCGGATTGCCTGAAACTTTGCTGACCTTGGCGCGCCAGTTCTGATTGAGGAATGGCTGGAGCTGCGTGATTTGCTGCTCGAATTCGTGCGCCGTGCCGCCGGTCAGACCGACCTCGTGCCAGACCAGGCTGGTCGCGGCGGTAACCGAGTTCGGCGTGAGCCACGGCGCCTCGGAATAGTACATGTTGGTCAGAACGAGAACCGTCGCCGGATGCTCGTAGAATCGGTCCGGCATTTTTTCGAGCGTCAGGCGTACGTCCTCGAGGCTGATCTCCTTGCCGACGATATAGAGCGGCGTCGTCGGAAAGCGGTTGTGCAGCGAGCGCGTGACCCGCGCCAGCACGGTGCCGTCGCCCATGCCGGCGTCGAAGACACGGATGCCGGGCGGCCGCGGATGGATATTGCCGAGCTCCATGCCGACGCGCTCGGCGACCGTCCACTTCTCGCCGCAAGTGTTGACGAACAGCAGATATTTCTGCCGGTTGTCGTAGAAGCGGAAATTCTTGTCGGACTTGCTCTTGCCGTTGATCTCGGCAAGGGCCGGCGGCATCGGCTTGGCCAGCGGCGGCGACGCCGTGGCCGGCGCCGGCGCGGCGACCGCCACGGTGCGGGCGCGCGTCGCATCCGGTTTGTGGCGCACCATGAAGTCGCGCACGCGTTCGACGGTCTCGACCGTCACGCGGCCGCCGAAGCGCAGCCGGCTGACCAACTTGCCGTCATTGACGGCGAGACGGCCGAACGTCGACTCCGCCATGCCGACGCGGCGGCAGTACCCCGAAATCTCGTGCAGCAGCGACTGACTATCCATGCGCATCCACCCCCGTCGCGCGCTTGTTGCTTTGGTCTGATTCCGAACGCTCACGGCGCACGGGTCAACCACAATTCCGCCCACTTAAATTGTGGGCAAGATAGTGGGGTTAATCCCATTAAAATGGGCAAATAATCAGGCTATTCCTAGCCCATTCCAGACGATGCACGAGGTTGCGAAAAGCTGCCGGGACGCTGAAACCGGCCGAAGTGGCGGCTGAGTGGGCAGGCGCTAGGCAAGGCGCCTGATGGGCAATTTTTCTATCAACCGATAGACGTTCCTTTTATCGTCCGCCGGTTGCGGAATGAGGAGACCGGTCATGCCGTCCGTCCGCGCCGCGCGCCGGGAAAGGCCACGTCGGCGCGCCGAAGAGATCATCGATGCCGCCGCGGCAGTGTTCGCCGAGCGCGGCTATCACGGCGCGTCGACGCAGGACGTCGCCGACCGCCTCGGCATGCGCCAAGCCAGCCTTTATTACTATTTCCCGTCCAAGGAGGCGGCGCTTGAAGAAGTCTGCCTGCGCAGCGTGGGCGATTTTGTCGAACGGGCACAGGCGATCGCGGCCGGTCCGGGCACCGCTGCCGATAAGCTGGCAGCGATCGTCGAAAGCCATCTGGCGCCTGTCGAAACGCGCGGCGATTACGTGCGCTGCTTTCTGCGTGAGCGCCGGTTCCTGCCGCGCGACAGCGCGCGGCGCATTGGCCGGGTCGCGCATCAATACGAAAGCGTGCTGCAGGGCGTGATCGAGGCCGGCATCGCGGCGGGCGAGCTGCGCCGCGATCTCGATCCGCGGTTGACCACCTTGGCGCTGATCGGCATGTGCAATGCGGCGATGGAATGGTATGGGCGCGAACCGAACGCGCCGCTCGGCCGCATCGTCGGCCAGTTCGCGGCGCTCGTCATCGACGGCATGCGCGCGGCACGTGGCGCGCCGCCGCCTAGTGGAAATCGCGCGAAGGGAATCGGCGGTCGCGCCGGTTTTCGGCCGCGGCGGCGAATTGGTGGGTGATCGCGGTTTCGCGCGCGGTGGCGAGCACGCGTAGCTCGGTCGAGCAATCTTCGAGCCGGTCGGCGACTAGCACTAGCCTTTGAGGCCGAGAAACGGCTTCATCGCGTTCCAGAACCCTTCCGGATCCTGGATATGTGGCGAATGTCCGCAGTGCGGCAGCTCGGCAAGCTGTGCGCCGGGAATATTCGTTGCGAGCGCATGCGACAACGCCGGCGGCGTCGCCGTGTCCTTGAGGCCGACCACGACCAGCGTCGGATTGTGGATCGATTTGATCGCGTCGCGCAGATCGAGCGCGGCAAGCGCCCGGCAGGCGGCGGCAAAACGCTGCGGGTTCATCGCCAGCAACGTGGTGCGTCGCTGGGCTGCGATCTCGGGATGGGCGGCAAGAAAATCCGCCGGGAACATCCGCGCCAGCGCCGCATCGACGACGGCCGCCATGCCGCCGCTTTCGACCGTCGCCGCCATGGCATGGAACGCCGGTTTGCCGGCTTCGGGGATCGCGGCGCCGCAATCGACCAGCACCAGCCGGTCGAACGCGCGGCCGTGACGCACAGCCAGCGCCACCGCGACAAAGCCGCCGAAACCGTTGCCGAGCACGTCGGTCTCCGCCGGTTTCAGGCCGAAGCGCGGTAAATTCTCCGCGATCCGGTCGGCGACATCCTCAAGCCGGGGACCCGCCGGCGCCGAGCCGCCGAATCCCGGCAGGTCGACCAGCACCACGCGGCGTTCGCGCGCGAAACGCGGTGTGACGCGGTCGAAAGCGCCGCGATCCGACAACAGCGAATGCAGCAGAACGAGGGCCCGGCCGCTGCCGGTTTCGATGACGTCGAGCTTGGCTTGCGCAGCGGTATCCATTGCACGGCCTCTGCCCGCGCCATGGCAATCCAGCGGGCTTTCCGCTAGCGTTATAGGCAATACGGCAGCAAAGCCGCATACAATAAATCTCAGGGAGGGGGTTGACCCGATGTCAGCACTGGCCAGTTCCGGCGCGCGTCTCGATCGCTTGCCGATTTCGTCGTGGCATTACCGCATCTTCTGGCTGATCGGCGCCGGCATGTTCTTCGACGGTTACGATCTCTATATCGCCGGTCCGGTGCTGGGCACGACGGTGAAAACCGGCTTTTCCACGTTGGCGCAGAACGGCTGGTTCCTGTCGTTGACGTTCATCGGCATGACGCTGGGGTCGCTGGCGGCTGGGTTCCTCGGCGACCGTTTTGGGCGGCGCTTCACCTATCAATTCAACCTGATGATCTTCGGCTTGGCCTCGCTGGCAGCGGCGCTCGCGCCCGACATCAACTGGCTCAACGGCCTGCGCTTCGTCATGGGGTTCGGCCTCGGCGCCGAGATCGTCGTCGGCTATGGCACGATGACCGAATTCGTGCCGCCGCAGACGCGCGGCAAATGGATGGCGTTCATGGCCTTCGTCGTCGTCTCCGGCCTGCCGGTGACGGCGGTGCTGGCGCGGCTGATCATTCCCAGCTTCGGTTGGCGGCCGCTGTTCGTGGTTGCCGGCATCGGCGCGTTGATCGTCTGGTATCTGCGCAAAAACCTGCCGGAATCGCCGCGCTGGCTTGAGACGCAGGGCCGCAACAAAGAGGCCGACGAGCTGCTGAAGCGCATCGAAGCCGACGTGTCGGGCGGCAAGCCGTTGCCGCCGCCGGCGCCGGCCAAGCCGCTCGAAGCCTTCACGCTGGCGTCGCTCGCCGGCCCCAAGCTGTTGCCGCTGATGGTCGTTGGCAGCGTGGTGCTCATCACCATCAACGCGTTGATCTTCGGCTTCGTCAATTGGTTGCCGAGCTTCTTCGTCAAGCAGGGACTCAGCATCACCCAGTCGCTCAATTATACGCTGGTGATCATCTCGGGTTCGTTGATCGGCTGCGCGCTCGGCGCCTTCGCCGCCGACCGGCTCGGCCGCAAGTTCACCATTATCGGCGGTTCGGTCTGGTGCATCGTCTTGGGCGCGATCTATCCATTCATGAAGCAGCCCGAAGCGGTGCTCGGCGTCGGCTTCGTGCTGATCATCGGCATCTATGTGCTGACGTCGATTCTCTATGGCGTCTACACGTCGGAATTGTTCCCGACCGAAGTGCGTCTTCGTGCCAACGGCATCTGCAATATGTTCGGCCGTGGCGCGACGATCGTGACGCCGCTGTTGGTGGTCGCACTGTTCCAGACCTGGGGTGTCACCGGCGTGCTGGCGATGATGATCGGCCTGTTGGTGATCCAGATCGTCGTGGTTTGGGCGTGGGGCATCGAACCGGCGAAGCGGCGTCTCGAGGATTTGGAAGCCGGCGGCGGCGAGGCAAAGGCGCACGCCATCGCCTGAGACCGTTTAGGTTGGTGGTGGTCGCGTGATGTCGTTCGATCTCGTCGAGCCGTCATCGCTCGGCGAAGCGTTCAAGCTGCTCGATCCCGACGATCCCGCGGTGCGGCCGCTGGCCGGCGGCACCGCGCTGATGCTGCTGATGAAGTCGGGATTCTTTCGGCCGAAACGGCTCGTCAGCCTGCGGGCGGCCAGCGACCGGTTGGCGCGCGTTCGCGTCGAGCCGGACGGCGCCGTGCGCATCGGCGCGATGGTCCGGCTTGCCGCGCTCGAACGTGCGCCTGAGTTGCGGCGCGGCTGTCCAGTGATCGGCCAGACGCTGCGGACGCTGTCCAACGTGCGTGTACGCAACGTCGCGACGCTCGGCGGCCATCTCGCCCATGCCGATCCGCACAGCGACCTGCCGCCGGTGCTCATTGCGCTCGACGCGCGTCTGGTGCTGGCCGGTCCGCGCGGCGAGCGCACCGTGCCGGTCGATGGCTTCGCCACCGGCCTTTACGAGACCCAATGTAAAGGTGACGAACTGATCGTCGAGACGATCATTCCGCCGGCCGGTGGCAAGCGCGCGGCCTATGTCAAATGCACCACACGTTCGGCCGACGACTGGCCGGCGCTCGGCGTGGCCGCTGCCTGGGACGATAGCGGCGGGACGATCAAGTCGCCACGGATCGTGCTCGGCGCGGCGACCGAAAAGCCGACGCGCCTCGCCATGGCCGAAAGCGTGATCGCCGGACATGGGCTCGACGATGCGTTGCTCGCCCGCGCTGGCGCGGCCGCCGCCGAAGAGGCCGAAATCGTCGGCGATGCACGCGGATCGGTCGCCTACAAGAAACAGCTGGTGAAGGTGTTCGTCGGTCGCGCCTTGCGCGCCGCCCAAGCCCGCGGCGGAGCGCCGGCATGAGCACGACGGCTAAAGCCGGCCAGATCGGACGCTCGCTGCCGCGGCTCGAGGGCCGCGCCAAGGTGACCGGCCGCGCCGACTACATCCATAATTTGCGCTTGCCCGGCATGCTGCACGGCAAAATCTTCCGCAGCGTGGTGGCGCATGGTCGTATTCGCCGCATCGACGTCGCGGCCGCGCGCCAGGTTCCGGGCGTGCATGCGGTTTACGTCAGCGATGACATCCGTCGCGTGATCGCCAATCCCTATTACGGACCGGCGTTCCACGATCAGCCGATTCTGGCGATCGACAAGGTGCGGCACATCGGCGAGCCGGTTGCCGTCGTCCTGGCCGAGGATCCTCATGTCGCCGAGGAGGCCGCGCGCCTGATCGTGGCCGAATACGACGAATTGCCGACGGTAACGAATGAAGTCGAGGCGATGACATCGAAGGTCATCGTCCACGATGTCCTGAAGCCCGCCGGCACCTTCCCCGATCTGAAGCATCTCGAAGGCCGCAAAGGCACCAATCTCGCGCTCGATTTTCATTTGCGCCGCGGCGATACGAAGAAAGCCTTCGTCGCGGCCGACCGCGTCTTCGAGCAAACGTTCACCACTCAACCGGTGATGCACACGCCGCTCGAGCCGTTCGTCTCGGTGGCGGAGCCGGGCGATGGCACGCTAACGATTCACACGGCGTCGCAAAGCCCGTCTTTCGTGCGTATCGAGATCGCGCGATTGCTGGGCTGGCCGGAGAACCGCGTGCGCGTCAAGGCGGCGTTTCTCGGCGGCGGTTTCGGCGCCAAGCTCTACATCAAGCTCGAGGCGCTGGTGGCGGCGCTGGCGTTGCTGACGCGCCGGCCGGTCAAAATCGCGCTGGCGATGGACGAGCAGTTCTTCACCATCACCAAGCATCCGTCGACGTTCCGCATCAAAAGCGCGGTCGGCAAGGACGGGCGCGTCACGGCGCGTGAATGCGAGGTCTGGTGGAACGGCGGCGCCTACGCCGACATCGGCCCGCGCGTGACGCAGAAATCGGGCTTTACCGCCGCCGGACCCTACGACATCGACAACGTCGCGATCGATTCCTACGCGCTCTATACCAACCGGCCGCCGGCCGGTGCGCTGCGCGGCTTCGGCATTCCGCAGCTCGTCTGGGCTTACGAAAGCCACACCGACATGATCGCGCGCGCACTCGGCATCGATCCGGTCGAGTTCCGCCGCCGCAACCTGCTGCGCGACGGCCGGCCGCAGGCCACCGGCACGGTGATGCAGGACGCCGCCACCGGTAAGGTGCTCGATCGTCTGGTCGAGCGCATGGGCTGGAGCCGGCCGTTCGATCATGGCCGAGGAACGATCAAGCGCGGCCGCGGCATCGCCATCGGCTTCAAGGCGTCGATCGCGCCGACGACGTCGGTCGCCATCCTCAATCTCTATGCCGACGGCAGCTGTGCGCTTTATTGCAGCACCGTCGACATGGGGCAGGGCTCCGACACGGCGATGGCGCAGATCGCCGCTGAGGCCCTCGACGTGCCGGCCGAAACGGTGCGCGTCGTGCATCCCGACACCGACGTCACGCCCTATGACATGGCGACACTCGGATCGCGCTCGACCTTTCACATGGGCAATGCGGTGAAACGTGCCGCGGAGGACGTGCGCGTCAAAATCGACGTGCTCAAGGCCGAGCTCGGCCTGCCGGCCGGCAGCAATATTCCCGTGGCTGAGCTGTTTCGACGCAAATACGGCATGCAGGCCGGCAACATCGTCGGCGTCGGCAGCTTCGTGCCGGGCTACGCGTCGCCCGACCACGATACCGGCCTCACGCCCAATGCGACGCCATTCTGGATGGTCGGCGGCACCGGCGCCGAGGTCGAAGTCGACACCGAGACCGGCCACGTGCGCGTCATGCGCCTGATTAACGTCGCCGACCTCGGTACGCCGATCAATCCACGCATCGTCGAAACACAGCTTTCCGGCGGCGCCATCATGCAGCTCGGCTTCACCATGCAGGAGTGCATGGAATATGCCGATGGGCAGCTGCTCAATCCCAACCTCGCCGATTACAAGATCCCGGGCATGCGCGATCTGCCGACGCGGATCGAGAACGAAACGGTCGCTGCGACGCAGGCAAGCGGGCCCTTTGGCGCAAAGGGCGTGGGGGAGACGGCGACGTTCGGCGTCTCGCCGGCGATCGCCAACGCGATCGACGACGCCGTCGGTGTGCGGTTGACGGACTTGCCGTTGACGCCCGAGGCAGTCTACCGCGTGCTGGCGAAGGGCAGTCGATGAGCGCGCTTCGCCAGATCCGCTTTACGCTCAACGGCCAGCCCGTCGCTGCCGCGGTCGGCACGCATGAGACGCTGGTCGACGTGCTGCGCGGGCGCTTTGCGCTGTTCGGCGCGCGTGAAAGTTGCGGCCAGGGGCTGTGCGGCTGTTGCACGGTGATCGTCGACGGACGCGCCGTCTCCGGCTGTCTTTTTCTGGCGGCCGGCGCCGACGGTGCGCGGGTCGATACGATCGAAGGGCTGGCGCCGGACGACCGTCTCGATCCTGTGCAGGAGGCGTTCATCGAATGCGGCGCGTTCCAGTGCGGTTTTTGCACGCCGGGATTCGTGTTGATGACCAAGCAGTTGCTGGACGAGAACCCGGAGCCCAGCGAGGACGAGATCAAGCACTACCTTTCTGGTAACCTGTGCCGGTGTGGTGCCTATCCAGAAATCATCGAGGCGGTCAGGGTCGCAGCGCGTAAGCGCAAAAGCGGCGGCTGAATGACCGCCCCATCAGGGGAGGATCGTGATGGCCATCAATGCCGATGTCTCGGGTCCGTGGTATCGCTCGCTCAATCGCAGTCAATGGAACACGTTGTTCGCCACCAATCTCGGCTGGCTGTTCGACGGTTATGAGCTCTATGCGCTGATCCTCACGATCGGCGTCGCACTCCACCAGTTGCTCGACGCGAGTCAGTACGTGCGGATCCCGGCCTATGCCGGTTTCATCATCGCCACCACACTGCTCGGCTGGGGCGTCGGCGGCATGATCGGCGGCGTTCTCGCCGACTATATCGGCCGCAAGCGCACGATGATGCTCGCGATCCTGGCTTATTCGCTGATGACCGGCCTGAGCGCCATCGCGTGGAGCTGGGAATCGTTCGCGGTGCTGCGTTTCATCGTCGGCGTCGCCATCGGCTCGGAATGGGCGACCGGCACCTCGATCACCGCCGAACTTTGGCCCGACAAGGCGCGCGGCCGCGGCGCTGGCCTGATGCAATGCGGCCTCGGCATCGGCTTCTTCGCCGCGTCGCTGATCTGGGTGTTCGTCGCCCCGCAAGGCCCGAACGCGTGGCGCTTCATGTATCTGATCGGCGTCGTGCCCGGCCTCTTCACGCTGTGGATCCGGCGCGGCATTCCGGAATCGGCGGTCTGGGAACGCACCGACAAGCGTCGCAAGGCGGCCACCGCACGGAAGAAAGGCGGCGGCAAGCTCGACGCGGCGGATCATGCGCTGACGCGCTTCACCTTGGTCGAGCTCTTTGCCGATCCGGTGGTGCTGCGGCGCCTGGTGTTCACCTTCCTGATGTCGCTGTCGACGACGCTCGCTTGGTGGGCGATCGCCAGCTTCGTGCCGCCCTACGTTGCGTCGGTCGCCGCCAAGGCGGGCCTGCCCGGTCCGGTTTGGGCGGGATACACCGGCATGGCCTACAACGCCGCCGCCATCGTCGGTTATATCGGTTTGGGATTCCTAGCCGACATCTATGGCCGCAAGCCGGTGGTCCTGGTGTTCTATGCGCTGTCGCTGGTGATGACGCCGGTGCTGTTCCTGTGGACGCACGATTTGAATCTGCTGCTGCTGGCGGCGGCGGTGAACGGCTTCTTCACGCTGGGACAATATTCGTGGATGCCGGTCTGGCTGCCGGAGCTGTTCCCGACGTCGGTGCGCGCCACCGGAGTCGCGTTCGCGTTCAACGCGCCGCGCTTCATCGCCTTCATCGGGCCGATGATTGCCGGAACGCTGATCGCGGATTTCGGCGGCTACGGCAACATGGCGGTGGCGTTCAGCTTCACCTATGTCATCGGCTTCCTGGCCACGCTGTTCCTGCCGGAAACGCGCGGCAAGCCGCTGCCCGATCGCATCTAGGCGGTCGGCGCGGACTATCGCGGCTTGGCTTGGT
The DNA here is from genome assembly GCA_035934995.1 of Allostellaceae bacterium. Lineage (GTDB taxonomy): Bacteria > Pseudomonadota > Alphaproteobacteria > ATCC43930 > CGMCC-115725 > REEB95. The sequence goes on from DASYXI010000002.1 coordinate 109,697, forward strand.
CGTAATAGTGCTTGAGGTTCCAGCCGATGACGATCAGGCACACGACGAACAACGCATAGCCGGCGGATTCTGCCGCGTCGCGCGCTTTGGCGGCGAGGAATAAGCCGCCGACCGCGATCGCGCTCAGAACCGCGGTCAGCAGCAGCAGCGATTCGGGCCGGTCGACCAGAATGTCGAGCGGCAAACTCGGCGCTGGACGATCGCAGGCGTGCTTGACCAGCCAAATGAGCGCGAGGAGCGCCAATCCGGCGGTGAGGAAGCCGATAACGTCGGTATCGGCGCCGTGCGCGCCGCTGGCGGTGAAAAACCCGAGTAGCGACGCGCAGCCAAGCAGCACGCCCAACAGCCACGGCGCGATCCATTGCCAAATGTCGCGCAATGGCATGCGCCGGGCACGCCGCCGCGCGGCTTCGGCTGTGCGTGACGGGTCATCGTCCATGACGACGCGCTCCACGCTTGGTCCGGTTCAGAACGCTCTGAATCTTAACGCCGGCGTGGTGGCCAGGTTCCGAAGTGGTGCCGCGTCAGAGATGCAAGCCGCTTGAACCCAAACCGTCGAGCACGAATTGAGCCGCGAGGGCCGCCAGAATGAGGCCCAGGACGCGGCTGATGACGTTGGCGCCGGAAATACCAAGAAAGCGCGACAGGCGCGCGGCGAACAGCAACGTCACGAGCGTCAGGCCAAGCACCACGGCCAGCGCGGCGATCACCAGGGCCGCCGTCAACGGGCTGTCGGCGCGGCCGACCAAGAGCACCGCCGAGGTGAGGGCGCCCGGCCCCGCGAGCAGCGGAAACGCCAACGGAAATACCGCGACATCGTCGCGCCGCCGTGCTTCTTCGCGCTCAGGCGGCGTCGGCGCATGGATGCCGGAAGGCCGCGCGAAGGCCATGTCGATCGCCAGCAGGAACAAAAGGATGCCGCCTGCGATGTGAAAGGCGCCGAGCGAGATTCCGAGCGTCCGCAATAACGGTGCGCCGCCGAAGGCGAAGACCAGAAGCAAGGCCGCCGCGACCGCAACGCCACGTCGCGCGGCTTCACGCTGTTCTCGGCGGCTCCAATCGTGCGTCAGCGCCGCGAAGATCACGGCGGTGCCGATTGGATCGACGATCACGCCGAAGATGACGAAGCTGTCGACCAAGGTCCGGATCACGATCGCCTCACGGAAACAGGCCGCGCAATTGCTTGCCGGCGCGGACTTTTTCGACGCCCGGGCGGCACAGTATCGGAATTTGTATGACGAGAGCTAGGGCGCCGCGCGGCTCATTGAGCCCGCGTCGCGGTCCGACGCAGCGGTACCGCAGGCGAGATCAGCACGAGCTGGATTGGCGTCCCGTCTTCCCACACCTTGAAGGCGATCGGAACGTTGCGGGTGTCGAGCCAAACAATGCCGGGTTTTTCGCCATTGATGAGATACTGCCGGAGCGTTTGCGTTTTTCCGTCGAACGTCACCGGCGTTTCGTCGCCGCCGCTGATCCGGACATCCTCGATCCGGCCGCTCTTGGTGGACATCACGACGTGCGCACCGAGAAAGCTGGGCGACCATGGATTGGACGTGCGCACGTCAGCGGGCGCCAGTGTCGTGCCGTCGGGCGTCGTGATCACAAAACTATTGCCGTGTGCCTCGCCGGCGACATCGACGCTCGTGCCGTTCGTCGTGGTGATGCCATTGAACGCCACCAGCCGGCCGTTGCGCCAGTCCTCGCTGCGTGTTGCGTCCTGACGATACATCGTAATGCCGAGTAGCCGCACCACGACGTGCAGCACGCTTTCAACGTGGGTGTGATTGCCCGACTGCTCGATGATATTCGTATATGTGCCGATGTGTCCGAAGGTCGGATGCTCGACTTCGTAGGTGTAGGTTTGCGTCTCGGCGCAAGCTGGCGTCACGAACGCGCACAGCGCGGACGTAAAAACCAGAGCGGCAGAGGCCGGCAGCGATTGCGCTCGTGCCATAACCCGTACGATATGCACGGATCATAAGCCGATGCCCCCGCCGCTGCCAGCGGTTCGCGCCTTATTGTCGCGAAATCTGTCCCGTGTCCGGATTGATCACAACTCGGAACTGTTGGCCGTTGTCGGTGACCAGCGCCGTGTAGGCGTTCCCGCTCGGTCCGAAGTTGCTGAACGACGCATAGCCCTGCGCTTCGAGGACGTTGAGCGCGGCCGTCGCGCGGCCGCTTTCCGGGCTGTCGAGGTCGGGAACCGCGGGCGCGTTCGAGGCCGGCAGCGCCGCCTGGCTGGACGGTGTACCGGCGGCGGACGACCCACCCAACGCGTGCGGCGGTGCGCCGAGTTTCGCGCCGGTCGCCGCTGTTGGCGCAGGCATCGCGGTGGCCGGCGCCGGCGCGGTGCCCTGACCGGGTGCGCCGTAAGGCGACGGCTTGGCGTTCGGCCAAGACTGCGCCTGCGCGGTGCTGGCCATGGCAAGGATGGCAAACAGGACAAGAGCCGTGCGTTGCATGGAGGCCTCCGTGAGGGGCGGTTGGACACCGGCGGGCGGCCGGCCCATCGATTTGGGTCAAGTGACGCCCCTGAATTTGGCGGATTGAAGGCAGGCGCCGCGCCGTGATCGGCACTGGCGGGGTCCCTGGCCGGTTTCTATAGTTGGCCGCGACCCATGGCCCGCAACACCACTCGGCCGCAGCGACGGCATACAGGCAGCTTCGACGATTATTCGCATTTCTGGGCGCATTACCTGCGGGAGCATGGCCGCGCCGAAACCCGGCTTTGGCATTTTTTCGGCACCGGCGCGGCGATCGCTTGTCTCGCTGGCCTGCTCGTGAGCGGCAGCCTGTGGTTTCTCGCTGGCGCGGTGCTTGCTGGTTACGGCCCGGCGTGGGCCGCGCATGTGATCTTTGAACGCAACCGGCCGGCCACTTTTACGCATCCGCTGTGGTCATTGGTCAGCGATCTCCGCATGTTCGCCCTTTGGTTGACCGGCCAGCTTGACAGCGAATTGGCGCGCGCCGGCGTACCGGTTCGCCGCCGCAGGGGTTGAGCCCATGCCGGAGTCGCAAGCGACGATCGACAGCCTCAAGCGCGTGGCAGCCGAACGTGCCGTCGCCATGATCACGGACGGCATGATCGTGGGGCTCGGCAGCGGCACAACGGCGGAATTCGCGCTGGCGGCGCTGGCGGTGCGGATCGCCGGCGGTCTCCGGATATCCGGCGTGCCGACGTCGGAGCGCACCGCCGATCTCGCGCGTCAGCACGGTGTGCCGTTGGTGTCATTCGACGGCCGGCCGATCGATCTCGCGATCGACGGCGCGGACGAAATCGAACGCGACACGCTCAATCTCATCAAAGGTGGTGGCGGCAGCCTGGTACGCGAAAAACTGATCGCACGCGCCAGCCGCCGCTTCATCGTGATTGCTGATGAACGCAAGCTGGTTGATCGGCTCGGCGTTCACGGTCCGTTGCCGATCGCGTTGCTGCCGTTCACGCGGCAGCTTGCGTTGCGTGAGCTTGCCGCACTTGGCGCTCCGGGAACGATCCGCCAGGCCGGCGGCCGCGATGTCGTCACCGACGACGGCCTGATTATCGCCGATTGTGTCTGTGGCGCGATCACGGACGCCCGGGCCCTGGCGACACGCATTGCGGCGATCCCCGGCGTCGTCGACAGCGGCCTATTCCTTGGCTTGGCCGCCGCGGCGATCGTCGCCGGCCGGGCTGGCGTGCGTGTGCTCTCCCCCGGCGAATGAGTTGAACCATTTTATGGGCTGCGCCGTTTTTTCCGTAAGGCGCGAGTTTCTCAATGGTTCGATATGCTTGCCAATTGGATCGCATCACGGCCGATGTCGGAGCATCGGTCGACGGCCGCCGCCGTTGCTCCGGCGGACGGGTGCCTGTGGCAGCTCCATGGCGACCCCGGCCCAGCGGTTGAGCCGGACCCGATGCCGAAGGCGGCGTCCCGCGGCAAAAAGCGCTCGCACTACGACAAGCGGCCGAACGCACCACCGCGGCATTACGACGTTGATCGGATCACGGGCACGCTGCGTCAGTTGTATGATCGCATTGCGGCCGAACCATTGCCGCGACGGCTCATCAGCCTGCTTAATCGCCTCAAGGTGCATCACTGAAAGCGCGTTTTATTTTTCCGGCCCTCCGTACACGGTGGTTGCAGGCGTTTCACTTGACACGCTCCGCCGCAACGGTTGACCGTTCCATCGCATGACGCCGCCCGGCACGCCGACAGCACGGATCGAGGATTATGCGCTGATCGGCAACTGCGTCACTGCGGCGCTGGTTGGCCGGGACGGCTCGATCGATTGGCTGCCGTTGCCCCGCTTCGATTCGGCGGCGTGTTTCGCCGCCCTTCTGGGCTCGCACGCCAATGGCCGGTGGCTGATTGCGCCGGCGGAGCAGGTACGCAGGGTCGAGCGGCGCTATCGCGGCGATTCGATGGTGCTCGAGACTCGGTTCATCTGCGATTCAGGCGCCGTCACGCTGATCGATTTCATGCCGAAAGCGCGGCAGGGCATTGTCGACGTCATGCGTATCGTCCGCGGCGAACGTGGCACCGTGCCGATGCGCTTCGAGGCGATCTTCCGTTTCGATTACGGCAGCGTCGTTCCGTGGGTGCGCCGGCGTGCGCATGGTTTGCGCGCGGTTGCTGGGCCGGATGCGGTCGTCCTGCGAACGGCGATCGCGCTCAAAGGGCGAGACAAGACGACGGTCGGTGAATTCAACATCCGCGCCGGCAAAACCGTGCCTTGCACGCTGAGCTGGTGTCGTTCGTACCTCGACGAGCCGCCGGCGCTCGATCCGGCCGCGGCGCTGGACGATACCGAGGCCTATTGGCATGAATGGAGCGCGCGCTGCGACCGCAAGGCCGGCGGTGAATGGCATGACGCGGTCATGCGCTCGCTGCTGACGCTCAAGGCACTGACGTACGAACCGACCGGCGGCATAGTCGCGGCGCCGACGACGTCCCTGCCCGAGAAACTTGGCGGCGAACGCAATTGGGATTACCGCTATTGCTGGCTGCGCGACGCGACCTTCACGCTGTTCGCCTTCATCCTGTCCGGCTACATCGACGAGGCGAAAGCTTGGCGCGAGTGGCTGTTGCGCGCCGTGGCCGGCGCGCCCGCCGATATGCAGATCATGTACGGCATCGCCGGCGAACGGCGGCTTGACGAGTACGAGGTACCGTGGCTCGGCGGCTACGCCGGCAGCCGGCCGGTTCGCATCGGCAACGCCGCACATTTACAGCGCCAGATGGACATTTACGGCGAAGTTATGGACGCGTTCTATACGGCGCGCGCGCACGGCGCAGAGCCCGAAGACGATGGCGAGCGTATTCAACAGGCGCTGCTTGAATATCTCGAAGGCCATTGGCAAGAACCCGATTCCGGAATCTGGGAAGTGCGCACCGCGGAAAAGCGCACCACGCATTCCGCCGTCATGGCCTGGGTGGCGTTTGACCGCGCCGTGCGCTCGGCCGAGAAGTTCGGCCTCAAAGGACCAACCAAACGCTGGACCGCGGTGCGCGATCAGATCCACCGCGAGGTCTGCACGCAGGGGTTCGATTCCGAGCGCGGCGCCTTCGTGCAGCAGTTTGGTGGCAAGGCGCTCGATGCGGCGCTGCTGCGGATTCCGTTGGTCGGATTCCTGCCGCCCGACGATCCGCGTGTCGTCAAGACGATGGATGCGATCGCCGAGGAGTTGATGTTCGATGGGCTGGTGCGGCGGTATATCCCGGATCAGGCGCCTGACGGACTGGCCGGCGACGAAGGCGCGTTTCTGATCTGCTCGTTCTGGCTTGCCGACAATTACGCGTTGGCGGGTCGGCGCCGCGAAGCCCGCGTAATGTTCGAGCGGTTGCTTGCACTACGCAACGACGTCGGACTGCTTTCGGAACAATACGATCCCCGCGCCAAACGGATGCTTGGGAATTTTCCGCAGGCCTTTTCGCACGTCGGCCTGATCAATACCGCGCACAATCTGAGTCTGCGCAAGGGACCTGCCGAACACCGTGCCGGCGGCTAACCCTTCCGGCTGGTCTTGCGGGATTTTTCGGCGCTGACCGCG
>DASYXI010000003.1:0-19072 GCA_035934995.1 Allostellaceae bacterium
AATCCTTCTGCAGCTGGACCCAATTGCGGATCGCGCCGAGATAGTTGCCGAGGTGGAGGTTGCCGGTGGGCTGGACGCCCGAGAAGATGCGTTTCATGCCGTCGTCGCTGATGGAGGGCGCGGGCGCGACCGTTATCGCCGCCGGCGGGCCGCGAGGTCAAGCCCGAGACGCTGGCCGAGCTCGGCGCGGTCGGCCGCACCCAGCGCCAGCGCGAAGATCACGAACGCGGCGAGACCGGCGGCGATCAGCGCGACCAGCGCGGCGAGCCGCGCGGCCAGATGCGCGCCGATGGCGGGCGCCAGCGGAATCTCGAGCGCGACCAGCACGATTCCCATCAGCAGCGACGCGGCGAGAATGCGCGGGATACGCGCGCGCGACCGCGCATCGAGCCGGAAATGGCCGCGCCGATGCAGCAGCCAGAGCAGCGCCAAGGCGTTGATCCAGCCCGCCGCCGACGTCGCGCTGGCGATGCCGACATGGGCGAAGGGCAAGGCCACGCCGAGCGTCAGGGTCAGCACCAGATTGGCCGCGACCGCGACCATCGCGACCTTCACCGGCGTCCTGGTGTCGTGGCGCGCGAAGAACGCCGGCGCCAGCACCTTGACCAGCACGAAGGCCGGCAGGCCCGCGGCATAGGCGGCGAGCGCGCCCGCCGTGGCGACAACTTCCGTGGGCCCGAAAGCGCCGCGCTCGAACAACGCCGCCAGGATCGGCCGCGCCAGCACGCCCAGCGCCACCGCCGCCGGCACCGTCAGCAGCAGCGCCAATTCGAGGCCGCGGTTCTGCGTGTGCATCGCGCCGACTTCGTCGCCGGTGCGCACCTGGCGCGACAGGGACGGCAGGATCGCGGTGCCGACGGCGATGCCGACCACCGCCAAGGGCAGCTGATTGAGCCGGTCGGCGTAATAGAGATACGAGACCGCGCCGGTCGGCAGCAGCGAGGCGACCGCGGTCGAGACCACGAGATTGAGCTGCGTCACGCCGGCGCCAAAGATGCCGGGCCCCATCAAGCCGACGAGCCGCCGCAAGGCCGGCGTCCAACGCGGCCGCGGAAAGCGCAGCGCCAACCCGGCCTGGCCGCACGACACCATCAGCCAGACGAACTGCGCGAAGCCGGCGGCCGTCACCGCCCAGCTCAACGCCGCGCCGCTCACCGGCCGCACCAGCAGCAGCGTGCCGATCAGGAACAGGTTGAGCAGCACCGGCGTCGCCGCCGTAGCGGCGAAACGCTCGAGCGAATTGAGCACGCCGCCTTGCAGCGCCACCAGCGAGATGAACAGCAGATAAGGGAACGTGATGCGCGTGAGCGTGACGGTGAGGGCGAATTTCTCGGGCTCGGCCGCGAAGCCGGGCGCCAGCACGTGCAGCAAGGCGGGCGTCGCGATCTCGCACGCCAGCACGAAGACGAACAGCACCGCCGTCAGCGCCGCCATCGCTTCTTCGGCGAAGAGCCGCGCCGGCTGACGGCCTTCTTTGGCGATCATGCCGGCGAAGATCGGCACGAAGGCGGCGCTGAAGGCGCCTTCGGCGAAGAAGCTGCGGAACAGGTTGGGCAGGCGCAGCGCGACGAAAAACGCGTCGGCCACCGGCCCGGCGCCGAGGAATTGCGCCGTCAGCATGTCGCGGACGAAGCCCAGCACGCGGCTCATCATGGTGTAGCCGCCGACCGTCGCGACCGAGCGCAGAAGGGCCATGAAACCGATGGTGTAGAGGATGCGGCGAGTCGTGGGAAGAGGGCGCCGGCCGAAGCCGCGCCGCGCTTGCATTTCCACCGTCCTTCGCGGAGTTTCAGGCGACAGGAGCGGTAGATGGCCGAGCTTAAGATCGGGGTTTCCGGCTGCGGCGGGCGGATGGGCCGCATGGTCGCGCTCGAATTGCTGGAGACCAAGGGAACGCGCCTCGCCGGCGGCATCGACGCCGCCGACAGCCCCTATCTTGGCCGCGACCTGGGCGAGATGGCCGGCGTCGGATCGCTCGGCCTCAAGGCCGGCAGCGACGCGCTCGCGTTGTTCCGCGTCGCCGACGCGGTGATCGATTTCTCCTGGCCGGCGGCCAGCGTCGGCCATGCGAAAATCGCCGCCGCAACGGGCAAGGCGCTGGTCATCGGCACCACCGGCCTCGACGCGGCGCAGGAAAGCGCGCTCAAGCAGGCGGCGCGCAAGGCGCCGATCTTGTGGGCGCCCAACATGAGCGTCGGCGTCAATCTGCTGCTCGAACTGGTGCGCAAGGCGGCGGCGCAGCTCGGGCCGGAATACGACATCGAGATCCTCGAAATGCACCACCGCTACAAGGTCGACGCCCCGTCGGGCACGGCGCTGGCGCTCGGCCGCGCCGCGGCGGCGGGCCGCGACGTCGACCTCGACAAGAAACGCGCCGCCGCACGCAACGGCGCCACGGGTCCGCGCAAGGCCGGCGATATCGGTTTCGCCGTGTTGCGCGGCGGCGACGAAGTCGGACTGCACAAAGTGATGTTCGCCGGCGCCGGCGAAGTTATCGAGCTGTCCCACCGCGCGACGTCGCGCCGCGTCTTCGCGCGCGGCGCGGTGCGCGCCGCCCTGTGGCTCGCGCGGAAGAAGCCCGGCCTCTATTCGATGGCCGACGTGCTGGTGAAGCACTAGCCGCCGGAACGTCCGCGCTCGTCTTCGCCTCGTAGAGACAGAGATCGCGCACCACGCAGGCGGCGCATTTCGGATTGCGCGCGGTGCAGACATAGCGTCCGTGCAGGATCAGCCAGTGGTGCGCGTGGCGCCGATATTGTTCCGGCACGATCGCGTCCAACCCGTCCTCGACGGCGCGCGGATCCTTGCCCGGCGCCAGGCCGGTGCGGTTGGCGAGCCGGAAGATGTGCGTGTCGACCGCGATGGTCGGATGGCCGAACGCGACGTTGAGCACGACGTTGGCGGTCTTGCGGCCGACGCCGGGCAATTCCTCGAGCGCTTCGCGATTGTCCGGCACTTCGCCGCCGTGCTTCTGCACCAGAAGCTCCGACAGCCGGATGACGTTCGCCGCCTTGGTGCGATAGAGGCCGATGGTCTTGATCGCGTCGCGCAGCCGGGCTTCGCCGAACGCGATCATCTTGGCCGGCGTGTTGACGGTTTTGAACAATTCGGCCGTCGCTTTATTGACGCTGACGTCGGTCGCCTGCGCCGAAAGAACCACCGCAACCAGAAGCGTATAGGTGTTGATGTAGGCGAGTTCGGTGGTCGGATCGGGCCGTTCGGCGGCCAGCGCGGCGAAGAACCGGCCGACATTCTCTTTTGACATGCGCGTCATGGCGGGACCCTAATATGGCCGAGGCCATGAGCGCCACAGAAGCCACGACCGTCTTCTTCGACGCCAGGCTGCAACCCTATCGCAGCCTGCCGCCGCGCGGCTTCGGCATCGTCATGGCGGTGCTGGGCGGCGCGTCATTCGCGATGTCGGTCGGCTGCGTCATGCTCGGCGCCTGGCCGGTGACCGGCTTCTTCGGCCTCGACGTGGCGCTGGTCTATCTCGCCTTCCGCGCCAGCTATCGCAGCGCGCGCAAGATCGAGCACGTGCAGCTGACCACCGCCGATTTCACGGTTGAACGCATCGGCGTGCGCGGCGATTGCCGCCGCTGGCGCTTCGAGCCGGTGTGGGCGCGCTTGGACTTCGAGGAAATCGACCGGGACGAGAACCGCTTGGCGGTCACGTCGCACGGCAAGCGGCTGGCGTTGGGCGCGTTTCTCTCGCCAGTCGAGCGGCGGCGGCTCTATCGCGACTTGTCCGACGCGCTGGCGCGCTGGCGCGGCGCCCTCATCGGCCGCTGAACCCTAGATTTTCTTGCGGCGCCTGCGCCGCTTCTTCCGCGATAGACCAGCTTCGGACAAGGCAATGGCGATCGCCTGCCGGCGGCTTTTCACCTTGCCGCGGCGACCGCGGCCGCCTTTGAGCCGGCCTTCTTTGAATTCCCGCATCACACGCGCCGTTTTGGCGCGCTTGCCGCGTTTGGTTCGAGGCGCCATGGCGCACTCCCTGGCGATGAAGGCGAGAGGAAACGGCCGCGCGTCGCGATGGTTCCGCGATGCGGCTTCCGCCGCGTCCGGGCCCGCGATAGGCTGCGACCCGGCGCACGAGGGGGAAGCATGGTCGCGCGCATCCGCACCGTCGCGTTCCAGGGGATCGAGGCGGTGCCCGTCGAGGCGCAGGTCACCATCGCCGGCGGCCTGCCGGCGTTCACCGTGGTGGGCCTGCCCGACAAGGCGGTCGGCGAATCACGCGAGCGCGTGCGCGCGGCGCTGACCGCGATGGGTCTGGCGCTGCCGGCCAAGCGCATCACCGTCAACCTGGCGCCGGCCGACCTCCTCAAGGAAGGCAGCCACTTCGATTTGCCGATCGCGCTCGGCCTACTGGCGGCGATGGGCGTGCTGCCTGCCGAGGAGCTCGAACGCTACGTGGCACTCGGCGAGCTCGCGCTCGACGGCTCGCTGTTATCGGTCGCCGGGGTATTGCCAGCAGCGCTCGGCGCGGCGGCGGCGGGCCGCGGCCTCATCTGTCCGCGCGACACCGGCGGCGAAGCGGCGTGGGCCGGCAAGATCGAAGTGCTGGCGGCGCCGTCGCTGCTGGCGCTGGTCAACCACTTCAAGGGCGCGCAGCTCTTGGCCGCGCCCGAACCCAAGATCGCGGCCGCGGCGCCGGCGACGCTCGACTTCAAGGAGATCAAGGGTCAGGAAAGCGCCAAGCGTGCGCTCGAAGTCGCCGCCGCGGGCGGCCACAACCTGCTGATGATCGGTCCGCCCGGCGCCGGCAAATCGATGCTGGCGCAGCGCCTGCCCGGCCTGCTGCCGCCGCTGGCGCCGGACGAGGCGCTCGAAGTCAGCATGATCCATTCGGTCGCGGGCTTGCTGCACGACGGGCGCCTGATGCGCGCGCGGCCGTTCCGCGATCCGCATCATTCGGCATCGCTGCCGGCGCTGGTCGGCGGTGGCATGCGCGGCAAGCCGGGCGAAATTTCCTTGGCGCATCTCGGCGTGTTGTTCCTCGACGAGCTCCCCGAGTTCCACGGTATTAGGTAGCAAACGCACCTAAAATTTTTCGCTGATGCTCCCAGCCACAAGATGTTGTGGCGTTTCCCATCTAATTGCTTCCATTCCCTATCTTTTATAAATGCTCAACTTTGCCCACCACATATTGTGGTCGTGCCGCCTTGCGGCGCGCAGGAATTGATGGCATCGTGATTGGTGCGGGAAAGCAAGCAGGCCGTCCCGCTGTTTCAGAGCGAGACGGCCATGCTGGCGGACGTAGCTCAGTGGTAGAGCGGCGGATTTGTACCCCGTGCGTCGTCAGTTCGATTCTGACCGTCCGCCCCACCGCAAGTTTGGACTGGCCAGAAGGCGGCTCCGCAAGGGGCCGCTTTTTCATTTTCAGCATCTCAAAGCCGGAGTCGAGTCGTCAAGCTTATTGTACAATGATGTACAATGCTGAACCATTTGGGACGACATGGCACCAAAATCGAGGGACGGTCGGGCACGGCTTGGTGAGCCACTCGCTACTGAGTTGGCGGCTCTCCGAATAGCTCTTGGTGGTGGTACTACTGAAGTTGGTGTCCTTCGAGACGCTGTGCGCGCCTACATCCGAGCGCGAATGAAAGATAAAAAACTGCGGGTTCAATACGAAGCCGAATTGGCAAAACTGATGGTGGCAAAGAGTCAGCCGATTAGGCTTGTCAAATCTGATAGTGAACCTATCGGCTGATTTCCCATAGTAAGTATGGGCCTATCCCCTTTGTCGCCCGCAGCGTTCCCTTGTGCTTGTAGTGCTTGAGGCTCGCGCCGACGCGCTTGGTGAGCAACAGGACTAGGCGTTTATCGTGCACCGCCAAACCCCGCTCGGCCATGACCTGAAAGACAAGCTCCTTGCTTGTCATTGGTCTGCCAGCATCGCGCAACGCGCCGAGAATGATGCGGCTCATTTCGCCTTTGTACGCGCTGTGCCGTGGCGGCAACGGACTTGGCCTAATCTCCTCTAGGTCAATCTCCGGGTCGAATAGCCGGATTGCACAATCAAGGTTGTCGAGGTCAATGATCGCCTGCCGCAGCTTTAGCTGTGCGTCCTCGATCTGACCGGCAATCTCTTTCCGCTTCCGAATGAGTCCACCTAAGACATGCTCGTTTTTCATTCCGCTGCCTCCCTCGGCAACCGACGTTGCCAGTAGCCCTTCCACTGTTTCGAGATCGGGTGCTTCGCCACCGCGTTGGCAGCGGTCAGGTAAAGCTCTCCGTTGCTGATGCGGCGGTTATCCTCGCGCCAGTCCATTTCACCGGCATACGCGGCGAGATACGGCCCGCTGATATGGTGATGCGTTCCGACCTCGGCGCGGCGCAGCCGACTAAAGAAACTCTCGGCCTGATTGGTGCAGCCTTCGCCGTCGCTGTAGGCTTGAGAGTGATTGATGCGCTTCGTGAGATACGTCGCGTGTAGCTGGTCCCAATGCGAAGCTTCGTCCGCATATACCGTGCTGCCGACTTTGATGCGATCTTTCAGCGTAGCGATTGAAGCATCTTCGGTCTTGCAGACAAACGTGAGCGTCTTGCCCTTGCGTTCGCGCATGACCATGACCACGCGGCGCTTGCCGTTCTGATTGACGGCGCGGCGACGGTCGCGGCGGTTCTCTTTCCAATTCGCGGGCTTGACGTAACCGCCAATCCAGCAACCATCAATTTCCACATCGCCCGAAACCGTGTTGCCCTTGTCGGTCGCAACCACCGCCTCGCGGATTTTGTGCGCCATCACGTAAGCGGTCTTGTATTGGCAATCGAGATCGCGGCTCAGTTGAAGGGCGCTATGCCCCTTCGCGCCGTTCACGAAAATGGCGATGGCTAGGAGATAGTCACGCATCGGCAGTTTGCGGCTGGCGAAGATGGTACCGGACGTGACCGTGAATTGGTGGCCGCAGCCCTTACACTTGAAGATCGGCCGGGACTTGTACGTGAGAACGTCAGCGCAGCCACAGGACGGGCAGAACGGCTTGCCTTGGTTCTGGGACCACCGGATAGCCGCGAAGGCTGTCCTAGCATCTTCCTCGCTCATACGGGTAACGGCGCTCAAACTGAGCGTCCGGGCCTTGGCTGAGAGGAGAAAGTGCTGTGTCATATCCCAAAAGCGATATTTCTATCTTCTGGGATATGTTATACGCGCGATTTATCCCCTTGTCTACAGGAAAATATCGTATAAGATATGTTTTATGCCCGCCAAGGCCAAGGCCTGGGAAGATCGCGCCCGACTCTATCTCAAAGGGGAGATTGCCAAGGCTGATATCGGCTATGAGGAATTGGCGAAGCGGCTCGAAAAGCACGGCTTCAGCGAAAACGCAGCCTCGATAGCGAACAAGCTCGCAAGAGGAACGTTTGCGGCTACGTTCTTCCTGGCGTGCCTCGCGGCGCTGGAATTGGAGGGGGTGAGATTGGAGGACTTATAGCTTTAGATGATAGGTGTCGCGCGCCTGCTGTACTAAGGCGTCGATTTTGTCGTCTGGCAAAGAGTAAAAGTTGACGCCGCCTTCAAACAGGGAAAAAGCTCCGCCATGCTCGCCAAGAACTCCTGTACCTGATACCGGCCCCCAATCGCGACTCCCCAAATCGATAGGCCCTACCAATTTGCGTTGCGCAACCTCGTTACCATTCACAACCACACGAAGATAGGCATGATCGGAAGTTTCTCCTATTTCACAAAACAACGTCAAAAATTTGTCGAGCGGCACGCCACCTTTCCCGATGGGAATATCAATCGAGCTATTTTCGCCGTGGATATCTGAAACAGAAAAAATGAAACGATTATTTTCCGCTAGATAGAATGAAGCTCGCGCGCCTTCTGGTGTTTCAAAATCGAAGAAATGCTGGCGTCCTAACTTAGCGGCATCTTCCAATTGAATTACGGCGTACCCGGTGAATCCGGGAAGCGTCTCGGTTGAGAGGGGAGATTTTTCGGCCAACCACCCACCGGCAATCGGCAGCGCCGTAACGCAGGAAAGAATTAGTGCGCCAATCATTGAAATGTAAAATCCGTGCCAAAGATCTGGCTCCCGCGTCAGATAAATCTTAAACGGCCACGCAAAATGTATTTTGCCGATTATTTCAATCTGCCTCGCTGCGATGATAAGAAACACCGCCCCCAAAAAACATCCTGCTGCTAATCCGTAGTTCACGAACCAAAATCCGAGCGCAGCAAGAATGAAGGCCACCCCCGCGCCAGCTGTAGCGAGGCGAACCGCAAGGATGTCAGAGTCGGTAGCCATATCTTTCTCCTATCATGATTCCGGGTTTCGGTGCGTTTGGTACGCAATACCGAGAAATTGCGAACGCAAACAAACCGCCCCCATGTAGGAGCTTCGAACCAATCCAATCCTTTCCTGAAAGTGTTTCCTGACAAGCCTTGATCTCCAAGGCATCAGGCAGCGACGGTATTAGGAAGCGCTTAGGCCCCTAGGTGCGTCTGCTACCTAATACCGGAGTTCCAGCGCGCGACGCTCGAAGCGCTGCGGCAGCCGATCGAATCCGGCCGGGTCAGCGTCGCGCGCGTCAACGCGCATGTGACCTATCCGGCGCGGGTGCAGCTGGTGGCGGCGATGAATCCCTGCCGCTGCGGCCACCTTGACGATCCGGCGCTGGCGTGCGGCAAGGCCCCGCGCTGCGCGCAGGATTATCAGTCGCGCATCTCCGGGCCGCTATTCGACCGCATCGATCTGCACATCGACGTGCCGGCGGTGAAGGCCGCCGATCTGTCGCTACCGCCGCCGGCCGAAGGCAGCGCCGAAATCGCCGCGCGCGTGGCGGCGGCGCGCACGCGCCAGGCAAAGCGCTACGCCAAGCTGCCGGCGGAGCGGCGCATCCGCAGCAACGCCGAGCTCGACGGCAAGCTGCTGGACGAGATCACCAAGCCCGACGCCGACGGCACCAAGCTGCTCAACGATGCGGCGGAACGGTTGAAGCTGTCGGCGCGCGGCTATCACCGCGTGCTGCGCGTCGCACGCACACTGGCCGATCTCGACACCAGCGACCATGTCGGCCGCGTGCATCTGGCCGAGGCGCTCAGCTATCGCCGGATCGCGTTCGGTTGGGACGCGTTGGCGCGCTAGTGGGCGCGCAAACTCCGCGCTGCGCGGTGCGCGTCGAGCACCGCGCGCAATGCCACCGCCAGGGTCGAAGGGCGAAAAGGCTTTTGCACGCGTGTGTGGCCGGCCCAACGGCGGTGAACGCTGTCGCCGCTGTAGCCGGTGACGAAAATGAAGGGAATGTCCGCCGCTTGCAGACGCTCGGCGACCGGATAAGCCGGGTTGCCGGCGAGATTGATGTCGATGACCGCGATGCCGGGACGATGGTCGCGCAACAGTGCCAGCGCATCGTCGACATCCGCCGCGTGCCACACGGTCGCGGCGCCCAGATTGAACAACATGTCTTCGACGACGAAGACCGCCGCGCTGTCATCCTCGACGAGGAGGACTTCGAGCCCGGCGAGCGGCGGCCGCGCCGGGCGGGCGGTGGAATCAGCGAGCGACATGTGGTGAGCAACACATCAGGAACAACTCTGACATGACAGAAGGGTGAACCCCTTTTAAGGCGTTTTTGCGGCGCGGCCGGAAAGGCATGTGATTTCGCGGGAACTTGGGACGGTTGATGCGTGCGTGGTAAGAAAGAAACTTAGAAAAATGCCGTTGAAGCGAGGCTAATCGAGGGGGTCCAAGATGTGGCGTCGTTTGAAACTTTCGCTCGCGGCCATCGCGGTCGCATGGCTCGCCGCGCAAGGCGCGTTCGCCGCCGAACCGATCAAAGTCGGCTTCGCCTTGGGCCTGACCGGCGCCAACGCCCCCAACGGCAAGCAATTACTGGTCGCGCTCGAAATTTGGCGCGATGACGTCAACGCCAAAGGCGGCCTGCTCGGCCGCAAGGTTGAGCTCGTCTATTACGACGACCAGACGCAGCCGGCGAACGACCCCGGCATCTACACCAAGCTCATCGACGTCGACCATGTCGACCTGCTGCTCGGCCCCTACGGCACCAACCTGATGGCGGCGGCGATGCCGGTGCTGATCCAGCACAAGCTGACGACGATCAGCATGCTGGCGACGGCGGTGAACCGCCAATACCACTACAACCAGTACTTCGCGATGGTGCCGCTCGGTCCCGATCCGGTACACGCCTTCTCGTCGGGATTCTTCGACATCGCCGCGTCGCTCAAGCCCAAGGTGAAGACCGTCGCGCTGCTCGGTATCGACGCCGAATTCGGCAAGAACTCGGTCGACGGCGCGCGCGACAACGCCAAGAAAGCCGGGCTCACCGTCGTCTACGACAAGCTCTATCCGCCGCCGACCACCGATTTCACGCCGATCCTGCGCGCGGTGCAGGCGACGAATCCGGACGTCGTGTTCGTCGCCTCATACCCGCCGGACACCGTCGGCATCGTCCATGCCGCGCGCGAGATCGGGCTCAAGACCAAGATTTTCGGCGGCACGATGATCGGACTCTTGGCCACGCCCCTCAAGGCCCAGATGGGGCCGTTGATGAACGGCATCCTGTTCCACGAGGATTTCGTGCCGGCCTTCAACTTTCCGGGGTCGCGCGATCTGTTGAAGCGCTATCAAGCGATCGCCAAGGCCAAAGGCGGCATCGATCCGCTCGGCTACGGCTTCGTGCCGTTCGGCTATGCCGCCGGCCAGGTGCTGGCGCAGGCGGTCGAAGGCACCCAGAGCCTCGACCACCAGAAGCTGGCCCAATACATGCACACGCACAGCTTCTCGACCGTGGTCGGCGAGGTACGGTTCGGCGCCGACGGCGAATGGGCGAAGCCGCGCTACGTCTTCAGCCAGTGGCAGCATCTGACCGGCAACGATTTCGGCCAGCTCGAAGACCCGAAACACGACGTCGTCGTGTGGCCGAGCGCGTACAAGACCGGAAACCTGATCTTTCCGTACACCGACGCGCTGAAATAGCGCGGCGGCGCTAGGGCATCGTCCGCCAGCGGCGCGCGAAATCGACGAGCTGATCGCGCTCGACGTCCGACACCGCCCACAACGCCATGCCGTTCTGGCGCCAGCGGACGATGTTGTAGCCGTCGCGCTCCGTCACCGACGGCGCCGCGTCGGCGCCCGCTTCGGGCCAGGCGTAGAGATCGATCACGTGCTTGGCGCGGCCATAGACCATGGCGGCGACGCGGCGGCCATCGAGATAATCCAGCCGCCCGCCTTCGAGCGGAAACCCGTCCGCCTTCAGGTCCTTCACCGGCGGCGCGAAATCGAGCTTGCCGTCGAACCACGGCTTCACCGTGTGCTGATCGGTGGACATGACGTCCTCGAGGTGGCCGGGTTCGAGCGCGCGCAAATGGCCGGCGAGCACCTGATCGGGCAGCCCGGGCGCGTTCGACGGCACGACGGCGAGCATCACCGACGCGGCGAGCGCGCCGCCGGCGACGAACGAAACCGCCGCCCGCCGCCACCCGGCAGCGCGCACCGACGGAACGCGCCGCGGCGCGGCTTGCGCCGCCAACCGCGCGCGCAACGCGGCCGGCGCGCGGTGATAGGGCGCCTGTTCGCGCAGCGCTTGGCGCACGCGGCCGAGCGATTCGGTGGCCGCCTGGCAAATCGGACAGTCGGCGCGATGGGCGGCAAGCGCCGCCGCCTGTGCCGCATCGAGCTCGCCGTCGAAATCGGCCTGCACGAGCAGCGTCATTTCGCATTCGCCGGAAGCGTGCGGTCGCGTCATGGCACGGCCTCGCGTTGCGCCGCTTCCGCCAAGAGCCGCCGCGCCCGCCACAGGCGCGACATCACCGTGCCGATCGGCACGTCGGTGATGTGCGCGATGTCCTTGTAGGCAAGCTCTTCGAGCTCGCGCAGCACGATGGTCTCGCGCAATTCGACCGGCAGGCCGGCGAGCAACCGGTCGAGGCCGGCATGCGCCTGGGTCTTCAGCAACGTGTGTTCCGGATCGTCGGCGGGATCGACGGGCTCGGGCGCAGCGGCCTCGGTCTCGTCGCCGGTCGCCAAGGGCACGGTACGCAAGCCGCGATCGAGCTTCATCGAGGCATAGGCGGCGTTGCGCACGATCTGGAGGAACCAGCCGCGCGCATTGTCGCCCCGGAAGCTCGCGAAATAGGTCAATGCGCGCACCGCTGCCTCCTGTACGACGTCCTCGGCCGCCACGGGATCGCGCACCAGCCAGCGCGCGAGATTGTAGGCCGCATCGAGATGCGGCAGCACCAAGCTCTCGAAATCACGCCCGCCGTCGATGCGTCCCATGTCTCATTCCGGTCGCCGCAGCCGGGGGCAGTATAAGCCGCGGCGCACATCGCGGCGACGGCACGGATAAGATCGCCCCGGCGGCCGGTTTATTCGCGATCGGGAATTTTTCGCCGCGGCGCGAATAAAGCGCCGGTGGCGGCGATCTTATCTCCGCCATCGCAACCCCTGCCGCGGAGACCCGCCATGGACGAGACCGATTTCGACCGCAATTCCGCCCCCGGCGGCGCGCCGTCGCGCCGCAAGCTGCTGCGCTGCATGGCGTGGGCCGGCGCCGGAACCTTGTGGAGCGTCGTCGGCGGCGTGCCGACGCCGTTCAGCCTCGGCACCGGCGAGGCGCAAGCCGCGCCCGCCGGCGGCTTCGCCTTCGTCCAGATCAGCGATTCGCATATCGGCTACCATGGCGAGGCCAACCCGGATCCGAACGGCACGCTGACCGAAGCCTTGCAGCGCATCGCGACGCTGCCGCAGAAACCGGCGATGATCGTCCACACCGGCGACGTCAGCCATCTGGCGAAGCCGGAGCAATTCGACGCCGCCGAGCAGCTGATGAAAACCGCCAAGCTGCCGGTGCATTACATTCCGGGCGAGCACGACACGCTGGTCGACGACGGCAAGCCGTTCTTCGCCCGCTTCAATCCCGGCGTCAAAACCGGCGGCTGGTACAGTTTCGACCAGAGCGGCGTGCATTTCGTCGCGCTGGTCAACGTCGTCGGCTTGCAAGCCAACGGCCTGGGTCATCTCGGCGACGAGCAGATCGAATGGATCGAGCGCGACCTGAAAGGCCGCAGCGCCAGCACGCCGATCGTCGTCATGGCGCACATGCCGATGTGGTCGCTCTATCCGCAATGGGGCTGGGGCACCGACGACGGCGACAAGGCGCTCGCCTATCTCAAGCGCTTCGGCTCGGTCACCGTGCTCAACGGCCACATTCATCAGGTCGTGCAGAAAGTCGAAGGCCGCGTCACCTTCCAAACCGCGCTGTCGACCGCGTTCCCGCAGCCGCCGGCCGGCGACGGGCCCGGACCGGGTCCGCTCAAGGTGCCGGCCGAGAAGCTGCGCAGCGTGCTCGGCGTGCGCGAGGTCGCGGTCAAAGGCCGCGGTCTCGCTTGGTCCGATACGACGCTCGGGACCTGAGGCGACCGTGCCGCGAATTTCATTGCGTCTGCGTGGCGCGGCGCTGGCCGTCGCGCTCGCCACCCTCGGCCTGGCGCCCGCCGCCTTCGCCCAGTCGGCGATGCCATCGATGCCGGGCATGGACCATATGGCGATGCCCGCCGGTCAGGCGCCGATGCAAGTCGCCGCCGGCCCGAACCAGGTCGTGATCAACAACTTCGCCTTCGGCCCGACGACGCTGACGGTGAAGCGCGGCACGACCGTGACCTGGATCAACAAGGACGGCGACGCGCACACCGTCACCGCGGCCGGCACCAAGCCGCTCTTCGGTTCGAACCCGCTCGACACCGGCGACAGCTTTTCGTTCACCTTCAATGCGCCGGGGACCTACGCCTATTTCTGCAAGATCCACCCGACGATGAAGGGCGTGGTCGTCGTCCAATAACGGCCATGGGCCGGGTTATCTCCCTGACCTGACAGGAAGTTCTCGGACGCGCTTGCGGCGGCGCGGCGGAAGGGCTAAACACGGCGCCTTCCAATACCGCGCCACGACTTTAGACATCGTCTCGATGGCCCAAACGGCCGCGCTCAACGGGCACCAACGGCATCTGCGCCACCAGAATCTCTATCTGGGCGCGCTCGGCGTCGTGTACGGCGATATCGGCACCTCGCCGCTTTATACCGTCAAGCTGTGCTTCGTCGAGCTCGGCGGCGTGATCAACCACGCCAACGTCTATGGCGTGCTGTCGCTGCTCACCTGGGCGCTGATCGTCGTGGTCACCCTCAAGTACGTTTCGGTGATCATGCGCGCGGACAACCGCGGCGAAGGCGGCATCCTGGCGCTGACGGCGGTGGCGCTGCGCGCCGCCATCGGCCGGCCGAAACTGCGCTGGTGGATTCTGGCCGCCGGCCTGCTCGGCGCGTCCTTGTTCTACGGCGACGGCGTGATCACGCCGGCGATTTCGGTGCTCAGCGCGGTCGAGGGCCTTAAGGTCGCGACGCCGCTGTTCGACCCCTACGTCATTCCGATCACGCTCGTGCTGCTGGTCGTGCTGTTCGCCATGCAGCGCCGCGGCAGCGGCATGGTTGGCGGCCTGTTCGGCCCGATCCTGGTCATTTGGTTCGTCGTCATCGGCCTGCTCGGTGCCGTCGAGATCGTGCGCCAGCCAGGGATTCTGTGGGCGCTCGATCCGATGTACGGCCTGGCGCTGTTGTTCGATCATCCGCTGCGCGGCTTCTTCCTGCTGGGCGCTGTGGTGCTGGTGTTCACCGGCTGCGAGACGCTCTACGCCGATATGGGCCATTTCGGCCGCCGCCCGATCCGCGCCGACTGGCTCACCTTCGTCTTTCCGGCGCTGATGCTCAACTATCTCGGCCAGGGCGCGATGTTGTTGGCACATCCGAATGCGGTCGAGAATCCGTTCTATCGCCTGGCGCCGGATTGGGCGCTTTATCCCATGGTGGTGCTGGCCGCGGTCGCGACCGTGATCGCCTCACAAGCGGTGATTGCCGGCGCCTTTTCCATGACGCGGCAGGCGGTACAGCTCGGTTACCTGCCGCGCTTCCAGGTGCGTCATACCTCGGAAGAGGAGATCGGCCAGATCTTCGTGCCGCGGGTCAATTTGATGCTGTTCGTCGCGGTCGTGCTGCTGGTCCTGGGGTTCCAGAGTTCGGACAATCTCGGCGCGGCTTACGGCATCGCGGTGACCGGCACCATGACGCTGACGACGGTACTGGCGATGGTCTATGCGATCGGCGTCGCGCGCTGGAAACCGCTGCCGGCGATTCTCCTGTTCGGCTTTTTCCTGATTGTCGATCTGCTGTTCTTCTCGGCCAACATGCTCAAAGTCGTCGAAGGCGGCTGGTTCCCGCTGGCCGTCGGGTTCGCCGTGTTCGTCATCATGTCGACCTGGATGCAAGGCCGCGACCGCCTGGCCGCGCAACGCGCCAGGGGCGCGTTGCCGCTGGCGACCTTCCTGGAAACGCTGAAGCCCGGCCATCCCGAGCGCGTCGACGGCACGGCCGTGTTCATGACCGCCAACCCCGATCTGGTGCCGGCGGCGTTGCTGCATAATCTGAAGCACAACAAAGTGCTGCACGAACGCGTCGTGCTGATGAAGATCGACACCTGCGATATCCCGCATGTCCCCGACGATCAGCGGCTCGAGGTCAAGAACCTCAACCACAATTTCCACACCGTGACGGTGCGTTACGGCTTTATGGACGAACCCAACATCCCGCGCACGCTGGCGCAGCTCAGGCTGATGCGGCTCAAGTTCAACCTGATGGAAACCTCGTTCTTCATCGGCCGCGAGAAAATCCTGGTCAGCGCCTCGACGCCGCGGTTCTGGCGCTGGCGCAAGCGGCTGTTCATCTTCCTGCAGGCGACCATGGTCAACGCGACGGAATTCTTCCGCATTCCGTCGAACCGGGTCGTCGAGCTCGGCGGCCAAATCGAAATTTAATTCTCGCGGTTTCTCGCGTAGCACAGGTGAAGGCCGAATTCAGGCCTTCGCCGTCGTGCGAAGTGGAAAACTAGGCGACGTTGCGGCCGTTGACGCCGGCGCGGCGCGCGAGCGCTTCGGCCGGATCGCCGATCGAGCGATGACGCTCGTCGAAGCGGGCGACGCCGTTCAGGTTGCGAATCTGCGGCGGGAAGACCTCGTCCGAGCGGAACGCGATGCCAGCCAGGGCGATCGACGGCTCGAAGCCGCCTTTGCTCAGCGGCAACAGAAGATGATGCGCCTCGAGCTCGCGGTTGACGCCCCAGCGGAACGTGCTGACCGAATAGACCGGCGCGCGCTCGGCGAAGCAGACGTGGTGCAATTCGCCCAGCGTCGCGAAATAGGGACCGATTCCTTCGTCGAGATATTTCGCCGTCGGCTCGAAGCCCCAGCGGCGGACGATGTTGGTGCCGACGACCCGGAAGCGGACACGGTTGCCGCGATCGAACAGGTCGCACAGCAACAAATGCGGCAACAGACGCGCGCCCATTTCGAGCGGGTCGATTTCCTTGCGTTCGGGCATGAGACGTTCGGTGCCGCGCTTCTCATTCCAATAGCGCAGCAGCGAGTCCAGCACCGGATGGATCAACGCGTCGGCCACCATCGAATCCTCGGTCTCCGTGGCGCGGATTAGACGATCTTTATGGTTAATTTTCGACTAAAGCGCCTAAAACTTTAGACCAGATGGGCCCGGAAAGCCGCAGTTTTCCTTGGTAAATGCGCGGAATTTTATGGTTAACGAAGCGCGAAGATCAGCGCGCCGGAATCCGGCCTATTCGCGGGGCAGCATGCGGCCGAGACGCTTGCCGCCGAAAATATGAACATGGAAGTGCGGCACTTCCTGCCCTGCGTCTTTTTCGTGATTGGCCAGGATCCGATAACCGCTTTCGGCCACGCCGAGTTGCCGTGCCACTTTACCGACCGCCGCGACGAATGCCGCCTGCTCGGCCGCCGGCGCCTGGGCCGCGAAATCGTCGAACGAGACGTATTCGCCTTTGGGAATCACCAGGACATGGACCGGCGCTTGTGGTCGGATGTCGTTGAACGCCAGGACGTGCGCGTCTTCATAGACTTTTTGGCACGGAATTTCGCTGCGCAAGATGCGGGCGAAAATGTTGTTGCGGTCGTAGGCCATTTCAGTTGCCGCCGCGGGATTGCTTTTCGGCGATGCCGGAGCGGCCTTGGCGCGCCTCGAGCGCGTGCCAGACGTCGGCCGGCGCGACCCCGGCATCGGCCCAGGCCACCAGCAAATGATAAAGCAGGTCGGCGCTTTCGGCGGTCAGGCGAACCCGATCGCCTTTGATCACTTCGATGCCGGTTTCAAAGGCTTCCTCGCCGAGCTTCTTGGCGATGGCGCCTTTGCCCTCGCGCAGCAATTTGGCGGTGTAGGAGGTCGCCGGATCGGCGCCGTGCCGCGCCGCGATCACCGCAAACAGCCGATCGAGGATGGTGCCGTCAATGTCGCTCATAGCCTGCCTCGCAACGCTCGGGCGATTTCTGACAGGTTCCGGTTCGATTGCAAGCTGCAGGGCGCGGGTTCGGCCGCCCTTTCGACCTTGACGGTACGGAGCTTAAGATATATCGTAAGATATGTTTTATGCTGCAACGGAGTACAGTATGCATCACGGTTGTATGGGTTTCGGGCATGGCGGCCGCCGCTTCATGCGCCATCGTCACGGCCATGGCCGGTTCAGTTGGTGGGTCGAGGAAGGCGGCGGCTTCGGCCCGCGCGGCGTCAGCGCCGGCCGCAAGCTCGGCAGCAGCGAACTCCAGCTTCTCATTCTGGCGCTGCTCGAAGAGCAGCCGCGCCACGGCTACGACCTCATCAAGGAGCTGACCGAGCGCACCGGCGGTTTTTACGCGCCGAGCCCCGGCATGGTCTACCCGGCGTTGACCTATCTCGAAGAGCTGGGCCACGCCGCGGTCGAAGCCGACGGCAACAAGAAGCTCTATCGCATCACCGACAGCGGCAAGGCCGAGCTCGACAAGAACCGCGAAGCGGTGAAGACGATGCTCGCGCAGTTCGAGCGCATCGCGCACAAGATGGACCGCATGCGCCGCTTCTTCGCCGGCGAGGCGGTCGAAGAGGACGACCGGTCCGCGCTGCGGGCCGCGTGGCACGCGCTGCGATCGGTCGTCCGCGAAACGCGCGGCGCTTCGCCGGAAGCGCAACAGCGGGTGCTGGATATCGTCAAGCGGACGACCGACGAAATCCGCGCCGCGCTCGGCCGCAAGGCCGGCTAACGGCGGACGGCGATCCCGGCGGCCGCCAACGCCGCCTTGGCTTCGGCGACGCGGAAGGTGCCGAAGTGGAAGATCGACGCGGCGAGCACGGCGCTGGCATGGCCGTCGCGTACGCCTTCGACCAGGTGCGATAGCGCGCCGACGCCGCCCGATGCGATCACCGGAATCGGCACGGCATCGGCTATAGCCCGCGTCAACGGAATATCGAAGCCGCGCTGGGTGCCGTCGCGATCCATCGAGGTCAGCAGGATTTCGCCGGCGCCGGCGGCCGCCATGCGCTTCGCCCATTCGACGGCGTCGATGCCGGTGGCGCGCCGGCCGCCGTGGGTGAAGACCTCCCACTTGCCGGCGCCGGCCTGCTTGGCGTCGATGGCGACGACGATGCACTGGCTGCCGAATTTCTCGGCCGCTTCCTGCACCAGTCCCGGCCGCGCGACGGCGGCCGTGTTGATCGAGGTTTTATCCGCTCCGGCAAGAAGCAGCGTGCGGATATCCTCGACCGTGCGCACGCCGCCGCCGACGGTCAGCGGCATGAAGCATTGCTCGGCGGTGCGCCGCACGACGTCGTAGAGCGTGTCGCGGCCCTCGTGGCTGGCGGTGATGTCGAGGAAGCACAATTCGTCGGCGCCCTCGCGATCGTAGGTTCGAGCCTGCTCGACAGGGTCGCCGGCGTCGGTCAGATCGACGAAGTTGACGCCCTTGACAACCCGCCCGTCCTTGACATCGAGGCACGGGATGACACGCATCTTCAGCATCATGCCGCCTCACCGGCCGCCCGACGCAGCGCTGCTTTCGCGTCGATCCGGCCGTCATACAGGGCGCGGCCGCAGATCGCGCCGACGATGCCCTCCTTGGCATGGGCGACGAGCGCGCCAATGTCGGCGAGTGAGGCGATACCGCCAGACGCGATGACCGGCAGCCGCACCGTCCGCGCGAACCTGGCAATCGCGTTGGCATCCA
>DASYXI010000004.1:0-7879 GCA_035934995.1 Allostellaceae bacterium
CGGCGGCGTCGCCGACCGCCACGAGGACACTGCCCGCCAGGCATCGCTCTCCTGCCGCACCAAACGCCGAACCGATGATCGCCTCGACCGTCTTCGGCATGTCGGCATCGGGCATGACGACCAGGTGATTCTTCGCACCGCCCAGCGCTTGCACGCGCTTTCCCTCGGCAGCCGCGGTCGCATAAATGTACTTCGCAATCGGAGTCGAACCCACAAACGAGACCGCCTTCACCAGCGGATGATGCAGCAGCGCGTCCACCGCTTTCTTATCGCCGTGGACCAGGTTCATGACGCCGGGCGGCACGCCCGCGTGGCTGAGCAATTCGACGATGCGCGTAGGCGTGAGCGGCACTTTTTCCGAGGGCTTCAACACAAAAGTGTTGCCGCATGCGATAGCGAACGGGTACATCCACATGGGCACCATCGCGGGAAAGTTGAACGGCGTGATGCCGGCGCAGACGCCGAGCGGCTGACGGATCGAATAGCAATCGACGTTGGTGCCGACGTTCTCCGAGAACTCGCCCTTGAGCAGATGCGGAATGCCGCAGGCGAATTCGACGACTTCGATGCCGCGCGTCACTTCGCCGGTGGCGTCGCCCAGCACCTTGCCGTGCTCGGCGCCGATCATGCGCGCCAGCTCGTCGCGGCGCTTCTCCAGCAACTCCTTGAATTTGAACAAGATTCTCGCCCGTGCCATGGGCGTCGTGCGCGCCCAGCCGGGGAACGCCGCTTTGGCGCTTTGCACCGCGGCGTCGATCTCGGCGGCGGTCGCCAGGGCGACGCGTCCAGAAATCTCGCCGGTTGCGGGGTTGAAGACGTCGGCAAAGCGTCCGTGGCCGTTGCCCACCGGCTTGCCGCCGACGAAATGACCGATATCAGTCATGCCTCCGCCTCCCTGCGTACGGCATTGTCCTGTTGATCGGACGATAGCCTAGAACAATCCCTAGACTTCTTCGAGTTCGATCAGCGTGCCGCAGAAATCCTTGGGATGCAAAAACAGCACGGGTTTTCCGTGTGCGCCGATCGCCGGCTCGCCGTCGCCCAGCACGCGCATCCCTTCGCCTTCGAGTTTGTCGCGCGCCGCCAGGATGTCCGCGACCTCATAACAGAGATGATGCATGCCGCCGGCCGGATTGCGCTCGAGGAACGCGCGCACCGGCGATTTCTCGCCCAGGGGTTCCAGCAGCTCGATCTTGGTGTTGGACAGCGTGACGAAAACCGTGGTGACGCCGTGCGCCGGCAGCGGCACCGGCTCGGATACAAGCGCGCCGAGCATGCCCTTGTAGAGCTTGGCCGCCGCCTTGACGTCCGGCACGACGATGGCGACGTGATTGAGCCGTCCGATCATGCGGCGTCTCCCGCAATCCTCACCAGATGTACCTGCGTTACCGGCTTCTTGCCGTGCCAATCGCGCAGCGAGCGGCGGATCGCGAGCCGCGCCGCCTCGCGCACCTTGTCGTCGTCGCGCCGGTCGCGGGGCCCCAGCTCGTCGAGCGCCTGCGCCACGCGCGCCGCCAGCGCCTCGCCGGAATCCTCGCTCGGCACGCCTTCGACCGAAACCTGCGGCGGCGCCAGCAGCTTGCCGGCGCGATCCATCACCAAGGTCGCCAGCGCCGCGCCGTTGAACACCATGCGCTGCCGGTTCTTGAGGGTTTCGCCCTTGGCATCGAGCAGGGTATTCGCATCCGCCGCTAAACGCCCCGTCGGCACTTCGCCAATGACCGACGCCGGGCCGGGCGCGAGTTTCACCACCTCGCCGTTCTTGGTCACGATGGTCTGGCTCACCTGGCATTGTTCGGCGAGCCGCGCCTGGGCCAACAGATGCCGCGTCTCGCCGTGCACCGGCACCGCGATCTTCGGCCGCACGGTCTGATACATGCGGATCAATTCGTCCTGCGCCGGATGGCCAGAGACGTGCACCGGCGCGTCGTGCTCGGTGACGATCTCGACGCCGAGCGCCGCCAGCGCGTTGTGCAACCGGCCGATGGCGCGCTCGTTGCCGGGAATGATGCGCGACGAGAAGATCGCGCAATCACCGTCTTCGAGAACGATCTCCGGATGCTCGTCGGCGGCGATGCGCACCAGCGCCGAGCGCGGCTCGCCCTGGCTGCCGGTGCAGATCAGCAGCACCTTCTCGCGCGGCAGATACGACGCCTCTTCCTCGGTGAGGAACGGCGGCACGCCGTGGAGATATCCCGTTTCCCGCGCCGCGTGCTCGATGCGCCAGAGCGAGCGGCCGACCAGCGCGGCGTGCCGATCGTGCGCCTGCGCCGCGGCGGCAATCGACGCCAGCCGCGCCACGTTCGAGGCGAAACAGGCGACCGCGACGCGGTTCTTTTTCGTGCCGACGAGGTCGATCAGTGTCTGGCGCACGTCGGCTTCGGACCCCGACTCCCCCGGCCGCAGCGCGTTGGTGCTATCGCAAATCATCGCCAGCACGCCTTCGTCGCCCAGCCGGCGCAGCGCCGCCATGTCCGACCGATCGCCGACCAGCGGATCGGGATCGAATTTCCAGTCGCCGGTGTGCAGCACCGTGCCGAGCGGCGTGCGCAGCACCACGGCGTTGGGCTCGGGGATCGAGTGCGTGAGGGTAATCAGCTCGATCTCAAAAGGCCCGACGCTGAATTTGCCCGACAGGGGCACTTCCGTGATCGGAACTTGGTGTTCGAGCCCCGCTTCGATCAGCTTGAGCCGCAGCACCACGGCGGTGAACGGCGTCGCATAGACCGGACATTTGAAGCGCGACCAGAGATACGGGATGGCGCCGATATGGTCTTCGTGCGCGTGCGTGACGATAAGGCCGTCGAGCGCGCCGGCATGCGCCTCGATGAACGCCGGATCGGGCATGATGACGTCGACGCCGGGCAGCGTGTCGTCGGCGAACGAGATGCCGCAATCGACCATCAGCCAGCGGCCTTTGTAGCCGTAGAGCGACAGATTCATGCCGATCTCGCCGACGCCGCCGAGCGCCAGGAAGGCGAGCTCGTCGGGCCGATTGGGTGCGGGCGCGGCGCCGTTCATGCGCGGCGCCCCTCGTCATCGCGAGGCCGCGCAGCGGCCGTGGCGATCCAGACCAGCCAAGCAATCCTAATATTCCTGGATTGCCGCATCGGCCTTCGGCCTCCTCGCAATGACGCCGTCATCTCTTACGGCGCTTCGCCGGCGGATTGCGTTCGGCGATCAGCCACAAGCCCCATAGCGTCAGATGCGGATCGGCGCGCTCGATCGCCGGCGTGGCACCATCGAACAACGGCGCCAGGCCGCCTGTCGCCACGGTGCGCATCTTCTTGCCGAACTCTTTGCGGATGCGCGCCACCAACCCTTCGATCAACGCGACATAGCCCCAATAGATGCCCGACTGCATGCAGGCGACGGTGCTGGTGCCGATGACTTTCTCGCTGCGGCGGATCGGCACCATCGGCAGCTTGGCCGCGGCCTGATGCAGCGCCTGAAGCGACAGATTCACACCCGGCGCGATCACGCCTCCACGGTAATTGCCATCGCCGTCGACGACGTCGAAGGTCGTCGCCGTGCCGAAATCGACGACGATCAGCGGTCCGCCGTAGCGGTCGTGCGCCGCCACGGTGTTGACCAGCCGGTCGGCGCCGACCTCTTCCGCGCGATCGACCAATGCCTTGGTGCCGAGATCGACGTTGGGCTCGCCGACCACCAAGGGTTCGGTGCGGCAATAGTGGCGGCACAGCAGGCGCAGGCTGAAATTCGCCTCCGGCACGACGCTGGCGATGATGGCGCGGTCGAGCCGCGCGCGCGACAGCTTCTCCAGCGCCAGCAGATGGTCGAGCCAGACGACGTATTCGTCGGACGTGCGGTGCGGATCGGTGGCGATGCGCCAGGCGCCCTTGAGCTTGGCGCCGTTCCACACGGCGAAGACCGTGTTGGTGTTGTTGGCGTTGATGGCAAGCAGCATGTGTTCTCCTAGCCTTCCACCACCGTCGGAAACACGTCGCCGGCGGCGATGCGGCGTTGGCCGCCCGGCGCGTCGAGCAGCAACAGGCCGTCGTCGTCGAGCCCCGCGAAACTTCCTTCGACCGTCTCGCCCGGCAGACGCGCGCGCAGCGCCTGGCCGAGACCGGCCGCGCGCTCGAGCCACGCCCGGCGCAACCCGGCAAAGCCGTCCGCGCGCCACCGCTCATACCAAAGCGCGAGCGCCGGCGCGAGCATCGCGAGAAAGGCCTCGGGCGTGGGCGCGTTTCCAGCCGCCGCCTTGAGCGATGTTGCCGGGAATTCGGTGTCGGCCGGATAGGCTGCCAGATTGACCCCGATGCCGATCACGACGAAAGCGACCCGGCCGGCCGTATCGCCTTCACTTTCAAGCAGGATGCCGGCCGCCTTGCGCCCATCGAGCAGCACGTCGTTGGGCCATTTGAGCGTGACCGCAGCCTTGGGCGCGAACGTGCCAATTGCGTCGGCAACCGCCAAGCCCGCGGCAAAGCCGAGTTGCGCCGCGCGCGCCATCGGCGCCTCCGGTCGCAACAATAGAGAGAGATGGAGATTGCCCGGCTGCGACACCCAGGCGCGGCCCTGGCGGCCGCGGCCGGCGGTCTGGACCCGCGCCATCACCAGCGTGCCTTCGGACGCGCCCTCGCGGGCGCGGCGGCGGGCTTCGTCGCTGGTACTGGCAAGCGTGTCGAACGCGGCGAGCCGGAAGAACGGCGGCAGCGTGTCGTTCATCCTGGAAAAAGCGTCGCGGCGACGGCGTCGGCGCCGTTGAGCATCGGTCCCGGCCAGACGATGAAGAACGTGATGATGATCGCGCAGACCAGGATCACCGCCGTGACCTCGCCGCCGAACGGCCGGTCGAACGCGCCGCGCGCTTCGTCGAAATACATCACCTTGACGATGCGCAGATAATAGTAAGCGCCGACGACGCTGCTGAGCACGCCGAGCACGGCGAGGATCGGCAAGCCGGCATCGATCGCCGCCATGAAGACATAGAGCTTGGCGAAGAATCCGGCGAGCGGCGGGATGCCGGCGAGCGAGAACATGAAGATGGCGAGCGCCAGCGCCAGCGCCGGATGGGTGCGCGACAGGCCGGCGAGATCGTCGATGCCTTCGACCATCTTGCCGTCGCGCCGCATGCACAGGATGACGGCGAACGTGCCGGCATTCATAAACAGGTAGATCGCGAGATAGACCAGCACGCCGCGCACGCCGGCGGCGCTCCCTGCCGCGAGCCCGATGAGGGCGTAGCCAACGTGCCCGATCGACGAATAGGCCATCAGCCGCTTGATGTTCTGTTGCGCGATCGCGGCGAACGAGCCCCACGCCATCGAGAGGAGCGAGATCACCCAGATGATCTGCTGCCAATCGGCCATCAAGCCGCCGAACGGCTGCAACATGACGCGCAGGAACAGCGTCAGCGCGGCGATTTTGGGCGCGACCGAAAAGAACGCCGTGACCGGCGTCGGCGCGCCTTCGTAAACGTCGGGCGTCCACATGTGGAACGGCACCGCCGACACCTTGAAAGCAAGGCCGACGGAAATAAAGACGATGCCGGTGATCAGGCCGACGCTATTGCCGCCGCCGTTCGTGAACAGCTTGGCCAAGCCGTCGAAGCTGGTGGTGCCGGCGAAACCGTAGACCATCGAGGCGCCGAACAGCAGCATGCCCGAGGCGACCGCGCCCAGAACGAAATATTTGAGCCCGGCCTCGGTCGAGCGCACGTCGTCGCGCGCGAACGCGGCCAGCACGTAGAGCGCGAGGCTTTGCAGCTCGAGCCCGAGATAGAGCGCGATCAAATCATTGGCCGCGATCATCATCATCATGCCCGCGGTCGCGATCAGCACCAGGACCGGGAACTCGATGCGCGCGATGCCTTCGCGCTCGTTGAAGCGCATGGCGATCAGCAGCGACAGGATCGAGCCGAGGATGACCAGCGTCTGCGTGAAGACGCCGAGGCTGTCGCCGACGAACATGCCGAAGAGGCCGACCTGCCGCGGCGCCGCGCCGCTGCTCCATACCGGTTGCAGCAGGATCGCCAGCGTCGCGACCAGCGCCAGCACGCACAGCCAGGTGACGAAACGCGTGGCGCGCGCGCCGGCATAGATGCCGACCAGCAACAGCAGCATGGCGGCGACGCCCAGGAACATCTCGGGCAGGACGATCAGGAAATTGGGTGCGGCGGTCATCGTCTTACCGTTGCGCCAGCGTGGTTGCCGCCGCGCGCTGCGAAACCTGGACGCGCTCGATCAGATTGGCGATCGACGGCTGCATCGGCTTCAGGAACGAGGCCGGATAGATGCCCATCCACAGCACCAGCGCGATCATCGGCGCGAAAATCAGGATCTCGCGCGGGCTGAGGTCGACCATCGCGCGCACGTCGGCGTGGGTGATCTTCTCGAAGATGATGCGGCGATAGAGCCAGAGCATGTAGGCCGCGCCGAGAATGACGCCGATCATGCCGAGGAATGCGACCCAGGTGTTGACCTGGAAGGCGCCGATCATCGCCAGAAACTCGCCGACGAAGCCGCTGGTGCCCGGCAAGCCGACCGACGCCAGCATGAAGACCATGAATGCGCAGGCGTATTTCGGCATGTTCTCGGCGAGGCCGCCGTAGCGCGCGATCTCGCGCGTGTGCAGCCGGTCGTAGACCACGCCGACGCACAGGAAGAGCGCGGCCGAGACGACGCCGTGGCTCAGCATCTGGATCATCGCGCCCTGCAGGCCTTCGGGCGTCACCGTGAAGATGCCGATGGTGACGAAGCCCATATGCGCCACCGACGAATAGGCGATGAGCTTCTTCATGTCCTGCTGCGCCAGCGCCACCAGCGAGGTGTAGATGATGGCGACGACCGACAGCGTGAAGACGAACGGCGTGAAGAAGGCCGAGGCCGCCGGGAACATCGGCAACGAGAATCGGATGAAGCCGTAGCCGCCGAGCTTCAGCAGCACGCCGGCCAGAATCACCGAGCCCGCGGTCGGCGCCTCGACGTGCGCGTCGGGCAGCCAGGTGTGGAACGGCCACATCGGCACCTTGACCGCGAACGAGGCGAAGAACGCAAGCCACAGCCAGGGCTGCAACGAGGTCGGGAAGTTGAAGGCCAGCGCCTCGGGAATGTCGGCCGTGCCAGTGATGAAATAGATGGCGAGAATCGCCAACAGCGACAGCACCGAACCCAGTAGCGTGTAGAGGAAGAACTTGAAGGCGGAGTAGACCCGGCGCGGTCCGCCCCACACGCCGATGATCAGAAACATCGGCACCAGCACGCCCTCGAAGAAGACGTAGAACAGGATGAAGTCGAGCGCGCAAAAGATGCCGACCATCATCGTCTCGAGCGCGAGGAACGCGATCATGTATTCCTTCACGCGCCGCTGGATCGCGGTCCAGCTGGCGATGACACAAATCGGCGTCAGGAAGGTCGACAACAGGACGAAGAACAGCGAGATGCCGTCGACGCCCATGTGATAGCCGATGTTGAAATCGGGCAGCCAATCGGCCTGCTCGACGAGCTGGAAGTCGGAGCGCGTCGGATCGAAATTCGCCCAGACGGCGAGCGATACGGCGAAGACGATCAGCGACGTCCACAGCGCGATCCAGCGCGCGTTGCGCGCGACCGCCTGTTCGTCGCCGCGCAGCACCAGAATGGCGGCGACGCCGGCCAGCGGCAGGAACGTAGTGAGGGACAGAAGGGGCCAGTGCGCCATCGTGGTCATCCCATCTGCCGCAGCACGTACCACGACACCAGCACCACCGCGCCGACGAACATGGCGAAGACGTAATGATAAAGGTAGCCGGTCTGGAAGCGGCTCAGCACCGCCGCCATGCCGCGCGTCATCTTGGCGAAGCCGTCGGGACCGAAGCCGTCGATCACCGCGCCGTCGCCGTCCTTCCACAGCCGGACGCCGAACCACATCGCCG
>DASYXI010000005.1:0-38532 GCA_035934995.1 Allostellaceae bacterium
ACGACGCCAAGGACGGCGGCAACTATGTGCTCGACCGCAAGACCGGCGCGCTCACCGTGACGGTCGCATCGAGCACCGGCGGTTATTTTCTGCGTGACCGCTGCACCCAGGTACCGCCGAAGTGATCCACGCGCCGCAGCCCCGCAGCGGAGGCACAGCGATGGCTGAGCCCGCCGGCGGCATCGAGGCCAGCGTCGGATTCAGCTCCGAGACCGGACCGCGTCCGCGCAACGAGGATTTTGCCGGCGTGGTCTTCGGCGCCGAGCTGCCGGTGCCGCGGCGCGATGTCATGGCGGCGATCGCCGACGGCATCGGCGGCGCGCGCGGCGGCCGCGTCGCCGCCGAAATCGCGGTGCGCGGCTTTCTCGACGGCTTTTGCGACCTGCCGGAAACTTTGGAGGTCCAGAGGGCGGCGGCGCGGATCGTCGATTCACTCAACGGCTGGCTCCATTCCCAGGCGCGCCATGACCCCGAACTGACGCGCATGGGCTGTACCTTCACCGCGCTGGTCTTGCGCGGCCGCGTCGCGCATGTCCTCCACGTCGGCGATACCCGCATTTATCGCTTACGCGGCGAACGGCTGGTCCGGCTCACGACCGATCATGTGCGTGACGATGGCAGCGGCCGCTCGCATATCCTGACGCGGGCGCTCGGCGTCGAGACCGAAGTGCGTCTCGATTACGCCAGCCAGCCGGTGACGCTGCATGACCGCTTCCTGCTGTGCAGCGACGGCGTACATGGCGCGTTGAGCGACGACGCCATCGCCGACATCCTGCGCGAGCGCTCGGCGCCCGGCGACACCGCACAGGCGCTCGCCGCCGCCGCCCTCGAGGCCGGCAGCGCCGACAATTGCACCGCTTTGGTGCTCGATGTCGTTCGCTTGCCGACGGCCGATTCCGCCGATATAGGCGCGCCGATCATGCAGCTGCCGCTCATTCCCGTGCCGGTGACCGGCGAAACCGTCGATGGCTTCGTGCTCAAGGCGCTGGTGTCCGAGGGCCGCTACAGCCGTCTGTTCGCCGCACTCGACGAGATCGACGGCGGCGACGTGGTGCTGAAATTTCCCAAGCCGCAGGTCGCGGCGGTGGCGACTTACCGCGCCGCCTTCGTTCGCGAAGCCTGGGTCGGCGCGCGCGTCAACAGCGCATCGGTAGGCCGCGTCATCGAACTGCCGCCCGGCCGGCAGACCTGTCTCTACACGGTGATGCCGCTTTATCAGGGCGAGCTGCTGGAGACGCGCCTGGCGCGCGCACCCGCGCTCGGCCTCGAAGAAGGCCGCGCCATCGCCATCAAGCTGGCGCAAGCGGCGGCGGCGTTGCATCGCGCCGGCATCATTCACCGCGACATCAAGCCCGACAATGTCATCCTCGAAGGCGGCGGCGCGCTCAAGCTGATCGACCTCGGCGTCGTGCGCATTCCGGGCCTGGAGGATTTCCCGCCGGCCGACATTCCCGGCACCGCCGCCTACATGGCGCCGGAAATGTTCGACGGCGAAGCCGGCAATCCGGCGACCGATATCTATGCCCTCGGTGTCACGGTGTATCGCGCGTTCACCGGCGAATTCCCGTACGGCAATGCCGACGCCACGAGTCCGCCGCGACGCGACCGGCCGAAAGAACTCACGTCGTTGCGGCCGGATTTGCCGGCGTGGCTCGAAGCGGCGCTCGGTCGCGCCATCGCCCGCGATCCGGCGATGCGCTTTCGCGACATGAGCGAATTCGCCGGCGAGATGGAAGCCGGTCCGGCGCGCATCGCAACCGCGGAGCGCCGCCCGCAAACGCTGCTCGAACGCGCCCCGGTGCGATTTTGGCAAGGCGTCGCGGTGCTGCTGGCCCTGGCGCTGATCGCCGTCTTGGCCCTGCGCTAGACCATCTTTTGCGGCCTAAACCCGGCCTGCCCAAAAAATGACCAGCCCCAATTTGCCTGGCTAAAAATCCGCCAAAGTCTGCTTATCCACAGAGCAAATCGCTTGGAATCGTGCGGCCGGCGCGGCTTTCCGCGGTGGCACGAATCTTGAGTTCGGAGAGGCGGCCCGCCCGCTCGGGGGAGCCGTGCTTTGGCCCATTGGGAAAGGTTTCACCCTATGCGTTGGAATTCGCCGCTCGCTTCACGGATACGAAGCGTCCTCCGGCTGCTGCCGGTCATCGCCTTTGTGCTGGCGCTGCCGCTGATATCGGCGCACGCGCAACAGGCCGCGCCCGCAACGCCGGCTCCGGCCGCCGCGGCACCTGCTGCCGCCGCACCGGCGCCGCCGGCCGCGC
Organism: Allostellaceae bacterium; assembly: GCA_035934995.1. Taxonomy (GTDB): domain Bacteria; phylum Pseudomonadota; class Alphaproteobacteria; order ATCC43930; family CGMCC-115725; genus REEB95. Next base: position 2,262 of record DASYXI010000005.1, read on the forward strand.
CGCCGGCTTGCGGCGGTAAAGTGATGACCAAGTGCACGCCCGATTCCGGCGACAGCGCCTGGATGCTGGCGTCGGTCGCGCTCGTGTTGATGATGACTGTGCCGGGCCTTGGCCTGTTCTACGGCGGCATGGTCCGCAAGAAGAATGTCGGCGACACGGTGATGACGAGCTTCTTCATCACCTGCCTGGTGAGCGTGCTGTGGGCCGTGTGCAATTACAGCTTTGCGTTTCGCGCCGGCACGCCGTTCATCGGCGGGCTCGACCGCGCGTTCCTGCAAGGCATCCTCAGCGATATCTCGAACAACACCGGCAATCCCAATTCGCTGGCGCCGACGATTCCCGAGACCGTCTACATGTGCTTCCAGATGACGTTCGCGATCATCACGCCGGCGCTGATCGCTGGCTCGTTCGCCGAGCGCATGAAGTTCTCGTCGATGTGCGTGTTCATCGCGCTGTGGGCGACCCTCGTGTACGCGCCGATCGCGCACTGGGTGTGGGGCCCCGACGGTTTCCTCAACAGCGGCAACGACGCGGCCGCCGTCAAAGTGCTCGACTTCGCCGGCGGCACCGTCGTGCATATCAATGCCGGCGTCGCCGGTTTGATGACGGCGCTGGTCCTCGGCAAACGTAAGGGGACTGGCCCGGCGCATAACATGGTGCTGACCTATATCGGCGCCTCGTTGCTGTGGGTCGGCTGGTTCGGCTTCAACGCGGGCTCGGCGGTCTCGGCCGGCATGCAAGCCGGCATGGCGATGACCGTGACGCAACTCGCCACCGCGATGGCAGGCCTGACCTGGATGATCGTGGAATGGGCGCTGCGCGGCAGACCGACGGTGATCGGCATCTGCTCGGGCGCCGTCGCCGGATTGGTGGCGATCACGCCGGCATCGGGCTTCGTCGGTCCGGTCGGCGCGTTGGCGATCGGCGCCGCCGCCGGCGTGATCTGCTACTGGGGTGCAACCGGCCTCAAGCACGCCTTCGGCTACGACGATGCGCTCGATGCCTTCGGCGTGCATGCGGTCGGCGGCATCACCGGCGCGTTGCTCACCGGCGTCTTCGCCATCCAGCAATACGGCGGCACGCCCGGCCTGATCGAAGGCAACGCCATGCAGGTGGTGAACCAAGCGATCGGCATCGTCATCGTCATCGCCTACGACGCCGTGGTCACGCTCATCCTGCTCAAGGTGATCGACGTCATCATGGGCCTGCGCGTCGAGGAAGAAGTCGAACGCGACGGCCTCGACCTCGCCTTGCACGGCGAGATCGTCCAGTAAGCCTGATTCGTCTTCCTCGGGTGCTCGGGGGCGGCGCAAGCCGCCCCCTCTTTTTTGGGCGGTTGGGTGGGGTTCCCCGCCGCGCCATAGCGGCTTTAACCGCGATCTTTCGGTTGCTTCCTTGGCGATCCTCGACTCTTAGCGTATGATTAACCGGTTATCCCCGGGAATCACAGAGTTTTCCCCCGATTTCAGGAACCGCGCTATGGTCAGTATCGACGCCGGTCGCAGCCGAGTCCGCCCCCGCGAAGGCATCCATTGGCCCCGGCTGGCGGTCCGCCTGATCGGCCTCCTGGTGCTGTTGGCGGCGCTGTTCGTCGGTCTCGCGCTGGCCAGTTACGATCGCCACGACCCGTCGTGGAACCATGCGGTTGCCGGTCCGGTGACCAACCTCATGGCGTTGCCGGGTGCGCAACTGGCCGACGCGCTGCTGCAAGCGTTCGGCGCCGCCGCCGCGCTGGTGCCGTTGTTCCTGGCCGACTGGTCGGCACGGTTGATGACCGGCTATGGCCTACGCCGGTTCTGGCTGAAGCTGCTGCTCGCGCCGTGGGCGGTGCCGCTGGCGGCGCTGGCGCTGTCGATCTTGCCGGCGCCGGCGTGGTGGCCGATCCGTTCCGGCATCGGCGGCTTCGTCGGTCAACTGGCGCGTCAAGGCGCCGGCCAGCTCAACATCGCGCCGCCGTTGTCGGCGATGGCGGCGGCGGCGCTGGTCGGCACCATCCTGCTTTATGTCTTTGGTCCGTCGGCGAGCGCCCGCGCCGCGCTTACGCCGCGCGAGAAACCGCGAACCTGGCGCGCACGCCTGTTCGGCTGGCTGCCGCGGCCGCATCTCCCACACTGGCGGCGCGTGGCCGTCGATCACCCCGTCGCGCTCGAAACCGGACCGCGCCGCGAGCCGCTCTTGCTCGATGCGACCGGCGCCGAGAGCTTCGACGACGATCCGGAAACGCCGCCGCGGCGTTCGGCGGCCGTCGATCTGCCGCCGCGTGAACGCAAGATCAAGCGTCTGCGTCAGACGTCGCTCGCGCTCGATGCGGCGGACCAGGTGCTTCCGTCGCTCGAATTGTTGGCCGAGGTGCCGCCGACACGCACCGCCGCGATCAACGAAGAAGCGCTGCAACAGAACGCCCGGCTGCTCGAATCCGTGCTCGAGGATTTCGGCGTCCGCGGTCAGATCGTCAAGGTGCGGCCGGGTCCGGTGGTCGCGCTCTATGAGCTCGAACCTGCCGCCGGCATCAAGGCGTCGCGCGTCATCGGCCTGGCCGACGACATCGCGCGCTCGATGAGCGCGCTGTCGGCACGCGTCGCGGTCATTCCCGGCCGCTCGGTGCTCGGCATCGAACTGCCCAATGCCCGCTCCGAGATGGTGTTTCTGCGCGAATTGCTGGCGTCCGAGGCCTATGAGCGCAGCAGCGCCAAGCTGCCGCTGGTGCTGGGCAAGGACATCGGCGGCGCGCCGATGATCGCCGACCTCCAGCGCATGCCGCATCTGTTGATCGCCGGCACCACCGGCTCGGGCAAGTCGGTCGGCATCAACACAATGATCCTGTCGATCCTCTATCGGCTGTCGTCCGATCAGTGCAAGTTCATCATGATCGATCCGAAGATGCTCGAACTGTCGATGTACGACGACATTCCGCATCTCTTGGCGCCGGTGGTCACCGAACCGCGCAAGGCCGTCGTTGCGCTCAAATGGACGGTGCGCGAGATGGAAAACCGCTATCGCGCGATGTCCAAGCTCGGCGTGCGCAATATCGAGGGCTACAACCAGCGGATCGCCGAAGCCAAGGCCAAGGGCGAGGTGCTGATGCGCCGCGTCCAGACCGGCTTCGACGAGGAAACCGGCCGCCCCGTGTTCGAGGAGCAGCCGCTGTCGAACGATCCGTTGCCGCTCATCGTCGTCGTCGTCGACGAGATGGCCGACCTCATGCTGGTCGCCGGCAAGGACATCGAACACGCGGTGCAGCGTCTGGCGCAGATGGCGCGCGCCGCCGGCATCCACATCATCATGGCGACGCAGCGGCCGTCGGTCGACGTCATCACCGGCACGATCAAGGCCAACTTCCCGACGCGCATCAGTTTCCAGGTCACCAGCAAGATCGACAGCCGCACCATTCTCGGCGAGGCCGGTGCCGAGCAGTTGCTCGGCCGCGGCGACATGCTCCATATGGCCGGCGGCGGCCGTATCACCCGCGTGCACGGGCCCTTTGTCTCGGATCAAGAAGTCGAAGCCGTCGTCCGCTTCCTCAAGGAAAACGGCCCGCCGCCCGCCTATCTCGAGGACGTCACCGCCGATGAAGAGGACGAGATGGCGGCCTTCGCCGAGGACGGCGAAAGCTCGGGCGATCAACTCTACGATCAGGCGGTCAATCTGGTGCTGCGCGAGCGCAAGGCCTCGACCAGCTTCGTCCAGCGCCATCTCCAGATCGGCTACAACCGCGCCGCCCGCATCATCGAGCGCATGGAGAGCGAAGGCGTCATCAGCGCGGCGAACCACGTCGGCAAGCGCGAGGTGCTGGGCCGCGGTCGGGACTGAGCCGCCGCGCCCATAAATCCGCCACAAAGCGCGGCCTTATGGCCGCGTGAGAGTTCTCGACAACCTGCCGCCGGACCCCGATATATGAACCGCATGAATTTCGATCCGCCCGCGCGATTGCCATCGCGTCGCCTGGTGCTCGCCGGTTTGGCGACGGCCGCGGCGCTGACGTTGCCGCGCGTGGCGCGGGCCGCGCTGAAGCCGGCCGACCAACTCGATCTCGGGCGGATCCAGAGCTATCTCAACGGCATCCACACGATGGAATCGCGGTTCGATCAGGTTGCCGGCGACGGCTCGACCGCGACCGGCACGATCTATATTTCGCGGCCGGGTCACATGCGCATCGTTTATAATCCGCCGCATCCCATTCTGATCGTCGCCACGAACGACCAGGTCTATTACTACGACGGTGCGCTCGGCCAAGTGACCTGGACCGATCTCGACAACACGCCGGCCTGGTTCCTGCTCCAGAATACCGTCGAGCTCGGCGGCGCCATCCGGATCGACAGCGTCCAGCACACGCCCGGCGCGATCCGCGTCGCGGCGACCGAGACCAAGCGGCCGGAGCACGGCCGCGTCACCATGGTGTTCAGCGACGAGCCGCTCCAGCTGCGCCAGTGGACCATCCTCGACGCCCAGAACAAGACGGTCACGGTCACGCTCGACAGTCCGCGCTTCGGCGTGAAGCTCAATCCGAGCCTTTTCGAGTGGGAGAATCCGCAGAACAACGTCTCGGGCGGCTGAATGCGCAGGTCTCCCCCGCGATAAGCCCGTTGCTGGCGCGTCGCCGTATCGCCAATATCTCGCCCCGTGCCGAACGCAGCCGCTTCGCAACCCGATCGCGCCGCGCCGCTGGTCGGTGTGCAGTGCTGCACCCGGCCGTTGCGTGGCCAGCCGACGCATGCCGTCGTCGAGAAATATCTCCGCGCCGTGCGCGAGGCGGCGAACGCGGTGCCCGTGCTGATTCCCGCGCTCGACGACATTCCGCCGCAGGGTCTGGTGACGCGGCTCGACGGCCTGCTTTTGCCGGGTTCCCGCTCGGACATCGGGCCGGAGCATTACGGCGGCCCGCCGCTCGCGCCTGAGCGCGAACGCGATCCGGCGCGCGATAGCGCCGCCTTGCCGCTGATCCGTGCCGCGCTTGCCGCCAATCTGCCGGTGTTCGCGATCTGCCGCGGCATCCAGGAGGTCAATGTCGCGCTTGGCGGCACGCTCCATCCAGCGGTCCATGCCGTCGCCGGCCGGCTCGATCACCGCGCCGAGCCCGATCTGCCGTTGGACGAACGCTATGGCTACGACGCCCACGACGTGCGGCTGGCGCCCGGCGGGCTGTTCGCCATGCTCGCAGGCGCCGAAACCGTCGCCGTCAACTCGCTGCATTATCAAGGCATCGACCGCCTGGCGCCGGGGCTCGCGGTCGAGGCCACCGCGCCCGACGGCCAGATCGAAGCCGTCCGTGCGCCGGCGGCGAATTTCTTCATCGGCGTGCAGTGGCATCCCGAACATCGCGCCGGCGACAACGCATTCTCGCGCGCGCTGTTCCGCGCCTTCGGCGAGGCTTGCCGCAAGCGCGCCGCGCGCCGTGCCGGCGCATGAGCGACGCGTTTCGTTCGTTTGCCGATGCTGATTCCGTCTTCACCGTCGCAACCGCCGACGGCGGGCTGCTGCCGGTTTATGCGCTGCGTCCGCGCGGCGCCGCCGACGCCGCGTTGCTGGTGGGTCACGCCAACGGCTTGCCGGCGGGCTCTTATGGTCCATGGCTCAAAGATCTCGCGCGCGACGTGCACGTCTTCGCCTTCGATGCGCGCGGCCATGGCGGCGCGACCTGGCCGTCCGGTCCGCTCGACCAAACCTTCCACGTCGACCGTTTTGCCGACGATCTGCGGCGCGTAACCGATGCGGTGTTGGCGCGGCTCGGCACGACGCCGCTCTTTTATCTTGGCCATTCGCTCGGCGGTGCCGCGGCGATCGATCTCGCCGCCGCCGGCGGGTTACCGGATTTCGCCGGACTTTTGCTGCTCGAGCCGCCGGTTTTTCCGCCGCCCGACTCGCCGGTGCGCGCGGAAGCCGAAACGCGTCAGACGCGGCTGGTCGAAGGCGCCAAGCGCCGCCGCGCCGATTGGCCGAGTGTCGAAGCTTTTCGCGACCGCCTCAAAAATAGCAGCAGCCCGTTTGCGCGGTTTGCGCCGGCGATGCTCGACGCGCATTGCCACGCCGCGCTCAAGCCCAAAGCCGGTGGCGATTTCACGCTGGCCTCGCCGCCCGATGTCGAAGCGGCGATCTTCACCGCCCATCGCCACAGCGACGCCTGGTCGCGTCTCGACCGGATCGAACGGGTGCTCGACCTGGTCGGCGGCGATCCCAATCGTCCCGATCGCGATTGGGTGGCGCGCGCGATGCCCGATATGGCGCGGCGCATGAAGCGGGCGCGGCTGACCCAACTTGCCGGCATCGGCCATTTGATGATCCAGGAAGACCCGGCGCGCCTTCTGGCGCTGGTCCGGCGCTGGCTGGGATGCGCGTGAATCCGGCATGCGGCGGCTGCATCTTTTGCATGCCTTGATCCTCAAAATCGCCCGGTTCGCACCCTAAGTAGCTATTCAGAAGCCGTCCGTGGCTTGCTACGGATGGGCCGGGGGGCCGCATTAGACCCTTCGACTCCTCAAACGGACTTCGGGCGCCCGGCCACTCCCCCCTGGTCGGGCGCCTTTTATTTTGACTTCCGATTCAATGCCTTGGCTGCCTTGACCGGCGGTTTTTTCCATGCACGATGCGACGCCATGAGCGGGACATTGAGCGGCCGGGTGGCGGTGGTGACCGGCGGCGGCCGCGGCATCGGCCGGGCCATTGTCGAGTCCCTGCACCGGGCCGGCGCCGCGGTGGTGATCGCCGACAATGGCACCAGCACTGCCGGCGTGGGCGCCGATCCGACGGTCGCCGAGACCCTGGCCAAAACTTTGGGCGATCGGGCGGTCGCTTTCACCGAAAGCATCGCCGCGCCGTCGGCCGCCGCGGCCGCGGTCGATTTCGCCGCCAGCCGTTTCGGCGGCGTCGACATCCTGATCAACAACGCCGCCATCCTGCGCGATGCCTTCGTTTTCAAGGCCGATCCTGGCGACTGGGAGGCGGTACTGCGCACCAACCTCTTCGCGCCGTTTTATCTGATTGCCGCGGCCACGCCGTTGATGCGTGACCAAGCGAAGGCGAACCGTGGCGGCGGCGTCTGGGGCCGCATCGTCAATTTGGTGTCGACCGCCGGCTTCTATGGCAATTACGGCCAGGCGGCCTATGCCGCCGCCAAAGCCGGCCTGACCGGTCTGACGCGGATCGCCGCGCTCGACATGGCGCGCAGCCACGTCACCTGCAACGCGGTTGCACCCTTTGCCGCCACCCGCGTCACCGAATCGATCAAGCCGCAGAATCCGGTGCAACAGGCCTACAAGGACACGGCCATGAAAATCCCGGCCCAGCCCGTGGCCGATTTGGTGACCTATCTCGCGGGCGATGCCGGCGCCAAGATCACGGGCCAGCTCTTTGGCGTCCGCGGCCGTGAAGTCATGATCCTGTCGCAGCCGCGGCCGATCGCTGCCGCCGTGGCCGAAACGCCGGACGGGCTCGGCGCCGCCGTCGCCGCGTTGGCGCCGCATTTCGCGCCGCTCGAGACCGATCTCGAAGCGTTTGCGAACCGGCCGGTTCTTTGATAGGGTTTTCGTCTATAGACCTATAGAATTTGTCGGAAAGGAAAGGGGATCATGAGCGCCCCGGCCGCCACCCCGATCAAATCGGTCGACGCCCTCAAGGCGGCACCGGAGGAATACCGCTTGGCGGTGCGCAAGATCGTGCGCAGCCATGCGGTCAACGAGCTCTACGGCGCGCGCGTCTACGACGAGCCGGCGATCGCGCTGGCGCCGACGCCGTATCTCAAATGGCTCACCTGTCGCATCGCGATGGAGGAATATGGCCACCATGTCCGTTTCCGTCAGCTCGGCGAGCAGATGGGCATTCCCGAATCCGAGATGACGCCCGAAGGCCGCAAGCCGCTGTCGATCTTCGAATTCCCGCTCAAGACCTGGGAGGAGTTCTGCGTCGTCAAGCTGCTGGCCGATCTGGCCGAGATCATCCAGGTCGAAGATCTGATGAAGTGCAGCTTCATGCCGCTGCGCAACCTGGCGAAGGTGACGATGCCCGAAGAAATCTTCCATTCGCAGTTCGGCAAGGACACCTGTACCGAATTGGTGAAGACCGAGGACGGCCGCAAGAAAGTCCAAGCGGCGATCGACCATTATTTTCCGATGATGCCGGCGTTCTTCGGCAAGACGGATTCGGCGAACAACGCGGTCTATCGCAAATACGGCATCAAACAGCGCACCAACGAAGACATGCGCGCGGATTTCCTGAAGCGCGTGCGCGATCTCGTCGAGGGCCATCTCAAGCTCAAGCTGCCCGAGGTCGCCGAGGCGGCGTGAGCGACGCGGCGCGCGGCGACGCCGATGCGGCTTGGGCGCACGTGGCCGCGTTTACGGCCGAAATTCCCCGCCTGAAATGGTTTGCCGCCGTCGGCACGATTCTGGCGCCGGCCGTGATCGCCGCCGTCGAGCGCTATGTCGCAGCGCTCGGCCTGGCGCCGGGTCCGATCGCGCCGGTTGCCGGCTGGCGCGAAGCCGCCGCGACCGCCCAACGTCCGGATTGGAGCCGCGATTGGTGGCAGGCCGAAAGCGCCTGCGAGCAGACGTTGCAGCGCCAGGGCGCGGCGCGTTTCGGTCTGCAGCCGCTGCTCGCCGCGCTGACCGCGTTGGCCGAAGCCGCCGCCGAGCTGCAAACCCCTTCTGCGTCGGCGCTCGCCGCAGCCGGGGTCGACGCTCCGGCGCTGGCGAAGGTCGCCGCCGGCGCCGCCGCACAGGCCTGTCATCAGCGTGGTCTGGCGCTGCTCGCCGGCAGCGAAACCGGCCGCGCTTTCACCGCCAAATTCGAGCTCTTCGCCGCCGGACACTGGCCGCTCGGCATTGTCGGCGGGACCTGCTTCGTGTTCTAGTTCGCCGCGCATGGCTTTCTCGCTCGTCACCTGGAACGTCAACTCGGTTCGGCTCAGGCTGAAGAACCTGAAGCGGCTGGTGGCGCAGCTCGCGCCTGACGTCATCTGCCTGCAGGAAACCAAGACGCCGGACGAATTCTTTCCGCGCGCGGCGGTCGCCGAGCTCGGCTACAAGCACATGCTGGTCCACGGCATGAAGGCCTATAACGGCGTCGCGATTCTGTCGCGCCTGCCGATCGAAAGTCCGCGGACGCAAAGCTGGTGCGACCGCGAGGATTGCCGCCACGCCGTCGTTACGCTGCCGGGCGGGATCGAGCTGCACAATCTCTACGTTCCGGCCGGCGGCGACATTCCCGATCCGGACGCCAATCCCAAATTCGCGCACAAGCTGCGTTTCATCGACGAGCTGTCGACCTACTTCGCCGGCGAGAAGGCACGGCGCAAGACCATGATCCTGGTCGGCGATCTCAACGTCGCGCCGCTCGAAAACGACGTCTGGTCGCACAAGCAGCTCCTCAAGGTGGTGAGCCACACGCCCGTCGAAGTCGAGAAATTGACCCGTCTGCAGGCGCGCGGCGGGTTTGCCGACGCGGTGCGCCACTTCGTGCCGGCCGAGCAGCGGCTCTATACCTGGTGGAGTTATCGTAATCAGGATTGGGCCAAATCCGATCGTGGCCGGCGCCTCGATCACGTCTGGGTCTCGCCGGCGCTCCAACCCGCTCTCAAGGCGGCGCGCGTCCACAAGGCGGCGCGCAATTGGCAGCTGGCCTCGGATCACGTGCCGGTTTTTCTTCAGGTCGGCTGATGGCGCACGACCTCAAGCCGTTCTTCGCGCCGGCGAGCGTCGCCGTGGTCGGCGCGGCCGAGCGGCCGACCTCGTCGGGCGGCGCGGTGCTGCAAAACCTGCGCATCTCCGGATTCGCCGGCGAAATCGTGCCGGTCAATCCGAAGGGCGGGATGATATTCGGCATCGCCGCGCGCAAGTCCCTCGCCGAGATCAACCGGCCGGCCGAACTTGCCGTCATTGTCATCCGGCCGGACCTGATTCTGGATGCGGTGCGCGAGGCGGCGTCGACGGGCCATCGCAATCTCCTGATCCTGCCGGGCGGCTTCGCCGAGGCGGGCGAGGCCGGCCTGACGCGCGACCGGGAATTGCGCGCGCTGATCGCGCAGGAAAAGCTCACCGTCGTCGGCCCTAACTGTGCCGGCATCATCCATTTGCCTGCCGGCGCGCGCTTTGCCGCGACGTTCCTGCGCGACATGCCGCTCGGGCCGAACCGTCACGGCATGGCCGCGTTCATCACCCAGTCGGGCGCGCTGGGCGAGGAGGCGATCGCCGTGTCGAAGGCGCTGAGCGTGCCGCTCGGCTCGCTGGTTTCGGTCGGCAATGCCGTGCAGCTGGGCGTCGCCGATTATCTCGAATTTCTTGGCGACCAGGATTCGATCTCGGTGGTGCTGCTTTACATCGAGGGCGTCGAGGACGCCGCCCGCTTCGGGCGGGTTGCGCGCCGCGTCGCGGCGAAGAAGCCCGTCGTCGCGCTGGTCGGCGGGCGCACCGCTGTCGGCGCGGCGGCGGCAAAACGCCATACAGGTGCTCCGGCCCAGAACGAGGCGAAGATCGAAGCGCTCTGCCGCGATGCTTGCTTGCTGCGCGTCAAAAGCCTGCGCCAGCTGATGCTTGCGGCCAAGGGTTTCGGCAGCTTTCCACAGGGGATTGGTCGGCGCACGCTGATCCTTTCCAATTCGGGCGGGCCTGGCGTGCTGTGCGTCGACGAGGCGGCGGCGCAAGGACTCGATCTGCCGGATCTCCCGCACGCGATGGCGGCGGCGTTGCAAGCCACCCTGCCGGCTGAAGCCGCGGTCGCCAATCCGATCGACCTCTTGGCCGATGCGCGCGAAGACCGGTTCGGCTTCACGCTCGAAACTGCGATCAAGCACGGCGCCGGCGCCTTCGACGCGATCCTCGGCATCCATGTCGTGCCCTTCATGGTCGATGCCGCGCCGGTGATCGCGCGCATGGCGGCCCTGGCGCCAACCGTGAAGCTGCCGCTGCTCTATTCGATGATGGGCACGCTGCCCGGCAAGGCCGAATGGTTTGCCGCGATGGAAGCCGCCGGCGTTCCGGTCTTCAACGATGTCGAGGCGATGGCGGAATGCGCCGGACTGCTCGCGCGCTATCCCGCGCTCAAGGTGCGCGCCGCCGCCGGCGTCTAACTGGCGCGATAGAGGTGATGGCGGCCTTCGCGCACACCATCGGGCGGCGGCAGCCGCTCCCAGCCCGGCAACTCGACGGCGATTTCGCTGACCACCACGGCGCCCGGGCACAACAGCGGCGCCACCAGCGGCGCCACTTCGGCGGCCAGTCGCGCTTCGTCGGTGATCGGGAAATTGATCAACGCCAGCGCCGCGCTGCGCTTCAGCCGTTCCCAGTGGCGCGGCAGCGTCTCGCGCGGATCGCCCTCGATGCGCTCGGCGGCGGGCGGCACCTTGCCGTCGGCGATCGGGCCCTTGTCGAAAAGAACGACACCGCGCCTGCGTGCGATCTCGTAAAGGTGGTCGAGCGCCGCACCGTCGCCGAGGCCGAGCAGGATCGCCGGCCCCTCAAGCGACGCCACGAGGCCGCCCGCGCGCTCGATCGACGCGCGCTGCGCCATCAGTCGGCGGATGAGCATGTCGAGTTCGCTCACCGGATTCCCCCTCTTCGACCGCTTCTATCCTCGCCTAGCCGATATCCGCTTGTCGAGAGCGCCCAGCGCCGGCTGCTATGGCACCAGGCGATAGCCGCCGGCGTCGGTGATCAGGATTTCGGCATGCGTCGGATCGCGTTCGATCTTCTGACGCAGCCGATAGACGTGGGTTTCGAGCGTGTGCGTGGTGACGCCTGAGTTGTAGCCCCAGACCTCGTTGAGCAGCACGTCGCGGCCGATGGTGCGGGTGCCGGCGCGATAGAGGTATTTGAGGATCGCGGTTTCTTTCTCGGTCAACCGCACCTTCTTGCGTCTGGTCTCGTCGACGAGAAGCTTGGTGCCCGGCCGGAACGTGTAAGGGCCGATGGTGAACATGGCGTCGTCGCTCTGCTCGTGCTGCCGGAGCTGCGCCCTGAGCCGCGCCAGCAGCACGTGCAGCCGGAACGGCTTGGCGATGTAGTCGTTGGCGCCGGAATCGAGTCCGAGCACGGTGTCGGCCTCGCTGTCGGCGGCGGTCAGCATCAGAATCGGCGAACGCACGCCTTCGCGCCGCATCAGCCGGCACAGCTCGCGGCCGTCCATGTCGGGTAGCCCGACGTCGAGGATCACGGCGTCGTGGTATTGCCGCTTGGCGAGGTCAAGCGCCTCGGCAGCGGTCGCGGCCTCGACCGCCATGAATTCCTCATGCAGCTGCAATTGCTCGGCGAGCGAGTGGCGCAAGGCCGAATCGTCGTCGACGATCATGATTCGGCGGTTGGACGGCATCCCGGATGCGGCTCGGTGGCAAACATTCCGCGGGACTATAGGCGGGGGCCGGCCGTCTGTCCCCTGTCTCGGGCGACGACGATCCCGGCGGCGAGATCGCGGCAGTAGCGCGGCGGTTTCACGGCAAATGGCGAATCGGCGCCTGGTGGATGCAAAAGCCGCAGGTCGCCGTCGGCGCGCCGTGGTAGAAGCATGGCCGGAACAGCGGATTTTCGATGGCGCGTGACGACAAGGACGAATCGCGCGGGGACCGGCGGCCGCGCGGCGCGCGGCGGCGGTCGCCGCGAAATCCCGGACAATGGCTGGCATTTGCGGCGTTGTGGGTATTTCTCCTTGGCGCCGGTGCGCTGGCTTATTTCGCGCTGACGCTGCCCAGCACCGATCAGCTCACCGCGGCGCAACGCACGCCTTCGGTCACGATTCTCGCCGACGACGGATCCCTCGTCGCAACCTTCGGCGAACTCTTCGGCGAGCCGCTCCGGCTGCGCGAGATGCCGCCCTATCTGCCGGAAGCGGTGATCGCCACCGAAGATCGCCGCTTCTACCACCATTTCGGCGTCGATCTCATCGGCATGGCGCGGGCGCTGGTCGCCGATTTGCGCGCCGGTCACATCGTCCAAGGCGGCAGTACGATCACGCAGCAGCTCGCCAAGAACCTGTTCCTCACGCCCGACCGCACGATCGGCCGCAAAATCCGCGAGACCATGCTCGCGCTCTGGCTCGAACATCAGTTCACCAAGAGCCAGATTCTCGAGCTCTATCTCAATCGCGTCTATCTCGGCGCCGGCACCTACGGCGTCGATGCGGCGGCGCATCGCTATTTCAACAAATCCGCGCGCGATATCACGCTCTACGAGGCGGCGGTCATCGCCGGTCTGTTGAAGGCGCCGTCGCGTTTCAGCCCGCTCAACGACCGCGCTCTGGCGGCCGATCGCGCCGACCAGGTGCTCGCCAATATGGTCGATGCGGGTTACCTCACCGAAGCCCAGGCGAAGATCGCCGAGCGTCAGAAAAGCCAGCTCGCCGCCGAACGCGTGCCGCCGGGCAGCCGCTATTTCGGCGACTGGATCGCCAGCCAGATTGGCAGCTTTGCCGACATCAGTGGGCATGACGTCGTCGTCACCACCACGCTCGATCCGAAAATGCAGGGCTATGCCGAGCGCGCCGTGGCCAACACGCTCGCGACCGACGGCGCCGCCGATGACGTGAGCCAAGGCGCGCTCGTCGCCATGTCGCCCGACGGCGCCATCCGCGCGATGGTCGGCGGCAGCAACTACAACGAAAGCCAGTTCAACCGCGCCACCCAGGCGGAGCGCCAGCCGGGTTCGAGCTTCAAGCCGTTCGTCTATCTGGCGGCGCTCGAACACGGCATCAAGCCGACCGACATCTTCAACGACGCGCCGGTGCGGATCGGCGATTGGGAGCCGCATAATTACGAGAACAAGTATCGCGGCAACGTAACCGTCGCCGACGCGGTCGCCTACTCGATCAATACGATCGCGGCGCAGGTGATTCACCGCGTCGGCGCCAACAACGTGATCGCCGCCGCGCGCCGGCTCGGCATCACCACGCCGCTGCCGGACGACGACAGCTTGGCGCTCGGCACCGGCAGCGTCACGCTGATGGAGCTTACCGCGGCCTACGCGGCGTTCGCCAGCGACGGCATCGCCGCGTGGCCGCACGCGATCATGCAAATCCGCGACGCGCACGGCAACGTCCTCTATCAGCGGTCCGGCTCGGGCGCGCCGCGCGTCATCGACGCCGGCATCGCCGGCGAAATGAACCAGTTGCTCGAGGGTGTGATCCAGCACGGCACCGGCCGCGCCGCGGCGCTCAACCGCCCCGATGCCGGCAAGACCGGCACGACGCAGGATTTCCGCGACGCCCTGTTCGTCGGCTACACCGCCGATCTGGTTTGCGGCGTCTGGTTCGGCAACGATGACAACGCGCCGATGAAGCACGTCACCGGCGGAACGCTGCCGGCGCGCACCTGGCACGCGTTCATGGTCGACGCGACGCACGACATGCCGGTGCGCGACCTGCCGGGACCGAGCGCCTTCGTCGCGCTCGACAACGCGTTCGGCCGCAACGCGCCGCCGCCGTCATCCCAAGGCGGACCGCCGCCGAATCGTCCCGGTATCATTCAAAGTCTGATGAACGCGATTTTCGGCTCGCGTTGATTCAGCGGCTCGCGGCGGGCATCAGCCGGCGATAGACGTCGCTCAGGACCACCGCGCCGAGCGCGGCAATCAGGAAATCGGCCACCGTGCCGATCAGGCCGCGCAGGATGAACAAACCCATCGGCGCGGCGGTCGTGCCGCCGATGCCGAAGCCCGCGAACACCGCGCCCATGGCGATCTGAACGCCGAGCAGCAGCGGCGTCGTGGCGAAAAGCCAACACAACACGATGCGCCAGCCGTTGCCGCGGGTTGCGCACCAGGCGCCGCCGACGCTGACCGGCTGACTTGCGGCGGCGGCGGGATAAAGCAGCGACAGGCGCGCCATCGCCAGCAACAAAGCCGCGACGACCGCCAGGTCGAGCGCCACGACGCCGATTTCAAAGCCGACGCCGCGGTCGCCGACGATCGAGCCGGTGAGCCAGATCGCCGCCAGCACGACACCGAGCGCGACATAAAGCGCGAACGTGTAGAGCAGGAAGCGGCTCCACGGCTTGAGCCACGGATGTTGGCTGGCACCGCCGAACAATTGCACTTGGTACCAGCGCACGCCGAAGGCGTTGAGACACAAGGCGCCGGTGACGAGATTGAGAAAATCGGGCAGGGCGCGCAGCGCGGCATTATCGCCGCCGAAATCCGCCGGCAGCACCGCCGGCACGATCGACACGCCGAGCAGGATCAGCAACGGCAGCCAGCCAAGCTCGAGCACGTTGCCGAGCCGGCCGAAGACGACACGGTAGGCGCCAACCGTCACGTCCGGGACGGGCACCTTCACGGTTGGGAGGTCGGTCATCGGGAGGGCCCTCGGCAGCGCGGGGCCCAATCTATCGGCTAGCCAATGGCCTCGTCGAGGGCATAGCCGGCGGCGCGCACGGTGCGGATCACGTCGGTCCGGCCGCCGCCGTTGAGCGCCTTACGCAGCCGGCGGATATGGACGTCGACGGTGCGGAGCTCGACTTCGGCGTCGCGCCCCCAGACCGCGTCGAGCAATTGCTCGCGCGAGAACACCCGTCCCGGCCGTTCCATCAGGAACCGCAGCAGGCGGAACTCGGTCGGCCCGAGATGGATCGGCTTGTTGTCGCGCGCGACCTTGTGCGCCGACAGGTCGAGCGACAGATCCGAAAACCGCAGCGTCTCGGCGTTCGACGCCGGCCGTGCCCGGCGGATCACCGCCCGCAGCCGCGCGATCAGCTCGTTGGGGCTGAACGGCTTGACGACATAGTCGTCGGCGCCCGAATCGAGACCGCGCACGCGATCGCCTTCTTCGCCGCGCGCCGTCAGCATGATGACCGGCAGATCGCGCCACGCCGGCGTCCGCCGGATCTGGCGGCAGACTTCGATGCCGGAAACGCGCGGCAGCATCCAGTCGAGCAGCACGGCGTCGGGTTTCGCTTCCTTGAGCTGCAACAGGGCCTCTTCGCCGTCGTGCGCGGCGCTGACCGTGAAGCCTTCCTTCTCGAGGTTGTAGCGCAGCAACGTCAGCAGCGCCGTTTCGTCCTCGACGACCAGAACCGCGGGTCGCATTAGTCCTGATCCTCTTCGATGTCTTCGACGTCGGCGTTGGGCGCCAGCGCCAAGCTGGTGCGGTCGCGCTTCGGCCGGACCTGCGCCAACGGCGTGCCGTGCACCAGGAAGTAGAGCGTTTCGGCGATGTTGGTGGCGTGATCGCCGATCCGTTCGAGGTTCTTGGCCATGAACAACAGATGGGTGCAGGCGGTGATGTTGCGCGGATCTTCGATCATGTAGGTGAGAAGCTCGCGGAACAGGCTGGTGTAGAGATCGTCCATCTCCTCGTCGCGCAGCCACACCGCCAACGCCTTTTCGGCGTCGCGTTCGACGAAGGCGTCGAGTACGTCCTTGATCATGCCGCTGCCCAGCCGTCCCATGCGCGGGATGCCGGAAACCGGCTTCACGGCCGGCGTCTGGTTGAGCGCGATGGCGCGTTTCGCGACGTTGGCGGCGTAATCGGCGATGCGTTCGAGATCCGACGCGATCTTGAGGCCGGCGACGATCTGGCGCAGGTCGCGCGCCAGCGGCTGGCGCAACGCCAGCAGCCGCACGACCAGGCTCTCGACTTCGCGTTCGAGCTCGTCGACGCGCGCATCCGACTTGACCACCCGCGCCGCCAGCTCGCTGTCGCGCTTGGCCACCGCCTCGATTCCGGCCGCCAGCTGGCTTTCGGCCATGCCGCCCATCTCGGCGATGATGTTGTCGAGCCGCTGAAGTTCCTGGTCGTAGCTCTTGATGATGTGTTCGGAAACCATGTCTCGTCCGCTCCTCAGCCGAAGCGCCCGGTGATGTAGTCTTCGGTCTGTCGCTCCTTCGGGTGCGTGAAGATCGTCTCGGTCGTGTCGAACTCGACCAGCTGTCCCAGATACATGAACGCCGTGTAGTCCGAGCTGCGGGCCGCCTGTTGCATATTGTGCGTGACGATCACGATGCAATAATCGGATTTGAGATCGGCGATCAGCTCTTCGATGCGCTGCGTGGAGATCGGATCGAGGGCGGACGCCGGCTCGTCCAACAACAGGATCTCGGGCTTCACCGCGATGGCGCGGGCGATGCACAGCCGCTGTTGCTGGCCGCCCGACAATGACAAGCCGCTTTCGCGCAGCTTGTCCTTGACCTCGTCCCACAACGCCGCGCGCTTGAGCGCTTCTTCGACGCGCTCGTCGAGCGCGCGCGCACCCGGCCGCTCGTAGAGCCGGATGCCGAAGGCCACGTTGTCGTAGATCGACATTGGAAACGGCGTCGGCTTTTGGAACACCATGCCGATGCGCGCGCGCAGCAGGTTCAGGTCCTGGCGGGGATCGAGGATGTCCTGCCCGTCAACCAGCACTTCGCCGGTCGCGCGCTGATCGGGATAAAGCTCGTAGATGCGATTGAGCACCCGCAGCAGCGTCGACTTGCCGCAACCCGACGGGCCGATGAAGGCGGTGACGCGCTTGTCGTGCAGCGTCAGGTTGATGCCTTTGAGCGCCTCGTAAGTCTTGTAATAGAAGCGCAGGTCCTTGATCTGAATCTTGGGCTGCGCCTGATCCTTGGCCTCGGCGGTCGGGGTCGCATTGGGCGTGTCCACGGCAGGCATTTGTATCAGATGGGGGCGCGGTCGGCTGGGGCTTTCGATGGGCTGGATTTCGTAGGTCATTTGCCGAAGCTGCTCCAGTTGGCGACCATCCGCGCGACGATGTTCAGTGCGAGGATCACGAGGGTGATGAGCAATGCGCCGCCCCAAGCCAAGAGCTGCCAATCCGCATAGGGACTGAGCGCGAACTGGAAGATGACCACGGGCAGATTGGCCATCGGCGCATTCATGTTGGCGCTCCAGAAATTGTTGCCGAAGGCGGTGAACAGCAAGGGTGCCGACTCGCCCGCGATCCGCGCGACCGCCAGCATCACGCCGGTCAGCATGCCCTGCATCGCGGCGCGATAGACCACCATGACGATGACTTTCCATTGCGGCGCGCCCAATGCCACCGCCGCCTCGCGCAGGCCTCCGGGCACCAGCGTCAGCATGTTCTCCGTGGTGCGGACGACCACCGGCACGAAGATGATGGCGAGCGCGGCCGCACCGGCCCAAGCCGAGAAATGGCCCATACGGACGACCATCACGCCGTAAACGAACAGGCCGATGACGATCGACGGCGCCGACAAGAGGATGTCGTTGATGAAACGCACCGCCTGGGCCAGGTGTGAGCCGCGGGCGAATTCGGCGAGGTACGTGCCCGTCAGGACGCCGATCGGCACGCCGACCGCCGTTCCCACCAGGGTCATCATGAAGCTGCCGTAGAAGGCATTGAGCAGGCCGCCGACATTGCCCGGTGCGGGCGTGTTCTTCGTGAAGAAATCGACGGAAAAGGCCGGCAGGCCGTGACGCAGAAGCGACCACAGGATGAGGAACAACACCAGCAGGCCGGTCGCGGTCGCCAGCAACGACAGCGACATGATGGTGAAGTTGGCCGCACGGCGGCGCGCGTAAATACTGATCACGCGGCCTCCTTTGCCGACAAACGCCACAGCATGAAGTTGGCGATCGCCAGGACGATCAAGGTGATGACGAAGAGGATGAGTCCGAGGGCGATCAGCGACGAGGTGTAGGTGTCGCTGACCGCCTCGGTGAATTCGTTGGCGAGCGTCGCCGAGATCGTCGTGCCCGGCGCCAGCAGCGACGCCCGGATGTGGTGGGCGTTACCGATGACGAAGGTCACCGCCATGGTCTCGCCCAGCGCGCGGCCGAGGCCCAGCATCACGCCGCCAACGATGCCGACGCGCGAATGCGGAATGACGATGGCCCGTACCACCTCGGCGGTGGTCGCGCCCATGCCGTAGGCGCTTTCGCGCAGCATCGCCGGCACGGTCATGAAGACGTCGCGGATCACGGCGGCGATGAACGGCAGCACCATCACCGCGAGGATCATGCCGGCCGTCAACATGCCCAGGCCATAGGGCGGGCCCTGGAAAAGCGCGCCGACGATCGGAATGTCGCCGATTGTGTCGATCAGGAACGGTTGCAGCGTCGTTTGCAACACGGGTGCAACCACGAGCAGACCCCAGACGCCGTAGATGATGCTGGGGATCGCCGCCAGCAGCTCGATCAGCATGCCGAGCGGCCGGCGCAGCACGGGCGGGCAGAGCTCGGTCAGGAAGATGGCGATGCCGAAGGCCACCGGCACCGCCAGCAGCATGGCGATCAGCGCGCTCAGGACCGTGCCGTAGATCGCCGGTAACGCGCCAAAATTGTCTTTGACGGGATTCCAGGCGTCGCTGACCAGGAAGCCGAAGAAACCGAATTTGCGGAAGGCGGGCATCGAGCCCGCCGCCAGCGATAGGATCACCCCGGCGAGCAACACCAGGACGCCGATGGCGAACGCCTGGGTCAGGCCACGGAAAACCGTGTCGCCCAGGCGTTGGCGCCGCATGGCGTGGGGCGCGAGCCCTGCAGCGGCAACTGCCGGCGGGCCGTGCAAACGAGCCTCCACGCTGTTCCCCGTATTCCCAATTCTCTCCGTGCGACAGGGTTACGCGCCTTCCATTGCGCTTTTATGACAGTCGCCGGGAATTGCTGGGGATCGATTTAAGCCACTGTTCCGGCTGGTATTTTTTGATTGGTCGCAACCGGCAGATACACCGTGAAAACCGAGCCCTGGCCAAGCTCGCTGTCGATCTCGAAAGCGCCGCGGTGGTGGCTGACAATGTGCTTAACGATGGCGAGACCGAGGCCGGTTCCGCCCAGCGCCCGCGACCGTGCCGCATCCACCCGATAGAAACGCTCGGTCAGCCGTGGAATGTGCTCGTGCGCGATGCCGGCGCCATGGTCGCGCACGGCGACCGCGACCCCGCCGCGGTCGCCGGGCCGCGCGCCGCTCAACGCCCGGGTCGAGGGCCGCGCCACGATTTCGATGGTCGTACCCTGATCGCCGTATTTGAGCGCGTTGTCGAACAGGTTCTGGAACACCTGCACCAGCTCGTCGGGGTCGCCGGCGACCGGCGGCAGATCCGACGCAATGTCGAAGACGAACCGCATGCTGCGTGCCTTGGCGCGCGGTTCCAGCGGGTCGGCCGCCTGGCGCAACGTGTTTTCGATGCGCACCGCCTCGGTCGGCGCCTGGTGCTCGTTCATCTCGATGCGCGACAGCGACAGCAGGTCCTCGACCAGCCGCGTCATCCGCGCGCCTTGTTCGGCCATGATTCCGAGAAAGCGGTCGCGCGCCGCCGTATCCTCGCGCGCCGGGCCGCGCAGCGTTTCGATGAAGCCGACGAGCGTGGCCAGGGGCGTGCGCAGCTCATGGCTGGCGTTGGCGACGAAGTCGGCGCGCAAGCGTTCGGCACGCTTTAGTTCCGTTAGATCGTGCAGCACCAAGACCGCGGCGGCGCCTTCGGCCTCGGGTATCAGTCGCGCCACCACCGCCCGCAAATGTCGCTCGACCGGGCTGGTCAGCTCGAATTCGACGGTGCGCGCCGTCTCGCTCTTCAGGACCTGGTCGGTCGCCGCCAGCACCGCCGGATGGCGCAGCGCGCCGGCGAGGTCGCGGCCCTCGGTGTGTTCGCCGAAGAGCGTCGTCGCCGCCGTATTGGCCCGCACCACGCGACGGTTGGCATCAAGCAGCAGCAGGGGCTCGGGCAAGGTCGCGAGCACGGAGCGCGCCGATTCCAGCGCGCCGTCGCGGGCGCGGATCTCGGCGCGCACGCTGCGGGCCCAGCGGCCGAGCGCCAGCCACAGGTCCCGCACCGACGGGCTCAAGCTGCGGACTTCCGGCGCGGGTTCGTTCGCTGCCATGCGGTCGAGCGCGCCGCGTACGCCGGCCACGCCGCCGACCAGTGGCGCGAGAAGTAACGTGATGCCGACGTAAACCGCCGCGGCCGCGATCAGCGCCGGTCCCGGCGCCAACCATCCGCCAAGCGCGAGGATGGCGAGCACGACGAACGGCGGCAGCGCCGTCACGAGGCCGCCCAACAGCACCCGCGCCGGCGTATTCATCGTCCCGCTCCGAGTCGGATCGCCCGCATGGTGGCTAGTGTAGCCTCTCTCCGGTGCCAGCGGCAGTTGTCTGCGGCCACGGCGCCCCGCCGGTTTGCCGCGCGCGGTCCAGGTGCTAGCTTGCGCGCATGAGCCCGAAAACCCAGGCCAGCGAAGTCGCGCGCGAATCGCCGGCGACGGGCGCGCGTCCGACGGCGTCGGTCAGTTTGGCGGCCGATGCGACGCCGTTGATGGCGCAATATCTCGATATCAAGCGGGCGCATCCCGACTGCCTGTTGTTCTATCGGATGGGCGATTTCTACGAACTGTTTTTCGACGACGCGGTCCGGGCGGCGCGCGCTCTCGACATCACGCTGACCAAGCGCGGCAAGCACGACGGCGACGATATTCCGATGTGTGGGGTGCCGGTGCACGCCGCCGAGGCGTACCTCGCGCGCCTCATCCGCCAGGGGTTCCGCGTCGCCGTTTGCGAGCAGATGGAGGACCCGGCCGAAGCCAAAAAGCGCGGCGGCAAGGCCGTGGTGAAGCGCGCGGTCATCCGCATCGTCACGCCTGGCACGCTGACCGAGGACAATCTCCTCGATGCGCGACGCAACAACTTCCTCGCCGCGCTCGCCGATGCGCAGGGCGACCTGGCGCTCGCTTGGCTCGATCTCTCGACCGGCGATTTTGCGCTACAGACGGTGGCCGAGCGCGATCTCGGCGCGGCTTT
This sequence comes from Allostellaceae bacterium, assembly GCA_035934995.1. Taxonomy (GTDB): domain Bacteria; phylum Pseudomonadota; class Alphaproteobacteria; order ATCC43930; family CGMCC-115725; genus REEB95. The sequence goes on from DASYXI010000005.1 coordinate 23,923, forward strand.
GGCACGGCTCGCGCCGGGCGAGATCCTGTTGCCGGAACGGCTCGTGCAGCGGCCGGCGCTGTTCGAGCTGCTCGGCGATTGGAAATCGGTACTGACGCCGCTGCCCAATCCACGCTTCGATTCCGACAACGGCCGCAAACGGCTCGAGGCGCTTTATGGCGTCGCGGCGCTCGATGCCTTCGGCAGCTTCACGCGCGCCGCGGTTGCCGCGGCCGGCGCCTTGGTCGATTACGTCGCGTTGACGCAGCAAGGCAAGCTGCCGGCGTTGCCGCCGCCGCGACAGGTCGCCGGCGGCGCCTTCATGGCGATCGATCCGGCGACCCGCCGCAATCTCGAATTGTCCGAAACGCTCATCGGCGAGCGCAAGGGCAGCCTGCTGGCGGCGCTCGATCGTACCGCCACGGGCGCCGGCGCGCGGCTATTGGCCGAGCATCTGGCGGCGCCGTTGACCGACCGGGTGGCGATCGAGGCGCGCCTCGATGCGGCGGCGTTGTTTCATGCCGACGAGCGGCTGCGCGACGATGTCCGCGCCATCCTCCGCCGCTGCGGCGACCTGGCGCGCGCCATGGCCCGGCTCGGGCTCGGTCGCGGCGGTCCGCGCGACCTTGCTTGCCTGCGCGACACGCTCGGCGAAAGTGCTGCGCTGCGTGCGCGGCTCGATGGCATCACGCCGGCGTTGGTTGCCGCCGCCGCGCGCGATCTGGGCGAACATGCGACCTTCGTTGCCCGCCTGACCCGCGCCTTGGCCGCCGACCTGCCGCTCGCCGCACGCGACGGCGGCTTCATCGCCGAAGGTTATGCCACCGATCTCGATGCGCTGCGCCGGCTCCGGGACGACGGCAAGCGGCTCATCGTCGAGCTTCAGGCGCGCTATGCCGGCGAAACCGGCATCGCCGCGCTCAAGATCCGCTTCAACAACGTCCTCGGCTATCACATCGACGTCACACCGGCGCAGGCCGGCAAGCTGGGATCGCAGTTCATTCACCGCCAGACGCTCGCCTCGTCGATGCGATATGCGACGACCGAGCTCGGCGAGCTCGAAAGCAAGATCGCTTCGGCGGCCGACAAGGCGTTGGCGTTGGAGCTCAAGCTTTTCGACGACCTGGTCGGCGAGGCGCGGGCTCGCGCCGAGATGATCCAGCGCGCCGCATCGGCGCTGGCGGCGCTCGACGTTGCGGCGTCCCATGCCCAACTTGCCGCCGAACGCGATTATTGCCGGCCGGTCATCGCCGAGGACATCGCGTTCACGATCACCGGCGGCCGGCATCCGGTGGTCGAACTCGCGCTCAAGACCGCCAGCCAGCCGTTTGTCGCCAACGACTGCGATTTGAAGCCGGGTCAGCGGCTGTGGCTGTTGACCGGCCCCAACATGGCGGGCAAGAGCACCTTCCTGCGCCAGAACGCGTTGATCGCGGTGATGGCGCAGATGGGCGGTTACGTGCCGGCGGCCGCGGCGACGCTCGGCATCGTCGACCGGCTGTTCTCGCGGGTCGGCGCCGCCGACGATTTGGCGCGCGGCCGCTCGACTTTCATGGTCGAGATGGTCGAGACCGCCGCGATCCTCAACCAGGCGACGGCGCGTTCGCTGGTGATCCTGGACGAGATCGGCCGCGGCACCGCGACGTTCGACGGGCTATCGATCGCCTGGGCGACGCTCGAGCATCTGCACGACCTCAACCGCTGTCGCGCGCTGTTCGCGACGCACTATCACGAGCTGACCGCCTTGGCGTCGAAACTCGCCGAGCTGTCCTGTCGCACGATGCGGGTCAAGGAATGGCAGGGCGATGTGGTTTTCCTCCACGAAGTCACGCCGGGCGCGGCTGATCGGTCCTACGGCATTCACGTTGCGAAGCTTGCGGGCCTGCCGCCATCGGTGTTGGCGCGTGCCGAGGCGGTGCTCGCCACGCTGGAGAAGGGCGAGCAACGCGGCCAGCTCGCGAAGCTCGCCGACGATCTGCCGCTGTTCAATGCCGCAGCACCCACGGCGCCGGCGGTTGGTCCGTCGCCCGTCGATGCACTGCTCGATACCTTGCGTCCCGACGAACTCGCGCCCAAGGACGCGCTCGAATTCCTCTATAAGCTCAAGAGCTTACTCGACAGTCGCGGCTGAATTTCCGGGCCGTCCGGGGCGACAGAACGGCGCCGTCCGTGTAAACTGACGTCATGCACGCCATCAACCGGCCGCGCGCGGTGGTCGATCGCCGCAGCCTGCTGGCGCGGCTCGACGAACTCGCCGAAAACGGCACGCCGAACCAGCCGCAACTGGTTGCCTTCCTCAAGGAGGCGCTGGCCGCCGGCCGCGCCGAGATTCGTCAACGCTTCGACGCCGACGGTTCGGGCACCGACGCGGCGCACGCGCTCTGCTTCCTGATGGATCAGCTGATCCGCGTGCTCTACGACTTCACCGTCGGCCATGTCTATCCGGCCGCGAACCCGACCGAAGGCGAACGCATGGCGCTGGTCGCGGTCGGTGGCTACGGCCGCGGCGAGCTCGCGCCCTTTTCCGATGTCGATCTCCTGTTCCTGCTGCCCTACAAGGCGACGCCGCATACCGAGCAGGTCGTCGAGTACATGCTTTATGTGCTCTGGGACCTGGGATTGAAGGTCGGCCAGTCGACGCGCTCGATCAACGAAACCATCGCCCAGGCCAAGGCCGATCTCACGATCCGCACCGCAATTCTCGAAGCACGCTACATCTGGGGTGAGCAGGCGATCTTCGACAAAATGAAAGCGGCGTTCGACGCCGAGATCGTCAAGGGCAACGCCGCGCCATACGTCAAGGACAAGCTCGCCGAGCGCAACGAGCGCCACCAGCGGCTCGGCGATTCACGCTATCTGGTCGAGCCCAACGTCAAGGAGGGCAAGGGCGGCCTGCGCGATCTGCACACGCTGTTTTGGATCGCCAAGTTCGCCTACCGCGTCGACGACGTGTCGAAGCTCGTCGAGCTCAAGGTGTTCTCCGACGACGAAGCGGCGCGCTTCGCCCGGGCGCAGAATTTCCTGTGGACGGTGCGCGTCCACCTGCATTTCCTCGCCGGCCGCGCCGAAGACCGGCTGACCTTCGAGCATCAGGCCGAGATCGGCCGCCTCATGGGTTATACCGATCACGCCGGCACGCGCGGCGTCGAGCGTTTCATGAAGCACTATTTCCTCGTCGCCAAGGACGTCGGCGATCTGACGCGCATCATTTGCGCCGTGCTTGAATCCGAGCACAAGGCGCGGCCGTTGCTGGCGTGGCGGCCGTGGGGCGGCGCCAAGACGCTCGACGGCTTCGTCGTCGAAGGCGGCCGCGTCGACGTCGACGGCGAGGACGCGTTCCGCCGCGATCGGGTTGATCTGTTGCGCCTCTTTCATGTCGCCGAGGAACACGAGCTCGACATCCATCCGCACGCCCTGCGGCTGATCACGCACAATCTGCGGCTGATCGACAACAATTTGCGCGCCGATCCGGAAGCCAACCGGCTGTTCATGGAGATTTTGACGTCGCGCAAGGATCCCGAGGTCGCGCTGCGTCGTCTCAACGAGGCCGGCGTCTTCGGCCGTTTCGTGCCGGATTTCGGCCGTGTCGTGGCGCAAATGCAGTACGACATGTATCACATCTACACCGTCGACGAGCACACCATCTTCGCCATCGGCATCCTGGCGAAAATCGAGAAGGGCCTGCTGGCGGACGAGTTGCCGCTCTCGACCTCGCTGATGCCGACGATCGACGCCGGCTCGCGCCGCGCGCTGTATCTCGCGGTGCTGTGCCACGACATCGCCAAGGGCCGCGGCGGCGACCATTCGGTTTTGGGCGAGGAGGTGGCGCAAAAGCTCGGTCCGCGGCTGGGTTTGTCGGCCGAGGAAACCGAAACCGTCGCCTGGCTGGTGCGCTGGCATCTGCTGATGAGCGCGACCGCCTTCAAGCTCGACGTCGACGATCCGAAGACGATCTCGGATTTCGTCGAGCGCGTGCAGTCGCCCGAGCGGCTCAAACTGTTGCTGGTGCTGACGACGGTCGATATCCGCGCCGTCGGACCCAAGGTGTGGAACGGCTGGAAAGCGACGTTGCTGCGCGAACTTTATAGCCGCGCCGCGGAGCTGATGGCCGGCGGGCTCGTCGACGAGGCGCGCGGTCAACGCATCGCCGCGGCGCAGGCGGCGGTCAAGCAGCTGCTCGGCGACTTCACGCCCGAGGAAATCGACAGCTTCATCGCCAAGGGCTATCCGTTCTATTGGCTGTCGTTCGAGCCGGAAACCATGGCACGGCACGCGCGCCTCATCCGCGTTGCCGAGCGCGACAACAAGCTGCTCACGATCGAAACGCGGGTCGATCCCGGCCGGGCGGTCACCGAGGTCACGCTCTACACCGCCGACCACGCCGGCCTGTTCTCGCGCATCGCCGGCGCCCTGGCCATCGCCGGCGCCAACATCGTCGATGCCAAGATTCTCACCATGCAGAACGGCATGGCGCTCGACACCTTCACGGTGCAGGACCAAGCCGGCGGCGCCTTCGACCAGCCGGAGCGCCTCGCGCGGCTGTCGGCCACGCTCGAAGGCGTGCTGTCGGGCGCGATCAAGGCGCATGTGGAACTCGCGCGGCCGCAGCCGATCCCGGCGCGCACGCGCACGCTGGCGGTGCCGCCGCGCGTCATCGTCAACAACAATGCAAGCCGTACCCACACCGTCATCGAAGTGAACGGCCGCGATCGACCGGGTCTGTTGTTCCAGGTGACGCGCGCGCTAACGGCGCTCAACCTGCAGATCTCAAGCGCCAAGATCTCGACCTACGGCGAAAAGGTGGTCGACGTCTTCTACGTGAAGGATCTGTTCGGCCACAAGATCGAGGACGAAACGCGGCTCAAGAACATCCGCGAAGGCCTACTCGGCGCGCTCGTCGAGGAGCCGGCGCAGAACCCGACGGTCGCCGCCGAATAGCGCAGCTCAGGCCGCGCCGCGGTGGAAGTCGATCGTCGGCGCCAGGGCGATGATCGCGATCGCGGCGATCGCCGCGGGCACGAAGGCAAAGCCCGGCCAGCCGCTCGCGTCCCAAGCGAAGCCGGCGAGAATCGGAAACACGACCGCCGTCGGATAGGAGATGGTGAACATCGCGGCGATGACGCGATGCACGTCCTCGGGTCGCGCCAAGAGCGGCGGCAACGCCAGCATCAGCACTAGAATCGACGAATTGGCGCCGCCGAGCACGCCCGACCACACGACGACCCACGGGCCGGACATGAAGGCGAGGCCGACCGCGCTCGCCAGCACCAGCGCCGCCAGCACGATATAAGCGGCGTGCCGCCGCACCAGCTTCTCGGCCAGCGCCAGCATGGCGAACGACAGCGGCAGCTGGCAGAAATTGAGCGAGGTCAGCGCCGCGCTGATCCAGCGTCCGTCGCCGGTGGCGCGCAGATAATCGGGCAGGAAGGTATTCGTGGCGAAATAGGCGGTGTTGGTGCCGCCCAGCATGAAGGCGAGACGCCAGATCAGCGGATTCTTCCAGTCGGGCCACCAGCGTCGCCGTTCGCCCACGCGCGGATGCACGTCGCGCGGCGCCAGCACCAGGACGAGCAAGCCGGTCAATAGCACCGGCACGCTCCAGACGACGAAGCTCCAGCGCCAGCCGCCGACCAGCGGCAGCACGAACGGCAGCGTGAGCGCGACCGGCAACGTCTCGCCGATCAGCAAGCCGTTGGTATAGACCGCGGTGGCGAAACCGATGCGGTCCGGGCACCAGGCGCGCACCAGCGGCGGCAACGCCGGCTGCATGATGGCGACGCCGGCGCTCATTGCGACGGTGGAAAGATAGAGGGTGGCGACGCTGTCGGCGGCGCCGCGCGCGGCCGAAGCGAGCGCCGCCAGCACCAACCCTCCGACGAGCGTCGGTACCGCGCCGGTCCGCGCGATCAGGAGCGAACCCGGCACCGCGGCGAAGGCGAACAGCAGCGAGGGCAGTGCGCCGAGCGTGCCGATCTCCGTCTCGCTCATGTGCAGCTCGCCATGAATCAGCGGAATCACCGGCGGCACGGCTAGCACCGTGAGGCGCAGGCCGATGCCGGCCAGCCACAGGATCGCGAGCGGAAGCAGGAGTTTTCGGGGCACGGGATGAGGGGGCGCTAAGCGGTTGGCGAGGCGACCGGTTTAAACGAACCCCATGGCGCCGTCGACCCGCGTCAGGTGTCGATCTGCAATGCCGCGCGCGCAGGCGGCGCGTTCCAATTCGCCGCCAGCTGCCGATACGCGAAGGCGTAGAAGGTGACGCTGAACGCGCTGACGACCAGTTGGATAACCCCCTGGGCAACGCCCAGCGCCAGGCGGCTGCCGAAGCTCAGCTGGGCAATCCAGTCGTTGAACGACAGGTCGCCGTGCGTCGCGACGAAGACCAGAAGCCCGCCGGCGCCGCCGATCAGCCCGGCGACGATCACCGCCGGAACGATCATCAACAGATCGCCGAAGAACAATCGCCAGCTATTGCCCCGGCCGCGCCGCCAGGCGGCACGGATTGCTTTCGCGGGATCGTCGGTCGCGATGGCCGGACCCAGCAGGTAAAGGCGGCAGGCGACGACGATCAGCGCGACGATCGCGACGGCGGCGAACAGGGCGAAAATCGCGATCCCCACCGGTCCGCCGAAGTGAAACGCGAGGAAGCCGATCAGCGCGATGACGGCCGCGATCGGCAGCAACATCAAGAACAGCAGGATGCCGACGCCGAGCATCCGCCAATGACGCCGGCGGAATTGCAGCGCCGCCGTCCACGAATGCTCGTCGAGCAGGATCGCGCGCAGCAAGGCGACGTGCCAGGCGACGCTGGCGCCGATCAGCAGGATCGCGATGGCGAAGGCGACGGCGCGCAACGATGGCGTCAGCGACTCGGCGCGGCGCAGCGCCACGTCGAACGCATTGAGGATGAGATAGAGCCAACCGGTGCGCAGGACCATCAGCGGATGGCTGGCGACAAAGCGATAGGCGCCGTTGACCGTGTCCCAGAATGCCAGCTTGACCACCGGCTTCTCCCCCCGGAAAAACCACCCCGCGCGACTATAGCACGTGAAGGAGAACTTATTCGGTCAGATCGCCGAAGAACTCTTTGACCTTGGCGAAGAAGCCTTCGGCCTCGGGCTGGGTTTTGCGCGCGTCGCCGGCGGCGGCGAATTCCTTGAGCAGCTCCTGCTGTCGCTTCGACAGATGCACCGGCGTCTCGACCCGCACTTCGACATACATATCGCCGCGTGCGGTCGAACGCAGCGTCGACATGCCCTTGCTCTTGAGACGGAGCTGATGGCCGTTCTGCGTGCCGGGCGGAATCGTGACGCGCGCGCGGCTGCCGTCGATTGTCGGCACTTCAAGCGCGCCGCCCAAAGCCGCGGTCGTCATCGACACCGGCACGTGCACGTGGATGTGGTTGCTTTCGCGATGGAACAAGCGGTGCGGCTTGATCGACAGGAAGATGTAGAGATCGCCCGCGCCGCCGCCGCGCACGCCGGCTTCGCCCTCGCCGGCCAGCCGGATGCGCGTGCCGTCCTCGACGCCCGCCGGAATCGACACCGACAGCGCGCGTTCGCGGTTCACGCGGCCCTGACCGCCGCATTGCCGGCACGGGTTCTCGATGACGCGGCCGGCGCCGTGACACGCCGGGCAGGTGCGCTCGATGGTGAAAAAGCCCTGCTGGGCGCGCACGCGGCCCTGGCCGTGGCAGGTCGGACAGTTGATCGGCCGCGAGCCCGCCTCCGCGCCGGTGCCCTTGCACGCGTCGCAGGGCGCAAGCGTCGGCACGCGCACGGTGGTCTGCTTGCCGTTGAAGGCTTCCTCGAGCGTGATCTCGAGGTTGTAGCGCAGGTCGCTGCCGCGCAGGTTGGCGCCGCCTTGCTGACGGCGGCCGCCCATGAAGTCGCCGAACATCTCGTCGAAGATGTCGGCAAAGCCGGAGCCGAAACCGGCGCCGAAGCCGAAATCGCCGCCGCCGCCGCGGCCGGCGTTCTCGAACGCGGCGTGGCCGAAGCGGTCATAAGCCGCGCGCCTCTGTTCGTCCTTGAGAACGTCGTAGGCTTCGTTGATTTCCTTGAACCGGTGCTCGGCCTTGGCATCGCCCGGATTACGATCCGGGTGACACTCCATGGCGAGCTTGCGGAACGCCTTCTTGAGTTCCTCGGCCGAGGCGCCGCGCGTCACGCCAAGGGTCTCGTAAAAATCCCGCTTCGCCATCGCCTTGTTATGACGCTTTAGGGTTCACGCTGGCGACGAAAAAAGCGGCGCCGTCAGCCGGAGCCGCGTTTCTTCTGCTCGTCGACCTCTTCGAAGTCGGCGTCGACCACCTTCTCGTTGCCGGCCTGTTGATCGCCGCCTGGCGCGCCCGCGCCCGGCTGCGGTCCACCGCCGCCTGGCGGCGGCGTCTGCTGCTTGTAGAGCGCCTCGCCCAGCTTCATCGACGCCTGCGCCAGCGCCTCGGACTTGGCGCGGATCTGACCGATATCCTCGCCGCTCAGCACGCCCTTGAGGTCGGCGATCGCGCTTTCAACCGCCTGCTTGCCGTCGGCCGGAATCTTGTCGGCGTTCTCCTTGAGGGTCTTCTCGCTGGCGTGGACGAGCGCTTCGCCTTGGTTGCGCGCTTCCACCAGCTCGCGCCGCTTTTTATCGTCGGCGGCGTGCGCTTCGGCGTCCTTCACCATCTTGTCGATGTCGTCCTTGCCGAGGCCGCCCGATGCCTGGATGCGGATCTGTTGTTCCTTGCCGGTGGCCTTGTCCTTGGCCTGGACCGAAACGATGCCGTTAGCGTCGATATCGAACGTGACTTCGACCTGCGGTACGCCGCGCGGCGCCGGCGGGAGGCCGACCAGATCGAACTGGCCGAGCAGCTTGTTATCGGCCGCCATCTCGCGCTCGCCCTGGAAGACCCTGATGGTCACGGCCGTCTGATTGTCTTCGGCGGTCGAGAACACCTGGCTCTTCTTGGTCGGGATCGTCGTGTTGCGATCAATCAACCGCGTGAACACGCCGCCCAGCGTCTCGATGCCGAGCGACAGCGGCGTGACGTCGAGCAACAGCACGTCCTTGACTTCGCCCTTGAGGACGCCGGCCTGGATCGCCGCGCCGACCGCCACGACCTCGTCGGGATTGACCGAACGGTTCGGCTCGCGGCCGAAGAAGGTCTTCACCGCCTCGATCACTTTGGGCATGCGCGTCTGGCCGCCGACCAGAATGACCTCGCCGATCTCGCTCGCCTTCAGCCCCGCGTCCTTGAGCGCGTTGCGGCACGGCTCGATCGTCTTCTGGATCAGATCGTCGACCAACGCCTCGAGCTTGGCGCGCGTCAGCTTGATGTTGAGATGCTTCGGTCCCGCCTGATCGGCGGTGATGAAGGGCAGGTTTACTTCCGTTTGCATCGAGGACGACAACTCGATCTTCGCCTTCTCCGCCGCTTCCTTGAGGCGCTGGAGCGCGAGCCGATCGTTGCGCAGGTCGATGCCCTGCTCTTTCTTGAACTCGTCCGCGAGATAATCGATCACGCGCTTGTCGAAATCTTCGCCGCCGAGGAAGGTGTCGCCGTTGGTCGACTTCACCTCGAACACGCCGTCGCCGATCTCGAGGACGGAGATGTCGAAGGTGCCGCCGCCCAGATCGTAGACCGCGATCGTGCCGGTCTTCTTCTGCTCGAGCCCGTAGGCGAGCGCCGCGGCGGTCGGCTCGTTGATGATGCGCAGCACGTCGAGCCCGGCGATCTTGCCGGCGTCCTTGGTGGCTTGGCGTTGACTGTCGTTGAAATAGGCGGGAACGGTGATGACGGCTTCGGTGACTTTCTCGCCGAGATAGGCCTCGGCGGTTTCCTTCATCTTTTGCAGGACGAAGGCGCTGACCTGCGACGGCGCGAACTTCTTGCCGCGGCTTTCGACCCAGGCGTCGCCATTGTCGCCCGGCACGATCTTGAAGGGGACGAGATCCATCTCCTTCTTGACCATCGGGTCGGTCATCCGCCGGCCGATCAGCCGCTTGATGCCGTAGAAGGTGTTTTCGGGGTTGGTCACCGCCTGGCGCTTGGCCGCCTGGCCGACCAGCCGCTCGCCGCCCTCGGTAAAGGCCACCTGCGAGGGGGTGGTGCGCGCACCCTCGCTATTCTCGATGACCTTGCCCTGCTTGCCTTCCATCACGGCGACGCAGGAATTGGTCGTGCCGAGGTCGATGCCGATAACCTTCGCCATGTATGTCTCTCCTACGGCGGATCCGCACGGCCCGAAGCGCCGCTCGAACCCCCGGTTTTAAGGGCCCGTCCCGAAAGCCGAGGGGATATATATGGAGTGGCGGTCGTTGCTGCAACGTCCGCTTGGCCTTTCCCCGGCCGATTTCGGCCTCATACATGGGTAATCCGGCGATCCGGCTCAAGGGGTGGCCGGCGGGAATCCGGCCGCTCACCCCGATCCGGTTCGGCACCGGCGGCGATCGGGGGTCGCCGATGGCGCATCGCACGCTGGTCGTCGCGCGTGTTTCGGTGGACAAATTTCAACGCGCAAATTCGACGACCATGGGTCGCACGCACCAAGAGCGGGACGTGCGCGGTCGGTCGCTCGAACCGGTGTGGTGGCCGCGCGGGTTGCAGTTAATCGGCACGTTCGTCCAAAATTGAGCCGCGGACGCCCGCCGCTGCCATGCGCGTGACGGCGCTCCGCGGGTTTCATTGTCAAGAATACCGACACTTAAGACGCATTCGACTCAAACTTTCTTCTAAATAAAGAAGGATTTAATTCGAGGTCCATAGAGTTTGGGGCGCATGATCCGCGCCCAGCTCCTTGCCGCTTTCACCGCGTGCGTCACCGTCGCGCTTGCTGCGCCCGCCTTCGCCGCGCCGGTCGCCGGCACTCTGCCGATCAACGGCTTCGAGGCGATGGAGACACACGACGCCGGCATCACGCTCGATCCGCTGGGCGACATGTCGGTGGACGCGGCGTCGATCGCGCGTGTTTGGACCGGCGACGGCGACGGCAATGCCGGCGCATCGCATGGGACCAATAATCAACCGGCTAATGGCATTGGCAACTTCCAGGCGCTGCTCCGCGAATCCGACGGCCGGTCGATCACGAACGGCGGCCTCAATCGCAATCCATATTTCGCGCTCGGCACCTGGGGCGGCGATGGCCGCGCCATCGTCCATAACGTGATCGCCGCCGATTCTGGCATGCACGGATCGGGCGCCGGCTTCAATTACGCCGTCGAATTGGAATTCGGCGGCTTCAACACCGACACCTATGAGCACGACACCGCCAGCGACGGACCGGCGCCGTTCGACGGCGTGCCGATGTTCATTCCCTCCGGTCTGACCGGCACGAGCACACCGGGCGGCGGCGGTGGCACGCCGACCGATCCGGGCACGAACAATCCCGGCAGCGGAAATCCCGGCGGTGGCAATCCCGGCGGTGGCAATCCCGGCACGACCACGGGCGGCGGTCCTGGTGGCAGCCCCGGCAGCAATCCGGGTAGCAACCCCGGCAATGGTCCCGGCGGCTCGCCCACACCCGTCCCCGAGCCGAGCGGACTCGCACTGCTGCTCGTCGCCATTCCGATGATTCTGTTGATCGAGCGCCGGCGCGCGCTGGCCCGTCTCGCGGTGCCGGCCGCCGTCGCGGTCGCGGCGCTGCTCTTCGTTCCCGGCTCGGCCAAGGCGCAACTGCATGATTGGGAGCAATTGTGCAACGGCACCGGCGGCGTTCCGCCCCAGGTGATTGTCGAAGGCTGTTCCGAAGTGATCGCCAATGACAGCGAAAGCCTCAACGACGTCGCGATCGCCTATAACGATCGCGGCAACGCGCTGCGCGCGCTGAACAAGTTCGACGAAGCCAAGAGCGATTACAACAACGCCATCATTCTCGCGCCGAGCGATCCGTTTCCCTATCGCAATCGCGGCGTGACCTACGGCCTGCTCGGCGATTACGCCGCCGCGCTCGCCGATTTTGATCGCGCCATCGTGCTGGCGCCGAAATACGCCTCGGCCTATCTCGGCCGCGCCTTCGCGCTCGAGCAACTCGGCAATCACGCGGCCGCGGCCGCCGATATCGCCAAGGCGGCGAAGCTCGATCCGAAGCTGGTGGCGGCCGTGCGCGCGCCGCAAACCGCGTCGCTTGTCGATTCGACCGCGCGCTAGGCGCGCCTTCGGCTATTTTCCCGGATCGGATTCCGGTGCCGCGGCGCCGGCCGCGGCCTTGGCAACACCGACCAAGGCCGGCCGCAACAGCCGGTCGTGCATGACATAGCCGGCCTGCAGCACCTGGGCGACCGTGCCCGGCGGCTGCGGCGCGCCCGGCACCTCGAACATCGCCTGGTGCAGATTGTGGTCGAAACGCTCGCCCAGCTTGGGTTCGACGCGCTTGACGCCGTGACGCTCGAAGATCGCCAGCAGCTCGCGTTCGGTGGCGGCGACGCCCTCGACCACGCCGCGCGCCGTCGAATCGGCCTGGGGCACGGCGTCGATCGCGCGCCGCAGATTGTCCGCCACGTTCAGAAGCTCGCGCGCGAACTCGAACGCGGCATAACGCTGCGCCTCGTGGCGGTCGCGCTGAAGGCGTTGGCGTTGGTTCTCGGCCTCGGCCAACGCTCGCAGCAGACGGTCCTTGCTCTCCGCCAGCTCGGCTTCGAGCCGCGCCACCGTTGCGTCCGCGGCCGTGGGCTCGGGCGCAACCTCGGGCTGCGCATCGGCCGGTTTGTCGAATGCGTCTTCTTCTTCTTCGCCGTTCATGTCCTTCAACCCATGAGTCGGCCGATCACCTTGGCGGTGTAATCGACCATCGGAATGATACGCGCATAGTTGAGCCGCGTCGGTCCGATAACCCCGATCGCTCCAACCATCTGCTCGCGTGAATTGGTGTACGGCGCGACGATCATTGAGCAGCCCGTCACGCCGAACAGCGGCGTCGCCGCGCCGATATAGATCTGCACGCCTTCGCCGATGCGGGTCGCGTCGAGCAGGCGCACCATCGCCTCTTTCGTTTCCAGCATCTCGAACAGTGCGCGCAGCCGTTCGAGATCGGCGAGCGCCGTCACGTCCTCGAGCAGCTTCGACTGACCTTTGACGATGAGCGCGCTTTCGGCCGGGCTGCCGGACCACGACGCCAATCCGGCGGCGATCAGCTTCGCCGTCAGCTCGTCGACCTCGTCTTTGCGCTGGGCGATCTCGGCGAGGATGGCCGCACGCGATTCGTCGAGCGTGCGGCCCACCATGCGCGCGTTGAGATAATTGCTCGCCGCAACCATCGACGACGGCAACGTGCCGGTCGGCGTGTCGATGATGCGATTCTCGACCAGGCCGTCCTCGGTCACCAGCACGACCAGGGTGCGGCCCGGCGCCAGCGGCACGAACTCGACGTGCTTCAGCGCGCGCTCGGTCTTGGGCGCGATCACGAGGCCGGCGCAGCGCGACAGGCCGGCGAGCATCGACGTCGCCTGTTCGAGCGCTTGCGGCAGGCTTTTGCCGCCGGCGGCGCATTGCGCTTCGATGTTGCGCCGCTCGTCTTCGGAAATCCCGCCGAGTTCCAACAGGCCGTTGACGAAAAGACGCAGCCCCGTCTCCGTCGGCAGCCGGCCGGCGGACGTATGGGGGGCGAAGAGCAGGCCTTGCTCTTCGAGATCGGCCATGACGTTGCGGATGGTCGCCGGCGACAGGTCGAGGGCGCTGCGCCGCGCCAGCGTGCGCGAGCCCACGGGCTCGCCGGTCTCGACATAGGCTTCGACGATCATGCGGAAGATTTCGCGCGAGCGCTCGTTGAGCTCGCCGATCGCAAAGCTGTCCGCGGTGGCCAATTTGACCGAGGCGGGTTTGCTGGTTCCAGTGTCGGGCACGGCGCGCATTATCTAGGGAGGTCCGGCATTGGGGTCAACCCAAGCGCTTGTCCTGCGCGGCGTCGCGGATTAGCTTGCCTCCCGCCACTCCGTGAAAGGGACAAAGCATGCCGCGCCCCTCCGGCCGCGGCCCGAGCGACTTGCGTCTGGTCCGCCTCGAGCCGAACGTCGCCAAATACGCCGAAGGGTCGTGCCTGGCGTCGTTCGGCGATACCCGCGTTCTGTGCTGCGCCACCGTCGAGGAGAAGGTGCCGCCGTTCCTGCGCAATACCGGCCGCGGCTGGATCACCGCCGAATACGGCATGCTGCCGCGCTCGACCCATACCCGCACCGAACGCGAAGCGGCGCGCGGCCGCCAGACCGGCCGCACGCACGAAATCCAGCGCCTGATCGGCCGCTCGTTGCGCGCCATCGCCGATCTTAACGCGCTCGGTGAACGCCAGATCCGTATCGATTGCGACGTGCTGCAGGCCGACGGCGGCACACGCACCGCCGCGATCACCGGCAGTTACGTCGCGCTCTATCTCGCGCTCAAAAGCCCGATGGCGCAGGCGGCACTCACGGTCTTTCCGTTGATCGATTCGGTAGCCGCGATCAGCTGCGGCATCGCCGCTGGCGAGCCCGTGCTCGATCTCGATTATGCCGAGGATTCCACCGCCGAAGCCGACGCCAACTTCGTCGTCACCGGCACCGGCGGTATCGTCGAGATCCAGGCGACGGCGGAGAAAGGCCATTTCGCCGAGGCGCGTTTCACCGAGATGCTGGCGTTGGCGCGTCACGGCATCGCGCAGCTCGCCAGGCTGCAACGCGAGG
>DASYXI010000006.1:0-46376 GCA_035934995.1 Allostellaceae bacterium
CGGCACGCCGAGTGATTCGACGACGCGTTTGGCGTTCCCCGAGGTACAGCAGATATCGGATTCGGCCTTCACCGCGGCCGAGGTGTTGACGTAACTGACGACCGGCACGCCCGGATAACGCTGCCGGAGTAGCCGCACGTCGGCAGCCGTAATCGACTCCGCCAGCGAGCAGCCTGCGCGCGTATCGGGGATCAGCACCGTCTTGTCGGAATTGAGGAGCTTGGCGGTCTCGGCCATAAAATGCACGCCGGCCAGGACGATGACGCGCGCCGATGTCTTGGCCGCTTCGCGCGCCAGCACCAGACTGTCGCCGGTGATGTCGGCGACGCAGTGGAAGATCTCCGGCGTCTGGTAATTGTGCGCCAGAACGACGGCGTCGCGTTCCCGCTTGAGCGCCAGGATCGCGGCGATGTCGTCGGCGAAGACCGGCCATTCGACCGGCGGGATCGCTTGGCGAACACGTTCATAAAGCCGTTCCAGCGTGATCGTGTCGGGCATTTCATTATACTCTCTATGAGCATTTCGAAGCGCAAAGAAAACGGGCGGAAGTACCCACCCTCCGACTTATGCTATGATTGACGATAATACCTGTCAAGACGGGGCGACGACGGCGTGACAGCGACAACGAGGACCGACCACCGCAGCGGACACGCGCCGGCATTGCCGCGCGGCACGCTGGCGATCGAGCTGACCGCTGTGATCGTCGCCGTGACGTCTGACGAGCCGCGCGCGCTCACCCTGCACGGCGGCGAAGCCCTGCCCTCGGGTCCGCTGCAATCGCGCCACCACACCTTGCAGAGCGGTGTGCGTTCGTGGGTCGAGGACCAGACGGGCCACGCGCTGGGCTATGTCGAGCAGCTCTACACCTTCGCCGACCGCGAACGCACGCGCGAGGAAGCCGTCGACCGCCGGATCTCCATCAGCTATCTCGGCTTGACGCGCGAGCGCAGCGACAGCGACGCCGCGGACGCCACGTGGCGCAACTGGTATCAATATTTTCCATGGGAAGATTGGCGCCGCGGTCCACCGCGGACGATTACGAGCACGATCCTGCCGCGACTGCGCGCCTGGGCGCGGCAAGGCGCGCCATCGATGATGCGCGAACGGCGCGAGCGCATCGACGTGGCCTTCGGCGCCAAACCGCATAGCTGGAACGAGGAATTCGTGCTGCAGCGTTACGAGCTGCTGTGGGAAGCCGGCATCGTACCCGAGGCGCGCGGCCATCCGGGCGTGGTGAACACCGGCGCCGGAACGCCGATGATGCACGATCACCGCCGCATCCTGGCCACCGGCATCGCCCGGCTACGCGCCAAGATCAAATACCGGCCGGTGGTTTTCGAGTTGATGCCGGCGAGCTTCACGCTGTTCCAGCTGCAGCGTGCGGTCGAAGCTCTCGCCGGTCAGCGGCTGCACAAGCAGAATTTCCGCCGCCTCATCGAGCAACAGGGACTGGTCGAAGAGACCGGCAAGGTCGCAACCGCGACCGGCGGACGGCCGGCGAAGCTGTACCGCTTCCGCCGCGCGGTCATGGTCGAGCGCACCGCAGCCGGTACCAAGCTGCCGCTCTATCGATCGGGTTGACGCCGCGGTCTTAATCGCTCGATTGCGACCAAGCGGGTTGCCCTGATCGACGGGCGGATGGCGGGAGACGAATGGGTCGCGGGTCCGGCCGGCCCGCTCAAGACCGATTTCGAGCACCGCGACATCGGCAAGAACAAGCTCAATCTGTACGATCTGGCTTACGACCTGGCGGACACGATCCTGCAGCTTCGCCTGACACGTGACGAAGAAGGCGATCTATTGACGCGCTATGCCGCCGCAACCGGCGACGCACCGCAAGGCGAGCGGCTGTTTCTGTGCAAGTTGATGGTCGGCCTATGGACGCGCCAGGTGGCGCTCGACGGCATCGTCAAACAGACGCATACGCACGCTGCTGGATTGAATCGCGCTCTCTTGGCTCGGCTCGGCGCGGCCCGCGCGCTCGACTCAACGGCAGACCAGCACTGGAATCTTGGAGTGCGTCAGCACCTTCAACGTGTGGCTGCCGAGAACGAGCGCTGCGACCCCGCTCCTGCCATGCGAACCCATGACGATGAGGTCGCATTTCTTTGCCTGTGCGGTTTCGATGATGGATGAGTAAGGCGGCCCGTGCTCGACATGAACCGTCTCGCACGGAACGCCGGCCGCCTTCGCCGCATCGGCAAGCTTGGCCAGAACCGCCTTCGCCTCCCGTTGCGCGGCTTGCACGTAATTAGGCTGTTGATCGGCCGGAATGTGGGCATCCTGCCAGTAGAACGGCTCGGTGACCGTGACCACGGTAACCTTGCTGCCGAGGCTCTTGGCGAGCGCGATGCCGTGCCGTGCCGCATCGGTCGCGAGTTCTGAGCCATCGGTCGCAATCAAAATATTCCGATACATCTCCCCCCTCCACACACGCCAATTCGCGCCGTCACCATGGCCTCAAGCTCATAGAGATTGCAACAGGTCAGCGCGCGACGAATGGTGGCACGCGTCGTGTGCCGCGCTGATCGATGCGGCGCCGACGGTGGTCCCGGTCCGAGACACGACCCTGCGCAAAAAGTTGGTGTGGAGTCAGGCGCGGCAAGCGAGATGGTAGCGGGGGCCGGACTCGAACCGGCGACCTTAGGATTATGATTCCTCTGCTCTAACCAGCTGAGCTACCCCGCCGCCGGGCCGGATATAGCGGCTTCCGCCGACTGCTTCAACCGCTCGCTCGCCTTGAGCTTGACGCTGGCCGATTTGAGCTGGCCGCAAGCGGCGAGAATGTCGCGGCCGCGCGGCGTGCGCACTGGCGACGCATAGCCGGCAGCGTTGACGATGTCGCCGAAAGCGGCAATCGACTGCTCCGTGGAACATTCAAAAGGCGCACCCGGCCAAGGATTGAACGGGATCAGGTTGATCTTGGCCGGGACGCCGGCGATCAGCTTGACCAGCGCGCGGGCGTCGGCCGGGCTGTCGTTGACGCCTTTGAGCATGACGTATTCGAACGTGATGCGGCGCGAATTGCTGGCGCTCGGATAAGCGCGGCAGGCACCGATCAATTCGGCGATCGGATACTTCTTGTTGAGCGGCACCAGAACGTCGCGCAGCTCGTCGGTCACGGCATGCAGCGAGATCGCCAGGTTGACCGCGAGCTCCGATCCGACGCGCGCGATCATCGGCACGACGCCGGCGGTCGACAGCGTGATCTTGCGCTTCGAGACCGACAGGCCTTCGTGATCCATGGCGATCTTCATCGCCTTGGCGACATTGTCGTAGTTGTAGAGCGGCTCGCCCATGCCCATCAGCACGATGTTGGTGAGCTGCCGGTCGTCTTTCGGCGACGGCCATTCGCCGAGCGCATCGCGCGCCACCATGATCTGGCCGACGATTTCCGCGGCGCCGAGATTGCGCACCAGGCGCTGCGTGCCCGTATGGCAGAACTTGCAGGTGAGCGTGCAGCCGACCTGCGACGAGACGCACAGCGTGCCGCGATCCTCTTCCGGGATGTGCACGCATTCGGCCTCCTGGCCGTCGGCAAAGGCGAGCAGCCATTTGCGCGTGCCGTCGTTCGACACCTGGGCGCGGCTTTCGACCGGCCGCGCCACGGTATAGCGCTCGGCGAGCTGCACCCGGAACGATTTGGCGAGCGTCGTCATCGCCGCGAAATCGCGCGCGCCGCGATGATAGATCCAGTGCCAGAGCTGGCGGGCGCGGAACGGCGCGGCGCCGAGCGTCGCCATTTCGGCGATCAATTCCTCGCGCGACAGCCCAATCAGGGTTTTCGGAACGGACATAACGAGGAAGATATAGGACCGCCGCCGGTGCGGCGCCAGCGTTACCGCTTGACCTTGCAGGCCGTATCGATCGCCTTCAGCGCCTGGCCGAAACCGGCCAATTCGTAGGTATCGGTGGTCGCCGTGCCGCGCGCCGACGTGGCCTTGAGGACCGCCGACCTGCCGTGCGCCAGCGCCTCGGTCACCGCCTTGTCGGTCGCCGCGCTCGCGGTCCAGGCGGCGTCGTTATCGACGAACAGCGCGTATTTGCGGCCGTCGATGACGAGTTCGGCCTTGGCATCCTTCTTCGCGGCATAGCCGAGATTGAAGGTCACGACGTTGTAGGCCTTCTCGCTGACGCGGTGCGACACCATCGCATCGACCTGCGAACGCGGCAGCGAAGCGGGCGCGGACGATGCCGGTTTGCCGACCAGATAGCAGGTCAGGCCGCCCTTCTCGGGCACCGTGTAGGCGCTCCAGGCTTTTCCGGTCTCGAGCGTCTTGATGTCCTGCGCGAAGGCACTCGTCGCGACGAGGGCGAGCGGCAGCGCGAGAACGGCGATCCATCGTTGCATCGATCAACCATAGCGAAGGGCCGCGCGGCGAACAAGCAATCGCTCTTGCGTCCAATCGCGCGGCGCGACAAGTTCCGCGCCGGAGAATTATTAAATGCGTGCAATCCTCTGCCGTGAATACGGCGCCATCGACAAGCTCGCGGTTGCCGACGTGGCGGAGCCGCCGCTCGGCGCGGGCCAAGTGCTCATCGACGTGCATGCGGCCGGAATCAATTTCGGCGAGATGCTGATGGTGTTGGGCACGTATCAGGAAAAGCCGCCGCTACCGTTCACGCCCGGCTTCGAGGCGGCCGGCGTGGTGCGCGCGACCGGCGACGGCGTGACGAATGTGAAGCCCGGAGACCGCGTCATGGCGGCGCTGCCGTGGGGCGGCTACGCCGAAGTCGCGGTCGCCGCCGCGAACGCCGTCTTTCCAATTCCGTCGTCGATGGGTTTCGTCACTGCCGCCGCCTTTCCGATCGCCTACGGCACGGCTTATGGCGCCTTCGCCTGGCGCGCGCATCTCGCGCCCGGCGAGACCGTGCTGGTGCTCGGCGCCGCCGGCGGCGTCGGTCTGGCCGCGGTCGAGGTCGCCGCCGCGATGGGCGCACGCGTCATCGGCGCGGCCGGCGACGCCGAGAAGTGCGCGTTGGCGCAGGCGCATGGTGCGGCGCACACGATCGACTACCGTCGCGAGGATTTGCGCGAGCGCGTGCGCGCCCTCACCGACGGGCGCGGCGCCGACGTGGTGTTCGATCCGGTGGGCGGCAACGCCTTCGCCCAGGCGCTGCGCGCCGTCGCCTGGAGCGGCCGCATCCTGGTGATCGGCTTCGCCTCCGGCAGCGTGCCGCAGATTCCGGCGAACCACGTCCTTGTAAAGAACGTCGACATCGTGGGCTTCCAATGGGGCTCATACCGGACGCGTCGTCCCGATTTGTTGACACAAGGTTTCGCGCGCTTGGCCGGCTGGCATGCGGAAGGCCGCCTGCAACCCGCCATCTCGCATCGGTTGAAGCTGGCGGCCGTGCCCGAGGCCTACCGCCTGCTGCGTGAGCGCCGGGCGACCGGCAAGATCGTGCTCGAGACCCGCGCCTGAAGCGTTCAAATATCGTTGGGTTGTTTGCAAAACCTCTCGAAAGCGGCGCGCCGGCCGGTCTATGATGCGCGTGCCTTGGGAGGGGCAGGAGGATGAGCGTCGTTCGTCAGGCGCGCCTCGAAGACGCGCAGGCGATCGCCAAGATCGAGATCGACACTTGGCGGGCGACGTATCCCGGCATGTTGCCCGATCGGGTGCTGCTCAACATGTCCGAGCGGCGCCAGACCGCCTCGTGGGCCAGTTTCCTGCGCCATCGGCCCGAAGACGTCTGGGTGGCCCAACACCCGCATGTCGGCGTCGTCGGCTTCGGCAATTGCGGCGCGCAGCGCGACGGCACGGTCGATTACACGGGTGAAATTTACACGCTCTACGTGCTGCCCGACCTGCAAGGAACGGGTGTAGGCCGCGCGCTGATGGGCGCGCTGTTCCAACGGCTAGAGGCATCGGGCCATCGTTCGGCACTGGTCTGGGTCGTGCGCGGCAATCCGGCGCGCTTCTTCTACGAGCGGCTCGGCGGCAAGCAAGTCATGCATCGGCCGATTCCCATCGCCGGTCAGTCGGTCGAGGCGATCGCCTATGGCTGGCGCAATTTCAGCGCGGTGCTCGGGCGACATGCCCGCTCGCGCGGCGAACCCACCGGCGATCCGCCGGTTCAATAACCAAAACGGACGTTAGGCGCGGGCGCGCAACGCCGGACGGCGGCGCAGCGGCGTTGTTGCCACCGGCCCGTCCTCGTCGAAGAGTTCAGCCAGACGCTCGAGCATCGTGCCGCCGAGCTGTTCGGCATCGACGATCGTGACGGCGCGGCGGTAATAGCGCGTGACGTCGTGGCCGATGCCGATCGCCGTCAGCTCGACGGGCGAACCGCGCTCGATCTGGCCGATGACCTCGCGCAGATGGCGCTCGAGATAGTTGCCTGGATTGACCGACAGCGTCGAATCGTCGACCGGCGCGCCGTCCGAAATCACCATCAAGATTCGGCGCTGTTCCGGCCGCGCGAGCAGCCGGTCGTGCGCCCAGATCAGCGCTTCGCCGTCGATGTTTTCCTTGAGAATGCCTTCGCGCAGCATCAGGCCGAGGCTCTTGCGCGCGCGGCGCCACGGCTCGTCCGCCGCCTTGTAGACGATGTGCCGCAAATCGTTGAGCCGGCCCGGATTGGGCGGCTTGCCGGCGGCGATCCAGCGCTCGCGCGACTGGCCGCCTTTCCACGCGCGCGTGGTGAAGCCCAAAATCTCGACCTTGACGCCGCAGCGTTCCAACGTGCGCGCCAGGATGTCGGCGCTCATCGCCGCGACCGTGATCGGCCGGCCGCGCATCGAACCGGAATTGTCGATGAGCAGCGTCACCACTGTGTCCCGGAATTCCATCTCCTTTTCGCGCTTGTAGGACAGCGGATAGACCGGATTGGTGACGACGCGGTCGAGCCGCGCGGAATCGAGAATGCCTTCCTCGAGATCGAATTCCCACGAGCGCGCTTGCTTGGCGAGCAGCCGGCGCTGCAGACGGTTCGCAAGGCGCGCGATGACGCTTTGGAGGTGCGCCAGCTGCTGGTCGAGCAAGCCGCGCAGGCGCGTCAGCTCGTCCGGATCGCACAGACCCGCCGCGTCGACGATTTCGTCGCATTGCGTGGTGAAGGCGCGATAGGCGAGCGGATCGTCGTTGGCGCCGCGTTGGCGCGGCATCTGCCCCGGCCGGCCGGGGCGACCCGGATCATCGTCCCCCGCGCCGGGCATCAATTCGCCCTGGATCTCTTCGGCGCCGGCAGCCTCGCCGTCCTGCTTCTCGTCGTCCGGCGCGCCGCCTTCGAGCGCGCCTTGCGCGTCCGCGCTCGCGGCCTCGCCCTTGTTGCTCTCGCTCTCGCTGTCGTCGGCCTTATCGCTGTCGTCGTCCGCACTGTCCTCGGCGCCATCGTCCTCGGCTTCGCCCAGATCGAGATCGAGGTCCTGAATCAGCTGCCGGGCCGTGCGCGCGTAAGTCGCCTGATCGCGCATGTGGCGTTCAAGATCGAGGAGGTCGCGGCCCACTTTGCCTTCGAGATAGGGTCGCCACAGCTCGACTACCTGCCGCGCAGCCGGCGGCGGCGGCGCCCCGGCGAGCCGCTCGCGCACCAGCAGCCGGATCGCCTCGGCCAGCGTCACGTCATTGCGTTCCGCCATCTGCTCGTAGCCCTGGCGGCGATAGCGTTCGTCGAGCATGGCCGCCAGGTTGCCGGCGACGCCGACCATGTTGCGCGAGCCGAGCGCCTCGACGCGCGCCTGTTCGATGCCTTCGAAAATGCTGCGCGCGGTCTCGCCGGCGGGCGCGCGCCGCGCATGCACGGCCGGATCGTGGTAACGCAGCCGCAGGCCGAGCGCGTCCGCCGCGCCGCGCACCGGCGCCGCGTCCTTTTCTGCCAAGTCGCGCGGCGGCAACGGCAGCCGGATGCGCGCGCCGGCGGCGCCGGCGGGCTCGGCGCCGTAGGTGATCGTCACGTCGCCGCGACGCGCGATGGCGCGCAATGCGGCCGCGGTCGACCGCTTGAAGGTCTCGACGGGTGAATCGTTGTCCGGCATGGCCGTGGCCTCCGGCGCGTCAGCTCACGGTGACGCGGACGCCACTTTCCTTGAGCTCGTTGCCGAAGCAGCGCTGGTAATACTCGGCCACCGTGGCGCGCTCGACCTCGTCGCACTTGTTCAGGAAGGTGGTGCGGAAGGCGAAAGCCATGTCGTTGAAGATGCGATTGTTCTCGGCCCACGTGATCACCGTGCGCGGCGACATCACGGTCGAGATGTCGCCGTTGACGAAGCCGGCGCGCGTCAGCTCGGCCAGCGACACCATGGCGTGGACGATGCGGCGGCCTTCCTCGTTATCGTAGGAGGGCGCCTTGGCGAGGACGATATCGACCTCGGCATCGTGCGGCAGGTAGTTCAGCGTCGCGACGATATTCCAGCGGTCCATCTGGCCCTGGTTGATCTGTTGCGTGCCGTGATAGAGGCCGGTGGTGTCGCCAAGTCCGACCGTATTGGCCGTCGCGAACAGCCGGAAAGCCGGATGCGGGCGAATGACGCGGTTCTGGTCGAGCAGCGTCAGCTTGCCCTCGACTTCGAGCACACGCTGGATGACGAACATGACGTCAGGACGGCCGGCGTCGTATTCGTCGAAACAGAGTGCGGTCGGATGCTGCAGCGCCCAGGGCAGCAAGCCCTCGCGATATTCGGTGATCTGCAACCCATCCTTGAGGACGATCGCGTCCTTGCCGACCAGGTCGATACGGCTGATGTGGCTGTCGAGGTTGATGCGGATCAGCGGCCAATTGAGGCGCGCCGCCACCTGTTCGATGTGCGTCGACTTGCCGGTGCCGTGATAGCCCTGAATGAGAACGCGGCGGTTGTAGGCGAAGCCCGCCAGGATCGCGAGCGTGGTGTCGCGGTCGAAGCGGTACGCTTCGTCGAGATCCGGCACATGGTCGCTCGGTCGCGAGAAGGCCGGCACCTGCAAATCCGAATCGATGCCGAACGTCTGGCGCACCGAAACCGTGATGTCGGGCCGGTCGGGCGTCTCGCTGGAATGCGTGGTTTCGACTGTCATAATCGCTTTCTGTCGCCGTTCATAGTTGCGAGGTGTAGCAGGCCTTGAGCGTCGAATAGGCCTGATTGATGATCTTGAGGCGCTCTTCGGCGTCCTTGTCGCCACCGTGCGCGTCCGGGTGATTTAGCTTCACCAGCTCCTTGTAGCGCGCCTTGAGATCGACCAGCGAAACCGGCTCGCTCAAATCGAAAACCGCCAGTGCGCGCGCCTCCGGCGAAGCCGGATGGCGATGCGACGCGGCGCCGTTGTGGCCGGCCGTCGGCTCGTCGTCGTCGAGATCGAACAGGCCATCGCCCTTGAATCGCGCCTGGTAGCGGAACGTGCGCGATCCGAGCGGCCAACTGGGCCGTTGCCACACCGTGTCGCGCCGGATTTCGCGTTCGATGTCATCCGGCGACATGCCGGCGTAATAGTTCCACGACGAGTTGTAGGTCCGGACGTGATCGAGGCAGAACCACAGGTATTCGTGCAGCGCCGAGCGCGACCGGGGCGCACGAAATTCGCCCATACCGGCGCAACCGGGATGGTCGCACGGCCGCCGGTTGGCCGCCCGCTCCGGGTCGGCATGGCTCGCGCTTACGGGACGTGGCATGATGTCCGACAGTATGAAGAGACGGTCGATTCCTGACAAGGCTGTGCCGGTTTAAAGATTGCCGATACCCGTAAAATGGGCCGGTTTTCAAGGAATTAAAGGGTTAATCGTGTGTCTGGATCAGTCGCCGAACGAATCCGCAATAAACTTGCCAGCCTCCAGCCGACACGGCTCGTCGTCGAGGACGATTCCGGCCGCCACGTCGGACACCCGGGCGCGCGCCCCGGCGGCGAAAGCCATTTTCGCCTGGAAATCGTTTCACCGACCTTTGCCGGCGAGAGCCGGGTTGCGCGCCAGCGGCGAGTCTACGCGCTGCTTGCCGACGAGTTCCAATCGGGCATGCATGCGCTTCAATTGACGACCCTGACCCCCGACGAAGACCGCGCCCCCCGCTAAGAAAACGGCCGTTTGCTGGTTACAATCTACGGTTGTGCTTCGCTACCAAGCTGCTCTTAATGGTTGCGCCGCACGCAAATCGCGCTAACATTTAGCGATGGACCCCATTGAGTACAGGCTGGCCGGTCACGATCGGACCGGAAGCGGCGAACATGCGCGTGCCAGTTCTACACGCTCGACGCTGGTCAATCGCAACGTCACCGTGGAAGGCCACCGCACCAGCATTCGCCTCGAGCCGGCGATGTGGGAAGCACTCAACATGGTCTGCAAGCGCGAGAACAAGGGCTTGAACGACCTGGTGACGACGATTGCGCGCAGCCGCAATCAATCGACGCTCACCGCCGCGATCCGCGTATTCCTGCTAACATATTTCCAGGCGGCTGCCACCGACGAAGGCCATTTGCGCGCGGGACACGGCGGCGCGCGCTCGCGCATTCGCCTCTGACGCGCACGGTCAGTTGCGCGGACCGGTGTAATAATCCGGCCATAGCCGCTTGACGATTTCGCCGTCGCTGCGGAATGCGTGACACGTGCCGATGAGCCGCGGCCGCTCCTTCGGCGGCTGCGGCGGTGCGTCGCCGCCGGCCTGCGTCAGGCGGCGACGATAGGGATAAATCGTCTGGTACGCGGTGGTTGCGATCGGCCCCATCAGCTCGACCAAATGGGTGCAGCCTTCGATACCGCCTAGCCGCTCGCGCACCTGCGCGAGGAAGCCCGGCCGGATGCTCAAGCCTTCGAGACGGGCGAAGTTCGGGGTGACGGCCGGACAGACCGCGAACGGGCTCTTGTCGGTCGCCGCTTCGACACGGCGTACGATCAGATTGTCGTCGACGGTGACCCGCACCCACATGTCGTGCACCGGTTCGCCGGCGTCGATGCGGCCGCGATAATCGTTGTCGAAAGCATAGGTCTTGGTGTCGGTGAGATGGCCTTCAATGTCCCAAAGGCCGTCGTCGCGGCGATACCCGCAACAATGCACTTGGCGCGTATGGATGTGCTGACGCGACGATGCGGGCGACAACGGCATGACCGGACCTCCGGAACAGGCGGCCTATTAGAGAGCGCGCGCCGGCCGCGCCAGCGTCTTGACCGCATCGCGCAGGAACGTACGCAGGGTATCGGCAGCAACATCGCGGCTGACGAAGGCCTGGCCGATATCGCGGACCAGGATGAGGCTGATCCGGCCGTCCTTGACTTTCTTGTCCTTGCGCATGAGCTCCAGCAAGGCATCGGCGTCGACGCTCTCGATTTCCGTGCGCAAGCCGACGCCGGCAAAATGGCGGCGCACGCGATCGGCGGCGTCCGGCGGACAAAGCTTCAGCCGGGCTGAAAGGTCGAACGCCATCGCCATGCCGAGCGCAACCGCCTCGCCGTGCAACAGCGCTTTGCCGAATCCCGTCGCCGCCTCCAAGGCATGACCGAAGGTGTGGCCGAAGTTCAACAGGGCACGCTCGCCGGTCTCGCGCTCGTCGGCGGCGACCACCGCGGCTTTCGCGGCGCAGCTGCGCAAAACCGCTTCGCGGCGCAGGTCCGGGTCGCCTTTGAGCAGCGCGCCGGCTTTGCTTTCGAGCCAATCGTAGAAACCGCGATCCCGGATCAGCCCGTACTTCACGACTTCGGCGTAGCCCGCGAGCAACTCGCGTTGCGGCAAGGTGCCGAGCGTGTCGATGTCGGCGATGACCAAGGCCGGTTGGTGAAATGCACCGACCAAATTCTTCCCCTGGCGCGTATCGATCGCGGTCTTGCCGCCGACCGAGCTGTCGACCTGTGCGAGCAGTGTCGTCGGCACCTGGACGTAATCGAGACCGCGCAGCAGCGTCGCCGCGGCGAAGCCGGCGAGATCGCCGACCACGCCGCCGCCGAGGGCGACGAGCGGCGTCGCGCGCTCGATGCCGGCGGCCAGGATGTCTTCGCACAGCTTCTGGAAATGGGCGAAATCCTTGGTCTCCTCGCCGGGCGGCAGGACGATGGCGGCATGCGCGATGCCGGCGGCGTCGAGACCGCGGCGCAATGCGGCGAGATGCAGCCGCGCGACATTCGCGTCGGTCACGATCAGGGCGCGTTTCTGGCGCGTGACGCCCGCGATCAGCGCGCCCGCCTGCACCAGCAAGCGTGCACCGACGACGATATCGTAGCTGCGGGCGCCGAGCTCGACGCGCAGCCGCTGGGCTTCGCTCATGGCGCCACGCCTGCATGCACGCCGAGATGCGGCGCCAAAGCCGCCCATACGCGTTCCAACGTCATCTCGGCCGGACCATCGATGCTATCGACCGCGATGTCGGCCTCGCCATAGACCGGATAGCGTTGCGCCATCAGCCGCTCGAGAATGACGCGCGGGTCGCCGTCGTTCAGCAACGGTCGGTTATTCCGACGCATCACCCGCGCCAGCATCAGGTCGAGGTCGGCGCGCAGCCAAATCGTGACGGCGCGCTCCCGCAACAGCGCCCGTGTCGACGGATCCATGAAGGCGCCGCCGCCGGTGGCCAGAACGTGCGGCGGATTGGCGAGCAGGCGCTTGATCACTTCGCGCTCGCGGTCGCGGAAAAACGCCTCGCCGCTCTCGGCGAAGATCTCGGCGATCGTGGCATTGGCCGCTTTTTCGATCTCGGCATCGGCGTCGGCGAATTCGACACCAAGCCGCTGCGCCAGCCGTCGTCCGACCGCGGTTTTGCCCGCGCCCATCAAACCGACAAGCGCGATCGTCTTGGTGAGGCGCAGATCACGGTGTGGCGTTGAAACACTCATGCGGCGCCGATAAACTGACGGTGTTTGGTCATCGCCGGAGCCTAGCATACCGCCGGGATTCGCCGCCATTCGGCCCGCGCAGATCGGGCTCGTCGAGGAAATCGGAGTCCATGGGAAAATTCATTTTGATCGCGTTCGCGGTCCTGGTCGTCTTGATCGTCGTGGGCGGCGGAGTTCTGGCCGTGTGGCACGTGCCGGCACCGATGGCGCGTGTCGAGCACCCCATTCCCGATGCGCAACTGCCGCATTGAGCGGCGGCGGCGGCCGCATTTCGCGGTCTGGTTCGTCGCCGCGACCCTGCTGAACGTCGCGGCGGCGGCCGCGCAGCCGATCCAGCTGACGCCAAACCCGACGCCGCCGAACCCGTCGTCGGTCGCGCCACCGCAGAGCCTCGAGGGCGGCGATCAGATTCAGGTTTCGCCCTTGGCGCCGGTGGACACGTCGTGGATCGGCTTGCTCGGTGCGGCGAAGGGCGGCTTTCCGCATGACATGTGGAATGGCGCCCATCGCGGTTTTGTCGTGGCCACCTTGCCGCAGCTTCAGCCGGTGACCTCACCCGAACTCACCAGCCTGGCGCGCCGCCTGTTGTTGAGCGACGCCGCCGCGCCTGCGTCGGCCGGCATTGCGGACGCCACTGTCGGCTCCAAACTGCTGGCGGAACGCATCGACCGGATCTACGCGCTCGGTTTCGTGCACGACGGTTCGGCGCTGGTCGAATCCCTGCCCGACACCGTCGTCACCGATCCGATCGACCGCGACCGCGTCGAGTTGCGGTTCGCCACCAACGATACGACCGGCGCCTGCAACGACGTTACGGCTCGCATCGGCCGCTACACCGAAGCGTGGTGGGCGCGCGCGCTGATCGCCTGTCAGGCGTTGGCCGGCGATTTCGCCAAAGCCTCGCTCGGCCAAAGCCTGCTCGCCGACCAGAAGGCGCCGCCGGATCCGGAGTTCGATGCCTTGATCCGGCTGTTGTCGGAACACAGTGCCGCGCGCGTTGCGCGGCTCGGCGATCCGACGCCGCTACGCGTCACTTTGCTGGCGGCGGCCAAGCGGCCGCTGCCGGCGGAGGCGATTGCGGTCGCCGATCCGGCGGCGCTCGCCGGCTATGCCGGCAACGGCAATGTACCGGCCGACGAGCGCCTCGCCGCCGGCGAACGGGCGGAGGCGCTGGGCGCGTTGCCGCCGCCGGATCTCGCCGCGCTCTACGGCGCGATTAATTTCAAGCCCGAGGAGATGGAACGCGCTCGCCGGTCGATCCGGCCGCCGGCCACTGCGCGCGATCGCGCCCTGCTCTACACGCTGGCGAAATCCGGGAACGACTTCGCGGTACGCGCGAACGCGATTGAGGCCTTCGCCGCCGATGCGGAACGACGCGGCGTGTTCGTGCCGGTGGCTGCCGTGCTGGCGCCGACGCTGGCGGACATACCGAGCACGAGCGCCGATGCCAAATTCGCCGGCGTCGCCGCGCGCATCCTGCTGGCGACCGGCGACACCGCCGGCGCCAAACCTTGGGTCAGCGCCGCCGGCGACAAGGCGACGTTGCTGTTGAGCCTGATCGCGGCGCCGGGTGTGCCGCACGTCGATGCGAGCGTGGCGCACGATGCGGCCGTGGCCGCCGGCGATGCCGCGGCCGGTCCGCGTGCCGGATTGATCTACGTTCTGCTGACGGCGCTCGGCGAGGATCCGGCGACGCTCGCCGAACTGACGCCCGAGGCGCTAGCCGCGCCCGCAACCCCCGGTGCGCTGCCGAACGCGGCTCTGTGGGACGAACAGCAGCGGGCGGCGGCGAATGCGCAACTGGGATCGACCGTGCTCGCGTCCATTCTGATCGCCGAAAGCGACGGCCACCTGACATCGGAATCCCTGTTGCTCGGGCACGCCATCGGCGGCTTGCGTGCCGTCGGTCTCGACAACGATGCCCATGCGCTCGCGCTCGAGGCCGCGCTCAACGCCGGCATCTGACATGGACCGCCACATCGAGGCATTCCTCGAAATGCTCGCCGCCGAACGCGGCGCCGCCAAGCTGACATTGGAGGCCTACCGCAACGATCTGCGGCAGGTCGAGGCCTTCCTGCGGCCGCGCGACGTGACTCTAGTCGCCGCCGCCAGCGACGATCTCCGTCGCTATCTGGCGACACTCGCCGGCGCGCGCCGCGCACCGGGAACTTCGGCACGCCGGCTGTCGGCGCTGCGGCAGTTTTATCGCTTCCTGGTGCTGGAAAAGGTCCGCCGCGACGATCCGACGGCCGCGCTCGATAGTCCACGGCTGCGCCGGCCGCTGCCCAAGGTGTTGGTCGCCGACGACGCGAAAAAACTTATCGACGCCGCGCGCGCGAAGGACGGCGCCGAAGGCGTGCGGTTGTTGTGCATGGTCGAGCTGCTCTATGGCGGCGGTCTGCGCGTATCGGAACTGGTCACGTTGATCGTCGCTGCCGCCCGCCGCGATCCGCGATTTCTGGTGGTGCGCGGCAAGGGTGGCAAGGAACGGCTGGTGCCACTGGGCCGGCCGGTGCGACGCGCGCTCGACGCCTATCTCGCGGTGCGCGATCGCTTTCTCAAGGACGACGCGGAATCGCGGTGGCTGTTTCCGTCGCGCGGTGTCGAGGGACATCTGACGCGGCGGCGCTGCGGCCAACTTATCGCCGGGCTCGCGCGCGAGACCGGGCTCAAGGTTTCGCCACACGTGCTGCGGCACGCCTTCGCCAGCCATCTGGTCGATCGCGGCGCCGACCTGCGTAGCGTGCAGGAAATGCTGGGCCACGCCGACATCGCCACCACGCAAATCTATACGCACGTGCAAAGCGAGCGTCTGCGGCGTTTGGTCACCGAAGCGCATCCCCTGGCGCGCAAGAAATAGCGCGCTCCGCGGGGTGGCATCCCAGCGCGCCGCATGCTAGGTCAAGCCGTTATGCGTCATTTTCTGGATTTCGAGCAGCCGCTGGCCGATCTCGAAGGCAAGATCGAAGAGCTGCGTCACATCTCGAATGGCGGCGATCTCAACATCGCCGAGGAAGTCGCGCGGCTCGAGACCAAGGTCGAGAAATTTCTGCGCCAGACCTATGCCAAGTTGACGCCGTGGCAGAAAGTCCAGATCGCGCGTCATCCCGACCGGCCGCATGGCAACGATTACCTGAAGCGACTGATCGCCGATTTCACGCCGCTCGCCGGCGATCGGACGTTCGCCGAGGACCGCGCCATCGTCGGCGGGCTCGGCCGGTTTCGCGGCCGGTCAGTCGTCGTCATCGCCCACGAAAAGGGCGCCGATACCGAAGCGCGGGTCCGGCACAATTTCGGCATGGCGCGGCCCGAGGGTTATCGCAAGGCGCGCCGGCTGATGGAACTCGCCAATCGATTCAAGCTACCGGTGCTGACGTTCGTCGACACAGCCGGCGCCTATCCGGGCATCGACGCCGAGGCGCGCGGCCAGGCCGAGGCGATCGCACGCGCGGTCGAGGCTTGTCTGGAACTCGAAGTGCCGTTGGTCGCGACCGTCATCGGCGAAGGCGGTTCGGGCGGCGCGATCGCCTTGGCCGCCGGCAACGTGGTGCTCATGCTGGAGCACGCGGTCTATTCGGTCATCTCGCCCGAGGGCTGCGCCTCGATCTTGTGGCGGAGCGCCGAAAAAGCGCAGGATGCGGCCGAAGCCCTGCGGCTGACGGCGCAGGATTTATTACGGCTCGGCGTCATCGACGCGGTCATTCCCGAACCGCTGGGTGGCGCCCATCGCGCCCACGAAGCGGCAATCGCGGCCGCCGGCGACGCGGTCGAGAAAGCGTTGTTGCCGCTGTTGAAGCTCGACGGGCCGAGCCTGCGCGCGGCGCGGCGCACCAAATTCCTGCAGATGGGAACCCGCGGAATCTAGTTGCGCGGCGGGCGCAGGACGTAACCGATGCCGCGGACGGTGTGCAGCAACGGCTGATCGAAGCCGCGGTCTATTTTCTGCCGCAACCGGCTGATGTGAACGTCGATGACGTTGGTCTGCGGATCGAAATGATGGTCCCAGACTTTTTCCAGCAGCATCGTGCGTGTGACGATGTGATCCGCATTGCGCATGAGATATTCGAGCAGCCGGAATTCGCGCGGCAACAGCTCGATCGTGTGGTCGGCGCGCGAAACCTCGCGCGCGATCAGATCCATTTCGAGATCGGCGACCTTGAGTTTGGTTTCGGCGCCGCCGCGGCGCGTGAGCGCTTCAAGCCGCGCCAGCAGCTCCGAGAACGCGAACGGCTTCGGCAGATAGTCGTCGCAACCGGAGTTAAGTCCCTGCACCCGGTCCTCGACGTCACCCAGCGCGCTCAGCACCAGAACGGGCGTCAAATCGTTGGCCGCACGCAACGCCGCGATGATCGACAACCCGTCGAGACCGGGCAGCATACGGTCGATGATCATGGCGTCGAAGTTGCCGCTCCGGGCGCGGTCGAGCCCCTGGCGTCCTTCCGACGCCAGATCGACCCGATGGCCGCTTTCGGTCAGCCCCTTGACGAGATAGGCCGCCGCCTCACGATCATCCTCGATAACCAGTATATGCACGCCCGTTTCCCCGCCCGCATCAGCCCTTTTCCGCGCCGCTCTGGACCGTGAGCGCGACGTATTCGTTGACGCCGTGCCGGTTGATCAGCAGCAGTATGGTCTTGCTTGGTCCTTTAGCTTCTTGCGCCGTTTCGAGTTCGTGAACCGCCTCGTGCGGCGTCGCCACGGCCTTTCGGTTGATCGAGACGATGACGTCACCCGGCTGCACGCCGACCGCGCCGAGCGGCGATCCGGCCGCGACGTCGGTGACGATGACGCCGTGCACGTCCTTCGGCACGCGTGCCTGGCGGCGCAACTCCGGCGTCAGGCTCGACAGCTTGAGGCCCATGGCCGCGGACTTGCCTTGCTGCGGCTGTTCGGTCGTGGCGACCTGGCCGACATTGTCCGGCATCTCGCCGATCTTGACCTGCACGGAAGTGGGCTTTTCGTTACGCCAAATCTTGATCGCCGCCGTCTGACCGACGGGGGTTTCGGCGACGGCGATTGGCAGATCGCGGACCTGGCCGATATCGTGACCGTCGTAGTTCAGGATCACGTCGCCCTGCTTCATGCCGGCTTTGGCGGCGGGGCTGTCTTTGGTCACGTCGGCGACCAGCGCGCCTTCCGCCTTGGCCAGGCCAAGGCTCTTGGCGATGTCGGGCGTGACGCTCTGGATCTGCACGCCGAGCCAGCCGCGCTCAACTTTGCCGTGCGTGCGCAGCTGTTCGACAATCGGCTTCGCCAGACTCGACGGAATCGCGAACCCGATGCCGACCGAGCCGCCATTGGGCGAATAGATCGCGGTGTTGATGCCGATCACCTGACCTTGGAGGTTGAAGTCGGGTCCGCCCGAATTGCCGCGATTGATCGAGGCGTCGATCTGGAGGAAATCGTCATACGGGCCAGCATGGATGTCGCGGCCGCGCGCCGACAGGACGCCCGGGCTGACCGTGCCGCCGAGGCCGAACGGATTGCCGACCGCCAGCACCCAGTCGCCGACCTGCGTCGCGTCGCTGTCGCCCCAAGTGACGTAGGGCAACGGCTCCTTGCTCTCGATTTTGAGCAGCGCGAGATCGGTCTTGGGATCGCGGCCGATCACCTTGGCCGGATGCCGGCTGTTGTCCTGAAGAATGACCACCACCTTGCTTGCATCCTGGACCACGTGGTTGTTGGTCACGACGTAACCGGTCGGATCGATGATGAAGCCCGAACCGAGCGCGACGCGCTGCCCCTGGGGCATCGGCGATCCATGGAATTGGCGCTGCTGCTGCTGGAAGAACCGGCGTAGGAATTCGTCGAATGGCGACGGCGGAAATCCCTGGAACGGATTGTCGTTCTGACCGAGTTGTTGATCCCCCTGGTCGTCATCACTCGAGGTCGCCGCGTCGGATTTTTCGGTGACCGAGATGTTGACCACTGCCGGCAGCACCTTCTTCACCATCAGCGCGAAGCTCGGCATTGGCACGATCGCCGATCCGGATCCACCCGTCGGCGCCTGCGCGAATGCCGCCATCGGCGCCGCTGCCAGCGCGACCGTGAAAACCGCTCCAACGGCGAACCGGCGCAATCCGCCAGCGGATATCGTCGAAAACATCATGGATCAGCCTCGTCTCAAAGAAGGTGCCGCCGCCAACGGAACGGCGTCTGACGCCGGCCCGGGCCCGAACTCCGCACCACCATGGCTGCGGACGGATTACGCCGCCCCTTCGCTTTGATTAATTCGGTTTAATGCGGTTCGTTCCCGGCCTTACCGCACTGGGCCCGGCATCAAACCCGGCCGTGGCAGTGCTTGTACTTTTTGCCCGAACCGCACGGACACGGCGCGTTGCGCGGCGTGCGCGCCCACGGCGCCGGCGTCGAAGCCGCGCGCGCCGGCGCGGGCGCCGCTTGCGCCGGATCCTCGCGCGTCTCGACGCCGCGTGCCGGTGCCGGCGTCAATCCGGGCGGCGGCGCACTGTCGCCGCGTTCGACCCGTAATTCGACGTGTGCCAGAACGCTGACCACCTGTTCACGCAGCGCAACCAGCATGCTCTGGAACAGCTCGAACGCCTCGCGTTTGTATTCATTGAGCGGGTCGCGCTGCGCATAAGCGCGCAGATTGATCCCCTGCCGCAAATGATCGAGCACCAGCAGATGGTCCTTCCACTGCTGATCGAGGATCTGCAGCAACAAGCTCCGCTCGGCCATGCGCATGATATCGGCGCCGTAGAGCGTCTCTTTCTGAGCGGTCTTCTCGGCTACCGCACGACCGATCCGCTCACGCAGTTCGGCGTCGGCAATGCCTTCTTCCTTCGCCCAGTCGGCGATCGGCAGATCGAGATTGAAGACGCGGCGGACTTCCTCGTGCAACGCCGGCGTGTCCCATTGATCGGGCAGCGCGTTCTCGGGCACGCAGCGGGCCACGAGGTTCTCGATTACCTCTTCGCGCATGTCGGCCATCATCGCGCTGATGTCCGCCGCCGACATGATTTCCTTGCGCTGTTGATAGACCACCTTGCGCTGATCGTTCATGACGTCGTCGAAACGCAGCAGGTGCTTGCGGATTTCGTAGTTGCGGCCTTCGACCTTTTCCTGCGCCTTCGCCAAGGCCTTGTTGATCCACGGATGGATGATCGCCTCGCCTTCCTTGAGGCCCAGCTTCTGCAGCATGCCGTCCATCCGGTCCGACCCGAAGATGCGCATCAGATCGTCGTCGAGCGACACGAAGAATTTTGACGCGCCGGGGTCGCCCTGGCGACCCGAGCGGCCGCGCAGCTGATTGTCGATGCGGCGGCTTTCGTGGCGTTCGCTGCCGATGACGTAGAGGCCGCCGGCCTTCACCGCTTCCTCGTGCGCGGCTTGCACCTCGGCGCGGATTTCGGCGGCGCGGCGGTCGCGCACCGACGGGTCATTGATGCCCGAGAGTTCGTCGCGCAGGCGCAAGTCGACATTACCGCCGAGCTGAATATCGGTGCCGCGGCCGGCCATGTTGGTGGCGATCGTAACGGAACCGGGCCGGCCCGCCTGGGCGATGATCTGCGCTTCCTGTTCGTGGTAGCGCGCGTTCAGCACGCTGTGCGGGATCTTCTTTTTCTTGAAAAGGTCGGACAACGTCTCGGATTTTTCGATGCTGACGGTGCCGACGAGAACCGGCTGCTGACGTTCGCGACACTCCAGCACCTGCTGCATGATCGCATCATGCTTTTCGCGCGCCGTGCGGTAAACCTCGTCGTCGGCATCGATACGGACGGTAGGCCTGTTGGTCGGTACATCGATCACGTCGAGCTTGTAGATCTCGTTGAGCTCCGTCGCCTCCGTCATTGCCGTGCCCGTCATGCCGGCGAGCTTCGGGAACAGGCGGAAATAATTCTGGAAGGTGATGGTCGCCAGCGTCTGATTTTCATTCTGCACGTCGACGCCTTCCTTGGCTTCGAGCGCCTGGTGCAAGCCTTCGGAATAACGGCGGCCTTCCATCATGCGGCCGGTGAATTCGTCGATGATGACGATCTTGCCGTCGCGCACGATGTAATCGGTGTCGCGTGCGAACAGCTTGTGTGCGCGCAGCGCCTGATTGGCGTGATGAACGAGCGCAAGGTTGTTGATGTCGTAGAGCGTGCCGCTCTTCATCAGACCGGTATCGCGCAGCATCGCTTCGATCTTCTCGACGCCCGATTCCGTCAGCGTGACCGCGCGCTGTTTCTCGTCCTTCTCGTAATCTTCGGGCACGAGCTTCGGAATGAGCTTGTCGACCGCGCGATAGAGTTCCGACGAATCCTCGGTCGGGCCGGAGATGATCAACGGCGTGCGCGCTTCGTCGATCAGGATCGAATCGACTTCGTCGACGATCGCGTAGTTGAACGGCCGCTGGACCATCTGGACCAGCGAGAATTTCATGTTGTCGCGCAGATAATCGAAACCGAACTCGTTGTTGGTGCCGTAGGTGACGTCGGATTCGTAGGCGGCGCGACGCTGCAAATCGTCGAGCTCATGAACGATGCAACCGACGGACAAGCCGAGAAACTTGTAGACTTGGCCCATCCATTCGCTGTCGCGTCTGGCGAGATAGTCGTTGACGGTGACGACATGCACGCCCTTGCCCGTCAGGGCGTTGAGATAGACCGGCAACGTCGCCACCAGCGTCTTGCCTTCGCCGGTTCGCATCTCGGCGATCATGCCGCGGTGCAGGACGACGCCGCCCATAAGCTGAACGTCGAAGTGACGTTGACCGAGGACCCGTTTCGCCGCTTCGCGCACCGTGGCGAAGGCATCGACCAGCAGGTCGTCGAGTTCGTCGCCGTCGCTCAGCCGTTTGCGGAAGACGTCAGTGCGCGCGCGCAGGTCGCCATCCGAAAGACCGGCCAATTCAGGTTCGAGGGCATTGATGTCGTCGACCAACGGTTGCAGGCTTTTGATATAGCGGTCATTCGCCGAACCGAAGAATCGCCGGGCAAGGGCGCCGATCATCAAGACCTCGATGGGATGGCGGAAAAATCGGGCGTCGCCGAGGCGACGCTATGAGAGATAGGGGCATATAACGCGAGTGTCAATTCGGCCAAGCCCGAAAACCCTTGTTGGAACGGCCTATTAACTGTTGCCGGAGCTTGTCCTGAACCGAGCGATGTGCTTTATCAGCGACGCGTGCGCGGCCCGCCTGCCGCGACGGTCGGAATCGAAAGGAAACACTTGCTATGACGGCGCGGAACGCGATTTTCGCTTGCCTAATCCTTGCCTTGGCCGCCACCCCGGCGCTGGCGCAGAAAACCAAGCCCGCGGGCGACCCCGTTGTTGCGCGCGTCAACGGCCAGACTTTGACCCGCCTCGATGTCGAGCTCGCCTACAACGGTCTCGCGCCCGACGTGCGGCAGCGCGTCACCCTCGAAAAGGCCTACCCGCAGCTTATCGATCAGCTGGTCGGGATGGTGGTGGTGGCGCAAGCCGCTGAGAAAGCGCACGTCGACGCCGATCCCGTGATCCGGAAGCGGCTGATGCTCAGTCACGACCAAATCCTGCAGGATGCGTATTTCAATTCGATTGCGCATAAGGAAGTCACCAAGGAGAAGCTCCAGGCGGCCTATGCGCAATACGCCAAGGACGCGCCCAAGCAGGAAGAGATCAAGGCGCGCCACATCCTGGTGTCGAGCCAGAAAGAGGCCGAAGACATCATCGCGCAACTGAAGAAGGGCGCCGATTTCGCCACTTTGGCGAAGGACAAGACCATCGACCCGTCGGGTAAGACCTCGGGCGGCGATCTCGGCTGGTTCACCAAGGACGAAATGGTGCCCGAGTTCGCGAACGCGGCTTTTGCGCTGAAGAAGGGCGAGTTCACCCAGACGCCGGTTCATACCGAATTCGGCTGGCACGTCATCCAGGTCGAGGACCGCCGGCCCGCCAAGGCGCTGCCTTACGACCAAGAGGCGCCGCGCCTCGCGCAGGAAATGGCGCGAAAGATCGTCAGCGACCACGTCAAGACGCTCGACCAGTCAGCCAAGGTCGAGATCTTCGCGCTCGACGGCAGCAAGCTGCCGGCCGCCGGTACGGCAGCGCCGAAGCTGACCCCGCCCGGCGGGGCTACTTCCGGCGGCGCCGCGCCCGGCACTCCGACGCTGGCGCCTGGCACCGCGCCGGACCAGCTTAACGGAAAGTAGGACGCGCCGGCCTCGACAGGCACCGGCGCAACGACCATGGCCGCGGTCTCGCCGCTCGCGCCGACGCATTTCCCTGACTTGCCGCCGATTGCCGGCGTCACTCTGGCGAGCGCGCATTGCGGCATCCGCTACAAAGAGCGGACCGACCTCATGGTCGCGGTCGTCGCGCCGGGCAGCGCGATCGCCGGTGTATTCACCCGCTCTCTGACGCCGGGCGCGCCGATCGACTGGTGCCGTAAGGCATTGAAGCGCGGTAAGGCGCGAGCGATCGTCGTCAATTCGGGCAACGCCAACGTCTTCACCGGCAAGCAGGGCCGTGACGCCGTTGCGCAGACCGTCGCGGCGGCGGCGAAAATCTTTCGCTGCGATCCGCGCGAGGTCTTCGTGTCCTCGACCGGCGTCATCGGCGAGCCGCTCGCGGCAGAGAAAATCGTTGCTGCGCTGCCGGCGACGGCGGCAGCGGCGCACGCCGACGCCTGGGCGGAAGCGGCGCAGGCGATCATGACCACCGACACGTTTCCCAAAGGCGCGACCCGCAGCGTCGACATTCACGGCACGCGCGTCACCATCAACGGCATCGCCAAGGGCTCGGGCATGATCGCACCCGACATGGGCACCATGTTGGCCTATGTCTTCACCGATGCGAACATCGCCGCGTCCGCCCTCCAATCGATGCTGGCCGCCGGCAACGAGCGGTCGTTCAATTCGATCACCGTCGACGGCGACACGTCGACCAGCGACACGTTGCTGCTGGTGGCGACCGGCAAGGCAGGAAACCGGCGCATCGCCCGTGCCGCCGACCCGGCACTCAAGGCATTCCGGCGCGCGCTCGACGACGTGCTGGTCGATCTGGCGCAGCAGATCGTGCGCGACGGCGAAGGCGCGGAAAAATTCGTCACCATCGACGTCTCGGGCGCGGCGTCGGCCGGCGCGGCGCGACGGATCGGCCTCGCCATCGGAAATTCGCCGCTGGTCAAAACGGCGATCGCCGCGGGCGACGCCAATTGGGGCCGCATCGTCATGGCCGTCGGCAAGGCCGGCGAAAAGGCCGATCGCGACCGGCTGTCGATTGCCGTCGGCGGCGTGCCGATCGCCGCCAAGGGCGGTCCGATTCCAGGCTATGACGAAGCGCCGGTGGCGCGGCACATGGCCGGCCGTGACATCCGCCTGGCGGTCGATCTCGGCATCGGCCGGGGCCGCTGGACCGTCTGGACCTGCGACCTCACGCACCGCTACATCGACATCAATGGCAGCTACCGGAGCTGAGGCCGCCGGGATCACGGTGGTCTGCGTCGCATTGGTCGACACCGACGGCCGCGTTCTGCTGGCCGAGCGCCCCGCCGGCAAGCCGCTGGCCGGGCTGTGGGAGTTTCCCGGCGGCAAAATCCATCCGGGCGAGACGCCGGAGGCCGCGTTGATCCGCGAGCTGCACGAGGAGCTCGGCATCGACGTGGCCGAGGCCTGCCTGTCGCCGCTCGCCTTCGCATCGCACCGCTATCCGGAGTTGCATGTCGTCCTGCTGCTTTACGTCTGTCGGCGATGGAAAGGGCTGGTCACCGCGCGCGAGGGGCAGAAGCTGAGCTGGGTTCGGCCGCAGCGCTTCGACGATTATCCGATGCCGCCGGCTGACAAGGGCCTGATCGCGGCACTACGCGACCTGCTTTAGCGGCTTGCCGGTTTGCATCCGCGACTTTAGGCTCGCCCCCATGCAGCGTTTCGCCCGCGTTCTGTGCCTGCTGACCGTTCTGCCGGTCGCCGCCTGCTATTACCCCGACTACATTCTGCGACCGCAGATTGTGCGCGCCGACGCCAACGGGATCGTGATTCGCACCGGCAGGGGCGTCAATCCGTACAATATGGCGGCGCTGCACTGTCAGCATTATGGCAAGCTGTCGGTGCCGAACGGCGCGCAACCGTCGGGCGAAAACGCGTTGACGTACTATTACAGCTGCCAGTGAACGCCGTCAGTTCGCCGGCGCCCAAGCGGTCAGGTTGACCGTCTGAAAGGTTGCGACGACGCGGCCACCCGGCGCGGCCGCACGGTCGCGATAGAGCGACGCGGTGCGCGCCAACATGCTCCGGCGGGTCGACGCTTTACGTCGTTCGCGCTGGGCGTTGGTTTCGCCCATCGCGCGCAGATCGCGCATCAGCGCGAACGCATCGGCGTATTCGACGTCGGTGGTGTCGCCATCAACCACCGGCTCGATGAAGCCGGCGCGCTGCAGCAGGCCGCCGACATCGCGTAAATCCGCGAAGGGCGACACGCGCGGACTGGCGCCGCCGGCGCTTTCGAGCTCGGCCTCGATCAGCGCCGCGTGCAGCGCGCTCAGGGTCTCACCGCCGAACAACATCGCCAGCAGCAGCCCGCCGGGCTTGAGCATCCGGCGTAGCTGCAACAGCGTGCCAGGCAGATCGTTAACCCAGTGCAACACCAGCGGGCTGAAAACCAAGTCGAAGCTCGCCGACGCAAACGGCAACGCCTCGAGATCAACAACCGCAGCCGGGCGCGGCGCCCGGCGCGCTAAGGCTTCGGACGGATCGGCCGACACGAGGCGCCCGACGCCCTCGCGGCCGTCGAGCGCGCGCGCCATGAGCCCGCCGCGACAGCCGAGATCGAGCGCCACGGGAAACTGCCGCTTGATCTCGCCGAGACGCTCGACAAGGTCCGCCGCCGCGCGCTCGAACAGGAACTCGGCGCCGAGACCGAGCCGCACGGCGCGCGCACGATGCCGGCGCACGGCCTGCGGATCGAAAATGCGCAACGGATCGACCGGCTTCATGGCGCATCATCGCCTTGGCCCGCGCGGATTGACAAGGCGGCCGGCGTCGCTTGAGATCGCGTCATGGGGGGATTGATCCGGGCCATCGACCCGCGCCGCGTCGGCGCGACTGTGCTCGACCTGCTGCTGCCGCCGCGCTGCCTCAAATGCGGCGTCGAAGTCGGCGGCGGCGGCGCCTTGTGCGCCGAATGCTGGCGGAGCATCGCGTTCCTGCAACCGCCGTGCTGTGCCCGCTGCGGCCTGCCGTTCGACGTCGATCTGGGCGCCGACGCGATTTGCGGCGCGTGTGCCCGCGACACGCCGCTTTACGGACGCGCGCGTGCCGCGTTGCGCTATGACGACGCCAGCCGGACGCTGGTGCTCGCGTTCAAGCACGGCGACAAATTGCAGCTGGCACCGGCGCTCGGCCGATTCATGCGGCGGGCCGGTGCCGAGCTTCTCGCGACTTGCGACATCATCGCGCCCGTGCCGTTGCATTGGACGCGGCTCTTCGCGCGTCGCTACAACCAGGCCGCCGTTCTGGCCCACGCGCTCGTCCGTGACGGCGGTCCGCCCGTCGTCACGGACCTGCTCGAACGGCGCCGTGCCACCTCGTCGCAAGGTCGCGGCGGCCGCGCCGAGCGGCGGCGGAACGTCCGCGGCGCCTTCGGCTTAAAACGGGGCCGCGCGGTTGCCGGTCAGCGCGTGTTGCTGATCGACGACGTGCTGACCACCGGCGCCACCGTCTCGGAATGCGCCCGCACCCTGCTCGATGCCGGCGCAAGCGCGGTCGACGTACTGACGCTGGCGCGGACCGTGCGCCCGGAACTGTGAGTTGATTTAACCATGCGCCCGACCAGATAATCTGACGTGGCCAAGGTCGAGCTCTACACCACGATGTTCTGCCCTTATTGCGCGCGGGCCCGCAACCTGCTGCAAAAAAAGGGCGTGGGTTTCACCGACATCGACGTGATGGTCGACGACGATAAGCGCGAGGAAATGATCGCGCGCGCCAGCGGCCGCCGAACCGTGCCGCAGATCTTCATCGATGGGCAGCACATCGGCGGCTCGGACGAACTGGTGGCGCTCGATCGTGAAGGCAAGCTCGACCCCCTGCTCGGACTGTCGCGATGAGCACCCGTTTCAAAGCCGCCTGTATCCAGATGACATCGGGCGCGGCGATTGACGTCAATATCAGTGCTGCCAGCGAGCTGGTGCGGCGCGCACGTGAGCAAGGCGCCGACCTGATCATGACGCCCGAGGTCAGCGACATGATCGAGCCCAAGCGAGCCTTGGCGGTCGACAAGGCGCGCCCGGAGGATCAAAACGCCATGGTCATGGCGTTCCGCGCGCTGGCGCGCGAAACCAGCGCGTGGCTGTTGCTCGGCTCGGCGGTGATCCGCGACAAGAACGCCGAGCGGTTGTCGAACCGTTCGTTCCTGATCTCGCCGCAAGGCGAGATCGCTGCGCGCTACGACAAGATCCACATGTTCGATGTCGATTTGCCGACCGGCGAGCGGCACCGTGAATCGCAGACCTACAAGCCCGGCGACAAAGCCGTGGTTGCCGAGATGCCGTGGGGCCGACTTGGCATGACGATCTGCTATGATATGCGCTTCCCGCACCTTTACCGCGCACTCGCCAAGGCAGGCGCCGATTTCCTGGCGGTGCCGTCGGCTTTCACGGTGCCGACCGGCCGCGCGCATTGGCATGTGTTGCTGCGCGCCCGCGCCATCGAGACCGGCTGTTTCGTATTCGCGCCGGCACAATGGGGCGAACACGGCGGCGGCCGGCGCACGTTCGGCCACGCGTTGATCGTGGCGCCGTGGGGCGAAATCCTCGCCGAAGCCGACGATGGCGTCGGCGTGATCGTCGCCGAAATCGATCCGGCCAAAGTGGCCGAAGCGCGGCACGCGGTGCCCTCGCTGGCGCACGACCGGCTGTTCGCCGCGCCGAAGCGGCCCGGCGCCATCGCCGCCGACTAACGCGTCAACTCTCCCGCGTGACGGTGGTGTCGGTGGTCATGCCCAACGTTTCATAGACCGGACACCAGCCGCCGATCCCGGTCAGAATCGGTATGATCCCGACCAGGGCAAGCCAGCGCTCGCCGGCGAACCAGATCCAGATTCCGCCGATGATCGCGAGACCGATGAGAACGCGGATCAGACGGTCGTGCCAGCCGACATTGAGCCTGAATTTACGCGCCATGCGATTCTCCCGCAGCGCCTCAATCGACGGCGATTATACCGCCTTTTATCGCCGCCAGACGCTGAATTGCGGCGGGCCGCGGTCGGCTGACGATCCCCTGCTCGAAGGCCAGCACGGCCAGATGCGGCGCGAACGTCTCGATCAGCTCGTTCGGCCGCAGCAAAAAATCGGGATTGCTAGGCTTGCCGAAGCGTTCGTTGCCGCGCATGAAAGTCTCGTAGAGCAACACGCCTGCCGGCGCGAGCGCCGCCACAAGATCGGCAAAGACCGGGCGGTAGAGATAATTGGTCACGACGATGCCG
Source organism: Allostellaceae bacterium (assembly GCA_035934995.1). Classification (GTDB taxonomy): domain Bacteria; phylum Pseudomonadota; class Alphaproteobacteria; order ATCC43930; family CGMCC-115725; genus REEB95. The sequence goes on from DASYXI010000006.1 coordinate 28,132, forward strand.
TCGTAGCCGCCGCCCAATCGCCAGGCTTCACCGTTTTCGAGATCTAGTGCGACGGTTCGACACGCAGCATCGCCGGTAACGGCAGACTGAAGCGCCGTGGTGTCGCGGTCGGCGGCGACGACGCTGTAGCCGCGGGCGAGCAGCAACCGGGTGTGCCGGCCACCGCCGGCGGCGAGGTCGAGAACGCGACCACCGGCGCGGATCAGAGCCGCGTAACGCTCGATCCAAGGCGACGGCGGAGGGTCGAATTCGGTGGGCAGACGCATTAGCACTTGACCCCGACGATGGCCAAAACCATCTTGCTTGGCGGAACACACCGCCCCTTAAAGGGTTATGTCTCAAAGATGATTTTGTTCAAGCTCAAATGCGACGGCGACCACGAATTCGAAGGATGGTTCCGCGACGGCGCCACGTTCGACCGACAGAACGCGCGTGGTCAGGTCAGTTGTCCGCAATGTGGCAGCGGCACCGTCGACAAAGCGCCCATGGCGCCGCGACCGTTGCGCACGCTCGATACGTCGAGCGTCGAGCAGGCGCCGCCGCGCGTCGAAGAAGTGCGGCGCGCGCTCCAGGTGTTGCGCCGGCACGTCGAGACGAATTGTGAAAACGTCGGATCGCGGTTTGCCGCCGAGGCGCGCGCCATCCACAACGGCGCGAGCAAGGTGCGCGGCATCTATGGCGATTCGACGCCGGAAGAATCGCGTGCGCTTGCCGAAGACGGCATCGACTTCCAGACCATACCCTGGGTCCCGCCCAGCGACGCCTGAACGCGCCTCAACGCGCGTAGATCCCATGGCCCTGTTTCGGACGCTCGACGACCTCGATCCCAACGGCAAGCGCGTGCTCGTGCGCGCCGATCTCAACGTGCCCGTCGCCGACGGCAAGGTTACCGATGCGACGCGCATCGAACGACTGGCGCCAACCATCCGCGAGTTGGCTGACAAGGGCGCGCGTGTCATCGTGATCTCGCATTTCGGCCGACCGAAGGATCGCGAGCCCGATCTATCGCTGCGGCCGATCCTGCCGGCGCTGGCCGCTGCGCTCGACGGCCGGAAGGTCGTGTTCGCCGACGATTGCATCGGCGCGCCGGCACAACGCGCGGTCGAAGGACTGCACGACGGCGAGATCGCGCTGCTGGAAAATCTGCGCTTCCACAAAGGCGAGGAAAAGAACGATCCCGCCTTTGCCAAGGCGCTGGCGGCCCTGGCCGATGTTTATGTCGATGACGCCTTCTCGGCGGCGCATCGGGCGCACGCCTCGACCGAGGCAATAGCGCGTCTACTGCCCGCCTATGCCGGGCGGCTGATGCAGGCCGAGCTCGTCGCGCTCGACAAAGCGCTCGACAATCCGGCGCGGCCGGTGGCGGCGATCGTTGCCGGCGCCAAGGTTTCGACCAAGCTCGAGCTGCTCGACAATTTGGTTCGCAAGGTTCAGCTGCTGATCATCGGCGGCGCCATGGCCAATACGCCGTTGCTGGCTGCCGGCAAACCGATCGGCAAATCGCTGGTCGAACGCGACATGATCGAGACTGCGCGCGGCCTCGCTGCCAAGGCGAAGGATGCGGGTTGCGAACTCGTCCTTCCCGTCGACGTCGTCGTCGCGCCCGCGCTGAAGGCCGGCGTGCCAGTCACCACCGTCGCGGCCGATCGCGTTCCCGACGACCAGATGATTCTTGATCTTGGGCCGCGCAGCGTCGCACTCATCAGCGAGAAGCTCGCCATCTGCCGCACGCTGGTGTGGAACGGGCCGGTCGGCGCCTTCGAGACCAAGCCGTTCGACGCGGCCACCACGGCCATCGCCAAGCAGGTCGCCACCCTGACGCGCACGAAGCGGCTGGTGAGCGTTGCCGGCGGCGGCGATACGGTCGCGGCGCTGCTGCATGCCGGCGTCGTCGATCAGCTGACCTATGTCTCGGCCGCCGGCGGCGCGTTCCTCGAATGGCTCGAAGGCAAGACGCTGCCCGGCATCAAGGCGCTCGAATCCAAGCGCTAGCCCGCCGCTAAATCCACCGGCGCACCTGCGCTTTGTAGCGCAACCAGTCGGCGCCGAACGTCCGCTCCAGCTGTGCTTCCTCACGCCGGACGAACCGGTCCATCAAGGACAGATGCAGCGCCGTCAGAACGAGCGCCGCCGGGGAACCGAACAGCAACGCCGCGCCGAAGAAAATAAACACGTTGCCGCCGAGATAAAGCGGGTTCCGCGAAAATCGATAGGGACCCGTCGTGATGAGCGCCGTTTGCGGCGTAAGCGAAATGACCCGCATGCGATGCATGTAGAAATGAAACGTCGCCCAGGCGCGCAGAAGGAACCCGATGGCCAGAAGAAGCCCGCCCGCGACGCTGGCCACGGTGCCGTGGAATTCACCGACGCCGAACAGCGCGTCGATCAGCGTGCCGATCCAGGCAACGCCGAAACCGACGGTCACGACGCCGATATTGTGCAGGATGCTCTTGAGAAGGTTGGTGAACATCGAGTCGCCGAACCTCCGACGCACCAGCGCTAAACCTCGAACTCGGTCACCATCATCGGCTCGTCTTTCGCGGCAGCAGCCCATTCCCGATACGGTGGGTGGCGCTCGATGGCGTCGCAGTAGGCGGCGGTGTCCGGGTCGATCGGCACCGCATAGCTGCGCAGACGGCTCACCACCGGTGCGTACATCGCATCGGCGATGCCGAACGTGCCGAACAGGAACGGACCGCCGGAACCAAAACGCTGCCGGCAATCGTGCCACAGGGCCGCGACGCGGGTGACATCGGCCTTCACCTCGTCGGTCAGCAGCCGCGGCACCGGTTTACGGCGCAAATTCATCGGCAGATGCCGGCGCAGATTGGCAAAGCCGGCGTGCATCTCGGCGCTGATCGAACGGGCACGAGCACGCGCAACGGGCGCCGTCGGCCATAAGCCGGCCTTGGGAAAGGTTTCGGCCAGGTATTCGCCGATCGCCAGCGAGTCCCAGACCGTGACGTCGCCGTGCCGTAACGCCGGCACCTTGCCCGACGGCGAATGCTTGAGGATCGTCTCCTTGCTGCCCGGCACGTAGAGCGGAATGACCTCCGACTCGAACGCGGCGCCGGTCTGCTTCAACATCAGCCAGGCGCGTAGCGACCAGGACGAATAGTTCTTGTTGCCGATATAGATGGTGATGTCCGCCATCGGGTATCCTCGCGCCGGCAATGTGCCGAGCTGAGGCGTGTCGCGCAACTACCGGCTGCGCAGGGGGATGGGGACGGATCGTGACGGACGACGTGGCGCTTGCGGCGCTGGTTGAAAGCGAAGCGGGGGCCTTGCCGCTGACCGTGGTGACGCGCGAGTCGCTCGTCGCCACTTTGAGCAAGCTTGACCCCGCCGTTGCGCGCTGGGTCGAGGCGACGCGTTTTACGGTCGATGTCGGCCAGCACCTCCTGGTGCCGGGCGCCGATGGCAAGCCATTGCGCGTCCTGGCCGCGGCCGGCGAATCGGACGCGATCTGGGACCTGGCCGGCCTGCCCGACGCGCTGCCCGAAGGGACCTATACGCTCGATACCGCCAGCGATGATGCGCACGCCACGCCGCGCACGCTCGGCTGGGCGCTCGGCGCCTATGCCTTCACGCGCTACCGCGCGCGCAAGCGCCCGCCGGCCCGCCTCGCCTGGCCGCGCCAAGCCGACCGCAAGTTGGTGGCGCGGCTCGCGCGGGCGCAATGCTGGGCACGCGACTTGATCAACACGCCCGCCGAAGCGATGGGCCCGGCCGAGCTGCAACGGGCGGCCGAAGCCTTGGCAGCGAAACACGACGCCCGCTGCACCGCCATCGTCGGCGATGATCTGCTGGCGGCGAACTATCCGACGATCCACGCCGTCGGCCGCGCCAGCACCCGGCCGCCCCGGCTGGTCGATCTCGCGTGGGGCGATGCGAATGCTCCCAAGCTGACGCTGGTCGGCAAGGGCGTATGTTTCGACACCGGCGGGCTCGATCTCAAGACCGCGTCGGGCATGCGTTGGATGAAGAAGGATATGGGCGGCGCCGCGACGCTATTGGCGCTGGGCGACGCAATCATGGATGCGGGCCTCGACGTTCGTCTGCGCATCCTGGTGCCGGCAGTCGACAACGCCGTCAGCGGCGACGCACTGCGGCCAGGCGATATCGTGCGCACGCGCCAGGGCATGACGGTCGAGATCGGCAATACCGATGCCGAAGGCCGGTTGATCCTGTGCGACGCGATCGCCGAAGCGGCCAGCGAACGGCCCGACCTGATCATCGATATCGCCACGCTCACCGGCGCCGCACGGGTCGCGCTCGGGCCCGACCTGCCGGCGCTGTTCGTGCGCGACGACGCGCTCGCGGCATCGCTGGTGACGGCGGGCACGCGCGAAGGCGATCCGCTGTGGCGTCTGCCGCTGTGGCAGCCCTATCGCGAGATGCTCAAGACGCCCATTGCGGATATCAACAATGTCAGCGAAGGCCCATTCGCCGGCGCCATCACCGCGGCGCTGTTCCTGGCCGAGTTCGTGCCGGCGGAGATTCCCTGGGCGCATCTCGACACCTATGCCTGGAACGGCAAAACCAAACCCGGGCGCCCGGAAGGCGGCGAGGCGCTGGCGCTGCGCGCGCTCTATGCCTTCGCCACCGAGCGCTACGGCGGCAAGCGATGAAGCTCAAACGCGCAACCGTCAAAAAGCGAGCGGCCGAGCCGCCGGCCGTCCGGCTTGGACTTAAGCCGCCGGGCGGCGGCCGGATCAAATGGGTCAAGGACGGCTTCGCCTGGGATTTGTTCGTGCTGTCGCCGCTGCTGGGACTGCCGCTGTTCTGGCGCAAGCTGCACGCCTGGGGCGCGTTGATGCTCGGCCTCTTGCTGGCGTGGTTCGTCGCCTGGTTCCTGCTCGGCCACTTCGCGGACCGCCATACGGTGAACCTGGCGGGCAACATCTTCGCCGCGATCTTCTTCGTGCTCGACCTGTTTTTGGGCTGGCGCGGCAACCGCATGACAGCGCAGGCCTATGTGCGGCACGGCTGGACCGTCGATCATCCGGACTATGCGGCCACGCGCAAGCTGATGGCGCGCTGGAAGCTCGACAAATAGCGTTCAGGTCGCGGTCGCACCTTCGACGGTTTCAAGCTCGAACGCCGCCGCCATCAAGGCGCGCGTATAGGCCGCGCGCGGCGATTCGAAGATCTGGCGCGCCGGCCCCTGCTCCACCGCCTTGCCGTCCTTCATCACCAGGATTTGATGCGCCAGCGCCTTCACCACGCGCAGATCGTGGCTGATGAACAGATAGGCGATGTTGTAGCGCCGCTGCAAATCGCGCAGCAGATCGACTATCTGCGCCTGCAACGACATGTCGAGTGCCGAGGTCGGCTCATCGAGCACGATGAGCCGCGGCCGCAACGCCAGGATGCGCGCGAAGGCGAGACGCTGCCGCATGCCGCCGGAGAATTCGTGCGGATAACGGTCGACGACATCGCGGGGCAACGCCACCGCGTCAAGCGCCTCCTCGACCAGCCGCCGGCGGCCCGCGGCGTCACCGCCGAGACCGTGCACCTTGAGACCTTCCTCGACGATCTGGCCGATGGTGAGGCGCGGCGACAGGCTCGAATACGGGTCCTGGAAGACGATCTGCAATTCGCGCCGCAGCGGCCGCATCGCGCGGCCGGACAGCCGATCCAAGTGTTTGCCGTCGTAGACGATGGCGCCTTGGCTGTCGACCAGCCGCAGGAGCGCCAGGCCGAGTGTCGTCTTGCCCGAGCCCGATTCACCGACCACGCCCAGCGTCTCGCCGGCACGCACCGCCAGGTCGATGCCGTCGACCGCCTTGATGAAACCGGTGACGCGGCGGAACAGGCCGGTCTTGATCGGGAACCAGACCTTGACCGCCTTGCCGTCCATCAGCACCGGCGTGCCGTCGGCCGGCACCACCGGCGCACCCTTGGGCTGCGCGTCGAGCAGATGACGCGTGTACGGATGACGCGGCCGATCGAACACCTCGCGCGCGGCGCCAGCCTCGACGATCTCGCCCTGGGTCATGACGCAGACGCGATCCGCCATCTTGCGCACGACGCCGAGATCATGCGTGATGAGCAGCAGCGCCATGCCGAAGCGCGCCTGCAAGTCCTTGAGCAGCTTAAGGATTTGCGCCTGGACCGTGACGTCGAGCGCCGTCGTCGGCTCGTCGGCGATCAACAGATCGGGCTCGTTGGCAAGCGCCATGGCGATCATCACGCGCTGGCGCTGACCGCCCGAGAGTTGATGCGGATAGGACTGTAGCCGGCTTTCAGCGTCCGGCAGGCCGACCAGGCGCAAGAGCTCGATCGTCCGGCCGCGCGCCGCCTTGCCGTTCATGCGCTTGTGCAGCCACAGCGCCTCGCCGATCTGCTTCGCCACCGTGTGCAGCGGATTGAGCGAGGTCATCGGCTCCTGAAAGATCATGGCGATGCGGCCGCCGCGGATATGGCGCAGCTCGGATTCCGGCGCACCGACAAGCTCGACGCGGTCGAACCGGATGCTGCTGCCGGCCGGATGGCTCGCCGACGCCGCCGGCAAAAGCTGCAGGATGGACAAGGCCGTCACGGTCTTGCCCGAGCCCGATTCGCCGACCAACGCCAGCGTCTCGCCCTTGTCGAGCGCGAACGACGCACTTTTCACCGCCGCGAGCGTGCGATACGGCAACGCGAAATTGACGCCGAGATTTTTGACTTCGAGCAACGCCATCAGCTGCCCTTCCGCGGATCAAAAGCGTCGCGCACCGCTTCGCCGATGAAGATCAGCAGGCTCAGCATGATGGCGAGGACGAAAAACGCTGTCAGGCCAAGCCACGGCGCCTGGAGGTTGGTCTTGCCTTCGGCCAGCAATTCGCCGAGTGACGGCGAACCCGGCGGCAGGCCGAATCCCAAGAAATCGAGCGACGTCAACGTGGTGATCGAGCCGTTGAGGACGAACGGCAAAAAGGTCAGTGTCGCCACCATGGCATTGGGCAGCACGTGGCGCCAGATGATCACCGGATCGGATACGCCAAGCGCACGCGCCGCGCGCACATAATCGAAATTGCGCGCACGCAGGAATTCGGCGCGCACCAGATCGACCAGCGACATCCACGAAAACAACAGCATGATACCGAGCAGCCACCAGAAATTCGGCTGCACGATGCTCGACAGGATGATCAGCAGATAAAGCACCGGCAGGCCCGACCAGATCTCGAGAAAGCGCTGGAAGGAAATGTCGATCAGGCCGCCGTAATAGCCCTGGATGGCGCCGGCGGCGACGCCGATGATCGAGCTCGACACCGTGAGCGCAAGCCCGAACAAGACCGAGATGCGGAAGCCGTAGATCAGCCGCGCCAGCACGTCGCGACCCTGATCGTCGGTGCCGAGCCAATCGGTTGACGACGGCGGCGACGGCGCCGGCTGGCCCAGATTGAAGTTGATCGTATCGTCCGCGAACGGGATCAACGGCCACACCATCCAGCCGTGCGCGTCGATGCGCGCCGCGACCGTCTTGTCGCGATAATCCGCCAGGATCGGCAAATCGCCGCCGAAGGTCTGTTCGGCGTAATCGTTCAGGACCGGGCAATACCAATGTCCGTCGTACGACACGATCAGCGGCCGATCGTTGGCGATGAACTCGGCGAAGAGACTCAGACCGAACAGAACTAGGAAAATCCACAGTGACCAGAAGCCGCGCCGGTTGGCGGCAAACCGCAACAGGCGGTGGTGGGTGACGACACTGATCGGCAGGCCGAGTAGGCGGCGGCGGCCGATCGGCGGGGCAATGACGATGGGCGTGGTCATCGGCCGCGCGTCCCGAAATCGATGCGCGGATCGATCCACATGTAGGTCAGGTCGCTGATCAGCTTCATCACCAGCCCGACCAGCGTGTAGATGTAGAGCGTCGCGAACATCACCGGATAGTCGCGCCCGAGCGCCGCCTGGTAACCGAGATAGCCCAAGCCATCGAGCGAGAAGATCACCTCGACCAGCAGCGCGCCAGTGAACAGGATGCTGACGAATGCCGCTGGAAAGCCGGCGATCACCAGCAACATGGCGTTGCGGAAGACATGGCCGTACAGCACGCGGCGTTCGGTCAGGCCCTTGGCGCGCGCCGTCATCACGTATTGCTTATCGATCTCCTCGAGGAATGAATTCTTGGTCAGCATGGCGAGGCTGGCGAAGCCGCTGATCGTCAGCGCGGTCACCGGCAGAACGATGTGCCAGAGATAGTCGAGAATGCGGTGCGGCCAACCGAAACTCGCCCAATTATCCGAAACCAGGCCGCGCAGCGGGAAAATCGACAGATAGTTGCCGCCGGCGAACAACACGATCAGCAGCACGGCGAACAAGAACGACGGAATCGCATAGCCGACGATGATGACGCCGCTGGTCCAGATGTCGAAGCGGCTGCCGTCGCGCACCGCCTTGCGGATGCCCAGCGGAATCGAAACCAGATACGCGATCAGCGTCGTCCACAGGCCGAGAGAGATCGACACCGGCAGCTTTTGCGCGATCAGCTTGATCACCGGCTGATCCTGGAAAAAGCTCTCACCAAAGTTGAAGGTGAGATAGTTCTTCACCATCAGCCCGAAGCGCTCGGCCGGCGGCTTGTCGAAGCCGTAGAGCTTGTTCAGCTCGGCGATGAATTGGGGATCGAGACCGCGCGCGCCGCGGCTTTGGTTGGCCGCCTGTATCGCCGAAGTCGCATTACGGCCAAGCTCGCCGCCGCCGCCCGCCACACGCGATATGGCGCCGCTGCCGGTGCCCTTGAGTTGCGCGATGAGCTGATCGACCGGCCCGCCGGGCGCCGCCTGCACGATGACGAAATTGACCAGAATGATCGCGAACAGCGTCGGGATGATGAGCAGAACTCGGCGCAGCGCGTAGGCGAGCATCGGCGCCTATTTCCGCGTCGCCGCCAGCGCGTTGGCGCGCGCCTTGTCGTACCACCAGGTGTTGAGCGCCAGACTATAGGGTGGATTGTCCCTGGGCAGCCCGAACTTGTCCCAATAGGCGACGCGGAAACTGCCCAAATACCAATTGGGAATGACGTAATAGCCTTCGAGCAGAACGCGATCGAGTGCGTGGACGCGGGTCATGAGATTCTGCCGGTCCGGCGCGTTGATGACGAGATCGACCAGGTCGTCGACCGCCTTCGATTTGATCCCAAGATAATTTTGGCCGCCGGGCTCGTCGGCCGATTGCGACGACCAGAACTGCCGCTGCTCGTTTCCGGGCGACAGCGACTCGCCGATATCGACGACGGTCACGTCGAAATCGTAGTTCTGCATCCGGTTTTCGTACTGCGCCGGATCGATGGTACGGACGTTGCAGACGATGCCGATGCGCGCCAAGTTTTGCTTGAATGGCAAGACCACGCGCTCGAACTCGGGCTGGGCGAGCAGGAACTCGAACTGGAACGGCTGGCCTTGCGTGTTGACCATCTTGCCGTTCTTCACGGTCCAGCCGGCTTCGGCCAACGACTTGAGCGCCGCGCGCAGATTGTCGCGGATATCGCCGCTGCCGTTGGTCGTCGGCGCCTTGAACGCGGTGGTAAAGACCTCGTCGGGAATCTGGCCGCGGTATTTGTCGAGGATCGCGAGCTCGGCCTGGCTCGGCAGGCCTGACGAAGCGAGGTCCGAATTGGCGAAGTAGCTCTCGTTGCGCTGATAAGCGCCGTAGAACAACGTCTTGTTGGTCCACTCGAAGTCGAACAGATAGCCGAGCGCCTGGCGCACCCGGCGGTCCTGGAACAATGGCCGCCGCAGATTGAATCCGAAGGCCTGCATGCCTTGCGGCACCTTATTCGGAATCAGCGCCTTCTTGATCCAGCCTTTCATCAACGCCGGGCTGTCGTAGCCGATCGCCCAATTCTTGGCGACGTTCTCGCGCCTTATGTCATACGCGCCGGCCTTGAACGCCTCGAGGGCGACCGATGCGTCGCGATAATAGTCGTAGCGGATCTCGTCGAAATTATAGCGGCCGACGTTGACCGGCAGATCCTTGGCCCAGTAATCCGCGACGCGCCGATAGACGACGTAGCGGCCGGGCTGGAAATCGACGATCTTGTACGGACCGCTGCCGAGCGGCACATCGAGCGTCGTCTTGCCGAAATCGTGCTTGGACCAATAGGCCTTCGACAGCACCGGCATCTCGCCGACGATCGACGGTAGCTCGCGGTTGGTTCCGCTGCGGAATGTGAACTTGACGCGATGCGGACCGAGTGCCTCGGCTTTCAGGACGTCGGCGTAATAGATTCGCCACGATGGATTGCCCTTCGCTTTGAGGTTATCGAACGTCCACGCCACATCGTCGGCGGTAATCGGCGAGCCATCCCAGAACCGCGCCTGCGGCCGCAGATTGTAGATCACCGATTTCTTGTCGGGCGCGACCTCGACGCTTTCGGCAACGAGCCCATAGGACGACGCCGGCTCGTCGTCCGATCCGGCCATCAACGTATCGAACATCAGGTCGGTGCCGTCGGCGGGCACGCCTTTGAGGATAAACGCATTGAAGGAATCGAACGTGCCGGTCGCCGCGTATTTGACCGATCCGCCCTTGGGCGCGTCCGGATTGACGTAGTCGAAGTGCTTGAAGCCGGCGGGATATTTGAGATCGCCGAACAGCGACAGGCCGTGTTGTGCCTGGGCGTACGCACTGGTCGAGGCGCCCGCGAGCGCGACGGCCACCGCGAAAATCAGCGTAAGGGTGCGTTTCATGGCGGCGCTACTTTAGTCGGCGACGCGCGGCGCCGGAATCGTTATTTGCCCGCCAGCGCCGACCGTGCCGCGGCCGCCAAGGCGGGATCGCCGGCGGCGACCACGCGGCCGTCGGAACGCAGCGACAACGCCTCACCGGCCCAGTCGCTCATCTCGCCGCCGGCGCCTTCGACCACCGGCACGAGCGCGCAATAGTCATAGGGCTTCAATCCGGCTTCGATCACCAGATCGATGAAGCCGGCGGCCAGAAGTCCATAGGCGTAGCAATCGGCGCCGAAGCGCGCGAGCTTGGCCGCCTGGCGCACACGCGCAAAAGCCTGGGCGTCGCCGCCGTCGAACATCTCGGGCGAGGTGGCGAAGAGTGTCGCGCCGCCGAGCGTCGAGCACGCGCGCGTCGCGATTGGCTTGCCGTTGAGCGTCGTCTTGCGTCCGTCGGCACCAATCCAGCGTTCGCGCAGAATCGGCTGATCGATCACGCCAAGCACGGGCACGCCTTTGAACGTCAAGGCGATCAACGTGCCAAACAGCGGCACGCCCGAGATAAAGGATTTGGTGCCGTCGATCGGATCGAGCACCCAAACATAGTCGGCCTCCGGCCGCGTACGGCCGTGCTCCTCGCCGAGCACGCCGTGATCGGGAAAGCGCGTCTCGATCAACGCGCGCATCTCGGCTTCGGCCTCGCGGTCGGCGACCGTTACCGGCGTTTCGTCGGGCTTGATTTCGATGGTCAGGTTGCCGCGGAAATAGCGGCGGATGACGGCGGCCGCCTTGTCGGCGAGCGCGCCGGCAAGGGCCAGATGTGCGGCCGTGACCCGTTCCGACATGGCGCCCTTATTCTAGGGCGTTTGCGGCTACTTGCTAGAGGGCTGCGCCTTCGACAGCGGCTGCGGATGATCGCTCAACGAATTGAGGTAGGCGATGATGTCTGCGCGCTCCTTGGCTTTCGCATCGCCGGCAAAGGTCATCTTGGTGCCGGAGGCGAAATGCTGCGGATTGGTCAGCCATTCGTCGAGATTCTCGGCCGTCCAGGTCTGACCTTTACCCTTCGCCTTGAGAGCGTCGGAGAAGGCATAGCCGTTGCGACCCTCGGCGATCGGCGTTCCGACGATCCCGTAGAGGTTCGGACCGATCTTGTTGGGGCCGCCTTTGTTGAACGTGTGGCAGGTCTGGCAGACCGCCGTGTGGGCCTTGCCAGAATCGACATTCGCGCTCGCGAGCAGCGTATCGACCGACGCCGGCGGCTTCGGCGCCGCATTGGATTGCCCGCCGCTCGCGGGTGTCGCGGCGGCCGGCTTTGCCGACGCCGGCGCTGCCGTCGGCAGCGGCTGCGGATGGTCGCTCAGCGAATTGAGGTAAGCGATGATGTCCGCGCGCTCCCTGGCCTTCGGATCGCCAGCGAACGTCATTTTGGTGCCGGAGGCGAAGTGCTGTGGATCGGTCAGCCAATCGTTCAAATTATCGACCGTCCACTTTTGTCCCTTACCCTTGGTCTTGAGCGCGTCCGAGAACGCGAAACCGTTGCGGTCCTCGGCGATCGGCGCGCCGACGATGCCGTAGAGATTCGGGCCGATCTTGTTGGGTTCGCCCTTGTTGAAAGTATGACAGGTCTGGCAGACCGCGGTGTGCGCCTTGCCGGAATCGACGTTCGCGCTGGCGAGCAGCGGTTCAATCGGCTGCGGACCGGCCGGCGTCTGCTGGTTCGCCGGCGTCGCTTCGGGCGCCGCCGCGACCTCGTAAGCGTTCTTCTTGAGCGGCGTCGGATTGACGAGATTGGAGGCGACGATGCCCGACACGAAAGCGACGATCATCGCCACCAGTATCGCGCCCGCAATTTTGTTCATCTCGAAGGACATGCGAAACTCGATCCCCCTGGTACGGCTCGGCCGGCAGGAAACTCAATTTCCTCTGCCAACTCAAACGAAATCTGCCGGAAAAAGGCCGGTTGCAGGGCCCGGCTTCCATGCGGCATAACGCCGCAAGACGAAAGCCAAAACCTTGAACCCGATCATCCTCATTCCCGCGCGTCTGGCCTCGACGCGACTGCCCGACAAACCGCTGGCGACAATCGGCGATGCGCCGATGATCGTCCAGGTGTGGCGCCGCGCGACCGAAGCGGCCATCGGGCCCGTCGTGGTCGCTGCCGCCGATGCGGCGATCGTCGACGCGGTCACGCGTGCCGGCGGCCGCGCTGTATCGACTCGTTCCGACCATCCGTCCGGATCCGACCGTATCTTCGAGGCGCTGCAAACGCTCGATCCGCGCGGGGCGCACGATGTGGTCGTGAACGTGCAAGGCGATCTGCCGTTGCTCGACCCACGGGCGATTCGTAGCGCGCTGGCGCCGCTCGCCGATCCGGCGTGCGATATCGCGACGCTCGCCGCCGCGCTCGAGCCCGGCGAGATCGACAGCCGGAGCGTCGTTAAGCTGTGGGCGGAGTTTGGCGGCAAGACCGTCGCCCGCGCCGGCGCCTTTTCGCGCGCCGCAACGCCGCCGCCCGGCGGCGGCGTGCCGCATCATCATATCGGGCTCTATGCCTATCGCCGCGCGGCGCTCGCGCGTTTCGTTGCGCTACCGCCCAGCGCCAACGAAAAGCGCGAAAATCTGGAACAGCTGCGTGCGCTCGACGCCGGCATGCGGATCGACGCCGCGCTCGTTGACGCGGTGCCGTTCGGCGTCGATACTCCGGCCGACCTCGAACGCGCCCGCGCATTGATGCGGACGCGGCCGGACCCCGCCCGCCCATGACCGCCAACCGCCGATCCTCGCGCCGCATCGCCTTTCAAGGCGCACCCGGCGCTTATTCCGACCTCGCCTGCCGCCATGTCTTTCCGAAAATGACGCCGCTGGCGTGTCCGAGCTTCGAAGACGTGATCGCCGCCGTGCGACGCGGCGCCGCCGAGCTCGCCATGTTGCCGATCGAGAACTCGGTCGCCGGCCGCGTCGCCGACATCCATCATCTGCTGCCCGAATCCGGTCTCTACATCGTCGACGAGCATTTCGAGCGCGTGAAGCATCAGTTGCTCGCGCTGCCCGGCGCATCGCTGAAGACGATCAAGATCGTGCGCAGCCACGTGCACGCGCTGTCGCAGTGCCGCCGCCTGATCCGGAAGCTCGGCCTCAAAGCGTCGGTGAGCGCCGACACCGCCGGCGCCGCCGCGGAGCTCGCGAAAAGTGGCGACAAGCACGTGGCGGTGATCGCGTCGGAGCTCGCCGGCCGCATCTACAAACTGAAGACATTGAAGCGCAACATCGAGGACGCGGGCCACAACACGACGCGCTTCCTGATCATGGCGCGGCAACCGAAAACGCCGCCCGATAACGGCCGGCCCGTCGTCACGTCGTTCGTGTTCCGCGTCAAGAACGTGCCCGCGGCGCTCTACAAGGCGATGGGTGGCTTCGCCACCAATGGCATCAACATGACCAAGCTCGAAAGCTATATGGTCGGCGGCGAGTTCACCGCGACGCAATTCTACGGCGACATCGAGGGCCACCCCAATTCGCGGCCGGTGCGGCTGGCGCTCGAGGAACTCGATTTCGTGACGCGCGAGTTGAAGGTCCTCGGCACGTATCCGGCGCACCCCTTCCGCCTCAAGGCGGCGAAGCGCTCGCGGAGCGATTGAGCCAGTCTTCGATCAAGCGCCGTGCCACCGAATCCTTGCGCGGCAAGCGGAATTCGTCGTCATCGGCATGCGCCACGATCCAATCGCGTTCGTACCAGGCCGCATGCTCAAGCTCGCTGCCGGCCATCGCCAGTTCGCGCGTCGTTGCCCGCGCGGTGAAGCCGAGCATGAGCGACGACGGAAACGGCCACGGCTGCGACGAGTGATAGACAATGTCGGTGACCGTGATGCCGGTTTCTTCGCGCACCTCGCGCACCACGGCTTCCTCGAGGCTTTCGCCTGGCTCGACGAAGCCCGCGAGGGTCGAGTGCATACCCGGCGGCCAGGTCGGCTGACGACCGAGCAAACACCGCGAGCCGTCGGTCACCAGCATGATCACTGCCGGGTCGGTGCGTGGGAAATGCGTCGCATTGCACGCCGCGTCGGTACAGCGCCGCAAATGCCCGGCGTCCGCGATCAGGCTCGGCGCGCCGCAGACGGCGCAATGGCGGTGACGCTGGTGCCAATACAGCATGCCCCGGGCATAGGCGAGCAATGCCGATTCGTCGCGCGGCAGCAGCGGCCCGACGCGGCGCAGGTCGATGAACTCGCTTCCGGCCGGCACCGTCAGCGTGGCCAACGGCGCGTCGAGATGCGACAGATCAACGGCGAAATACGCATCGCCGCCGCCGATACCGAGCAGCACCAGCTCGCCGTCCGGCGTGTACTTTGCGCGCTCCAGCATCACGGCCCGCGGCGCCAAGCCGTCGGCGCCCAGCACCAGATTATGCGCCTGCCACACCGGCACGAAGCGCGTACCGGCGCGCTCGCGCTGCGCCGCGAGCCAGGCCGCGTCCTTGCGCCGATGCGAAGCGCGATCGAGCCCGCCGGCGTAGACGTTGGGCAGGTCGCCCATGCCGCTCCTCTTGCCGAGTCTCGCCGCCGAAAATAGCGCGCGTCGTCGGTCTTGCGCGGCTGACGGGATCGCCTGATATAGTGGCATGGGAGGCTGGCGGCGGACAGGCCCCTCGCCAACCCGGTCAGGTCCGGAAGGAAGCAGCCGTAACGAGTTCCGGCCTGGGTCGGCGTTCAGTCTCCCACCGCGGCTCCCACGGAGAGGCAAGGCACATGAGCGAGCCGGGCGGCGTCTATCGCGTGCTCGCGCGCAAATACCGTCCGACCAATTTCGCCGAACTCATCGGCCAGGAGGCGATGGTCCGGACGCTCGCCAATGCGATCGCGACCGGCCGCATCGCTCATGCCTTCATCCTGACGGGCGTCCGCGGCGTCGGCAAGACGACCACCGCGCGCATCATCGCCCGCGCTCTCAATTGTATCGGACCCGACGGCAAAGGCGGGCCGACGGTCGAGCCGTGCGGCCAGTGCGAGCATTGCCGCGCTATCGCCGAAGACCGTCACGTCGACGTGATGGAGATGGACGCGGCGTCGCGCACCGGCGTCGACGACATCCGCGAGCTGACCGACGGCGTGCGCTACAAGCCGGTGTCGGCGCGCTTCAAGATCTACATCATCGACGAAGTGCATATGCTGTCGAAAAACGCCTTCAATGCCCTGTTGAAGACGCTCGAAGAGCCGCCGCCCGACGTCAAATTCATCTTCGCCACCACCGAAGTGCACAAGGTGCCGGTGACGGTATTGTCGCGTTGCCAGCGTTTCAGCTTGCGCCGCGTGCCGGCCGACATGCTGGCGCAGCATTACGCCAAGATCGCCACCGCCGAGAAGGTCACGGCCGAGAGCGGCGCCATCGCGCTGATCGCGCGCGCGGCCGACGGCTCGGTGCGCGACGGCCTCTCGATCCTCGACCAGGCGATCGCGCTCGGCGCCGGCACGGTGACCGAAACGGCGGTGCGCGACATGCTCGGCGTCGCCGACCGCGGTTTGGTGTTCGACCTGCTCGAAACCGTGCTCAAGGGCGACGCCGCCGGCGCGGTGCAGCGCATGGACGACCTCTATCAGGGCGGCACCGATCCGGCGATGGCCCTGCAAGAGTTGCTCGACCTGACCTATCACCTGACGCGGTTGAAGCTCGCGCCCGATTCGGACGAGGCGGTCGAAGGCGACCGCAACCGCGCCCTGCCCTTGGCCCAGAAGCTCGGCATGGCCGAGCTGGCGCGCGCCTGGCAGATGCTGCTCAAAGGCTTGGGCGAGGTCCAGAGCGCGCCGTCGCCCATCCAGGCCGCCGAAATGGTGCTGGTCCGATTGGCCTATGTTGCGGACCTGCCGGCGCCGGCCGATCTGATCAAGGCGCTGGAAGGCGCCGCCAACGGTGCGCAAGCGCCGGCGAACGGACCGGGACCCGGCGCCCGTGTCGTGCCAGCACCGCGGGCGCCGATTGAATCGGGCATGGCGACCGCACCACGGATCCAGCCGCGCGAAATGCCGGCACCAGAGGCGTTGCCTGCCGGCCCGCAGAGCTTCCTCGACGTCGTGCGGCTGTTCGAGCAGAAGCGCGAGCCGCTGCTGCGCAGTCATCTCTACGGCAACGCCCATCTCGTGCGTTTCGAGGTCGGCCGGATCGAATTGCGGCCGACCGAAGCGGCGCCGCGCGATTTGCCCAACCGCCTCGGCCAATTGCTGACCGAATGGACCGGCCGGCGCTGGATCGTCAGCGTTTCGGGCGAGAAAGGCGAAGCGACGCTGCGCGAGCAAGATACGGCGCGCGCCGCCGGCCTCAGGAGCGAGGCGGCGAATCATCCGCTGGTGCGCGCGGTGCTCGAGGCTTTTCCGGGCGCCAAAATCGAAGCGGTGCATGAGAAAGTTGTCGAAACGCCGGCCGGCCAGGCCGAAGAAACTGCCGAAAACACCGTGATCACCGAAGACCCGCTCGAAGGAGACGATTTCCTGTGAACAATCTCGGCCAGATGCTCAAACAGGCGCAGCAGATGCAGGCGCGCATGCAGGAGATGCAGGAACGTCTCGCCGCGGTCGAAGTCACGGGCACGTCCGGCGGCGGCATGGTGACGGTGACGCTGTCCGGCAAAGGCGACGTGAAAAAGATCAAGCTCGACAAGACCATCGTCGAACCCAACGAAGTCGAGGTGCTCGAGGATTTGGTCGTCGCCGCGTTCAACGACGCCAAGAGCCGGGTCGAGCGCCAGGTCGCCGAGGAAACCGAGAAGCTCACCGGCGGACTGAAACTGCCGCCGGGCATGAAGCTGCCGTTTTAAGTGCTCGAACTCGACCATCTGATCCAGTTGCTGTCGAAACTTCCCGGCCTGGGCCCGCGTTCGGCCCGGCGCGCGGCGCTGTTCCTGTTGAAGCGGCGCGAAAGCCTGATGGAGCCGCTGGCGCTCGCCTTGCAGGAGACCGCGAAGAAGATCCGGCCCTGCGGCATCTGCGGCAACCTCGACACGGCCGACCCCTGCGCCATCTGCCGCGACCCCCGGCGCGACCAGGGCATGATCTGCATCGTCGAGGACATGGCCGATCTCTGGGCGATCGAGCGCAGCGCCTCGTACAACGGGCTCTATCACGTGCTCGGCGGCACGCTCTCGGCCTTGGACGGCATCGGGCCCGAGGACCTCAGGATCGAGGCGCTGGTGGCGCGGGTGGAAAAGACCAAGGCGCGCGAGGCGATCCTGGCGATGAACGCCACGGTCGAGGGCCAGACCACGGCGCATTACATCCTCGACCGCCTCCACGACACCGGCGTCAAAGTGACGCGCCTGGCGCACGGCGTGCCGGTCGGCGGCGAGCTCGATTACCTCGACGAGGGCACGCTGGTCGCGGCCTTCGCCGCGCGGAAGGCGCTGAAGGATTAACTGTCAACCGGACGTTTCGTCTTCCAACTCGGCCTTTTTGAATTCCGGCCCAAGCAACATTTGGGCTGATTCGTCCGGAAGCTTTTCGACATCGAAGAGCTTGCGATTCATTGCTTTAGTACGCGTGCCCAGCGTACCCACCGTATTGACGGCAGTGTCCAATTGCTTACCAAGCCTACTTACCA
>DASYXI010000007.1:0-172899 GCA_035934995.1 Allostellaceae bacterium
TGACCGCCGAGCTTGCCTTCGGTGCCGACCTCGCGCGCGACGCGCGTCACCTCGCCGGCGAAGCCGTTGAGCTGGTCCACCATCGTGTTGATGGTTTCCTTGAGCTGCAGGATCTCGCCGCTGACATTGACCGTGATCTTCTTCGACAAGTCACCGCTGGCGATGGCGGTCGCGACCTCGGCGATGTTGCGCACCTGGCCGGTGAGGTTCGAGGCCATGAAGTTGACGTTGTCGGTCAAGTCCTTCCAGGTGCCGCCGACGCCGGGCACCACGGCCTGACCGCCGAGCTTGCCTTCGGTGCCGACCTCGCGCGCGACGCGCGTCACCTCGCCGGCGAAGCCGTTGAGCTGGTCCACCATCGTATTGATGGTGTTCTTGAGCTCGAGAATTTCGCCTTTCACGTCCACGGTGATGGTGCGCGACAAGTCGCCGCGCGCCACGGCCGTCGTCACTTCGGCGATGTTGCGCACCTGACCGGTGAGGTTCGAGGCCATGAAGTTGACGTTGTCGGTCAAGTCCTTCCAGGTGCCGGCGACGCCGGGCACCACGGCCTGACCGCCGAGCTTGCCTTCGGTGCCGACCTCGCGCGCGACGCGCGTCACTTCGGCGGCGAACGAACGGAGCTGATCCACCATCGTGTTGATGGCTTCTTTCAGCTGCAGGATCTCGCCGCGCACGTCGACGGTGATCTTCTTCGACAAGTCGCCGCTGGCGACGGCGATCGTGACCTCGGAAATGTTGCGCACTTGCGCCGTCAGATTCGACGCCATGGAATTGACGCTCTCGGTCAAATCCTTCCACACGCCGGTCACTTCGCGCACCTGCGCCTGACCGCCGAGCTTGCCGTCGGTGCCGACTTCGCGCGCGACGCGCGTCACCTCGGAGGTGAACACGCTGAGCTGCTGGATCATCGTGTTGACGATGTTGGCGAGCCGGAGGAATTCGCCCTTGAGCGGCCGGCCGTCGATCTCCGTCGGAACGGTTTCGAGGAGATCGCCGCGTGCGACCGCGGCGATCGCGCGCGTCACCGCCACGGTGGGCCACAGCAGATCGTCGATCAGCCCGTTGAGCGAGGCTTCCATCTCACCCCAGGCGCCGAGCGTATGACCGAATTTGGCGCGTTGCCGGGTGCGGCCGTCGCGGCCGACCGTATTGCCGACCCGTTCGAGCTGTTCGGCCATCCGTTGATTGGCGGCCGCGATTTCGTTGAATGTATCGGCGATCTTGCCGGCCAAGCCGACCTGGTCGCGGGGCATCCGGGCGGAGAAATCGCCGACCCGGATCGCCTGAAGTCCGTGCAGCAGCTGCTGGAGATCGACGGTCTCCCGCTCGTGTCGGCCGTCGCCGTTCGTTTTTTCTGATTCGTACGGGATCGGCGTCGCGACAACCGCCGGGTCGTCGTGCGTTTGAGCTCGCCCACGAATCGTCATGTCGTCCCCCGTCGCTTGCGTGCGCGTGCCATTTAATGATCCGCACCAAGGACATCGCCCGGGCCGCGTGTGGCCGCTCTATCGCGGCTTTTGCACAGTACGGGGTCGGCCTAGATTCGCGGCATTCGCGCTAGGCGACGATCAGGGAGAACCTGAGATTTGCCGGGAAAACTACTGAGGGAATATCGGCGTCCGCAGCGAGCTGATGTCGATCCGCTCGCAATTAAGCCGGCCTTGCAGCAGGCAATCCTCGAGTTTTGCCGTCTGCGCCAGCCCTTCCATGACATAAAACCCGATGACGCCGATCAGCAATGTGACGGCAAAGGCCGCGAGGCTGGTGGTGAAACGCTCCTCATCGTCGCGCTCGTTGCGCCGGCGTTCCCACAGGGACAGGGGCCGATCCATCTCGGCATCATGACACGTTTCATTGCCCCAGGCGAGCCAGGCCGGCTAGGCGCTAATGCGCGAGCTGGTCCGCCGTATTGAGGTCGTCGTTGGCCTTGGCCAAGTCGCCCTTGTCCTGCCAAGCCATGCCGCGGTCGTGGAAGCACGGACTGCATCGCGGATTGAGCTTGATCGCCAGATCGTAATCCGCGATCGCGTGGTCATTGTCGTTCTTGTGATACCAGGCGATGCCGCGGTTGAAATAGACCTGCCACAGCCCGGAATCGTGCTGCTCGTATTTGAGTGCGGCGGTGAAGTCGGCGATGGCGCCGTCATAGTCGCCGGTCTGGTTCCGCGCCATGCCGCGGTTGTTGAAGCAGTGACCGCAATCCTGGCTGAGCTTGATCGCCGCGCTGTAATCGGCGACCGCGTGCGCGTAATCGCCGTTGCGATAATAGGCGGTGCCACGCTTGTCGTAGACGTCGGCGCGATCCGATGATGGCAGCGTCCGATCGTCGAGCGCGCGCGTGTAAAGACGCACCGCCCCGCCCCAATCCTGTTTTTGTGCCGCGTGATCGCCGGCGTGCATGTCGGCCACGCCGTCGGCAAACGCTGGCGAAATTATCGCGATGAGCAGCGCCGCCACGATGAACGCGCGCCTCATGATGCCGCTACCTCGACGTAGCGCGGGAAAATCCCCACCGGCTTCGGCAGTTGTGTTTCCGCCTTGAGCGGTTGCGCTTCGAGCGCGTTGAAGCAACGGTGCGTGAAATCGTCCGGCACCGCGAGTTGGTCAAGAAGCTTCGCCGCCGCTTGCGGCACGAACGGCTGCGCCATGATCGCGAGGTGACGAATGGTTTCGGCGAGGACGTAGAGCACGCGGCCGAGCCGCACCGGATCGGTCTTCTTCAGCTTCCACGGCGCTTGTTCGTCGACGTAACGATTCGCCATGGCGACAACCTCCCAGATCCGCTCGAGCGCGAGATGCAGCGCTTGTTTATCGATCTCGGCGGCGACCGCGCGACGGAGATTGGCGACCTTGGCGATTAATTCGCCGTCGGCGCGACGCTGTTCGGCGCCTGTCGGATCGGTGCCGGTTGGCAGCTTACCGCCGCAATAGTTTTGGATCATCGACAACACGCGCTGCGCCAAATTGCCGAAATCGTTGGCGAGATCGCCATTGATGCGGCCGACGACGGCGCGATGCGAAAAATCGCCGTCCGAACCGAACGGCAACTCCCGCAGCATGAAATAGCGTACCGCGTCGACGCCGTATTCGTCGACGAGCTGTTGCGGCGCGATGAAGTTGCCGAGCGACTTCGACATCTTCTGGCCTTCGACCGTCCACCAGCCGTGGGCGAAGACGCGCTTGGGCAGATCGAGACCGGCGGCCGCCAGGAATGCCGGCCAATAGACGCAATGGAAACGCACGATGTCCTTGCCGACGACATGGATGTCGGCCGGCCAGAATGTCTTGAATTCGGCGCTGGCAACGTCCGGATAATCGACCGCGGTCAGGTAATTGGTCAGGGCGTCGAGCCAGACATACATCACGTGCTTTTCGTCGCCGGGCACCGGAACGCCCCAATCAAAGGTCGTCCGCGAGATCGACAAATCGGTGAGGCCGCCTTTGACGAAGCTTGTCACCTCATTGCGCCGCGACGCCGGACCGATGAAATCGGGATTGCGCGCGTACTGGTCGAGCAGCCATTCCTGCCAGTCGGACAGGCGGAAAAAATAACTCGGCTCCTCGACCCATTCGACTTCGGCGCCGGATGGCGCGCGGAATTTCCCGTCCGGGCCTTTGGTCAACTCGCCCTCGCCGTAGAACGCCTCGTCGCGCACCGCATACCAGCCGGCATACTTGCCGAGATAGATGTTCTCGCGCCCCTTCGGTGATTTGCTTTTGGCGATCGCTTGCCAGATCGCCTGGCTGGCGGCGATGTGGCGCGGCTCGGTGGTGCGGATGAACTGGTCGTTCGAGATGTTCATTAGCTTGGTCATGGCACGGAAATTTTCCGACACGCGGTCGCAGAACGCCTGGGGCTCGACGCCGGCATCGCGCGCCGATTTTGCCACCTTCTGGCCATGCTCGTCGGTGCCGGTGAGGAACAGCACGCGATCGCCGTCGAGCCGCTTGAACCGCGCCAACGCGTCGCAGGCGACAGACGTATAGGCATGGCCGAGATGCGGCGAATCGTTGACGTAATAGATCGGCGTCGTGAGATAGAACTTGGCGCCGGCCATGATCGTGATCCTCTACCCGATCCTCAGCGCGTCGCGTCGGCGAGCGCAAAGAAGGCATCGAGCACGACCGCCCGCTTGTCGAGCTCGACGCCTTCGGCCACACCGAACAATTGACCCAAACGGCGCCAGATTTCGGCCCATTGCGCCGGGCTGCGGCGCGTCGCCAGCTTTGCCAAAACGGCGCGTTCGGCGGGCGATGCCGCCGGCTCGCGACCCAGGGCGAGCATGGCGATCGCGGCGACGGCCCGCGGCAAAAGGTCCGTCAGCAGGCCAAAGCCTGTCGCCTCGCCGCGGACCAACGATTCGGCATAGGTATGCAGCGGTTCGCCGGGAAGCTTGGGTAGGCCGCCCAGCAGGTTGAACAGGCCGCGCTGCACCGCAAGCCCATCCTGCGCCGCCAGCGTCAGGGCGCGACCGATCGAGCCGCCGGCCAGTTGCGCCAGCGCGTCGGCATCGGCCGCGCTCAGTTCGGGCATGAATCGACGAATTGCTGCAAGAACAGACTCTTGCGGCAATGTATTCATATGCATCGTGCGACAGCGCGACCGAATCGTCGGCAGCAAACGGCCGGGGCTTTCGCTGGTGAGAAACAACACCGCACGCTTCGGCGGCTCCTCAAGAACCTTCAGCAACGCATTGGCCGCATTACGGTTCATCTCGTCGACGCCATCGACAATCACCACGCGCCACGCGCCTTGCGACGGCGTCAGGTGGAGGAACGCGGCAATGGCGCGGGTATCGTCCACCACGATCTCGCTGCGCAGCCGCTTGCGCTTTTCGTCCCAGGCACGTTCGACGACCAGTAGGTCCGGATGGGCACCGGATGCGACGAGCCGAAACACAGGACTCTCCGGCGGGATTGCGAGCGCCGTCGCTGGTGCGGCATCGCCAAACAAGCCCGCCCCGGCTTCCGGCTGCGCCAGGAGAAACCGCGCGGCGCGATAGGCGAAGGTGGCCTTGCCGATGCCCGCCGGTCCCGCCAGCAGCCAGGCATGCGGCAGGCGTTTGGCGTTGTAGGCGCTGAGAAAGGCGGCCTCGGCCGCGGCATGGCCGATCAGCGCCGCATTTTCGCGCGGCGACAGCAAATCCACCGTGTCGGCGCTATTGGCCTCGTCTGCCGCGTTATCGAAATCGTCGTCGCTCATGCGGCCATCATAGCGCAACGCCGAGCCGTTCACGCACCGAAGCGGCAAGCGCCCGGCGCACCGACTCGATGTCGCCGCTGGCGTCGATGACGACACAGCGGTCCGGCGCCTCGCGCGCAATCGCCAGGAACCCGTCGCGCAGTCGCCGGTGGAAGTCCGGTCCCATCTGCTCGAAGCGGTTACGATCGCGCGCCCGCTTGAGCCCGACCTCGACCGGCAGGTCGAGAATCAGCGTCAGATCCGGTTGGCGGGCGTTCCCGCTAATGAAGCGATGGAGTTCACGCAGCGCGTCGAGCGCCAAGCCGCGGCCGTAACCCTGATACGCGAGCGTCGAATCGGCGTACCGGTCGCAGACGACCCAGCGTCCGGCGGTGAGCGCCGGCTGGATCGTCCGCGCCAGATGATCGCGGCGCGCTGCCACCATCAACAAGGCTTCGCTCGGCGCATCCCAGGCGTCGGGGCTGCCGGCCAGCAGCAGCTTGCGGATCGCTTCGGCGCCCGGCGATCCGCCGGGCTCGCGCGTCTCCAGCGCGTCGATGCCGGCGCGTTTAAGCGCCTCGACCAAAAGCCGTGCCTGGGTCGATTTACCGGCGCCCTCGCCGCCCTCGAGCGTGATGAAGCGTCCGGGTGCGGGTGCGTCGGCGGTCAGTGTTGGCGTCCGAACAGTAGATAGGCCGCGTTGAACGCCAGGCGGCCGATAATGCCGAGCGGCGGCACCGCCTGGGTCGTGACCAGCGGCACGTCGATCGGCGGCGTATCCGGCGTCGAGATCGTCAGCTTGCCGACCGTCTGTCCGGCAGTCACGGGCGCCGGCACCGGCCCGTCATAGACCGCGGCGACTTTCATCGCCGTGCGGTCGCCGCGCGGCAAGGTGACCACGACGTCGTGCGCGACGGCGACAGGCACCTGGCCGTCCTTGCCCATCCAGACCGGCGCGTGGTCGATCACCGCTCCCGCTTTAGCGATCGTATAATCGTCGAATTCGCGGAACGCCCAATCGAGCACGGTGCGGCCCTGGTTGGCGCGGTCCTGCATCGTATTCATGCCCGCCAGTACTTCGATGACGCGGCGGCCGTTGCGCAACGCGGATCCAACCAGGCAATAGCCGGCTTCGTCGGTGTGGCCGGTCTTCAGTCCGTCGGCGGTGCTGTCGGTGTAGAGCAGCGGGTTGCGGTTGCCCTGCTTGATGCCGTTGAAGGCGAATTCCTTCTCCGCGTCGTAGTGATAGTACTCGGGAAAGTCGGTGATCAGATGGCGCGCCAGGATCGCGAGATCGTGCGCCGTCATGTATTCGTCCGGATCGGGCAAGCCGTCGACGTCGGCGAAGTGGCTGCCGGTCATGCCGAGCTCCTTCGCCTTGTCGTTCATCAGCTTGACGAACGCGTCGGTGCTGCCGGCGAGGCCTTCGGCAAGCACGATGCAGGCGTCGTTGCCCGATTGGACGATCATGCCCTGCAGCAGATCCTCGAGCCGGATCTTGCCGCCGAGCGGCACGAACATCTTCGAGCCCTGCGTGCGCCACGCCTTCTCGCTGACCGGCAGCATGTCGTTGAGCGTCGCCCGTCCCTCTTTCAGGTACGAGAAGACGATGTACTCGGTCATCAGCTTGCTCATCGACGCTGGCGGAATGCGCGCGTCGCCGTTCTTATCGAGCAGCACCGCGCCGGTGTTGAAGTCGATGACGTAGGCGTCGCGGGCGGTGGTGTCGATCGTCGGCGCGGCGGCGTGCGCGGCCGGCAGCCAGCACGCCAGGCACAGCCCGGCGATCACGGCGGAAAAGCGTATCGGATTCATTGGGGGCTCACAGACGGTTTAACCAGCGGAATCGCGGTCAGCATAGCCCGAAACGCGGCAAAATCCATGGTCGCCTGCGCCGCATCGCGCGGCGCGTTGCCTACCAGTCGAAGGCGAGACGGGCTTGCGGCACGCTCTTGACGACGTCGCCGAGCAGGCGATCGGCTTCGCCGGTCGTCGCGATCGGGCCGATGCGCACGCGATAGATGTTCGCGCCATGGACCTGCGCGGTATCGATGTTGACGGTGCCGAACTGCGTCAGTTTGGCTTTCAAGATTTCGGCGTTCTGGCGGCTGCTGAACGCGCCGGCTTGGATATACATTCTGGAATTCGCCGCCGCCGGGATAGCCGGCGTCTTGGCCGTCGCCGCGTCGGCCGGATCGACGAGCGCGAGGTGCGACGTTGCCGCACGTGGCGCTGGCGGTTGTTGTGTTTCTGGTGCCGTCGACGCGTTGGCGGCTGGCGGTGGCGCTGCGGTGCCATTGGGCGGCGCCAGCGGTTGCTCCTTTACCGCCGCGATCGGCTCCGCCGCTGCCAGTTGCGTCGGCGGCTCGACGTCCGGTCCGCCGTTCTTTTGCGCCAGCAGTTCCGCCTGCAGCGTCGGCTGTTGCAGCAACTGAACGCGCACATGCGCGGTGCCGGTATTCTCGAAGCCGAGCATCTGCGCCGCGCGCCGCGACACGTCGAGGATGCGATCGCGGGCGTAAGGGCCGCGATCGTTGACGCGCAACTGAATCGAGCGGCCATTGTCGAGATTGGTCACCTCGACGATGCTCGGCATCGGCAGCGTGCGATGCGCCGCCGTCAACGTGTTCATGTCGAAGTGCTCGCCGTTGGCGGTGTATTTGCCGTCGAAGTTGGGTCCGTACCATGAGGCGACGCCCGTCTCCTCGTACGTCCAGTTGACGGCCGGGTAGTACCATTTGCCGTCGATTTGATACGGCTGGCCGATCTTGTAGAAACCGTTGGCGTTGGGTGCGGCGACATTTTTCGCGCCGCCGCCGTGGCTGCCGCAAGCGGCCAAGGCGAACGCCAAAGCGCCGAGGACCGCGCCGGTCCGCGCGCCATTTAAAATTTTATCGATTCGCGATGTCCCCACCGGCGGCGGAGAATATGTTCAATCGACGGCGTCCGCAAGATAGCCAACCGCCGTCGCGAAGTACGACGAGTTGTTCCAGCGCAAAATGACGCGGAAATTGTTGAAGACCAGCAGCGCCGGTCCGGATTCGCCGCCGGGCTCGATCAGCGACGCCGGCGTCGACGCATCCTGCAACGCGCCGCCATTGGCTTGCGCGACGCCGAGCGCGGCCCAATCCGCGATCGACTGGCGATGGCCGAGGCCGATCAGCGTCTGATCGAGACCAGGCGGCGCCTTGACCGCCATGCCCCAGCCCTCGTCCGGATGCCAGCCGACATGCGCCAGATAGTTGGCGATCGACGCGAAGACATCGGCCTTGTTCGTCCAGATATCGGGCGGCGCGTCGCCCTGCCAGCTCACGGCGTAATTGAGGAAGCTCGTCGGCATGAACTGGCTCTGGCCCATCGCGCCGGCCCACGAACCGGTCATCGCGCGCGGATCGACATGCATGCGCTGCACGATGACTAGCGCGTTGATCAGCTCCTTGCGAAAGAAGGCGCTGCGCCTTCCGTCAAACGCGAGCGTCGCGAGCGCGTCGATCTCGGAGAAATTTCCGGTCAGCCGCCCGTAATCGCTCTCGATGCCCCAGAGCGCGACGATGAAGCGCGGCGCGACGCCGTATTTCCGGCTCACTGCCTCAAGCAGATCGCGGTTCTCGGCGTGCACCTCGCGGCCGTGCTCGCGCCGCGTTTGCGATACCACGCGGTCGATATATTCGTCGAAGGTGAGCGTGGTTTCGGGCTGTTGCCGGTCGAGCTCGATCACATGCGGCACGTAGGCGACATTGGCAAAGGCGCGGTCGAGCGTCTCCGGCGTGATGCCCTGATTCTGCGCGTCGCGGCGCACGTCCTGAATGAACGCCTGGAAGCCGGGTTGTCCGGGTGCCGATGCGGATTGCGCGGGACCTTGCGCATGAGCCGCGCCGATGCCGACGAGCATGGCGGCCACGATTGCGACGAGACGAATCACCATCGCGCGCATCAATAGTCGAACCCGGCGGCGAAAGGAAGCCGCCACGCGCGGCGTCAGGTTTTCATCAGCAGGGTTGTCGCCGCCTGACGCATCGTCTCGGGCATCGGCGTCGCGCGCCGGCGGTCCAGGTCGAAATGCACGCCGGCCAAATAAAGGCGCGCAATGCGGTCGCCGCCTTTGACCTCGATCAGATCGTGAACCATCGCCACGGACGAACGGCCGACGGCGAGAAACCCGCTGGTGGCGGCGACCTCGGCGCCGGCGCCTGGCTGCCATGGCGCTAAGGCAAGCCGCGATTCGAAGGTCGCGAAGCCGCGGCGTTCGCGCGCGATCGTGTCGGCGTTCATGCCGACCGCGTTCATCACGTGCGTGACCGCGGTCGAAAACCGCCGCACATGGCCGATCAGCGACAACCGACCGGTCTCATCGAGCTCCCAGCTCTTGACGCGATCGCGCAGGCTCGGCAGCGCGCCGTATGCCGTCGGCAGCTTCATGGCCGCGAACGGCTCGGCGGTCCACGTCGCGGCGGCTCCCTCCAGCGCCGTCTTGAGGCCCGCGCGCATCTTCGCGTCGCGCGGCGCCAGGACGTGCTCGGCTTCGGTGGCGACCACGCCCTCGCCGGCCGTCAATTCGTGGCCGATCCGCACCTGACGCTCGCGCTTGACGCCCTCGCCCGTGCCGAGCACCCCACTGCGAATGGCAATCGCCGCGCCGGCGCGCAATTCGTGGCGATAGCGGACCAACAGGCTGACGGTGCGGAAATGGCGCGTCGGCGCCAGGCGGAATAGCAGGCTCGCGGCGGCATCACCCAAGCGCTCGGCGTAGAACGCGATGTTCATATGACCGAACGCGTCGCATTCCCAGGCCTCGACGTCGCCCCGATAGGTCTCGCCGAAGCCGGCCGTGGTCGCTGTGTCCCGCATGCGGCGACTATGGCAGAGCGTAGCGCACAGGCGGAAGCGCGCGGTCCGGCGCCCAGATTGAGGTCAAGAACGCCCGCCACGATGCTGACACAAATGACTTTTTTGTCACGGGGATGGCAAATACTAAGCAGGCTTACCATTTCGCATGGAGGCCGCTCATGGGGAGCGGTCACGGCTCGGAAGACAAGACAGGAGGAGCCACCATGAAGACCACGAAATTCACTCGCAGCCTACGCGCTTTGGTGATGGCCGGAGCGGTGTGTGCCGTTACCGCCGGTGCGATCGCAACGCCGGCCCTGGCCGACAGCGACGATTGGCACGGCGGCCACGGCGGCTGGGGCGACCAGGACCGGCACGACCACGACGGTTGGCGTCGCGGCCCGGTCTATGGCTACAGCTACGGCTACGCCTATCCCGCCTATCCGTACACCTATTACGCCCCGCCGGCGCCGGTTTATGCCGCGCCGCCGTCGGTCGGTGTTTACTTCGGCTTCCGCTGAGTTCGTACGCCGAAGTCAGCCCCGCCCCTCACTCCCCCGGGGGCGGGGCTATTTTTTGCGGCGACAACGCTGCCAGCGTCAGAGCAGCGGATCGCGGCTGCGATCTTTCATCAGCCAGGCGCCCGCGACCGCGGCAGCGGCGGCCACCATCAGGTAATAGGCCGGCGCCAGGTTCGACCCGGTCGCAGCGATCAACGCCGTCGCCACCGCCGGGGCGGTGCCGCCGGCAATGCCGAGGCCGAGGTTGAACGCCACCGAATAGGCGCTCATGCGGTACTCGGCAGGAAACTGCTCCGAGACCATCGCCGGATCGGTGCCCATCACGAGTGCGAGCAGTGCGCCGAAGCCGATCTGCGCGATAGCGAAACCGGCGATGCCGCCGTCGCGCGCCAGCCGGAAGGCCGCCAGCGCCGCGATGAACTCGGCGACAAACGCGACGACCAACAAGGTGCGCCGCCGGATGATGGAGTCATTCGCGATACCGGCCAGCGGCACCACCGCGAGCGCCAGCGCCTGCGCGATCGTCGTCGCTTGCAGGGCGTGCGCCTCCGAGATACCGCCGAACGTGCCTGCATAAGTCGGAAAGAAAACCATGGTGAGATAATTGACGGCGCCATAACCCGACGTGAACAGGATGGCGATGGCCATCAGACGTCCGTCTTGTTTCAGCGCCCGTCGCAACGGCAACTCCCGCCGACGCGCCGCGGATGCGTGAGTGTCCCGTAGCTTGCGGCGCAGCAGCAGCGCGCCCATCGCTAGTACGCCGCCGAACGCGAAGGGTAATCGCCAGGCCCACGACATGAGCTGCGCGTCGCTGGCGAAGCTGACGGTTACCGTTGCCACCGCCGCGGCCAGCAACACACCGCCGGTCGAGCCGATGTTCGCCATGCTGCCGGCAAAGCCCCGCCGGTTCGCCGGCGCGGTCTCGATCAGATAGGCGACCGAGCCGGTATATTCGCCGCCGACCGAGAATCCCTGAAACAAGCGCACCGCAAGCAACGTCAGCGGCGCCGCAATTCCAGCCGCCGCATAGGTAGGCAGCAGCGCGATTGCGGTTGTCCCCGCACCCATCAACGTGACCGACAGCAACAGCACAAAGCGCCGGCCGAGCCGGTCGCCGACATGACCCAGGACTGCTCCACCAATGGGCCGCACGGCGAAGCCGACGGCGAAACCGGCATAGGCGCCGATCAGCGACGCCATCGCGTCATGCGAGGGAAAGAACAGGCGACCGAGCACGGGCGCGAAATACCCGTACAAGCCGAAATCGTACCATTCGAGCAAATTGCCGATGCCGCCGGCAGCGAGAGCGGCCGCCGACAGTTGGCGGCCACCAGCCGACGAAGTCCGCGGCGACATCACAGCGCGTCGGCGATCGCCTTGCCCATCTCGGTCGTCTTGGTCTTGCCGCCAAGGTCGGGCGTCCGGAGTTTGGTCTCGGCGATCACGGTTTCGATCGCCTTGACGATCGCCGCGCCGGCCTGTGGATGCCCCAGATGGTCGAGCATCATCGCGCCGGACCAGATCTGACCGATCGGATTGGCGATGCTCTTGCCGGCGATGTCGGGCGCCGAGCCGTGCACCGGCTCGAACATCGACGGATAGTCCTTTTCTGGATTGATGTTGGCGCCGGGCGCGATGCCGATGCCCGCCGCCACCGCCGGCGCCAAATCCGACAGGATGTCGCCGAACAGATTGCTCGCGACGATGACATCGAACCAATCCGGGTGCCGCACCATGTGGGCGCAGAAAATGTCGATGAGGAACTGGTCGGCCTTGATGCCGGGATAATTTTTCTTCATCGCCGCGAAGCGCTCGTCCCAATACGGCATCGAGATGCTAATGCCGTTCGATTTGGTGGCCGATGTCACGTGCTTCTTCGGCCGTTTCTTCGCCAGCTCGAAGGCAAAGCGCATGATGCGGTCGCAGCCTTTGCGCGTGAACACCGCTTGCTGGAATGCCGCCTCCTCGTCCATGCCGGCATAAAGCCGGCCGCCGATCTCGGAATATTCGCCTTCGACGTTCTCGCGGATCACGATCATGTCGATGTCTTTCGGCGCGCGGCCCTTGAGCGGGCTTTCGAGGCCCTTGAGCAATCGCACCGGCCGCATGTTGACGTATTGCAGAAAGTTGCGCCGGATCGGAATCAGCAAGCCCCACAACGAGACGTGATCCGGCACGCCGGGAAACCCGACTGCGCCGAGATAGATCGCATCGAACTTGCGCAACTGATCGAGCCCGTCTTCCGGCATCATGCGGCCGGTCTTGGCGAATTTCTCGCACGACCAGTCGAAGTGCTTGAACTGGAGCGTGAAGCCGAATTTGTGGCCGGCTTTCTCCAGGACGCGGATGCCTTCCGGCACGACCTCATGGCCGATGCCGTCGCCTTCGATCACGGCGATCTTATGCGTTGAGCCTTTGGGCATGATGGGCGGCGCTCCTGCTGGCGGTAATGGGCGGGCATGGCGACGGGGTTTGGGCCGTCCGTTCTGGCACAAACCAGGCGGGACGCCAATCCGTTCGCGCTAGCGGCCGGGGCCGGCCGGCAGGTTGGCGGGTTGCTGCTGTTGCAGATGTTGCTGCAAGAGCTGCTGCTGTTGGAACTGCTGTTGCTGCTGCAGCTGTTGTTGCTGCTGTTGGATCTGGAGCTGCTGGTTCTGCTCCAAATCCTGCAGATGGTCCTGCGGCGATGGCTGCTGCGCCAAGATTGTGCGGTGGTCTTGCAAATCCTCCCGGCGCAACAGATCGAGCTGGGCGCGGAATTCTTGCTGGCGCCGATCCTGTTGCGCCCACAACGCCTGCCGCTCCTGTTGCAGTCGGTGCAAAGCCGCCGGCTGCTGCACCAGGCGCAGCTGCATCTGCGCATCGGCGGTTTGCGCCGAAACGCTCAGCAAAATCACGAGCAGAAGCCGCTTAATCATGGGGCACCGATACGTTGGAGCCACCTATTAACTGTGGCGCTTCAAGTTCGCATTATCAAGTCAAGGGTGGATCGACGAATCGGTGGAACCGCCGTTGCGGGATGGGCGTTTAACCCCACAGCCATTCCGGCTGCCCCCGTCGATGCGATGGAGCCCGTCCCATGACATTGAATGTCGTATTGCTCACGCCCTTGGTGGCGTTGATTTGCGGAATTTTGATTTTGGTCGTGCCGCGCCTGCTCAACTACATCGTCGCGATCTATTTGATCATCGTCGGCGTGACAGGGCTGTGGCCGCACTTCCTGCACTGAACGCTAAGGCGAGATGCCGTAATACGCCGCGAAGGCGTAAATCGTAATGGCGATGCAGATCACGCCGGCGCCGATGCCGACGTGGAACGGCGTGCGCCAGCGCACCATGGCGGCGACCGAGGCGAGCGCGATGCCAAGCTGCGCCGCGAGGCCGGCGTAACCGAGCAGGTCTTTCTCGGCGAGCCATTTGAGCCCGACCTGCAAATGCCGATCGCGGTCGGCGGTTTTATCGGTCGCGGTCTGCTTGACCTTGGGCTGGCGGTTACGCAGATCGGCGGCTTGCTTGTTCAACGCGGCGCGGCTTTCGGCGCTAAGGTCGGCTGCGGTCGCCAGCGCGGTTTCGATCACACGCGCCTTGATGCTGTCGGCTTGGTATTCGCTCCACGCGTCCGAGGCTTCGGTCTGCGACAGGATCGCCTGGTTGCTTTCATAGATGGCGTTGTTGGTGACCGCCGTCGCGCGCACGACCAGAAAGCCCGAGATCGCCGCCAGCAAGCCGGTGAGCAGCGCGACCTGCCTCACCCAGGGCGGATTCTCGACATTCGGATCTTTGCTGGCGTCGATGCGGTCCTTGACCTTCGAGACCAGCGATTTGAGATTTTTCTTTTCCGCCATCGACGCCCCCACTCGTTTCAGCCGACCAGCGCATGAGGCTCCCGTGGCGGAAGCGCCGAGTCAAGCTGCGGGGTTGAGAGCTGGCATGCCGACGTGGATGTAGGAGAACTCCTGGGAGAGCGTCATTGAAGTCTAAGCTTACCACGGGGCGGCCGTTCCGCGGGCGCTAGGCGTCGCCCTTTGTTTTGGCCGCCTCGATCGCGTCGATCATGGGCTTTAGCTGCTCCATAATCGCTTTGCTGCGTTCGGGCGTGATCTCGATGGGATTTGCAGCAACGTCGCGCCAGCCGGGCTCGAAGCGGTCGTAGAGTCTGCTGGTCAGGAAATCACCGGTGCGGGGCGGATAAGCGGCATAAGACATGGCGCCCTTGGCCCGTTCTTCTGCCGGCAAGGCATCATAGTGTTGCGCGAGCGCGGCGAGGTCCGCTTTCAGGTCAGCGCCCGATACGAACGCCTGCCGGTCATGATTCAAAAAGTGTGGGACGATTTGGGTGTGGAATCTGTCGAACGACGTGAACACCCTGCAGAAGGGCAAGTAGTAAAGGTAGGCGAGATCGATGCGGTGCGACGGGCGCGTGGCGGGTATCAGCTTCGCGGCCATACCGAGGTAAAAGAAAAGATCAACCCGGAATACATAATCCGCGTAAGGCGCGAATTCGCCCAAGGTCGGGCCACCGCATGCCTTCCACCGCGCGATAATCGGGTCCTGGTACTGCGGCGGAATGGAGAGCATGGCGAGCGCGAGGTTCAGCGTATTCAAGCGCTTACCGCGCCCGGCCGCGATCATGTCGGCGCCCGCGCGTATCTCCGCGAGGTCGCGCAGCGGGATCGTACCCGCCGGCCGCAGTGCCGCTGCGATGCCGGCCAAGTCTTGCCGCTTCAGGCCGTCGCGCCAGGCTTTAGCGAAATCGCGCTCGACACCAAGAAAATCGCCTTGCTGCCAGCGTCGCATCGCGACCATCTCCGGCGGTTCGTCGAAGAAGATGCCGGTCTTGCCAGTGGCGTCACGGACAACCTGCCCTCCGCCAACCACGGGAATGCCTTGCACGTCAACCGGATGGCCAAGCAGATCGCCCACGCACAATGTCAGATGGTGCACGTTGGGCATGGCGCTGAATCCGGAGATCTTTGCGGCAATGCTACCGACGATATCTTCGGGTGGTCTGTCCTTGTTGCCTGGCTCGTGCAAATCCGCGAGCACTTCGGCGTAGAAGACCGGCACGATGTTTATGCGGTAATGACAATCGAGGCAGAACACCTCGCGCCGGTTTAACGCCTGGATGACGGATTTATCGTAGAGAAGGGTGATGTCGCCCGACATCGCCGCATTTTATCAGAAGGTCTCCGAGTCGTGTTCTGCGCTCGGGGCTCCGCAGCGCCTAGAGTCCACCCGACGCAATGGCGTCCCCAGCGGGATTCGAACCAGCGTTACCGCCGTGAAAGGACCACAAACGCCTCTACCGGCGTTTACGCGCGTCTACAGGACCCGCAGAACTCCTTATGTTATGCCTACATCTGTAAACGGTTGTCTTTGGCCGTCTAGCAGCGTATATTGGACAGTCGTTGGACAAACCCGGTTTCCGCCCTGCAAGGCGCACCGGGTTTTTGTCCAACGTTTGGCCAATTAGGAGCCGCACATGGCGCGGACAGTCAGAGACGCGAACCTGGAGACGCGAACCGCGCGCGCACGGCTCGCCACTCGAGGCAAGCCCTACTACCGCACCCTCGATGCCGGGTTGCATCTCGGCTACCGCCGGAATCAGAACGGCGGCGTATGGGTCGCGCGAGTTTACGTCGGCGGCCAAACGTACAAGGTCGAGACCGTCGGGGCGGCCGACGACAAGGCGGACGCGGACGGTGCCGCGTTCCTGAATTTCCACCAGGCGCAGGCAAAGGCGCGCAAGCTCTTCGTCGCTCGGAAGCGCGAGGCCGCCGGCCTGCCCGCTCACAGCGGCCCGTACACCGTCAAGGACTGCATCAAGGACTATCTCGCGTGGATGGATGGCGCGCGGAAGTCGGCGAAGGACGCTCGCGCCCGCGCCGAGGCGCTGATCATTCCGAAGCTTGGCGACACCCAGTGCGCGCGGCTGACGGCCGACGACATTCAGCGGTGGCTCGGTGATCTTGCGAAGCAGGCCCCTCGCCTCCGGACGAAGAAGGGTGAGAAACAGCAATACCGTGACATGGACGGCGATCCTGAGGCGAAGCGGCGCCGTCGTGCGACGGCAAACCGAACGCTGACCATCTTGAAGGCTGCACTCAACCGCGCGTGGCGCGCCGGCAAGATTTCAAGTGATGACGCATGGCGTCGCGTCGAGCCATTCGAGCAAGCTGACGCGGCGCGGATTCGATACCTAAGCGTCGAAGAGGCGAAGCGCCTCATCAACTCAAGCGGCAAGGAATTT
Source organism: Allostellaceae bacterium (assembly GCA_035934995.1). GTDB lineage: Bacteria > Pseudomonadota > Alphaproteobacteria > ATCC43930 > CGMCC-115725 > REEB95. The sequence continues at coordinate 16,786 of DASYXI010000007.1, forward strand.
CGTATGCTCGTGCAAGCTGCGCTCGCGACCGGCGCCCGCTACGGCGAGCTCGCCGCGCTCAACGTCGGCGATTTCAACGCCGACAGCTCCACGCTCCATATCCGCGCCAGCAAAAGCGGGAAAGGACGTCATGTCGTGCTCGCCGACGAAGGCGCGAAATTCTTTTCCGGCTTAACGGCCGGGCGCGCAGGCGATCAACCGATGATCGCGAAGGCCGACGGTCGCCGTTGGGCTCCGGCTCACCAAGCGCGTCCGATGACGGAGGCTTGCAAGGTGGCGAAAGTAAAGGACGCATCCTTTCATTGTCTGCGACACACCTACGCCAGTCTGTCGATAATGAACGGCGCCCCCCTTCTCGTCGTCGCTAAGAACCTTGGCCACGCCGATACTCGTATGGTCGAGAAGCACTACGGCCACCTAGCGCCGTCCTTCATCGCCGACGCGATCCGCGCTGCGGCGCCCAGGTTTGGATTTAAGTCCGAGCGCAAGATCACACGGCTTGACCGCGCGCCGGCAGCCCGATGAGGCGTGCGATGCGTGCCGTTAAACAGCCGGCGATTGCGGAGGTCCCGCGCCTGCCACGAAAGTGTGAGCATCCGGACCTGACGGTGCAGCAGGCGCGGAAGTGGTTCCGCGAGTGTGCGCCAAATTGGCCAACTCCGGAGCAGCAACAGCTTGCACGTTTTACACGCGAGATTAATCAGCTCAAAAAACTGAAGAACAAACCACACGATCGCGCCCAACTTGAATTGAAGAAAGCTGCGGCGCGCAAATTGGAGTCAGCTCGCCGTGCGTTGCGAGACCTGTCGAAATACCTTCCGGATTTGATTCCCGAATTTTTTCCCTGTGATGACGCGGTGCGCGACTTGTTGGCGGCCGCACGCGCAGCGAGAGATACGGTCGGAGATCCGCGAGGTCCGGGACAGCCAGAGAAGCAGTGGCCATCTGGTGCGAGTGAAATAGCGTTTCGTGCAATTCGAGCGTGGGAGTCCGCTGGCATGTCCGGCTCCGGAATCTCTCACCAGACGCCAGAAGGCCCCGTGGCCAAAATAGTCCAAAAGGCGCTGGTATTCATAGAAGGCACCGCGCCCGACCTTGCGACCATCGCGAAACACTTCCAGCGAAAACCGCCGTACAGCCGTCGAAAGAATTAAATCGAATACCGCCCGACGACGCGTTCTATTGGCGGTCCTACGCTTCCAGTCTCGTGTATTGCGGATGAGGCTGGACACATGGTTATCGCACCAATCCCTGCCGACGAGGTTGAGGCCCCGGGCCGGCAGGCGTTTTCCGTGGACGAATTCTGTGCGGCGTTTCGAATCAGCCGAGCGAGCTTTTATAATTTGCTCAAGGCCGGTCGCGGGCCGCGGACGTTCAAGGTCGGCCAGCGGACCCTGGTGAGCGTGGCTGCGGCGCGTGAGTGGCGTTCGCGGCTTGAGGCCGAAGCGGACTCCGCTCGGGTGGCGTGAAATGGCAACGCCTCGGCCGGCGGGCCAAGGCGCTGCGGGAAACGAGAATCGTGGGACGGACCCTCCTTGTACCCGCACCGCCGCTGAGCGTCAACGTCTGGAGCGCGTTGTCGTGCGCATCCACCGGCTTGGAGCTCGGCCTCTTTACGAGCTGATCCTCGAGTTGGCCGATGAACACGGCGACGATGTCCTGCGATGCGCAGAAAAATACGCGGCGCTCGATCTTGAAATTCTCGAACTGATCCGCGGCGACAAATTTCCCCTTCCTCCGTTGCGGCGCATTTCATGACGCCCGCGGAGCGACTGACAGTCGCGCTCGGCGGCAAGTGGCTCGGCCAATACGGTCTCGCCCGGTGCCCATGCCACGATGATCGCCGACCAAGCCTGACTCTTCGGGACGGCGAGCATCGTGTCTTGTTTCATTGCTTCGCAGGTTGCGCGCCAGTTGACATTGTTGCCGAAGCACGCCGACGCCGATTGCTAACTGATCAGCGGCAAAGGTCGCATCTCGCGCCAATGCCAGCAACCCACCCGCCCTATACGCGCGCGGCGGCGTTGCGCACATGGTTCGCGGCAAATAGCGTACGCGGCACACTCGTGGAAAATTACCTTCTCCATCGCGGCATCACCGTCCCGCCGCCTTCGACGCTGCGCTTTGCTACACTGAAACATACACCGACCGGGCAGCGTTTGCCCGCGATGGTCGCCGCAGTCCAGGGCCACGACGCCCGCATAATCGCCGTGCATCGGACATTCCTCGCTGTCGACGGCCAGGCGAAGGCGAAAATTGATCCTCCGAGAATGGCGCTCGGTGCACTCGAAGATGGCGCGGTTCGGCTTGCTCCGGCGTGCGGACACTTCGTCGGAATCTGCGAAGGTATCGAGACAGGCCTGTCTGCGACGCAGCTTTTCCACAATTTTCCAGTCTGGTGCTCACTCGGCGCGGAGCGAATGAGCCGCCTGTGGTTGCCACCTGAGATTCAGCTCATCGTCATATTCGCCGACCGCGACGAAGCCGGCGCGCGCGCCGCAGAAAAAGCGAAGCGCGCGTACGAAGCTGCTGGCCGATTGGTCGAAATCGTGTGGCCCAAGATCGGCACAGATTTTAACGACGATCTTCGCGCGAGGGCGACAGCGGCATGAGCGATGAGGAAAGGATCGTCCATCTCGAGCCGAAGCGCCCGCTCGGTGAGTGGAACGCCGGCCAAGACACGGGCCCGATCCCGCCACGGCAGTGGATTCTTGGTAACACCTTTGCGCGCGGCTATCTGTCCAGCCTGCAGGGCAGCGGTGGCACGGGCAAGAGCGCCCTCCGCTGCGTCCAGGCCCTATCGGTCGCCACGGGGCGCTCCTTGGTCGGCGAGCACGTGTTCGAACGCACGCGCGTCTTGCTCGTTTCGTTCGAGGACGACCGAGACGAGGCGCGGCGCCGCGTGAGGGCCGCGCTTGTGCATCATGGCGTCAGCTTCGCCGACGTTGATGGCTGGCTTTTCCCGGCGACGCCCGGGATGGCCGCGGGAAAGATCGCCGAGGTTACCGACACCGGCGCGCTCAAAATCGGGACGCTTGTCGGGTTCTTGCGCGAGACCATCGGCCGCCTGGACGTGGGTCTCGCCATCCTGGACCCATTGGTAAAGACCCACGCCGTCAACGAGAACTCGAACCAGCAAATCGACACCGTCGCTAGCGCCCTTGCACAGATCGCCGCCGACCTCAACGTGGCAATCGATTTGCCTCACCACGTCGCCAAGGGTGCGCCGGACCCGGGTAACTCCGACCGCGGCCGCGGCGCGAGCGCCTTCCGCGACGCCGCGCGCATCGTCCATACGCTGACGGCGATGAGCCCCGAGGAAGCCGCGACCTTCAACCTCGGGGAGACCGAGCGGCGCGCGCTGGTGCGCCTCGATAGTGGCAAGGTCAACATCGCTCCGCCGGCCGCTGCGGTTCGGTGGTTCAAGCTCGTCGGGGTCGACCTCGGCAATACCACCGAGACATACCCGAACGGCGACAACGTCCAAACCGTCGAGACCTGGACACCGCCCGACGTCTTTCTCGGTACTGATAGCCTCACTCTCAATAAAATTCTGACCACAATCGCGGCCGGCCTGCCCAATGGGCAGCGCTACTCCGACGCCAGCGCGGCTGGAAACCGCGCCGCCTGGAAGGTCATCCAGGAAAGCTATGCCGACAAAAGCGTGGCGCAATGCCGCGAGATGGTCCGCTGCTGGCTACGCACCGGCCTGCTGTTCCGGGAACAATACGACGACCCGGTCGAGCGCAAGAAACGATCCGGCCTGCGCGTCAACGCCGCCAAGCGGCCGACGCCTTGACTAACCGACCACGGCCGAAAACTGCCCGCGCCATTGAGGCAGTTTCAATGGCGCACCGATGGCGCAGAAAAAGTGCGCCATTGAAGCCGGTGCCCTATAGGGAAAAGTCAATGGCGCAATGGCGCCCATTGCTTTTCTCCCAATGGAGCACCGATGGCGCATCGGCGCACACCGGCAACGCCACGCGCCTTTCATCTGCGGCCTTCCCGATAGGCCACCTCGGCTTGGCCAGCGCGAGCGCACAGTGCTTCCGGCCCACGCCGTGGTACCGCTCCGGCGCCTATCATGACCTGAGTGATCCGAGCAGCGCCGCCTTGGTGCACGATATCGCTGTCACAAGGCGGCAACTAGACGCTCATAGACACGTGTAACTACCTTGTATTGCTTTGGTTTTATCCGGCCGTTGGCTATACTGTCCAACACTTAGCCAATATCTGGTGCCGAATTGAGCGACGCAACGGTTATTTTCGAGCCGAAAAAGCTCACCACAAGGACGTTGGTGCGCTTCCGCCGCCGCCGCACCGCGGAGCTTGTGAGACACATCGGCGGGCAGCCCAGCGCGGCGCAATCGATCCTCATGAGCAGGATCGTTCGGAATGAGTGGGACCTGCGCCGCCTCGATGCTGCGCTGAACGCTGGCGAAATCTCGGCGCACGCCATGCGGACACGGCTGGCGATGGAAAATCGCCTACGCCTCGATCTGCGCGAACTCGGCATGAAAAGCGTGGCCGAGCGTGCGCCGAGCCTAAGAGAATATCTCGCGGAATCAGAGCCGGCCGCCGGTGAGCAAGGCGACGCTGACAGCGCTGCGCCCGAGATCGTGCCCCGGAGCGAGCCTGCGGCGCCGGGGGTGGCATGATCACGGCCGGTCGGCTGCTTACTGATCGCCAGTTGCTCGGCCCATATTTTGCCGGTGCCAGCTGGTTGGCCTGGAAGTCGGTTTTGAAGGCCGTCTATGCCGAGCGGCTGGGCAAGCTCGAGCGCGACCTGTTCGTAGCGGTTGCTGGCGGCCGCGAGCCCCCGCGCGCGCCGGTTAAGCAGGTCGTCGCCATCGTCGGTCGCCGTGGCGGCAAGGACAGCGCGGCGAGCGCAATAGCGACGAAGGCCGCCGTTGCCGATTACGGCGCAGTCCTGCGACCTGGCGAGCGCGCCACGGTCTTGTGCCTCGCCTGCGATCGGGCTCAGGCGCGGATCGTGCTCGGCTACATTAAGGGCTACTTCGCCAAGGTGCCGCTGTTACGCGCCATGATCGCCAATGAGACCGCCGACGGGCTCGAATTGCAGGGTGGCAACGAGGTCATCGTCGGGACTAACGATTTCCGCAGCGTGCGCGGGCGGACGGTTGTCTGCGCAATCCTGGACGAGGCGGCCTTCTACGCCAGCGAGGGCGCGGCGAGTTCGGACCGTGAAATTGTCGCGGCGATCACGCCTGCCCTTACGACAGTCGGCGGTCAGCTGATCATAATTTCCTCGCCGTGGCGCAAGAGCGGCGTCGTCTACGAGCGGTTTCGCGATTATTTCGGCAAGCCCGACGAGCATTTCCTGGTAATCCGGGGCGCTACACGCGTGTTCAATCCGACGATCGCGCAGTCGCTCGTTGACGAAGAGCTTGAGCGCGATCCGCAGACGGCGCGCGCCGAGTGGCTCGCTGAGTTCCGCGACGACATTTCTGGCTTCGTCGACCCGGATCTCGTGCAGCGGGCCGTCGAGCGTGGCCGCACGGTCCTGCCGCCCCGCGAAGGCGTGATTTATCACGCTTTTGCTGATCCCAGCGGTGGCGCGGGCGACAGCTTCACGTTGGCAATCGCTCATGCCGATGGCGACGCCGTGATCCTCGATTGCCTGCTTGAGAGGCGTGCGCCGTTCAATCCCGCGAGCGTGACCGAGGAGATGACGGCGAGCCTCAAGCCCTATGGTGTGCACACCTGCATCGGCGACAAATATGCGGCGCAATGGGTCGTCGAAGCTTTCGCGAGGCACGGCGTCACGTATCGGCATAGCGAGCGCGATCGTTCAGCGCTCTACCTTGACGCGTTGCCCTTGTTTACGTCGGGACGCGTCCAGCTGCTCGATAACGCACGGCTGGTGGCGCAGTTCGCGGGGCTTGAGCGGCGGACCGCTGCGTCGGGCCGCGATCGGATCGACCACGGCCCTCACGGTCACGACGATCTGTGCAATGCCGTAGCCGGCGCGCTGGTGCTAGCGGCGCAGCGCCCGCTTGAGGCGGTGATCGCGGCGCCGATCCTGATCGCGCATCCGAGCGCCAGAAATCCGGCGACAATCTCCGCATTCGAACCGGCCGCCGCTTTCGATTTTGAACCAAGGGTGAGGCCGGAAGACTGGTCACCCAGATGGTGAAGGAGACAACGATGACGCAAAACGCAATCGAAGCTGCCAATGCCACGCTGGCTCATCTCGAGACGAAAAAGGCCGAAACCGAGCGCCGCATTGCGACACTTGCCGAAGCGCGCGAAAAGCTCAGCTTCGGGGCCCTAACCGGCGATGAGGCTAAGGCAAAACGGCTTGCGAGACTGAGTTCCGACGCGGCAACTGCGCATGGCGATCTTGAAAACATCTGCTCGGCGATCACCGAGGCGCGCCGGCGCGTCGAAACGGCTGAAGGTGAAGCTGCGGTAGCTGCGACGCGGGAAAAGGCGCACGACGTTCTGGGAGACTGCGGTGAGATGGAGCGGCTTGCGGCGGAGGTTGATGCTGCGCTCGTGGGCGCAGCCACGACGATCGCCAACTACCTGTTGGCAGCCGATCGCCTCTCCCGTTGCGGCGTCCGCGCAGCGCCGAATTATCGCCTAGTCCAACTCGCCGTCGCCCGCGCGATCTCGGTGCACCTTCGCGCTCCGCTGCACGATCTGATCGAGCTGCCGATGGTCGCGCCGGGACAGCGGCGGCCTCTCGCCGAAACGTCTGGCGTGCCGATCCGAGGCCTGCGGGCTTGGGCTCGCTCAATGCTCGGTGACGTGACCGCGCCTGAGCTGCTTACCGGCGATGCGATGAAACCTGAGCGCGGATCGCCCGCGGTGACTTTTAACTGATAGGGGGAACGAATGTCGACTTACACTCGTGTTGTAATCGAGAAGGCGGCGCACGCCGTTGAAGCGCGGCCGAGTGAGTTCACGGCGGTTCAGATCAAAAAATATCTCGACGATCTTGCCACGGACGAGCGGAAACCGCTGGGCGAGACAATCGACCAAGCCTTCGCGAGAGTAGCAACAAGAAACGAGATCGGAAAAAAATTATTTCGTGCCCTCCGAAAACGACAGGCCGAGACCGGCGAAGCCGATCACGACCCTGCGGACGAAGAGCCCACGGCCCCAGAGCGCGGAGAGGCACCCCCTGAAACCCCTGCGTTGCGCCAGCTCTACGATTTGGCCGACGATCACCGAAAACAGAATCCAAACAAGACGCGCGCGCAAAGCTTCGCGGCAATCATGCAGACGCCGCGCGGTGCGGCGCTCTATCGGCAGCACAAAGCCGAGCTAGCGCAGCAATGAGATTCGTGCGCCTGGGCCAAAAACTCGGCCGCACGATGGGCTGGCGCGCCCGCGAAGGCCGTAAGCGCCCCGACCAGTCGATGGTGTCGGCAAAAACGTCGACCGCCGGCGGCGGTGCCACCTTTCACTGCGTGGCCGGCATTTGACCTATCGAAGCTATGGGCGAGAATACGTTTCGACAACCTGCCGCCAGAAATCGAACCTCGCGCTTCGCGGCTGGCAGGGCCTTGAGGTCGCCGCGCCATCCGCGCCTGGCCTGAAAGCGGCACCGTAACGCCCAATGCAGTTGACTAGGTGTTGACCCCAGTTAAGCTGAGCCGAGGAGAAAGACAAAATGGCTCGCGCACCTAGCATGCGCTTGGTAGAGGCCGCTTCGAGCGGTCCCGCAAGAGCGCCTATTTCCCCGCGTTTGGAGCTTGGAGCATACGAGGCGCTGTGGCTCGAATCGGGCGCGACGTTCAAGACCATCGCTGAACGAGTCGCCCGCGATCCGCACGCCCTTCCATCGGATTTTGTCGGCCGCGCATCGGCCGAGCGTTGCGCAAGCGAAGTCTTCACGCTGCTCAAACAGAAAGGCATCGACCGCTTCGGCGTGCGCGTGCATCACGCGGGCGATTATCCGCCGCGGTTGCGCGACGCCAAGTATCCCGTTGAATTGCTGTATTACCGCGGCGGGTGGGAACTGACCGAGACAAGATCGCTGTCGGTTGTCGGCACGCGCACGCCGACGGACGCCGGATTGGAGCGTGCTGCACGGCTCGCCCGTGAATTGGTCGCGCGCCAGTTCACCGTCGTTTCGGGGTTGGCGACTGGCATCGACACGGCCGCGCATAACGCCGCGCTCGAAGCTGGTGGGCGCACGATCGCCGTTGTCGGCACACCGCTTGGCGAGGTCTATCCGAAGGAAAACCGCGATCTACAAGAACGGATCGCCAACGATTTTCTTCTGATCTCGCAGGTGCCGGTGCTGCGCTACGATCGGCAGAAACCGCCTCAGAACCGCTTCTTCTTCCCCGAGCGCAACGTAACCATGAGCGCCATGACGGAAGGCACCATCATCGTGGAGGCCGGCGAGACATCCGGCACGCTGATCCAGGCGCGTGCGGCGCTGCATCAGGGCCGGAAGCTTTTCATCCTCGAATCTTGCTTCCAGCGGAAAGATATTACGTGGCCCGCGAGGTTCGCCGAGCAAGGCGCGATCCGCGTTCGAGAGCCAGAGGATATTTGGCAGCAGCTTGCCTAGGTTCTCGAAGATCGACGGCAGCAACAGGGCTGACCACCCGCGGCTAGAACCGGACGACGAAATTCTTTACCTCTACGAGTACACTTCCGGCCGCGATTATACCTTCGGCGCGGCGAACGATCTAATCTCGAACCTGAAAAAAGAGCCGAGCCGCGCACACCGGCCGGAATATCGGCATAAAATTGCCGCCATGCGGAGATGCGCCGCCGAGATCGCCGAGGCGCTCAATCCCGCGTGGCTTAACAGTGCGACGCTTGTGCCTGTGCCACCATCGAAGGCGCGAGGTCATCCTGAGTACGATGATCGGATGACGCAAATCTGCCGCGGAATCCCGGTGTCGTTTCCGATAGACGTTCGTGAGTTAGTTATTCAGCGCGAATCAATGGAGGCCGCTCACATTTCGTCGAACCCGCGGCCAACTGTCGAGGAACTGCTGGGCGTCTACGCCATCGACGAGGCTTTGGCTGCGCCAGTTCCACAGCGCATCGGGATAGTCGATGACGTTCTGACGGCGGGCACGCACTACCGCGCGATGACGACAGTGTTGCGAAAGCGATTTCCCGGTGTGCCGATTGTCGGGTTATTCATCGCCCGGCGCGTGTTTCCTCCGGCTGCAACCGCCGAAGAAATGTTCGGCGACGATCCGGTTTAAGCCAGCGGCTCGCTGTAGACCACCTGACACTGGTCGCCCATAACCGCACACCGGGGCGTGTTTGTCCTCCCTTGCGATTCGTGTCCATGGCGTCATGCTTGCCGTATGACTCCCCGGCTCCGTCCGTACTTGTCGCTTGTGCCTCAGTTTGGTTGATCGGTCCGTAGCGGGAACTGCTCGTATAGGGTCTTCACGGCTTTCGAAAATTCGGCAAGCGGGTGATTGTCACAATATTGCCGGATGAATCGTTTCTGCTCTTCCACGGACCATACCGACAAGTCCCGAAAGGCCCATTTGTCGGCAACAAACGTGTCAATGTTGCGCGCCGACATGTAACCCTCAGCCCACGAAAAATATACGCTTTCTGTGTGTGTCGGGTCTAAAGCATACAATTTCACGTAATTGGCACACAGCTCGGTCCCGTCCCCCATAGTCACGGTCCCCGCCCCAAATGCCGATGCCGTTGGAATGGCCAAAAGCAAAAGCAGCGTCCAACGCAACGCTCCCATGTTTGGATCCCCCTGCCGCTTGCTGCGCGGTCTCTTCTTTATAGGCGCCCAAGTTCGAAAACAGCCCCTTGGGGCTTCCTTGAGATTTAATACAGACGCGTCATGCTTGCCGGTATGCCCTCGCGCCGGCCGCCGCCTATGCCAACTCTCGGTGAATTGTGCCGCCCCGTGCCATGGGCCTGGCTGTACTGCGGTGCTCCCGGGTGCGGCCACCGCCGCCCTGTCGCGTTCGCACCGTTCATAATCCGCTGGGGCGCCGACGCATCGAGTGATGTGCTGCGGAAGTCAGCGCGATGCTCGCAGTGCGGACATAAAGGCGCGACGCTGGTGCATCCGAGTTGGGTTAATTCGCTGGTCGGCTTCGAGCCGTATCCGAGTAAGCATTAGTCTGCGATAAGGACTGATGAAATTCCGCGACCTTCCGATTTTAAAGCGCCTCATACCGACCATTGGGAAACGTGCTGCTCCGTTCATATGGCCGCGTGGCTGGCGGGTCGCTGAATACCGCGGCGCTCTTTTTCTGGTCAATTATTTCACCTACCTAGACCGTCGAATCGGGTTCGCCCGGGATTGGGAATGCGAGCAGATTGGCTATTTCCTCAATTACGTCAGCGCACGCAGACCGGATGTATTCTTGGACATCGGTGCTTGTGGCGGCCTTTACGCCATCCTCGTCGCTAAATCGGGATGCTGCGAACGCATAATCGCGTTTGAGCCCGATCCGCGGTGTCGGGAAAGGTTTCTTGCAAATGCCCACCTCAATAATCTGAGTGGGCGAATCGAAATCAGGGCGGAGGCGGTCAGCGGCCAGAACGGAACGCTGCCGTTTTTTTGCGAGACCGCGTTTGCGATGGGCAAATCGCGCGTTCGTTCGAACGGCGATTTGACTGTGCGGTGCGTGAGGCTGGACGATGCTCTCGCAGAATTATGTGGCAAGCGCGTCGCAATAAAGATCGACGTTGAGGGTCACGAGGTCGACGTTGTCGTTGGTATGAAGTCACTACTCACATCGAACACGTGTTTTCTGCAAATGGAATGCTTTGATGATCACGTACACGTCGTCAACGCTAAGCTCGCTGACTTCGGGTATCGTCTCGTGCACGAGATCGGACCGGATAAGTATTTTGCAAACGACAAGACCATTTGAGAGAGGACATGTGCGGGCGTTACAAGCTGACGGTCCCGTTTAGAGAAATCGTCCGGCTCTACAACCTGACGAACAGCGTCAACCTGCCAGCGCGCTACAACATCGCGCCGACGCAAGACGTCCTCGCCGTGATCTACGACGCCGAGACGAAGCAGCGCCGTGGCGAGATGATGCGCTGGGGCTTGGTCCCTCGCTGGGCAAAGGACGTAAAGATCGGCTACCACCTGATCAATGCGAAAGCCGAGACTGTTGCTGAGAAGCCTGCGTACCGCGAGGCGTTCAAGACGCGCCGCTGCATCATCCCTGCCGACGCCTTCTATGAGTGGCAGGAAACCGGCCAGAGCCTGAAGCAGCCTTACGCCATCGTGATGAAGGACCGGAGCATATTCGGCTTCGCAGGGTTATGGGAGAACTGGATCGACAAGGCGAGCGGCGAGGTCATCCGCTCGTGCACCATCATCACCACCGAGCCGAATGCACTGCTCGCGCCGATCCACAACCGGATGCCGGCGATCCTAGCCCCGGAAAATTACGCGAAGTGGCTGGGGCGGATGCCCGCCACCGTCAACCAGCTGCGTGCGATGCTGCGGCCGTATCCTGCGAGGGAGATGGAGGCGTTCAAGATCGGTCCGCGGATCGGCAACGTGAAGAACGACGACGCGTCGCTGGTCGAGCCGGTCACGTGACAGTGGGGCATTAGAACTCCAGGATGGATGTCAATCCGCTGTCTTTAAACGCTCGACAGAATGCGATTGTATTCTCAATTTTGCGGCGGACCGGCGGTGGTGGAGGTGGCTCTGGCATCGGCGGCTCGCTGTGGCCGAGTAGAAACTCCGTCCCAAATATTGACGTCCAGTTCAGTGCAATCAAGGGCCTCGGCGGTGGATGCTCCGGGCAAGCTTTCAGCGGGACCTCGTAGTTGACGAGGAAATTTGAGCCGGCGGCGACAAAGCCCGGACCGTTCGCCAATTTCGCTTTGGTCACAGCGGCCCTCAGGGTTTCGGTTGCCGATGGCGTGAGCATCCCTCCAATCCATTCTTGGCGCCGCTCCCAGTGAATAGCCTCGCGGACCGGAAGCCCCAACATAACGTCGTGGCCGGCCGCAGATATGATGCACTCGCCGTAGGCAATTGCCGCGCGCAGCCAAATGCCAAGCCGGGAATTAAATGAAATCGCCTTGCACGTGGACTGAGCCAGCCATGATACAGCCGCGGCTGCAGCGAAGACTGTATCACCCTCCTCCCATTCCGGGCGGCGACAGAGGATCATCATGTCTCCGATCATTGCCGCGAAGGTCGCCGCGCCCTCGCGAAAGCCGAGCTTCATCAGTTGATGGCGAGTAACACCAGGGTCGTGCAGCCCAGCCCGACGGCGCGGTCCATCAAAGAATGGCTCCGCGATTTTCTTCGCGATCTCGTCGAGTGGCATCCTGTTGAGTAAATCGGTCATGCCGAGTATGTCGACCACGGCTACCGCTACGGGCGACACTAAGCTTCCCGAAGCGGTCACCTTCACCGCAGCGCGCGCGATTTTGGCCCCACGCCGTTCCTGTTCGTCCCTCGGCTTTTTCGCCCACGGCCCAATGAAGAGCTCCTTCATCGAGCGCGCAGCCTTCGCACCCTGTGACGCAACGTCAGCCATACGCGGTCACTGCGCTTGGAAGGCACGGGTCCCTTGGCCGACCCGGCTTTGCCTGTCTACCTGCGTATATTGGCCATATATTGGACAATAGTAGCCGCATCTCATATAACATATTGATATTATTGGTGTCCCCAGCGGGATTCGAACCCGCGTTACCGCCGTGAAAGGGCGATGTCCTGGGCCTCTAGACGATGGGGACGCGCCGCTTCATCTAACGGTCCGCGCCGGATAAAGCAACCGTCGCCACGAGTCGAAAGCCCTCTCGACGGCGGCGCAGCGCCTCGGCACACTCCGCCGCGATGCGGTTCCCTCGCCTTCTTCCGGCTGTCTGATGTGCGGCGTCGCCGGCCTTTTCGATTATCGCGCCCGGCGTAAGCCCGAGGCGCTCGCGGCGCAAGGCCGCGCCATGGCCGATGCGCTGCTGCATCGCGGACCGGATGGCGGCGACGTGTGGGCCGATGCCGCGGCGGGCATCGCCCTCGGCCACCGGCGGCTGTCGATCATCGATCTCTCGCCCGCCGGCGCACAGCCGATGGTGTCGTCCTGCGGCCGTTTCGTCGTCTCGTATAACGGCGAGGTTTACAACGCGGACGCGCTCAAGCCCGAGCTCGAAGCCGCCGGCCGCAAGTTCCGCGGCCATTGCGACACCGAAGTGATCGTCGAAGGCGCCGCGGTCTGGGGCGTCGAGGCGACGACCAAGCGTCTCATCGGCATGTTCGCGCTCGCCTTGTGGGACCGGCAGGAGCGCGCGCTCTATCTCGTGCGCGACCGGCTCGGCATCAAGCCGATGTATTGGACCGAGACCGACGGTCAGCTGCTGTTCGGATCCGAGCTCAAGGCGCTGCGCGCGGTGAAGGACTGGACTCCATCGCTCGATCGCGATGCCGTCGCCGCCTATCTGCGTTTTGCCTACGTGCCCGGATCGCGCGGCATCTATCAAGGTGTCCGGCAGCTTGCGCCGGGCACGATGCTGGTCGCGCGCGCCGGCAAGCCGGTCGAGATCCGTGCCTTCTGGTCGCTCGACGAGGTTGCCGCCAAAGGCCAAGCCGATCGCTTCGCCGGCAGCGAGGATGAAGCCGCGCAAATTCTCGATGCGCTTCTCAGCGACGCGGTGAAACGCCGGATGATTTCCGACGTGCCGTTAGGCGCGTTTCTATCGGGCGGCATCGATTCATCGACCGTACTGGCGTTGATGCAGAAGAGCAGCAACCGGCCGGTGCGCTCATTCTCAATCGGCTTTCACGAGAAAGGTTTCGACGAAGCGCCGCATGCCGCGGCCGTCGCCAGGCATCTTGGCACCGACCATACCGAGCTTTATGTCGCGCCGGGTCATGCGCTCGAGGTGATTCCGCGTCTGTCCGAAATGTACGACGAGCCCTTCGCCGACCCGTCGCAGATACCGACCTTTCTGGTTTCGGAAATGACGCGACAGCATGTGACCGTCGCCCTGTCGGGCGATGGCGGTGACGAGTTGTTTGCTGGCTACACGCGCTATTTCCGCTCCGAGGCCGTGCGGCGCGTACTCGACGCGGTGCCGCGCGGCGCGCGCAACTTTGCCGCCGTCGCGGTGAAAAGCGTCGCGCCCGGCACGTGGTCGGCGCTCGGCTCGTGGGCGATGCCGCAATTCGGCGATCGCGTGCACAAGCTCGCGGGTGCGCTCGCCGGCACGCCGGCGGATTTCTATCGCCTGATGGTGACGCACTGGGACAATCCCGATGCAATCGTGCGCGGCGGCGCCGAGCCCAAGGGTCTGCTGTGGGACGAAAGCCTGATTGGCCGCGTGCCCGATCCGGTCGAGCGCATGCAGTATCTCGACACCCTCACCTATTTGCCGGACGACATCCTGACCAAGGTCGACCGCGCGTCGATGGCGGTTTCGCTCGAAGCGCGCGTACCGCTGCTCGATCATCGCGTCGTCGAGTTTTCGTGGCGCTTGAAGCCGGCGCTCAAGGCGAGCGGCGGTATGGGCAAGCGCGTGCTGCGGCGCGTGCTCGATCGCTATGTACCGAAGGCGCTGATCGATCGACCGAAAATGGGTTTCGGCGTGCCGATCGATTCCTGGTTGCGCGGTCCGCTCAAAGAATGGGCTGAGGATCTTTTGGGCGAGCGCCGCCTCGCCGCCGAAGGCATATTCGATCCGGCGCCGATCCGGACCAAATGGCGCGAGCATCTGTCGGGTCAGCGCAATTGGCAGTATCCGCTGTGGACGGTGCTGATGTTCCAGGCCTGGAAGGCGCGCTGGCTGCCCTGATCGCTGAACGCTAGCCGCCGACGATCTCGAACTGCACGTCGACGTTATTGCGCGTGGCGTGCGAGTACGGGCAGATCTTCTCGTGCGCCTCGCGCGCCAGCGCTTCGAGGTCGACCTGCTTCAGGCTTTTATCCTCGACCCGCAATTTAGCAGCGATGCCGAAGCCGCCGCCTTCGCGCGGTCCGATCGAGACGGAGCACGTCACCGTCGCTTTGCTGGCGTCCTGTTTGCGCTGATGGCCGACGAAATCGATGGCGCCACCAAAACACGCGGCGTAGCCGGCGGCAAACAAATGCTCCGGCGTGGCGGTGTTGGGCTTGCCCGGCCCGCCCATCGCCTTCGGCACCGATAGATCGGCCGAGACGACGCCGTCGGATGATTGGGTGTGGCCGTTGCGGCCGCCGGTTGCCGTTGCCGTGGCGGTGAACAGCGGCTTGATCTTGTCCATGATGTCCTCCTCGTTTTGGCGTTATGCGGATTAGCTCAGCGCCGGCGCTGCGTCGTCGATCAACAACTGAACGCCTTCCCGTCCCTGCCAATTGTCGGCACGGACATGGCCGGCGATGTGGAAGCCAGCACCTTGCGATCGAAGCAGCGCCGGCCCGAGCGCACTTTCGACGGCGCGGAAGGCGATCGCTTTGAGACGGCCGATGCCGGCGCCGTCGCCGAGCACGCAACTGACGTGGCTCTGTTCCTTGCCGACCAGGTTGGCGCGCAACACGCGCAAATTGGCGAACGCGAAACGCGGCTCGGCGTTGCCGGTGCCGAAGGGCGCCATGCGCTCGATCAGGGCGGCGAAATCCGGTGTCGCCGCGGCGCAGGCGAGCGCGCCGTCGATGCCGAGTTCGGGCACCGGTTCCTGGCCGCCAAGTGCTTCCGCGATCCGTGCGGCCAGGAAATCACGCAAGGCGTCGAGCTTGCCGGCTTCGACGGTGAAGCCTGCGGCCATGGCGTGACCGCCGCCGTTGATGAGCAGCCCCGCTTGGCGCGCCGCGATGACCGTGGCACCGAGCGCGACACCGGCGACCGAACGGCCTGAACCTTTGGCGACGCCGTTGTCGATCGCCGCGACCAGCGCCGGCCGGCCGTAACGTTCTTTCAGGCGGCTGGCGACAATGCCGATGACGCCCGCATGCCAGCCCTGCTTGGCGACGAAGATCAGTGGCGCTTTGCTGTTCTTCGCCTCGACTTCGGCGATGGCCTCTTCGAGCACGCGGGCTTCGATTTGCCGGCGTTCCTCGTTGAGCTTGTCCAGTTCTGCGGCGATGGTTCGCGCCTCGAGCGGATCGTCGGTCGACAGCAATCGCGTCCCCAAATCGGATGCACCAATACGCCCACCGGCGTTGACGCGCGGACCGAGAATGAACCCGGCATGGTAGGCATCGATCCGTTCCGCCAGCCGCGCCGCGTCGGCGAGCGCCGCGATGCCGATATTGCCGCGCTGGCGCATCATCTTCAGGCCCTGCGTCACAAGCGCGCGATTGAGTCCGGTCAACGGCACGACATCGCAGACGGTGCCCAGCGCGACGAGATCCAACAGCGTCATCAGGTCGGGCTCGGCGCGCGACGCATAGTGGCCGGCCTGGCGCAGCGCGCGATTGACCGCGACCGCGAGCAGAAACGCGACGCCGACGGCGGCAAGGTTGCCGTGCGCGCCGCTTTCATCGAGACGGTTGGGATTGATCACCGCCACGGCCCGCGGCAGGTTCGGCTCGGCGACGTGATGATCGACGACGATCACGTCGAGACCTGCGTTGGCCGCTTCCGTCAATGGCGCGAATGCCGTCACGCCGCAATCGACGGTGATCGCGACCGCGGCGCCTTCGGCCTTGAGCTTCAACAACGCCGACGCATTGGGGCCGTAGCCTTCGCGCTGCCGGTCGGGGATATAAACCCGGACCTTGCCGCCGGCGGCTTCGAGAAACCGTTTGAGCAGCGCCGACGAGGTCGCGCCGTCGACATCGTAATCGCCGAAAATGGCGATGGTTTCGCCGTTTTTGACGGCATTTACGACACGCGCGACCGCCTCCGCCATGCCCTTGAACGACAGCGGATCGGGCAGCGCATCGCGGAGCATGGGCGCCAAGTAGCGCTCGGCCTCGCTTTCGGCGATGCCACGGCCGGCGAGGATTCGACCGACGATTTCCGGCACGCCGAGACGTTGCGCCAACGTCAACCCGAGCCGCGCATCGCCGCCACGTTCGCGCCAGCGCAGGCCTCGCAGCGAGCGCTCGACGCCCAAAAAGCCGCGCGGGCTGGCGCTACCGTCCATCCTGCTGCAAGAAGTCGAAATTGCTCTTGCGGTCGAAATTATGGACCGCTTCGATCATGCGCACCGTGCCGCTCTTCGAGCGCATGACCATCGATTGGGTGACCGCACCGTGTGCGATGCGGCGCACGCCCTGAAGCATGGTGCCGGTCGTCACGCCGGTGGCGGCGAACATGACATCGCCCTTGGCGAGATCGGCGAGCGCGTATTTGCGGTTGAGATCGGCGACGCCAAGGCGCCGGGCGCGGCCCTTCTCGTCCTCGTTGCGGAACAGCAAACGGCCCTGCATGAAGCCGCCGATGCAGCGCAAGGCGGCGGCGGCGAGCACGCCTTCGGGCGCGCCGCCCGAGCCGATGTAGATATCGACGCCGCTGTCGGGGCGCGCCGTGGCGATGACGCCCGATACGTCGCCGTCCGAGATCAGCATGATGCGCGCGCCGGCGGCGCGCACTTTGCCGATCAGCTCGCTATGCCGTGGCCGGTCGAGAATGCAGACGACCAGATCCGAAACGTCGACCTTTTTTGCCTGGGCCAGGTTCTTGAGGTTTTCGGCCGGCGATGCGTCGAGATCGACGACGCCTTCGCCGACGCCGACGGCGATCTTGTCCATGTAGACGTCGGGCGCGTTGAGAAAGCCGCCGGACTCGGCCATGGCGATGACCGCGAGCGCGTTTTGACCGCCTTTGGCGGTGATCGTCGTGCCTTCGAGCGGGTCGAGCGCGATGTCGATCTTCGGCCCCTGCCCGGTGCCGACTTTCTCGCCGATATAGAGCATCGGCGCCTCGTCGCGCTCGCCTTCGCCGATGACCACGGTGCCGTCGATGGCAAGGCCATTGAGCGCCTTGCGCATGGCGTCGACCGCCGCTTGGTCGGCGGCTTTCTCGTCGCCCCGGCCCATCAGGCGCGACGCCGACAATGCCGCGGCCTCGGTGACGCGCACGGCCTCGAGCGCCAGGTTGCGGTCCATGCGGTGGTTATTGTCGGCCATCGTTTATCTCCGCTCCCGTCTCTTATCCTTATAGAGCTTCGATGCGGATCATGCGCGGTTTCTCGCGCACGGTCCGGAGCCGCGCGATGCGGTCGAGCGCCCGCCGCATCGGCGCCTCGACCGTCGCATGTGTCGTGATGACGACCGGAACGGTTTCATCCGGCGCGCGGCCGCGCTGGATCATTTGCTCCATCGATACCTTCTCGTCGCGCAACGCGGCTGTGATATCCGCCATCACACCGGGGCGATCAACGACCATCAGCCGGAGATAATACGCGCCTTCGTGCCGGGTCATCGGCGCGAGCTTCGGCTTGGCGCCGGCGTTGAGGCCCGTGCCGGCACGGCCGTGCGCGATGTCGATCAGATCGGCGACGACCGCGGACGCGGTCGGTTCGGCGCCGGCGCCGCGACCTTCGTGCACGACGCGGCCGACGAAATCGCCTTCGACGACGACCGCGTTGAATACGCCGCCGACGTGCGCGATTGGCGTTGCCGCCGGCACCATGCAGGGATGGACGCGCTGTTCGAGCCCGTGCGATGTCTGGCGGGCGATGCCGAGCAGCTTGATGCGGTAGCCGAGCGCGTCGGCGAATTCGATGTCGGCCGCCGACACGTGACGAATGCCTTCGACGTGCACGCCCTTGAAGTCGACGGCGCCACCGAACGCGACCGCGGCGAGGATCGCGAGCTTGTGTGCCGTGTCGATGCCGTCGATGTCGAAGCTCGGATCGGCTTCGGCATAGCCGAGCTTCTGCGCTTCGGCCAGGACCGCGGCGAAATCGCGCCGGCTCTCGCGCATCTGGGTGAGGATGTAGTTGCAGGTGCCGTTCAGAATGCCATAGACGCGCTGCACTTTATTGGCGGCGAGGCCTTCGCGCAGCGACTTCAGGATCGGAATGCCGCCAGCGACCGCCGCTTCGAAGGCGAGCGCGACGCCTTGCTTGGCGGCGAGCCGCGCCAGTTCGTTGCCATGATGCGCGAGCATCGCCTTGTTGGCGGTGACCACGGGCTTGCCGGCGCCCAGGGCCGTCTTGACCAGGTCGAGCGCGACCCCATCCGACCCGCCGATCAGCTCCACCACGACGTCGATGTTCGGATCGGTCGCAAAGGCATGCGGCGACGCGTGCCATTTCGGCTTCGACAGGTCGACGCCACGGTCGCGCTTGCGGTCTCGTTCGAGCACCCCGACGAGCTCGAGCTTGCGCCCGGCGCGGCTGGCGATAAGGCCTGCGTTCGCGGCCAACAACCGCGCCACGCCGGTGCCGACCGTACCGAGTCCGGCAATGCCAATGCGAAGGGGGGATGTCACGTTTCGGCTCCTTGGGGAGCCGTTTGTACCCTTCGGCGGCGGTGGCGGCGACAGTTTTCCGCCAAGCGAGTCGCCGTTTCGACGCAATCCGCCGATCAGTATTCCATGAAGACTTCGGCGCGCGGCTGTTCTTGCGCACCGGCCGGTGCCGCTTCGACGCGGATATTGTGCGCCGGAACGCCCATCTTGGTCAGCGCCTGGGCGACGGCGTTGGCGCGGTCGAGCGCCAGATCGAGACCGGCGAGGCGCTGGCGAATTGCATCATTGCTGTGACCAGGTTCGGAATGGCCGACGATGCGAATGTCGCCGCCCGTTTGCTTGTAAAGACCGGCGATCTCGGCGAGCGCACTGCGCTGGGTTTCGGCGAGATCGGACGAGCCTTGCGCGAAGGCGACGTCGCCGACCGAGACCGAAATCGGATTTTGTGCCTTGGCGGGCGTCCGCATGGCCAACGAAGGTTGACCGCCGGCGCGTACGCCGGCCGGCGGTGTCAGCTGCGGCGCTGCACCCGGCGCCGCAGATGGGATCGTCGGCGCGGGCGGCGGCGACGTGCGCGCGACTTCGGGCGCCGGCGGTGGCGGCGCCGGGACTTGGCCTTGTGGCGTGGTCGGCATGGTCGGGCTGACGAGCGTCGACTCAGCGGGCGGCTGTTGCGGGCCGCGCGCCGTTGTGGCCGAGGCCGATGGCGCGGCCGTTGTCGTCGACGGTGCTGCCGCGCCCGACGGCGGGCTCACCGCGGCGGTCGCGGGCGTGCCGGGCGGATTGAGCTTCACCGGCGGTGGCGGCGGCGCAATGCTCCCGAGCTGGCTGCCGGCTTGCAGCTGTTCGTTGTTGTACTTGGCGTTGGCGCGATCGGCGACCAAACCTTGCACCAGCTTGTCGCGGTCGATGGTGCTGGTCGCCTGGGATGGTGCGTTCGGCACCGTCCCGAGATTGGGATAGGGCTGCTTGCTGCCAGCTTCGAGGTTCTGCTGGTTGCGCTGGTTGACGTCCTGGGCGTCGCTTTGCGAGGTGCCAGAGACGTCGCGAATCCAAGCCACCGGATTGACCGCATCGGGCACGTGACTGCAACCGGCAAGCGGCAGCGCGACAGCGGCAATTGCCGTTCCAACCCAAATTCGTGCGAACCGCATACGACGCCCCGGCCTCAACATTCTGGCGAACCGCCCGTCTCGTACATAAATATACACCGTCCGCCCCGCCGCCGTTGTATTAGAACCCCAATTGGCTGTCAGGCAAATGCTTTCACACCGCCAGCGGGTAAGGCCCGGCTTCGGGCCGCCGCAGCGAGCACAGTGCAGCGACCGATGACCGAAACCGCACCCCATTCGTCGAAAATCCCCGATCCCGCAATCTGGTCGCGGAACCTGGCGGAAATCGCCGCACGCAGCCAACGGCTGGTGAGCGAGTTCCTGACGCGGCAAGGCGCCGACGGTGCGGACGGTGGCCTCGGCATGAGCGATCCGCTCAACGTCGGCAGCGCCTTTATCGAAATGACGCGGCGGATGATGGTCAATCCGGCGCCGGTGATCGAGGCGCAGTTCACGTTGTGGCAGGACTATATGCGGCTGTGGCAGAGCGCGGCCGAACGGTTCCTTGGCGGCAATCCGGCGCCCGTTGTCCAGCCATCGCCGTCGGACCACCGCTTCAAGGACGCGGCGTGGCAGGAAAGCGCGCTGTTCGATTTCATCAAGCAGAGCTACCTGCTGACCGCGCGCTGGATGCAGTCGACGGTGAAAAAAGTCGACGGGCTCGACGAAAAGACCGCGCAAAAGATCGATTTCTATACGCGGCAATTCGTCGACGCGATCGCGCCGACGAATTTCGTGGCAACCAACCCCGAAGTGCTGCGCGCCACCGTCGACAGCGGCGGCGAAAATCTGGTCAACGGGCTGAAGCACCTGCTCGAGGATCTCGAACGCGGCAAGGGCCGCCTGATGATCAAGATGACCGACCTTGATTCGTTCAAGGTCGGCAAGAACATCGCGGTCTCGCCCGGCAAGGTCGTCTTCCGCAACGATCTGATCGAGCTGATCCAATACGCCCCGGCGGCCGCGAAGGTTCAGAAGACGCCGCTGTTGATCGTGCCGCCGTGGATCAACAAATTTTACATTCTCGATCTGCGGCCAACCAATTCATTCGTCAAATGGGCGGTCGAGCAAGGCCACACGGTGTTCATGGTGTCGTGGGTCAATCCGGACGAACGTCTTGCCGAAAAGACCTTCGATGATTACCTGCGCGACGGGCCGCTCGCGGCGCTCGATGCGATCGAACAGGCGACCGGCGAGAAGCAGATCAACATCATCGGCTATTGCCTCGGCGGGACTTTGGTCGCAGCGCTGCTCGCGTATCTCGCGGCCAAAGGCGACGGCCGGATCAAGTCGGCGACCTTCTTCGCGTCGTTGGTCGATTTCAAGGAAGCCGGCGAGCTGTCGGTGTTCATCGACGAAGAGCAGCTCAAGTCGCTCGAAGAGCGCATGAGCAAGCACGGCTATCTCGAAGGCGCCGACATGGCGACCACGTTCAACATGCTGCGCGCCAACGACCTGATCTGGTCGTTCGTGGTGAACAATTATCTGCTGGGCAAGGAACCCTTCCCGTTCGATCTGCTCTATTGGAACAGCGATTCAACGCGCATGCCGGCGGCGATGCACAGCTTCTATCTGCGCAACATGTACCAGGAGAACCGGTTGTCGCGGCCGGGCGGCATCACGCTCGCGGGCGTGCCGATCGATTTGCGCAAGATCAAGACGCCGACCTTCATTCTCTCGACGCGCGAAGACCACATCGCGCCGTGGCGTTCGACCTACGTCGCGACGCAGCTCTATGCCGGTCCGGTGACCTTCGTCCTGGCGGCGTCGGGCCATATCGCCGGTGTGGTCAATCCGCCGAGCAAATCGAAATACGGCCATTGGACCAACGACAAGTTTCCCAAGGATCCGGAAGCCTGGCTCAAGGACGCGCAGTTTCATGACGGCTCGTGGTGGCCGCGTTGGGAGGAATGGGTCAAGCAATTCGCCGGCGGCGAAGTTGACGCGCGCGTTCCGGGCGACAAGAAACTCAAGCCGCTGGCCGATGCGCCGGGTACTTATGTGATGGTGCGGTCGGGAAGCTAAAACGCGCGATTCCGGACGAAGCACCAGATCAGCAACAGGCCGCCAATCACCAACACCGCGAACGTCAGCGTCATACCGACGATACGGCCGCGCGATGGCTGTTTGGTTGCGCGCAGGCCATAGGCGTGCGCCAGGCGCCCGATGATGAGAGCGATGCCGAGGGCATGGACCCAATAGCGGCTGAACCCAGCCGCCTCGATCAGCACGATCACCAGCAGCGCGAACGGCACGTATTCGGCGAAGTTGCCGTGAACGCGGATGGCGGTTTCGAGATCGGCGTGCCCGCCATGGCCGAGATTGACCTGCCGCCGGCCGCGCCCGCGGATCACCCGTGCGCTTAGGACGACAAAGATGAGCGCGAAGAGGCCCACATAAAGCGGCGAAACGATCAGCGCATGCGCGAACATGAGCCCTCAGGCGAGCGGTTTAGGGCGACAATTTCTCCGACGCGAGGCCGGCAGCTTCAGGCAGGCCCAGCATCAGGTTGAGGTTTTGCACGGCGGCGCCGGCCGCGCCCTTGCCCAGATTGTCCAGCAGCGCCACGAGCCGGGCCTGACGCGCCGTCTCGGAGCCGAACACGTAGAGCGTCATCCGATTGGTGCCGTTCAACGCCTCGGGCTCAAGCGTCTTGAGCGCGGCGGCTTCGTCGAGCGACGCCACCTGGACGAACGCTTCACCCTCATAAGTGCGTGCGAGCGCCGCATGCAGATCCTTCAGCTTGGGCGTCGTCGGCAACGCGTCGAGCTGCAACGGCACTTCGACGATCATGCCCTGCGCGTAACGGCCGACCGCCGGCGCGAACAACGGGCGATGCGTCAGACCGGTGTGCGCCTGCATCTCCGGCACATGCTTATGCGCGAGACCGAGCGCATAAATGCGGTACGGCACCTTTGTGTAGTTGGGCGCGGACGTGTCCTCGAACTCGGCGATCATGCTCCGGCCGCCGCCCGAATAGCCGGACACGGCGTTGACCGTGACCGGCCAGTTCGCCGGCAACAGCTTGGCTTCGACCAGCGGCCGCACCAAGGCGACGAAGCCCGTCGCATAGCAGCCGGGATTGGCGACCCGCCGCGAATTTGCGATGGCGCCGCGCTGCTTCTCGGACATTTCCGGAAAGCCGTAGGTCCAACCGCGCTCCGTCCGATGCGCCGTCGACGCATCGATGACGCGCACCGAATTGCTCTCGATCAGGCCGACCGCATCGCGTGCCGCGTCGTCCGGCAGGCACAAGACCACCAGGTCGGCGTCGTTGAGCAGGTCGCGACGCGCGCTCGTATCCTTGCGCCGTGCGGGATCGATCGACAGCAGATCAAGATCCCGCCGCGCCTTGAGCCGGCGGTGAATCTGCAGGCCGGTCGTGCCGGCCTCGCCATCGATGAAGATTTTCGCAGTCATCAGCAGTCCTTTCACACTATAATCGCGCACAAAAGAAAAGGGCACCGGCTTGCGCCGATGCCCTGCGTGCGTGAATCGCGTGCGGAACTCAGCGCTTCGAATACTGGAAGCGGCGTCGGGCCTTGGCGCGGCCGTACTTTTTACGCTCGACGACGCGGCTGTCGCGCGTCAGGAAGCCGCCGGCCTTCAGCACGCCGCGCAGCCCCGGTTCGAAATAGGTGAGCGCCTTGCTGATGCCGTGGCGCACCGCGCCGGCCTGGCCCGAAAGGCCGCCACCGGTGACGGTGCAGACGATGTCGTATTGGCCGACGCGCTGACAGATGCCGAATGGCTGGTTCAGCAGCATGCGCAACACCGGTCGCGCAAAATAGATTTGGCTGTCCTTGCCGTTGACGTTGATCGTGCCCTTGCCCGGCTTGAGCCAGACGCGCGCGACGGCGTTCTTGCGCTTGCCGGTGGCATAAGCGCGACCTTGCGCGTCGAGACGCGGCTTGGCCTCGGTGGCGGCCACCGGCGCGGCGGTTTTGAGAAGCTGGGCGCCCTGCGCCTCGCGCAAAGATTGCTGCAAGTCGGCCATGCTTACCTCTTGGTGTTCTTCCGGTTCATCGCGGCGATGTCGACCGCCTTCGGCTGCTGCGCTTCGTGCGGATGGTCCGCGCCCTTGTAGGCGAACAGATGGCCCATCATCTTCCGGCCGAGCGGACCGCGCGGCATCATCCGCTCCACCGCCTTGACGATGACGCGTTCAGGATGCGCGCCAGCGAGGATCGAACCCTTGGAGAGTTCCTTCAAGCCGCCGGGATAGCCGGTATAATGCCGGTTGAGGCTCTGCTTGCCTTTGTTGCCGGTCAACGCGACTTTCTCGGCGTTGATGACGATGACGTTATCGCCGCAATCCATATGCGGCGTATAGCTCGCCTTGTGCTTGCCCTTGAGCCGCAGCGCAATCAGCGACGCGAGCCGGCCGAGCACCAGCCCGTTGGCGTCGATGAGCAGCCACTTCTTGTCGAGTTCCTTGGGCTTGAGCGATACGGTTTGGCCGGCTTGCATGGGGTTCTGTCCTCGCGAAGGCGCGCACCCTAGGGAAGCGGCCGCACGGGGTCAAGCTTTAAGAGCGGGTACTATAATACCGCTCTTGATGCATGTTCCAGCGGGCGAACCGCGGCTGTTGGCAGCGACCGTGTTCTCGCCCACTCTGGCCGCACATGCTCGCTCCGACTGATTCTCTCGGTCTGCCCCGCCGCGCCGCGCGACTGTTCTTCCGGCATCACATCGAAAACGGCTTGGCTGTTGCCGTCTGTCTCGCGATCGTTGGTATCGCCACGGGCATCCTATTCGGCATCGAGACGGCCGTGCTGGTCGGCACCGGCGCACTGTGCGTCAGCGTGGTCGATCAACCGGGGCCGTTGCCCGGCAAGCTGCCGGTGTTTCTTGTTACCATCGTCGCGACCGGCACGATCTCGCTCCTCGCTGGCTTCGCCGGCGGTTCGGTATGGCAATTGGCGGCAGTGATCGCGGTCATGAGCGCCGGCTTCGCGCTGGCAACCGCTTATGGCCGCACGGCCCTGGTCTTCGGCATCGCCGGCGTCCTGTCGCTGGTGCTCGGCATGGCCGTGCCGCTCGGCAGCCCGGTAGAGGTTCTGCGGCACGGTGCGCTATTCGTCGCCGGCGCGGCCGGTTATGCGGTACTCGCGTTGGTCGGTGCGCGGCTGTTCGACGATCGCAGCCGGCGCATGGTGCTGAACGAAGCGTTGCTTGCGTTTGCCCGTTACCTCTACGTCCGCGCGCAACTCTATGATCCGACAATGCCGATGCCGACAGCGCTGCGCGACGTCATCGAGGCGCATGGCGCCTTGATGGAACGACTGCAAGCCGCACGCAACGCGATCTTCGCCGGACGGCCGAACCCGCGCCGACGCCGCTGGATCGGCGGCATGCTGGCGCTGCTCGACATCTACGAGGCGGTCTTGGCGAGCGACGCCGATTGGGAGACGCTGCGGCAAACCGCGAGCGACGACGTGCTGGCGCATTTCGCGGCGTTGACGCGCGACCTGGCGCACGACATGGAGGGATTGGCGCTTGCGCTCGTCGTGCCGACCGCCGCCGTGCCCAGCAACCGGCATGTCGCGGCGCTCAAGGCGCTCGATGCGGCCTTCGCCGCCAACCCACCGACCGAGATGCGTGCGAGCTTGCGTACGACCCGCGACGCCATCGCCGTTGCGGTGCGCCATATCCAATTGCTCGCGCATATCGTCGCCGGCAGCGCGGATCGGGCGAATGCCCTGCCCGACGCAAACCTGACCGCGTTCGTGCAGACGGCCGACACGCGGCTGACGACATTGCGCGGCCATCTAACGCCGACGTCGCCGGTGATGCGGTATGCGATCCGGCTGACGCTGGCGATGCTGGTCGGTTACGCGCTGACCGTGGCGATGCCGCGCTTCGTCCACGGCGGCTGGATCCTGCTGACCATCGCGCTCGTCATGCGCGCAAATTTCGCCGTCACGCGTCAGCGCCGCAACGACCGGATCGTTGGTACGCTCGTCGGTTGTGCTGTGGCGGCGGTGCTCGTCCCGCTTCTGCCGCCGATGGCGTCGTTGGTGCTGATCATCGTCGCCGCTGGCATCGCGCACGCTTATGCCACGGTCGATTACCGAGTCGCGTCGTTCGCCGCGTCGGTGATGGCGCTGGTGCTGATCCATCTGCTCGATCCGACTGAATTCCTGCTCATCGACCGCATCGTCGACACGTTGATCGGCGCCGGCCTGTCGGTGGCGTTCAGTTATCTCCTGCCGAGCTGGGAATGGCGCGACGTGCCGCGCCTCGTTGGTCGGTTGATCGATGCCGATCGCGTTTTCGCCGGCGAAGCGTTGGCGCCGGCGCCGGTCGATCAACGCTATCGGCTGGCGCGCAAACGTGCGCTCGACAACTTCACCATCGTCGCCACCACCACACGGCGGCTGTCGAGCGAGCCTGGCGTGCGGCAGCGTCAACTCGCCAGCCTCAACGCGCTGCTCGGTGCAAATTACATGCTCGCGTCCGACTTGGCGTCGGTGCAGGGCTTGCTGCGGGCTCGCGGCCGCGAGATCAAGCCGGGCGACGCGCGCGCTGCGCTCGAAGCGACGCGCACCCGCACGCTCGACCTTCTGACGCTCAAGCCGGAGACCTTGCCGGCGCCTGCGCGTCTGCGTCGACGCGGCTGGACCGAGATGCCGGCAAGTCACGCCCTGGCGTTTCTCGGTCGGCGATTGCGTCACATCGAACGCGCCGCACAACGCACCGCCGCGCTGGCCGCCCGCGTGGTGCAGCCGGAATAGAGGCGCCGGACGCGCTCAGCGCGCTTCGTTACCCGACCGGATCTCGCGGTCGCCGCGAAGCGCTCGCCGTCCCTCGCTACCTTGCCAGATGAGCAGCGCTGGCACGCCGACCACGAGGTCGCGGCCCCGTTTCAGCAGCGACAGGGCAAGCGCGGTTTCCGGCGGCAAGCCGAACAAACCGCCGAGGATGACGTAGGCGCCTTCCTGCACGCCGACGGCGTTCGGCACGAAAAACGCGAAGCTGCGCAAGGCATAGAGCAGGCTTTCGATCGTCAGCACGGCGGCGATGTTGAGGTCCACGCCCATGAGATGGAGCGCGATCCATGCCTCGACGCCGTTGGCGAACCAGGCCGCTAGATGCAGAACAAAGCCGAGCTGCGGACCCGCCATGCGCGTGTACATCGCGTGAATGTGCTCGTGGAACGAGCGGGTGTGACCAACCGCATTGGGAATCCAGCGCGGCGCCAGACGTTCCGCGAGGCGCTCGACGACGCCCATGCCGCGCCGCTGCACGAAAACGAACGCGAACACCGCGAACACGCCGACGATCAGCCCGGCCCCGATCGGCTTCGCGATGGCCGCGCCGGGATGGAGCCAGACCAGCAATCCAAGACCGACCGCGGCGTAGACCAGCTGCGCCAGCGTCTCGAGGGTGACGTCGACCACCGTCGAGGCGAAGGACAGCATGCCGGCCAAGCCGGCAAGGGTCGTCGCGCGTGCGCCCATGCCGAAGCCGCCAAGCTGGGACAGCGGCAGAACTTCCGAGCCGGAATCGCGCACGATACGGCCCCAGATCATCGTGCCGACGCCGACGGATCGTGGCGGCGGCAGCACGGCGTACCAAGCTAGCCCGAGCAAACAGAACAACGCGAGATGATAGGCGCAGACGATCGCAAAGCCGGCCCAGTGGATCGCGGCGAGCGCATGCCACACGTCGGCGAAGCCGTAATAGCCGACGATCGCGGTGCCGACCAGCAAGCCGACGATCGCCGAAACGATACTAACGATCCGCATCAGGCGGGTTTGCGGCGGAAGCTCCACAGCCGCAGGCTGGAGAGCGCAACGTCGGCGAGTTTGGGCAGGAAGCTCGGCCGCAGCAGACCTTGATCGAATTCCTGCATGCGGCGCGCGTTTTCGGCGTAACAGTCCTCGAGGAAGCGGCGGAAGGTGAAGCCGTCGAGGAAGACGCTGGCCTGGGTGGCGGAGAACTCTTTGCCGTCGTTGACCTGCGCGCCGCGCCGCGCGGTGCCGACCAGTCGCTTCAGCGCGCGGATGTAAAAGCGCAACGACGTCAAGCCGCGTCGCCAGCCGGCGGCGCGCCCGCGCCGCGCCTCGTTATAGGCCATCCAATTGACGAAGAAGACGATGTGACGCGTCTCCTCGTACATCAACGTGTCGAAGATCGCGAACATCGATTCCGGCAGGAAGCCCGATTGACGCGCGATCTTGAACACGCCGAAGCCGAGGAAGGAATCGACACACTCGCCGAAGCCGAAATCCTTGAACGCGGTAGCGATGTCGGCCGGCAGCGGATCGAGCGCGTGCTCCTGCACGTCGATGCCGTAGCGCTTGATCATCACGCGAATGAGATCGGCGTGACGCGCTTCCTCGAAGCCTTGCAGCGCGATTGCTTCCTTGAGCACCGGATCGTCGACCGTCTCGGTGAACTGCTTGACGATCAGGCCGGCGCGCAATTCGGTATGCAGGACCTCTTGCCAGAACGGCACGGAGCGCAGGCGGCCGAGCGCAGCCTCGTCGAGTTCGGGCCACGGCAGCTTGTCGGGCTCGTAGTGCTGGTACGTCGCCTTGAAATGCTGACAGAAGAGATCGCGATGCGCGGTGCTGCCGAGCTCGACCGGCTTCGGTTTGGCCATGAATCGCCGCGCGAAGCGCACCAGCCGCGGCACGACCTGCGGCCGCCGCAACCGCTTATCGTAGCCGGCGAGCCGGCGGTCGTTCTCGGCAAGGCAGAGACCCATGAGCTCGCCGGTCGAGATGTCGACGCCGACCGACTTGCTGCCGGTGACCGTAAAGTTATTGTCGGCGTCGGGCGCGCCGCCGAGCCCACGAGCGATGCCGATGCGCTCCCAGATCAGGAACGTCCACACTGCGAGCACCTTGAGCGCGAACCACGGCCGGCGCCACCACGGCATGTTGCGCTTATGCCAGGCGACCCAATTGACGAAGAACAGGATGTGCCGTCCCTCTTCCTGCATCACCGGCTCGAACGTGTCGACCAGATCCTTCGGGAAATAGCCCGAGCGCTTGGCCAGCTCGAACAGGCCGAAGGCGAAGAAGCTGTCGATGCATTCGCTGTAGCCGGTGACCATGAAGGCCCATTCCGGATCGCGCGGCTTGACGTAAGCCGGTTCCTCGGCGAGCGCGATGCCGTAGGCGCGCACCATGTTGGCGAGCACGTCCTTGTGCCGCCCTTCTTCGAAGCCGTTGAGCGCAATCGCCTCCTTGAGAAGCTTATCGCTTACGGTTTCGCCATAGGTCGCGACGCGAAGTTTCGCCTTGCCTTCGGTTTGCACGGCGATGTCCCAGATCGGCAACGACACCAGGCGGTCGCGCGCATCGGGATCGAGCTTCGGCCAGTCGATGACCGCCGGCTTATAGGGATTGAAGGTGTCGAGCAGCATCCGGCAGAACAGCGTCTTGTGCTGTTCGCTGCCCAGGCGAAACCGCTCCGGTCCGCCCGCCTCGCCATGCCACACGCGCGCCGTGCGATCGGCGTCCGCGATCGATGAATCCATTACGACCCCTTTTCCCCAAGTCGGCGCGGTCATATTACCCAAACATTCCACCGGACATGAGCCAAATCGCCGCGCCCCAGAGGGGCCGCCGTCCGCGGTAAATCAGCGATTGTCCGCCGTGGAACCGCTCGCCGCCGCGGTCCGATCGGCACGCAGATGCTCGAGATAGGCGACGATGTCGCGACGCGTATTGGGCTCGAGCACCTTGATCGGCATCTTGTTGCCGGGCACCAGCGCTTCCGGATCGGCAAGCCAGTGATCGAGATTGGCGACGGTCCAGGTGAGCTTCGCCTTTTTGAGTGCCGCCGAATACGGGTAACCGGCGACGCTGCCGGCGGCACGGTCGAACACCGTCCCGAGCGGCGGACCGATCTTGGCATGGTCGAGCGCGTGGCACCCCGAGCAACGGTCGGCGAAGAGCCGCGCGCCGCGTATCGGATCGGGCGGCGCGTTGGGATCGAAGCGCGACAGATTCTGGATGTCGTCCGGCTTGTCGGCGCGGAAGAAGGTATAGGACAACGTGATGGTGCCGATGTCCTTGGCATTGGGATCTTTATCGAGCGCCGGATCGACGAAGAAGTCGACCGGCATGAGGACGGTCTTGCCCGGCGCCAGCCGCTCGTCGCTGAAGCAGAAGCATTGGATCTTATCGAAATAAAGTCCGACCTTGGCGGGCGTCACGTTGAAGGTCGCGTGACCGACAATCGGCGTGTCGCCCAGGTTGGTTGCCGAGAAGTAAACCAGTTTCTCTTCGCCCAGGTGAACTTGGACCGAGCGTTTTACCGGTTCGAAACGCCACGGCAGATCCGGAGCGATCGAGGTGCTGAATTGCACAGTGACGACACGCGGCGAAACCTTGCCGGCGTCGTCGGCGACCCGCTGCGTCGTGCCGTTGTAGCCGGTGGCGGCACAGAACAGACGATAAAGCGGCACCGAGAATCCGACCAACGTCAGCATCGCGGCCAGAACGCAGGCCAGCAGGATGACGGTGCGGGTTTTGTGCTTTGGACGCGGCGTGGCCATTACGGATTATCGCAACGCCCGGCCGCGGCGTATCGTCCCGCGAGCGTGGCGCGGTGTCGCAGAATTCTGCGATTTCCGGCCCTCATCCATGAACAGGCTGTCATGTGGGTGCGAATGCCGCATTCCGCCATAAAAATCGGGGTGGCGTGGACAAAACCCGCATAGACCGCCTACAATAGGCACGCGACATCAATCTAAGCGAGGTTTCCTATGCGCTACAGCTTGCTGACTTCGGTTGCGTTCGCCGCGCTGATCGCCGCCGCGCCGGCCTCCTTCGCGTTCGAGATTCAACCGACGAACAACAACGCTGGCGTGAGTGCCAACCTCGCGAACAACCCGGACAGTCAGAGCGACGGCATGTCGGCCAACCTCGCGGGTCAGGGCAGCGGCAGCAGCCCGATCATGCACTTCGGCGGCACTTCGCTGAGCATCAACGGCGGCAACAGCGGCTCGAACAGCTATGGCATGTCGCCGGCCTATCGCGAGCAGTTCATGGGCGGGCCGGGCCAAATCGGCAGCGCCGTTTCGCCGCGCTGATTGCGTTTGCCGTCGGCGTTGGCCGGCGGCCTGATATTCGCCTGTCTTTCCAATTGAACGCCTGTCCGCGGGGCAGCGCGGCGGCGTGACGATGCTTCAGCTTGCATTCGCGGTTTTGGCGGCAGCGGCACTCTTCGGTGCCGGCCTGGCCGTACGCTATCTTCATCTTCGTGGTCCATCGGCGCCGCGTCTGCCCCAGGCACTGCCGCTCGCGCACGGCTCCCTCGGCGTCGCCGGATTGATTCTTTTGATCGCCGTTCTCAGGCGCGGCCTGCCGTCGACGGATAACGGCACCGTCGGCTTCGGCCTGATCGCCGCCGGCTTTTTCAGCCTGGCGCTCGTGCTTGGACTCTTGATCGCGGCACTCGCTTGGCGCGGGCGCCGTCCGGGCGGCCTCGTGGTCGGGACACATGCGAGCGTTGCCATTGCCGGGGTCGTCGTCCTGGCGGCTTTGGTGGCTCTCGGCTAAGCCGAAGTGACGAGTCGCGCGATCCGGCTGGCGCGCGCTCGTATTTGCCTGCCGTTCACGTACAATAGGCCGGTCGGCGCCGAACGCGGCCGTAAACGTCGGCGGCGCCACAGGGGGAAACATGGCGGACGCACGGCAATCGCAGCCGCTTCAGGTCGTTCAAGTGTCGCACCTGATCGACGAGCGCGGCCTGAGCGCAATCAACATCCTGCTGATCATCTGGTCGCTGTTCATCGTCTTCGCCGACGGTTACGACATCACGGCCATCAGTTTCGCGGCGCCAGCGATCGCCAAATCGTGGGCCATCACCGATCGCGGCGCCTTCGGCCCGGTGTTCAGCGCCAGCCTCGTCGGCATCCTGTTCGGCTCCGGGATTTTCGGCTGGGTCGGCGACCGTCACGGCCGCAAGAAGGCGTTGATTGGCTCGATGGTGGTCTTCGGCATCTTCACCTGGATTGCGGCTTATTCGACGACGCTAAGCCAATTGTTTTGGCTGCGCTTGGCCGCTGGCATCGGCATCGGCGGCGTGATCCCGAACGTCGTGGCGATGAACATCGAATTCGCACCGCGCCGTTTGCGCTCGACCCTCGCCATCATTGCCGTCGGCATGGTGCCCATCAGCGCCGGCATTCCGGGTGTCGTCGCGGCGACGCTGGTGCCGACGCATGGCTGGCAAATCATCTTCCTCATCGGTGGTATTGCGCCGCTGGTGATCGCGGCGATCGCCTGGTTCGTGCTGCCGGAATCGATCAAATACATGGCGATTCACGAAGGCCACCGGAAGGATATGGAGCGGCTCATCGGCAGAATCCGGCCCGATGTGAAGGTTGCACCGAACGCCCGCTTCATCATCGAGGACGAGAAGCAATATTCCGGCTTCAATCCGAAATATCTCTTCCGCGACGGGCTGCATGTGATCACGCCCCTGCTCTGGCTGCTTTTTGCCCTCAATCTCATGGGCTATTTCTTCCTGCTGAGCTGGACGCCGATCTTGCTGACGGCATCGAAGCTTTCGCTCCAAGTCGCCGCCGCGGCCGGAACGGCGTTGCAAATCGGCGGAACGATCGGCGCCTTCGTGATTTGCCGGCCGATCGACAAATACGGCTTCAGGCCGATCACGCTCTTCTTCGTTCTCGCCGTGCCGGTCGTCGCCTCGATTGGCTTCGTCGGACTGACCGGCTCGGTGCCGCTGCTGATGGTCGTGACCTTCCTTGCCGGCTTCTGCTCGCTCGGCATCCAGAGCGCGATCAACGTTGCCAGTGCGATGGTCTATCCGACATCGCTGCGCGCCAATGGCTCGGGCTGGGAGCTCGGGCTCGGCCGCATCGGTTCGATCGTCGGGCCATTGCTGGGCGGCGTGTTCGTCACCTTGCCGATCCAGCAGCTTTATATGTGGTCGGCCCTGCCCTTCCTCGTCGGCGCCGTCGTTTGCCATACGATCTCGCGCCTGAACGAGGCACGGCTCGAGGGCCGCCTGGGCCAGCCGGCGGTGCAATGACCGCGCGATAGCGGCCATCGAAAAATTCCTTTTGGCGGCCGCCGGCCAGCGCGCTTACCGTTGGGTCAATACTGACGGAGAGCCGCGATCATGGATGCGCGCGACAAAGGCCCGGCCGACGATGCCGTTCTGCTTCGGCAAGACGCCGACGGCATCGCCAGGCTGACGCTGAACCGTCCGGCGGCGCGCAATGCGTTGTCGGTGGCGTTGATGGACGCCTTGCAAAGCGCACTCGATGGTGTCGCGCGCGACGACAAGATCAAGGCCGTGGTGATCGCCGCCAACGGGCCGGGTTTCTGTGCCGGCCACGATTTGCGCGAGATGCGCGCCAATCCCGGCCGGCAACACTACGAAGCGGTTTTCAAACAGTGCGCCCGGCTGATGACGGCGATCGTCCGTCTGCCGAAACCGGTCATCGCTTGCGTGCACGGCATCGCGACCGCGGCCGGCTGCCAGCTGGTGGCGAGTTGCGATCTTGCGGTCGCTACGGCGGAAGCGCGCTTTGCCACGCCGGGCGTCAACATCGGTCTCTTCTGCTCGACGCCGATGGTGGCGCTCTCGCGCGCGGTGCCGCGTAAAGCGGCGATGCAGATGCTCCTCACCGGCGAATTGATCGACGCCAACGAAGCACAACGGCTTGGCCTGGTGAATCGCGTCGTGCCCGCCGACCGGCTCGACGACGCGGTGAACGAATTGGCGCGCACGATCGCCGCCAAATCGCCCCTGGTGCTCAAGATCGGCAAGGAAGCTTTCTATCGCCAGGCTGAGCTCGGCCTCGACGCGGCTTATGCCTATACCAGCGAAGTCATGGTCACCAACATGCTGGCGCGCGACGCCGAAGAAGGCATCGACGCCTTCCTGCAAAAACGCTCACCGAAGTGGGAAAACCGTTGAACCACGATACCTACAGCGACGACTACCTTCGCGGCATTCTAACCGGCGTGCGCACGATCGCCGTGGTCGGCGCCAGCGAACGCCCGAGCCGGCCGTCGCATTACGTAATGGCGTTTCTCCAGTCGAAAGGCTATCGCGTCATTCCGGTCAATCCGCGCGCCGGCGTGCCCGAGATCCATGGTGAGAAAGTCTATCCGTCGCTCGCCGAAATTCCTGTGGCGATCGACATGGTCGACATCTTCCGGCGCAGCGAGGAGACGCCCGCCGTCGTCGACGCCGCGATCGCCAAAGGCGCCAAAGTGGTGTGGATGCAGCTCGGCGTGCGCAACGACGATGCGGCCGCGAAGGCGGAGCAAGCCGGCCTCAAGGTGGTGATGAACCGCTGTCCGAAGATCGAATATCCGCGACTGCTTGGCGCGGTCGCGTCGATGTCGGCGACGGTCAGTACAAGGTGACCAATGCGGTCGATTTGTGGCGCTCGCATTGCACATCTGACACGGCTTTGTCACGTGACGGGACCGTGACGTTCGGATGAGATTGCGGCCCCTGTCAATCGAATCGGGGCCGTTCCATGCTTCGATTTGGACTGTCGTGGATCAGTTTTCTCGACACGGCTGTCATCCAATTTTTCGACCAGTTCGCCGACAAGAGCGCCACCTTCAATGTCTTGGTGCGCGACGTCGGCGATTCCGACCTGCTCAAAGGCGGGTTGTTCATGGTCTTCTTCTGGTGGTCGTGGTTTCGGACCAAAGGCGACGTGGCCGCCCGCCGCCGCTACGTCGTGCTGTCGATTCTTTGCGCCCTGGCCGTGGTGCTCGCCGCGCGCATTCTGCAACTGTCGCTGCCGTTCCACGATCGGCCGGTCTATGTAGCGACGAATTTCGTCATGCCGACCGGCGTCACGCCGGCCAATTTGAGCCATTGGAGCTCTTTGCCGAGCGATCACGCGGCGCTGTTCTTCGCGTTGTCGCTTGCGCTCTGGTACGAGGTGCGCGCGCTCGGTTATCTGGCGATGGTCTGGACGTTCATTGTCATCTGCCTGCCGCGCGTCTATCTCGGTTACCACTACGCCAGCGACGTCGTGGCCGGCGCCGTTCTCGGCTTCGTCATGATGGCGGTCTGCCAGCATTACTTGCGTAATTGGAAACCGCTCGAGCGCGTCGTGGAATGGGAGACGCGACACCGCGCGTTGTTCTACGGCGCGGCTTTTTTCGTGACCTACGAAACGACGATCCTGTTCTACGACGTTCGCCAGCTCATCGGCGATAGCGTGCATGTGGTCAAGGCAGTGCTGATCGCCCTCGCCTAGCGGCGTCAGGTTTTGGCGGTCGCAGTTTCGCTGCGTACCCAATCGAGATAACGCGCATAGCCGGCGGCGACCGGAATCGCTTCGATGCACGGCAGGTCATAGCTGTGCAGCGCTTTGAGCCGCGCGATCAGCGGTTCGACATGTTCGGCGGTCGTCTTCAAGATCAACAGCGCCTCATTATCCTGCTGCATCTCGCCCTGCCACCAATAGAACGAGCGCACGTGGTCGAGCACGTTGGCGCAGGCGGCGAGCCGTTCCTTGACCAGCGCGATGCCGATTTCCTCGGCCTGAACGCGCTCGCGCGCCGTCGCATAGACCATCATCACGGTTGCTCCGGACATGCTTTCCTCCCCGCCGTTAGCTGCACGCGCCCCATTCAACGGGCGTCTATGCGCCCTATCTTGGGGCGGTTACCATGGCGCGTCCGTACGACGACATCCAGGGGGTGGACCGTGTCCGAGGACCTCAAGCCGGTACCGCCAGCCAAGCCGCTCCGACCACCTAGTCCCAGCGCGAATCAGCGCGCCTGGCTGCAACGCGGCCTCACCGAGCCGGGCGGTAAACTGCCGCTGTTCGATGCCAAAGGGCGCGAAATCGACCACCGGACGATCCAGGCCTGTCTCGATGCCGGCTGGGTCGAGCCATGGTTCGCCAATCCGCTCAATCCGGCGATGCAGATCTGCCGGCTGACGGAAAAAGGCCGTGCCGCCGCCGAAGGACGGCGCGCCAAGGCGCCGCCAAAGACATGAAAAACACCTTCTAGCGATCTGGATTTCAGCGAGTTTTTGCTTTGCAGCGAATCGGAGAGTTGGTCGGAGCGGTGAGATTTGAACTCACGACCCTCAGCACCCCATGCTGATGCGCTACCAGGCTGCGCTACGCTCCGGCCGGACTCTCGGGGCGGAGTGTAGCCTCAGCCCCGAAGCTTCTTCAATTCCTCGCGCAGGGCGATGAGCTCGCGCCGCAGGTCGAACAGTTCGCGCCGCATATCGTCGACTTTGTCGCCTTCGCGCGCCGCGACCGTGGTCGGCAGCATGAGGCGCGGAATGTCGTCGGTTTTGAGAGCGCCCTCGCGCAACAGCTTCTGCACGCCTTTGATCGTGTAGCCCTGCTCGTACAGGCACTGGCGGATGCGCCGCAGCAACGCCACGTCGTCGGGCCGATAATAGCGCCGCCCGCCGGCGCGTTTCAGCGGCCGGACCTGCGGAAATTTGGACTCCCAGAAGCGCAGAACGTGCTGCGGCACCTCGAGCTCGGTCGCCACCTCGCTGATGGTGCGGAACGCGTCCGCCGACTTGCCCCGTCCCGTCACCGGCGGCGCCGGCGCCATTTCGGGCAACCGCATGTTCATGCGGCGGTGGTCCCGCTCGCCGCCTTCGACAGCGTATTGTTGATTTGATCCTTGAGCACATGCGACGCGCGAAACACCAGGACACGCCGCGGATTGATCGGCACTTCCTTGCCGGTCTTGGGATTACGGCCGATCCGGCGGCCTTTCTTGCGCACCGCGAAGCTGCCAAAGCTCGAAACTTTGACCATTTCGCCGCGTGCCAGCGCCTCGGCGATCTCGTTCAGGACCGTCTCGACCAACTGGGCCGATTCGTTACGGGAAAGGCCGACTTCCTGGTAAACAGCCTCGCTTAGTTGCGCACGCGTGACTGTTTGCCCCGCCATGCCGGTCTCCCTTGGGTGTTTCGCCCGGATTTTGCAAAACCCTAACGCCAGGCCGGAAGATTTGCAAATACAGCAATTTGGGCGCTGATCTTGAGGCCTGGGGGTAACGTCGAAAGCGGCCCGACCGGCCTACCAGCGCAACAACCCGGCGCCCCAGGTGATGCCGCCGCCCATGGCCTCGATCAGCACCAGCTGGCCGGGCTGAATCCGGCCGTCGCCGACCGCCTCGGCCAGCGCCAACGGCACCGAAGCCGCCGAGGTATTCGCGTGCCGATCAATCGTCACCACGACTTTCTCCGCCGGCAGGCCGAGCCGGCGCCCCATGCCGTTGATAATGCGTTTGTTGGCCTGATGCGGCACCAGCCAGTCGACATCCGTCGCTGCCAATCCGTTCGCCGCCAAGGCTTCGTCGACCACCGCGGCCAGGCGCTCCACCGCGAGCCGGAAGACCTCCTTGCCTTCCATGCGCAGATATCCGGCGCGGCCGTTGAGCGACGGGCCACCGTCGACATACAGAATCCCGTAATTACTGCCGTCAGAGTGCAGGTGAGTCGACAACACGCCGCGGTCCAAATTGGAATGCAGGCCCGTGCCGGCATGGCCGTTGGTGGCCTTGGCCTCGAGCAGCAGCGCGCCGGCGCCGTCGCCGAACAGCACGCAGGTGGCGCGATCGCTCCAATCGAGGATGCGCGAGAAGGTCTCGGCGCCGATCACCAGCGCGCGCTTCGCCTGCCCGGCGCGGAGAAAATTGTTGGCGGTCGCGAGCGCATAGATGAACCCGCTGCACACCGCCTGCACGTCGAACGCGCAGCCGCCTTTCATGCCGATCCGCGCCTGGACCTTGGTCGCGGTCGCCGGAAAGGTGTTATCGGGCGTGGCGGTCGCCACGATCAGCAGATCGATGTCGCTGCCCTTGAGGTTCGCTGCCGACAAAGCGCGCTCGGCGGCTTTGACCGCCAAGTCGGATGTCAACTCGCCCTCGGCGGCGATATGGCGCTGGCGGATGCCGGTGCGCTGTTGGATCCAGACGTCGGTCGTGTTGAGTGTCTTGGCGAGCTCGTCGTTGGTGACGACGCGCTCCGGCAGATAGCCGCCGCACGCAAGGACCTGCGAACGGAAATTCATCAGAGCGCCGCGGTCGTCTGGTCGGGTGCGGCGACGGCAGCAAGCTGAAGCATCTCCTCGTGCACTTTGTCGAGAAAGCCGTTCATCGCCATGTCGGCGGCGACGCCGATGGCGTTGGCGAAGCCCAGCTCGTCGGTCGAGCCGTGGCTCTTGACGCAGATGCCTTGGATGCCGAGAAACACCGCACCGTTGTAACGCCGCGGGTCCATGCGCTTGCGCAGCTTGGCCAGCGACCGCCACGCGAAAAGATAGCCGAAGCGCGCCGCCCATGAATTGCGGAATGCCGCATGCAGGAATTCGGCGAAGAGCCGCGCCGTGCCTTCGGCCGTCTTGAGCGCGACGTTGCCGGTGAAGCCGTCGGTGACGACGACATCGACCGTGCCTTTGCCGATATCGTCGCCCTCGATGAAGCCGTGAAAGCGGATCGGCGTCCCTGGGCCGCGCAGCCGCAACGCGGCGCCGCGCACCGCGTCATTGCCTTTCTGGTCTTCGGCGCCGACGTTCAGCAGGCCGACGCTCGGCGTGGCGGTGCCAAGCACCGTGCGGCTGAAGACGTCGCCGAGCAGCGCGAACTGGACCAGGTTCTCGGAATCGCATGACACGTTGGCGCCGAGATCAAGCATCACGCTTTCGCCGTGTTGGGTCGGGAAGAACGACGCAATTGCCGGCCGATCGATGCCGGGAATCATCTTGAGCGCGAACTTCGCCATGGCCATCAGTGCGCCGGTGTTGCCGGCCGAGACGACGCAATCGGCTTCACCAGCCGCGACCGCGTCGACGGCAAGCCGCATCGACGAGCGTCGGCCGCCGCGCAATGCGATCGATGGCTTTACGTCGTCAGTGATGAATTCATCGGTGTGATGGACGATGGCGTGCGCGGCCAGCTTCGGCAGCTTGGCGAGATGCGCGCGGATGCGTTCGTCGACGCCGTAAAACAGGAATTCGGCCTGCGGAAACCGTTGCTGGGCGATCGCCGCGCCTTTGACCACCATCTCGGGGGCGCGCTCGCCCCCCATTGCATCGAGCGCAATGACGATGCGTCCAGTCAAAATCCGTCTCCGCCGGCGGCGTTTGTCACGCCGTTTCCGTCTTCACCGAAATTACTTCGCGCTCGTCGTAATGTCCGCATGCCAGGCAAACGTGGTGCGGACGCTTCAATTCCCCGCAATTCGGGCACTCGACGTAGCTCGACGGCTTGAGCGCGTGATGGGCGCGGCGCATGTTGCGGCGCGACTTCGAGGTCTTTTTCTTCGGAACGGCCATGGGATCACTCAAAAAAAGGTGCCCCGCGAAGGGGCTTGCGCGTTTCAGTAGCCAA
Source organism: Allostellaceae bacterium (assembly GCA_035934995.1). Taxonomy (GTDB): domain Bacteria; phylum Pseudomonadota; class Alphaproteobacteria; order ATCC43930; family CGMCC-115725; genus REEB95. The sequence goes on from DASYXI010000007.1 coordinate 56,534, forward strand.
AAACCCGCGCTCCCGCAACCCTCCTGGCTAGTCTTTGGAATCGTTCTTATTTCTTAGTCGAGCCAGAACCTTAAACGGCGAATCGGCGCTCGCGTCCGAGCCGGTGGTGAGCTGCGCCGCCGCCGCGCCGGGCGCGTGCGGAAACGGGTCGAGCGCCAGCGACAGTTGCTGCGCAACCGCCTCGCCGATATCGATGACGCCACCGACGATCGGCTCGATGGTTTCAGCCTCGCCGTCCAGGGTGACCTCCCGCGCCTCGCCGCCCTCGCCGTAAAGCACCGTAAAATTCTCGGCGACGTGGCTCTTCACCGGCTCAAGGGTGACGACGCAGGTCTGGGTGACGTCGGCGGCCAGCTCGGCCTCGAGGCGGACCAAGCCGCCGGCGACCCGCTCAAGGCGAACCGCGGCCTCGAGCTTGTCAAGAGCGACCAGGCCAAAGCGCGCGGCAAGCGCGGCGCGCTCGGTGGCGTTGGCGTTGATGGCGAAGCGTTGCTCGCCCTGATTGAGGCGCGACAGTTCGATCGGCCGGGCGAATTCGGTTGCGACGGGAGCGTCCATCTCAGCCCTCCTGTGCCAACGGCAATTCGCCGGCGAGCAGCGAACTGACCGGCGCTGCATCGAGCGCCTGTGCTTGCCGCCGAACATAGGCGGCAACGGCGACAATCTGCTTCGCGTCGGGCGCGACTGTACCGTAAAGGTTACGGCGCAGCGCGTCGTCGAGGCTATCGCTGCCGGCTAGACCGCGCTCGTAGGCGACGACGCGGCCGTAGAACGCTTTGGCCATGGTCTTGACCTGGCGGCCGACACTCAGGTCGCCGACCCCCATTTCGCGCAAGTTGCGGTCGAGGTCGGCGAACATGGTGTCGAACAACGCCTGTGCAAAGGCGGCGTTGCCGCCCGACTGCTTGAGTCGACGGATTGCCAGGAAAGCGTGTAGCGCGATCAGCTCGAACCTTCCGTCGAGCGTGTCCGGCACGCCCCACTCGGCGTAGAAGCTCGGGTTGCGCGCGGCCGCGACAATCGCGCTGTAAAGCGCCTGGAGGGCGGTGCGGGATTTGCGGTTGAAAAGTGCGGCGAGCGGCATGGTTCCAGGTGCCCGCCATTGAACAATCGGGCGTTTCCAGCTACAAGATTTCGTCGAGATCGACATGGTTTTCAAGCTTATTAACAATCATTTGTTGCGCGCCGCGGCGATTGTCGCGTGCGCCACTGTGCTATTTGGCTGTCAGCCGACGGTTGACCAGCGCGGCAACACTCCGGAAGCGAGCAAGTTGTCGCAGATCCAGGTGGGCAAAACCGACAAGACGACGGTGACGCAGCTGCTGGGCTCGCCGTCGAGCGTGGCCGAATTCGATCCGAACGTCTGGTACTACGTCAACGCCGAGACCGAGGACATCGCCTTCCTGAAGACCCAGACGCTCGATCAGAACGTGGTGAAAATCACCTTCGGCAAGGACAACGTCGTTCAGTCGGTCCAGAAGCTGGGCATGAAAGACGCCGAAACGATCACGCCGAATCCCAACGCAACGCCGTCACGCGGTCGCCAGTTCTCGTGGATCGAGGAATTCCTCGGCAACTTCGGCCGGTTCGTCAGCAAGAACCGGCCGCAAGGAAACGAATGACGGACAATCGGCCGCGCGCTCAGTGCGTCGCGGCCAGCACCGCCAGCAGCAAGATCGCCACGATGTTGGTGATCTTGATCATCGGGTTGACCGCCGGGCCCGCTGTGTCCTTGTAAGGATCGCCGATCGTGTCGCCGGTGACCGCTGCCTTGTGCGCGTCGGAGCCCTTACCGCCGTGGTGGCCTTCCTCGATGTATTTCTTGGCGTTGTCCCACGCACCGCCGCCCGACGTCATCGAGATTGCGACGAAGATTCCGGTAACGATCGTGCCGAGCAGCATGGCGCCGAGCGCGCTGAAGCCAGCGCCCTTCCCGCCGATCGCTGAAATGACGAAGAACAGCACGATCGGAGCGCCGACCGGCAGCAACGACGGCACGATCATTTCCTTGATCGCGGCGCGCGTCAGCAGGTCGACGGCCTTGCCGTAATCCGGCTTGGCCTTGCCATCCATGATGCCTTTGATCTCTTTGAACTGCCGGCGCACCTCGACCACCACCGAACCGGCGGCGCGGCCGACCGCGGTCATGCCCATCGCGCCGAACAGATACGGCAGCAGGCCGCCGATGAAGAGACCGATTACGACATACGGGTTTTGCAGCGTGAAGTTCACGTCGACGTCGGGGAAATAGTGCGTCAGATCGTTGCTGTAGGCGGCGAAGAGCACGAGCGACGCAAGACCGGCCGAGCCGATCGCATAGCCCTTGGTCACCGCCTTGGTGGTGTTGCCGACGGCGTCGAGTGCGTCGGTGATCTTGCGCACGTCTTTCGGCAGGTCGGCCATTTCGGCGATGCCGCCGGCGTTGTCGGTGACCGGCCCATAGGCGTCGAGCGCGACGATCATGCCGGCGAGAGCCAGCATTGTCGTTGCCGCGATGGCGATGCCGAACACGCCGCAATAGAGATAAGCGACGATGATGCCGGCGCAGATGACGATGACCGGCAGCGCCGTCGCCTCCATCGAAACCGCAAGACCCTGGATGACGTTGGTCGCATGGCCGGTGGTCGAGCTCTGGGAGATGCTGCGCACCGGACGATAAGCCGTCGACGTGTAGTATTCGGTGATCCAAACCAGAAGTCCGGTCACCGCCAGGCCGACGAAGGCGCAAACCAGCAGGCCACCGCCGGTGATCGTTCCGCCGAGCAAAGTGATCGGGTGACCGTAGCCGACCGTCAGCTGGACGACGCCGACGATCGCGACCGCCGACAGAACGCCGGCGGCGATGACGCCTTTGTAGAGCGCGGCCATGATCTGGCCGCCGGCGCCCAGGCGCACGAAATAGGTGCCGATTACGGACGCGACGATGCAAACCGCGCCGATGACCAGCGGCAGCAGCATCATGGTGTCGCGCAACGCGCCTTGAAAGAAGATCGCCGCCAGCAGCATGGTCGCAACCTGCGTCACGACGTAGGTTTCGAACAGGTCGGCCGCCATGCCGGCGCAGTCGCCGACATTGTCGCCAACGTTGTCGGCAATGACCGCCGGATTGCGCGGATCGTCTTCGGGAATGCCGGCTTCGACCTTGCCGACGAGATCGGCGCCGACGTCGGCGCCCTTGGTGAAAATGCCGCCGCCGAGACGCGCGAAGATCGAAATCAGCGACGCGCCAAACGACAGCGCAACCATTGCCTCGAGAATGGGCCGCGGATCGTCGATCGGCAGCGTCGAGCGCAGGAAGATGTAATAGACCGCCACGGCGAGCTGGCCGAGACCGACGACGAGCATGCCGGTGACCGCGCCGGCGCGGAACGCAAGCTTCAATCCGGCCGCAAGACCGCCGCGCGCCGCTTGGGCGGTGCGCAGGTTGGACCGCACCGAGATGTTCATGCCGATGAAACCCGCGGCGCCTGAAAGCACCGAGCCGATCAGGAAGCCGACGGCGGAATGCCAGCCGAGCGCAAGGAAAAGCACGATGAAGATCACGGCGCCGACCATGGCGATCGTCAGGTATTGGCGGCGCAGATAGGCCTGCGCGCCTTCTTGGACCGCGGCGGAGATCTCTTTCATCCGATTGGTGCCGGGATCGGACGCCAGCACCAGGCGGGCGGTAACGATGCCGTATAGCACCGCGATCAGGCCGGATGCGATAACCAGCCAATACCAGGACGTAATGCTCATGTCGGAATTCCCCTAACTCGGACCTGTCGGACTTTTAAGGCGCGCGGAACATGCCAGAACGCGGCGGCCGAGGCAATCGCCGCGGCATGTCGGATTCGTACAGCATTGCAAGCGATTCGGTGCGACAGGACGTCTCAAACGTGCCGGTAGCCGCCGCGCGATAAACGAATTTGACGACCTTTGGCATCGAGCACGCATACGCCACGCCCAGCGACGATGTGGCCCACGGCCGTGACCCGCACACCGGCTGCGCGCGCGGCCGCAGCGATGCGTCCCGCCGCATTCGACGGCGCAGTGAAGACGATCTCATAATCGTCGCCGTGAATCAGCGCGGCGCGGATTTGTCGCGGCGAGCGCGCGATGACCGAACGCGCTGCCACCGATAACGGCAGCCGCGCCGCCTCGATGACGGCGCCGACGTCGGATGCGGTGCAGACATGGCCGAGATCGGCGACCAAGCCGTCGGAAATATCCGCCGCCGCGCGCGCAAGTCCGACCAAGCGCCGACCCAAGCCGAGCCGAGGCTCGGGCAAGCGGTAGCGCCGTTCGAGGTGGTGCCGCGCGGCGCGGCTCACCCTCGGAAGCCGCCCCTTGAGCGCCGCCAGACCGAGCGCGGCATCGCCGAGCGTGCCGGACACGTAGACCACGTCGCCCGGGCGTGCGCCGTCGCGCAAGATCGCGCGGCCCTGTGCGACTCGACCGATCGCGGCGAGCGACAGCACCGTCGGCCCGCGCGTCGCGACGGAATCGCCGCCGAATAACCCGATGCGATATTTTCGTCGATCGGCGGCAAGGCCGCGGCTGAACGCAGCGAGCCAGCGGTCGTCGCGCGACCTGGGCAAGGCCATCGTCAGCAAATAGCCGACCGGTGTCGCGCCTTTGGCGGCCAAATCCGACAAGTTCACACGCAGAAGTTTCCGCGCGACGTCGGCCGGCGGGTCGTCCGCGAAGAAATGCACGCCTTCGACGATGGCGTCGGCCTTGAGCACGTACTGCTCGCCGCCGCGGCCGGCGATCAGCGCGACGTCGTCGCGCAGATTCAGCCCGCCGGGCAGTGCGAGCGGCGCGAAGAAGCGCGCGATGCGCGCGAACTCACCAAGCGGCTTCGCCGCCACGGCTATGCCCCATTTCCTTGGGCCGGAGATCGCGCGCGATTTTGTCGAGCACGCCGTTGACCATGCCCGGCTCTTTGCCGGCGTAGAACGCATGCGCGATGTCGACATATTCGTTGATCGCGATTTCGGGCGGCACGTCGCGGCGATGCGCGAGTTCATAGGCGCCGACGCGCAAAATGGCGCGCAAGATCGCTTCAAGCCGCGGCAATGGCCAATCGGGCGACAGCGCGCCGGCAATCGAGGTGTCGATCCCCTCACGGTGCGCCGTGGCGCCGCGTGCCAGTTCGACGAACAGGTCCTTGTCCGCTTCGCCGAAATTGGGTTCTTCGCGCGGCGCATCGGGGTTCAGGCGATGCTTTAGAAATTCCTCGACGACCGCGTCCGCCTGCGCGCCGACCAACTCCATCTGATAGAGCGCCTGGACCGCGGCCAGACGTGCAGCCGTGCGCTTGCGGGCCGCGGGCCGCGGTGATTTGGCGGCGGCGTTCACTGCCGGACCTTGAGCGATCGCCGTAGCGTGATCATGGCGAGACAGGCGCGCACCGCCTCGCCGCCTTTGTTCTTCTCGTCGATACGCGCGCGCTTGAATGCTTGATCGACATTCTCGACGGTGAGCACACCGAAGCCGATAGCGTGACCAGCCAGCGCCAATTCCTGAATGCCGCGCGCGCATTCGCCGCAGACCAGATCGTAATGCAAGGTTTCGCCGCGAATGACGCAGCCGAGCGCGATATAGCCGTCGTATTTCCGTGTCCGTGCGGCGAGCGCGATCGCCGCGGGGATCTCGAACGCGCCGGGCACCGTCATGCGGTCGTAGCGGACGTCGGCGTCGTCGAGCGCCGCCTCGGCGCCTTTGAGCAACGCGTCCGACACGTGCGCGTAATAGCGCGCCTCGACGATGAGTACCGAAAGCCGCTTCGCCATCTCAGGAGTCCAGCACGATGGGGCGACGTTCGACGACGGACAGGCCGTAGCCTTCGAGACCGACGATCGTCTGTGCCGTGTTCGACAGCAGGATCATGTCGCGCACGCCGAGATCGAGCAGAATCTGGGCGCCGATCCCGTAGTCGCGCAGTTGCGGCACGGTCTTGCCGGTCGCCAGGAAACCGCGGACCCGTTCGGACAGCGCCGTCGGCATTGGCTCGCGCAGCAGCACGACTACGCCCCTGCCCGCCTTGCCGATCATCTCCATCGCGCCCTGCAGCATACCGGTGCGGCCGCTGCGCAAATTGGCGAGTGCGTCATCGAGCACATTAACCGCGTGCATGCGGACGAGAACCGGTTCGGGCGTGCGCAGATCGCCTTTCACCAGCGCGATATGCTCGGCATAGGCGATCTTGTTGATGTAGATGTGCATATTCCAGTCGCCGCCATGCGCGCTGGCGAAATCGGCCGAGACGCGGCGTTCGACGATGCGGTCGTGCCGCCGGCGATAGGCGATGAGGTCGGCGATGGTCGCGACCTTGAGGCCATGGCGTTGCGCGAAGGCGATCAGATCGCGGCGGCGCGCCATGGACCCATCGTCGTTCATGATTTCGCAGATCACGCCGGCCGGAATGAGGCCGGCAAGCCGCGCGATATCGACCGCTGCCTCGGTGTGGCCGGTGCGCACCAAGACGCCGCCGTCGCGCGCCATCAACGGAAAGATGTGACCCGGCGTGACGATGTCCTGCGGTCCCTTGGTGGCGTCGATCGCGACCGCGATGGTGCGTGCGCGATCCGATGCCGAGATGCCGGTGGTGATGCCGTCGCGCGCCTCGATCGAGACCGTGAACGCCGTCTGCAATCGTGATTCATTGTGTTGCGCCATCAGCGGCAGCTTGAGCTGCTCGACACGTTCGCGGCTTAGCGCCAGACAGACGAGACCGCGACCGTGTTTGGCCATGAAGTTGATCGCGTCCGGCGTCGCCATCTGCGCCGGAATGATCAGATCGCCTTCGTTCTCGCGATCCTCGTCGTCGACCAGGACGAACATCTTGCCGTTGCGCGCGGCATCGATGATCTCCTCGATCGGCGAAGCGACTTCGACGAAGCTCATGCGGGCTCCCGCGCCAACAGGCGTGCGACGTAGCGCGCGATCACATCCAGCTCGAGATTCACGGCGTCGCCCGGCCGCAGCGCGTCGAGCGTCGTTTGCGCGCGCGTGATCGGAATGATGTTGACGCCGAAACGGCGGCCTTCGACTTCGTTCACGGTGAGCGAGACGCCGTCGACCGTGATCGATCCTTTGGGCGCGATCGACAACTCGCAGCCGCGCGGCACTTCGAATGTCAGCCGCAAAGAGTCCCCGTCCGGCCGCCGCGCGACCAGTTCGGCCACCGCGTCGACGTGACCCAGCACGATGTGGCCGCCAAGCTCGTCGCCGAGCCGCAGCGAACGCTCGAGATTGAGCCGCGTTCCGACACGCCAGGCGCCGGCGGTCGACCGCGCGCGCGTTTCGGCGGAAACCTGCACGGCGAACCAATCGCCGCCCCTTTCGACCACCGACAGGCAGACGCCGGCGCAGGCGACCGATGCGCCGAGCGCCAGGTCGTCGAGGCCGAGCGCCGTCGCGATCTCGAAGACGCTGTCGGCGCCCGGCCTCGCGGCGCGGATCGTGCCGCGATCGGCAATGATTCCGGTAAACATGGCAATACCTTAGGACGGCACCTTAAACCGCGCGTTGGAGCGTTTCCAGCAGATCGTCGCCGATCGCCTCGCAGCCGACGCGGACGAAACGCGGCGCTTCGCCGGGCGCTGCAACGCCGAGCGCATCGAGTGCCGGCCGGCCGTCGCCGCCGATCAGCGACGGCGCGTGGAACCAGGCGATGCGGTCGATCAAACCGCCGCGCACAAGCGCCGCCGCCAGCCGCGCACCGCCTTCGACCAGAACGCGCGTTACGCCGCGCTTCGCGAGCGCGGCTAGAGCGGCGGCCAGATCGGTTTCGCCGGTTGCCGTCGCCGGTACGTCGACTACTTCGGCACCACAACGCGCGAGGGCCGCCCGTCGTTCGCCGGAAATTCCGTGGCGGACGACAAACCAGGTTGGTGTTTGCCGGGCATCGGCGACGAGCCGCGCGGTTAAAGGCACGCGCATGCCGCCGTCGATGACAACGCGCACCGGATTGCGGTCGCTCAAGCCCGGGAGCCGGCACGTCAGTTCGGGGTCGTCGGCGATCACCGTGCCGCTGCCGACCATTACGGCGTCACTCGTCGCGCGCAGCAGATGAGCGCGCGCCCGCGCCGGCTCGCCCGTGATCCACCGGCTCTCGCCCGACGCCACCGCCAGGCGGCCATCGAGCGACGTCGCCAGCTTCAAGGTGACCAAAGGCCTGCCGCGCGTGACGGTCGATAAAAATCCGGCGTTGACTTCACGCGCCTCGTCCGCGCACACGCCGACATCGACGGCGATCCTGGCTGCGCGCAACGCCGCGACGCCTTTGCCGACGACGCGTGGATCGGGATCCTCGACGGCAACCACGGCGCGGCGAATGCCGGCGGCGATCAGCGCGTCGGTACACGGCGGTGTTTTGCCGTGGTGGCAGCACGGTTCGAGCGTGATGTAAGCGCCGGCGCCCTTGGCATTGCGACCGGCGCGCGCCAATGCTTCGGTTTCGGCATGCGGCCGCCCGCCGGGCTGAGTCCAGCCGCGGCCGACGATTGTGCCGTCTTTGACGATCAAACAGCCGACGCTGGGATTGGGCCAGGTCCGGCCGAGGCCGCGCCGCGCCAGCGTCAGCGCCGCGCGCATGAAGCGGGCGTCGCTCATCGGATTGCCTTTAGTCGCGCTCGGTGGCCAAGCGATCCAGGCGATCGATGAATTCGCCGAAATCCTTCGCCTCGCGGAAGTTGCGGTAGACCGAAGCGAAGCGGACATAGGCGACGGGATCGAGCGTTGCCAGCATTTCCATCACCAGCTCGCCGATCATGTCGCTCTTGATCTCCGTCTCGCCGGAGCTCTCAAGCTGCCGGACGATCGAATTGATCGCGCGTTCGACGCGTTCGCCTTCAACCGGCCGCTTACGGAGCGCGATCTGGATGGAGCGCGCCAGTTTGTCGCGTTCGAACGGCTCGCGCTGGTTGTTCTTCTTGATGACGGTCAGTTCGCGCAATTGGACGCGCTCGAACGTCGTGAAGCGCGCGGCGCAGTTCGGACAGAGCCGCCGCCGTCGGATCGAGGCTCGGTCGTCGGTCGGCCGCGAGTCCTTGACTTGGGTGTCTTCGCATCCGCAGAACGGACAGCGCATCGTTTTCCTCTCCTAGGGGTAGATCGGGAAGCGCGTGCACAGCGCCTCGACCCGTTTTCTGACCGACGCCTCGACCGCGCCGTTGCCGACGTCGCCGTTGGCAACCAAACCATCGAGCACTTCGACAATCAGCTCACCGATGAGGCGGAACTCCGCCTGACCGAAACCGCGCGTCGTGCCGGCCGGACTGCCGAGGCGAACCCCGGACGTGACCGCCGGTTTCTCGGGATCGAACGGAATGCCGTTCTTGTTGCAGGTGATGCCGGCGCGCTCGAGCGCGGTTTCGGCGGCGCGGCCGGTCAACTTCTTCGGCTGCAGATCGACGAGCATCAGATGCGTGTCGGTGCCGCCCGAGACGATCGCCAGCTGACGTTCCGACAGCGTCGCGGCCAGAATGCGGGCGTTGTCGACGACCGCGCGGGCATAGGTCTTGAACGCCGGCCGCAGGCATTCGCCCAGCATCGCCGCCTTGGCCGCGATGACATGCATCAGCGGGCCGCCCTGCAAGCCTGGAAAGATTGCCGAATTGATCTTGCGGCCGATCTCCTCATCGTTCGCCAGGATCATGCCGCCGCGCGGGCCGCGCAGCGTCTTGTGCGTTGTCGTGGTGACGACATGGGCGTGCGGCAGCGGCGTCGGATGGGCGCCGCCGGCGACCAAGCCCGCGAAATGCGCCATGTCGACCATGAAGAACGCTCCAACCGCATCGGCGATCTTGCGGAAGCGCGCGAAGTCGATGATGCGCGGGTATGCCGATCCGCCGGCGATGATGAGCTTGGGCCGGTGCTCGCGCGCCAAACGCTCGACCTCATCCATATCGATGCGCGCGTCGTCGCGCCGAACGCCATAATGGATCGGCCGGAACCACTTACCCGACAGGTTGACCGGCGACCCGTGCGTCAGATGGCCGCCGGCCGCGAGCGACATGCCCATGAACGTGTCGCCGGGTTGCAGCAGCGCCAGGAACACGGCCTGGTTCGCTTGCGAGCCCGAATGCGCCTGGACGTTGACGAAGCTGCACTCGAAAAGCTTCTTCGCGCGGTCGATCGCCAATTGCTCGATCTGGTCGACGAATTCGCAGCCGCCGTAATACCGCCGGCCGGGATAGCCTTCCGCGTACTTGTTGGTCAGCACCGAGCCTTGCGCCTCGAGCACGGCGCGCGACACGATGTTCTCGGAGGCGATGAGCTCGATCTGGTTCTGCTGGCGCTTCAATTCGCGGCCGATGGCGGCAGCGATCTCGGGATCGGCCTCGCTCAGCGTCGCGGCGAAAAAGCGATCGCTCGCCGGCACGAGCTTCGAAGCCGTCATGCCTGCGCCTTTGCCGGGGAGAACTTGGCGATGCGGCGCGCGTGACGGCCGCCTTCGAACGCGGTCGCAAAGAAAATCTTGATGCAGTCCTTGGCCAACTCGGGTCCGAGGATGCGGCCGCCGAGCACCAGCACGTTCGCGTCGTTGTGTTGACGCGCCAGACGCGCGGTCAAGCCGTCGTGCACCAGCGCGGCGCGCACGCCGCGATGCCGGTTGGCCGCCATCGACATGCCGATCCCGGTGCCGCAGATAAGCAAGCCCCAACGCGCGCGGCCATCTTCCACGGCACGCGCGACGGCGTCGGCGAAATCCGGATAGTCGACGGATTCGCGGCCGTCGGTGCCAAGGTCGAGGACGCCAAGTCCGAGCCCCTGCAATTCGGGCAGGAGAAGCGATTTCAGGTCATAGCCGCCGTGATCGGCGGCGACAGCGACAGTTTCGGTCATGGCCCCAGAAAAGCGGTCATATAACTTGTGACGAATCTACCAGATATCGGTTCGCAAAGTCAGCCGCATACCATCCGTCGCGTCGCTAAATCATGGTCTAGGAATCGGCCGGCATTCGGCGGATGCGGTCAGTAATTCAGGACGCGATTACTGGCGCGATTTGACAGAAACTTAGCCTTCCCCCTATATCAGCCGGTCCTTCCCCATCGAGGCAATGACCATGGCCGACGACGCGCCCAAGCCGAGCAGCGACGATTTCCTGCGGATGACGGCGCAAATGGTCGCCGCCTATTTGCGCAAGAACAGCGTGCCGACGGCCCAGATCACCGAGGTGATCAATTCGGTCTATGGCTCGTTGAAGTCGATCGACGGGCGCCTCAACATGCCGACCGCGGCGGAGCTCAAGCCGGCCGTACCGATCAAGAAGTCGGTAACGGCGGAGTACGTCATCTGTCTCGAGGACGGGCGCAAACTGAAGATGCTCAAGCGGCATCTGCGCACTGAATACGGCATGACGCCCGAACAATACCGGCAGAAATGGGGTTTGGCGGCCGACTATCCGATGGTCGCGCCGAACTATGCCAAGCAACGCTCGGCATTCGCCAAAGAGATCGGCCTCGGCAAGGGCGCCGGCAAGAAAAAGGGCGACTAGTCGCCTAGCCGCCCTTCTTGTTTCGATTGTGCCGCGCCTAGCGCTTTAGCTCGGCGTAGTTGCCGTCGTTGTTCCAAGCGTAGACCACGTAGTCCGGTCCGACGACGTCGCCCTTCTTGTCGAAGCCGATCGTGCCGATGACGGTGTTGAACTTATCGGCCTTCATCGTATTCGACAGGTCCGCGACCTTGATCGAGTGCGCCTTCGCCGCCGCATCGGCGAACACCTGGATCGCGGCATAGGTGTAGAGCGTGTAGCCCTCGGGATCGTAGCCGCCGGCTTTGAACTCTTTCACCACCGATTGCGCCACCGCGAGGTTGCGCGGATCCGGCGGGAAGGTCATCAACGTGCCGGTGCCCGCGACGCCGGTGATTTTCCACAGGTCGGTCGTCACCAGCGCGTCGCCGCCCATCAGCACGGCGTTAAGCCCTTGCTCCTTCGACTGGCGGACGATCAGGCCGGCCTCGCGGAAATAGCCGCCAAAATAGATCGCTTTGACATTGGCCTGCTTCATCTTGGAGATCAGGGCCGAGAAGTCGCTGTCGCCAGCATTGATTGAATCATGCACGGCGGGTTTCATGCCGCGGGCCGCCATCGCCTTAATGGTCTCGTCGGCAAGGCCCTTGCCGTAAGTCGACTTATCGTCGATCACCGCCACGGCTTGCCCTTTGAAGCGCGCGGCAATGTAGTTGCCGGCGACGCGGCCCTGACTGTCGTCACGGCCGCACACGCGGAAGACGTTGATCCAGCCCTTCTTGAAGGCGTCGTCGGTGTACACCGGATTGGTTGACGCCGGGCTGATCTGGAGGATGTTGCTGTCGGCATAGACCGCCGATGCCGGGATCGAGGTGCTCGAGCAATAATGCCCGGCGACGAACACGACACCCGCGTTGGCGAGTTGGTTGGCGACGCTCACCGCCTGCTTCGGATCGCAGGCGTCGTCACCGATGGTGAGCACCAGCTTGCGCCCAAGCACGCCGCCATGCGCGTTGATGTCCTTGACGGCCATCTCGGCGCCACGCCGAAATTGCTCGCCGACCGCGGCCTCGGCACCGGTCATCGGCCCGACCGCGGCGATCTTGATGTCCTGAGCGTAAGCGCTTGCTGAAGCCGCGGCCATCGCGGCCGCCAGCAAAATCCGTACTGTCCAACGCATGCAATCCTCCCCTGGTTTCCGGCAGTTTAGCAAAAGACGAGACGGTGGTTAAGCGGCACCGCGCGCACCGCCTTCAAGATAGGCCGCCCGGACTTCCGCATTGGCCAACAATTCGGCGCCCGTGCCGGATAGCACGATATTGCCGGCTTGAAGGACGTAGGCACGGTGCGCCAGCCGGAGCGCGTGATGCGCGTTTTGCTCGACCAGCAGGACGGTGATTTTCTCTTCCGCATTGATCGCGCGGATCACCGAAAAAATCTGCTTAGCGACGAGCGGCGCCAGGCCAAGGGATGGCTCGTCTAGCAATAACAGCCGAGGCCGGCTCATGAGCGCGCGCGCGATCGCCAGCATCTGCTGCTCGCCACCCGACAGCGTGCCCCCGCGTTGATGACGCCGTTCGCCGAGGATCGGAAACAGTTCAAAGGCGCGGGCGAGGTCGCGGTCGAAGCGTTCCGGCGCCGCCGTGGTCGCACCGATCTGGAGATTCTCAAGCACGGTCATGCGCGGAAAGATGCGCCGGCCCTCCGGCACTTGTGCGATGCCGAGCCGGACGATGGCGAACGTCTGTAGATGCGCGAGATCGGTGCCATCGAATACGACGCGGCCACGGGTTGGGCGCGGACGCCCGCAAATCGTCATCAGCAGCGTCGACTTGCCGGCGCCATTGGCGCCGATCAAGGACACGATCTCGCCTGAGTCCACATTGAGGTCGACGCCTTTCAGCGCCTCGATCCGTCCGTACGCAGCGTGCAAGCCGGAAATTTCCAGGAGCGCGCTCACCCGTCCTCCTCCTCGCCGAGATAAGCGGCGATCACGGTCGGGTCATGGCGGATGGCGGCGGCGGCGCCATCGGCGATCTTCTGTCCGTAATTGAGCACGATGATGTGGTCGGAGATGCCCATCACCACGCTCATATCGTGCTCGATGAGCAGGATGCCGATGCCGAAGCGGTCGCGGATTGCGACCAGGAAGCGCGCGAGGTCGGCGCTTTCGTGCGGATTGAGCCCGGCGGCTGGCTCGTCGAGGCACAACAGACGCGGGCCGGTGCACATCGCGCGCGCGATTTCGAGCCGGCGCTGCGCGCCATACGGCAGATTACCGGCAGGCTCGTCGGCCCGTGCGGTGAGCTCGATCCGATCGAGCCATTCGCGCGCGCAGGCGATCGCCGCACGCTCGGCATTGCGATAGCTCTTCAGTCCGAGCAAGCCGCCGAAATTGTAATAGCTTGCGCGCGTCAGAACGGCGTGCTGCGCCACGACGAGGTTCTCGAGCACGGTCATACCGGCGAATAGCCGCACGTTCTGGAATGTGCGCACGACGCCGGCGTCGCGCACGATGCGATGACCCTTCAGACGTTCGAGGCGGAGGCTTTTGCCGTCGCGGTTTAAAGCCAGGTGGCCGCCGCTGGGCCGATAGAAGCCGGTGAGGCAATTGAACACCGTCGTCTTGCCGGCACCATTCGGCCCGATGATGGCGGTGATCTCGTGTCCGTAGGCGGTGAACGAGACGTCGTTGACGGCGACGATGCCGCCAAAGCGCATCGACAGATTGTCCACCGTCAGCAGGGTGTCGCGGGTCATTTCTGGTCGAGCCGTACCGACGGTGCGCGCATGGTGAACAATCCGCGGGGCCGCCAAATCATGATCGCCACCATCGCGGCGCCGAAGAACAGCATGCGGTACTGCGCGAACTCGCGACCGAATTCAGGCAACGTCGCCAGGATCACCGCCGCCAATGCGACGCCGAGCTGGCTGCCCATGCCGCCGAGCACCACGATCGACACGACGGTCGCGGATTCTTGGAAGTTGAAGCTTTCGGGGCTGATGAAGCCCTGCTTGGCCGCAAACATCGCGCCGGCGAAGCCGCCGATCATCGCGCCGGTCGCGAAGGCGGTTAGCTTGATCGTATGCGGATTTAGGCCCAAGGCGCGGCAGGCGATTTCGTCCTCGCGCAGCGCTTCCCAGGCGCGGCCGACCGGCAATCGCCGGATGCGCAAGCTGAACCAGTTAATGACCAGCGCCGCCGCCAGGCAGACGTAATAGAGCCAGACGAGCCGCTGGAGCGGATCGTATTCGACGCCGAAGAAATGGTTGAAGCTCGTCACGCCCGCGGGCGCGCCGGGCGAAATCGGCATGCCGAAAACCGTCGGCCGCGGAATGTCGCCGATGCCGTTCGGTCCGTTGGTCACCGCGCTCCAATTGTTGAGCACGATGCGCACGATCTCGCCGAAGCCGAGCGTGACGATTGCGAGGTAATCGCCGCGCAGCCGCAAGACCGGCAGACCCAAAAGGATTCCGGCGATGGCTGCGACGATGCCGGCGACTGGCAACATTTCCCAAAACGACAGGCCGTACCACTCGGCGGCCAAAGCGAAAGAATAGGCGCCGACGGCATAGAACGCGACATAGCCGAGATCGAGAAGGCCGGCGAGGCCGACGACGACGTTCAAGCCCCAGCCGAGAATGACGTAGATCAGCGCGAGCGTCGCCAGATCGATGGTCCGGCGCGATCCGAACGGCGAAAACGGCAGCACGATCGCGAACAGGATCAACGCGGCGGCGGCCAAGGTCACCGCCCTGCCCCCGGGCAATGCCGTGTACCGTGTCGCATACTGATGCAGATGGAACCGCTGCGGCACCAAGCCGAGCAATATCCGGCCAACGAAGGCGGCGGCCGTTGCCATCGCGACCCAGCTGAATCGCGTGATGTACCCGTCGCCGGTGTCGGTCGTCTGAAATCCGAGCAGCGGAAATGCGAGGGCCAAGGCGACCAGCGCCGTCAGCGCCGCTTCCTTGAGCCGCTGCGTCGCGCTCATCAAACCTTTTCGACCTCGGGCCGGCCCAGCAGCCCGCTCGGCCGGAACATCAACACCAGGATGAGGACAGCGAAGACCGCAACGTCTTTGTATTCGGACGGGCAATAGGCCGACCACATCGCCTCGATCAGCCCGATCAGCAGGCCGCCGAGCACCGCGCCAGGCAGCGAACCGATGCCGCCAAGCACCGCGGCGGTGAACGCCTTGATGCCGGCGAGGAAGCCGATGAAGAAATCGATCACGCCGTATTGCAGCGTCACCATCAATCCGGCGACCGCGGCGAGCGCCGCGCCGATGACGAAGGTGAGCGAGATCGTGCGGTCGACGTCGATGCCGAGCAGCGCCGCCATGATCATGTCTTGTTCGCTGGCGCGCTGCGCGCGGCCGAGCGCCGTCATTTGGATGACCGCGGTGAACACGGCCATCACAACCAACGTCACGCCGATGATGATCAACTGCAGCCAGGTGACGTCGACGGCGAAGCCGCCGCTGCGCATCAGTTCGAAACCGCCGGTGATCAGCGGCGGCAGCGTCTTTTCGTGCGCGCCCTGAACAAGGAGAACGTAGTTCTGTAGGAAGATCGACATCCCGATCGCCGAGATCAGCGGCGCCAGGCGGAACGAGCCGCGCAATCGGCGATAGGCGACACGCTCGACCGCCCAGCCATAGACCGCGGTCAGCGCCATCGCGATCAGCAGCACGAGCAGCAGCGCCAGCGGCATCCAGGTAATGCCGAGCGCGCCGAGGACGACGAAGAAAATCAACGAAATGAACGCGCCGATCATGAAAATTTCGCCATGGGCGAAATTGATCATGCCGACGATGCCGTAGACCATCGTGTAACCGATGGCGATGAGCGCGTAGATTGCGCCGAGCGTCAGCCCATTGACGAGCTGCTGAAGAAAATAGGCCATGCCCCTCCCCCGTCCGGCGGACGTCGACGCCGCCGTAACGGCTATCCAACCAAAGTAAAGGCGCGGCCCGGGCCGGGGCAAGCCCGCAACGCTCCGGCAAACGTGATCGAAAGTAGCTGTGCGGTCGACGCCGGAGGCGCTACATAATTACCCCCGCCCATGACCCCCCTCAAACGCCCGTGGCGCGATTACAGCGGCCGCGTTTCCCCGCTTAAGACCGCGACATTCGCGACCCTGTTCCTACCAGCGCTGTGGGTGGCGTTCCGGTTTGCGACCCATCGGCTCGGCGCCCGGCCGCTCGACGAGGCGCTGCTCGAAATCGGCCAGTGGACCCTGCGCATTCTGTTCCTCACCCTGACCGTGACCCCGGTGTCGCGGATGCTCGCGTGGCCGCGCCTCAATCTGATCCGGCGGATGCTGGGCGTCGGCGCTTTCGCGTACATCGTGATCCATTTCAGTCTTTATATCGTCAGCGAGTCCTACAATCTCGGCGCCGTCGCCAGCGAAATCTTGAAACGCGTCTATTTGTCGATCGGGTTTGTTGCGCTGTTGGGCTTGGCGGCGCTCGCCGCCACCTCGACCGACGGCATGGTGCGGCGCCTCGGGCCGCGCCGCTGGCAGGCGCTGCATCGTTTCGTCTATCTCATCGGTCTCTTCGGGTTGGTGCATTTCTTCCTGCAATCCAAGCTCGACGAATGGGAACCGACGGTGATGATCGGCCTGTTCGCCTGGCTGATGGGTTGGCGCGCGCTGGCCTGGGCCTTTGGCCGCCGGCCGGTGCCGCTGTTGGGCGCCGTGCTGCTGACTCTCGCCGCCGGGCCATTCATCGCATTGCTGGAGGCGGTCTATTTCCATTTCGCGTATCACGTAACGATCGCGCGCGTTTTGGCGGCTGATCTGACGCTCCAAACCGGCGTGCGGCCGGCCTGGATCGTCTTCGGCATCGTCGCGGCGGTAACCGGAGTGGCGCTGGCGCGCGCGGCGTTGCGCCGGCCGAGCCTCAAGCCGGCCTGACTGCCAGTTGTCAGCAGGCTGAATTCAAATTAAGACGGACGCATGACATCCGTGCCTGCCCGCCGCGAAAAATCGTCCAAGTCGAAAACCGGCGGCAAAGCCGTGTTCGACTGGCAGGATCCGCTGCGCTTTGACGATTTGCTGTCCGAGGACGAACGTCTCGTGCGCGACACCGCGCGCGCTTACGCGCAGGGCAAGCTCATGCCGCGCGTGCTCAAGGCCTTTCGCGAGGAACGTTTCGACCGCGCCATCCTGAACGAGATGGGCACGCTGGGATTCCTCGGCTCGACCCTCCACGGTTACGGCTGTGCCGGCGCGAGCTATGTCGCCTATGGCCTGGTGGCGCGCGAGATCGAACGCGTCGACAGCGGCTTCCGCTCGGCGATGAGCGTGCAATCGTCGCTGGTCATGTTTCCGATCTTCGCGTTCGGAACCGAGGAGCAACGTAAGAAATACCTGCCCAAGCTCGCGACTGGCGCGCTCGCCGGCTGCTTCGGCCTGACCGAGCCCGATGTCGGCTCCGACGTCATGGGCATGAAGACGCGCGCCCGCAAGGGCGACGGCGGCTACGTGCTCAAGGGCAGCAAGATGTGGATCAGCAACGCGCCCTTTGCTGACGTCATGGTGGTGTGGGCCAAGCTCGACGAAGGCGCCGGCGACACGATCATCGGTTTCATTCTCGAACGCGGCATGAAGGGCCTGTCGACGCCCACGATCGAGGGCAAGTTCAGCTTGCGTGCGTCGGCCACCGGCGAAATCGTCATGGACGACGTGCACGTGCCCGAGGCCAATCGCCTGCCCGGCGTCAGCGGACTGAAAGGTCCGTTCTCGTGCCTGGACAATGCGCGCTACGGCATCGCCTGGGGCGCGCTCGGCGCCGCCGAGTTCTGCTGGCACGCGGCGCGCGATTACACGCTGTCGCGCAGCGCCTTCGGCAAGAAGCTGGCGGCGAACCAGCTCATCCAGAAAAAGCTCGCCGACATGCAGACCGAAATCACGCTCGGGCTGCATGCTTGTCTCCGATTGGGCCGGCTCAAGGACGACGGCACTGCGACGCCGGAGATGGTATCGCTGCTGAAGCGCAATTCATGCGGCAAGGCGCTCGAGATCGCACGCATGGCGCGCGACATGCACGGCGGCAATGGCATCGTCGACGAATACCACGTCATCCGCCACATGATGAATCTCGAGACGGTCAACACCTATGAGGGCACGCACGACATTCACGCCCTCATCCTCGGCCGCGCGCAAACCGGCATCGCCGCGTTCTAGCGCAAAAGAAAACGGCCGGTCCGCATGGGACCGGCCGCGATCGCAAACGGTTCGAATTCAGGGTTAGGCGGCCGAGGTGAACGCCAGGTTGCGGGCGCCGAGCTCGACGGCCTGGGTCCAGAAGCGCTCGAGACGACGCAGCGTCTTGTGCGCCTGGGTCAGCTCTTCGGCCGAGAGCACGCCCTGGCCGAGCGACGCAATGTGGCGCTCGTGCATCGCGTTGAGCTTCTGGTGCAGTTCGAGGCCCTTGTCGGTGAGGCGGACGCGCACCGAGCGGCGATCGTGCGGCGAACGCTCCTGCACGATATAGCCGTTTTCGAGCATTTTCTTCACATTGTACGAGACGTTCGAGCCGAGATAGCAGCCGCGCAGCGTCAACTCGCCGACCGTCATTTCCATGTCGCCGATGTTGTAGAGGATCATCGCCTGCACGTTGTTGATGTCGTGCACGCCGTTGGTATCGAGCTCGAGCTTCACCACTTCGAGAAACTGGCGGTGAAGACGCTCGACCAGCGCGATCAAATCCATGTAGGCGGTTTGCATGACGGCCTCGGCTTGTGTTTGTACAAATCCTGGTGCCGATTTTATGGCCCGGCAGGTTAATACATCATTTAAGCGAAACATTGCGCAGCATCGCGGCGAAACTTATCGATCACAGAAATGCCCCAGACTTCGCGTCTCGCCGGCTAAGTAATTGTTGATACAAGCCCGGCGCGGGACATCGCGAATATTCCTAAAATTCAATCGAACTTCAGTTCGCGCACGCCGAGCGGCGCAAAGTAACCGTCGACGGCTTTCTCCGTAACGCTGGCGAGACTGCCGGGTCGCCAGCGCGGCGCGTTGTCCTTGTCGACGAGTGTCGCGCGAATGCCTTCGAAGAAATCGTCGGCCGCGAGCACGTGTTGCGTCAGCCGATACTCGAGCGCCAGTGCAGCCTCGACACTCATGCCGCGACCGAGCGTAAGCTGCCGGAACGTGATCTTGAGCGACGACGGCGAGGCTCGCGTCATTGCCGCGTGGGCCTGTTTCGCCCAGGCCGCGGACTCGCGCGCGAGCGTCGCCATGATCGCCTCGACCGACGGCGCCGCGAAGATGCGATCGACGTCGGGCTGAATCGCCGCCAGCGCCGATGCACCCGGATCGGCGGCAAAGCGCGCCAGCGTCGCGTCGATCTGTGTGCGCGCTCTGCCCGCCTGCCATGAGAGCGTGGCCAGCGCGTCGACCAACACCGGCAACCGATCGCTCGGAATATAGTGGGTGGCGAATTTGCCGTATAACGTGTCGACCGCATTGATGCGCCGGCCGGTGAGCGCGAGGTAAAGACCGAGACGACCCGGGCACAGATTGAGAAAGCGGCTGGCGCCCACGTCGGGAAACAGACCGATCTGTACCTCCGGCATCGCGAACAGCGTCTTCTCGGTCGCGACGCGGTGCGAACCGTTGACCGAAATGCCGGCGCCCCCGCCCATGACGATGCCGTCCATCAACGCGATGTAAGGTTTCGGAAAGCGGTGGACGTGCGCGATGAGCGAATATTCCTCGCGGAAAAAATCGGCGGTGTCGTTGCCAGGCGCCTGTCGCGCGTCGTAAATCGCGCGCACGTCGCCGCCGGCGCAGAAGGCGCGACCGCCCTCGCCCATCACCACGATCGCATTCACAGCGGGATCGTCGCCCCAGGCGACGAGTTGCGGCGCGAAGCGGCGATACATGCCGAGCGACAGCGTGTTGAGCGCCTTCGGCCGATTGAGCCGCACGATGCCGAGGCCGCCGCGGCGCTCGAAAATGATTTCGTCGGAACTCACGGCGCGGCGGCGGCTGGCATGGCGGGCGGATGATATGGCGCTGATGCACTGCCTTCAATGCGTGTCGGCACCCACGTTATGCCGCGTTTGTGGGCTTCCGCTGCGGCACCCCGCCCACTGGCCTCGCGCAATGAACTGTGCGATTCTCGGCACGTATGGACGATCAACCGCGCCGCACCGCTGCCGCCGCCCGCGAACGCTCGGGCGAATATCCGCGTTTGCGCCTGCGGCGCAACCGACGGCACGTCTGGTCGCGTAAGCTTGTCGCGGAAAACACGCTGACCGCGGGCGACTTGATCTGGCCGGCGTTCGTGCACGACGACAAAGCCGCGCGCGCGCCAATCCCATCGATGCCGGGCGTCGATCGTTTGTCGATCGCGGCGCTCACTGTCGAAGCCGGCAAAGCCAAGGATCTCGGCATCCCGCTGATTGCGCTGTTTCCGGCGACACCGCCGTCGCTCAAGACGCCGGATGGCGAAGAGGCACTCAATCCGGAGAATCTCGTCTGCCGCGCCGTGCGCGCGTTGAAGAAGGCGCATCCCGATCTTGGCGTGATGTGCGACGTGGCGCTCGACCCCTATACGACGCATGGCCACGACGGTCTGGTGCGCGATGGCGACGTCGCCAATGACGAAACCGTTGCTGCGCTGGTGCGTCAGTCGTTGGTGCAAGCCGAAGCCGGCTGCGACGTCATCGCGCCGTCGGACATGATGGACGGCCGCATCGGCGCCATCCGCGACGCGCTCGACCGTGCCGGCTTCGAGCACGTGCAGATCATGGCCTATGCGGCGAAATACGCCTCGGGCTTTTACGGGCCGTTCCGCGACGCCGTCGGTTCCAAATCGTCGCTCGGCAAGGCCGATAAGCGCACCTATCAGATGGATCCGGCGAACGGCGACGAGGCGTTGCGCGAAGTCGGCCTCGACATCGCCGAAGGCGCCGACATGGTGATGGTGAAACCGGGCATGCCTTATCTCGACGTGCTGTGGCGGGTGAAGGAGCGCTTCAAGCTCCCGACCTTCGCCTATCAGGTGAGCGGCGAGTACGCGATGCTCAAAGGCGCGATCGAACGTGGCTGGCTCGACGAGAGCGTGATCCTGGAATCCTTGATCGGCTTCAAGCGCGCCGGCGCCGATGGCGTTCTCACCTACTTCGCGCTCGACGTTGCGGCGCGGCTCAAGGCCGGCTGAGACTTTCGAAGAACCGCGCGATCGCCAGATCGTGCCAGGCAGCGTCGCCGCCGCCGTGGAAACCCACATGACCGCCGCGCAACGTTAGGACGTCGCGCAGATTCGGATGGCTCTGCCAATCGAACGCGCGATACGGCGCGGATGGAATCCAAGGGTCGTCGAGCGCGTGGATCACCAGCGTCGGAACGGTGACGCCGGCGAGAAATTGGCCGGACGAATTTCGTGCATAGTAGTCGGCGGCGCCGTCGAAGCCCGCGCGCGGCGCGCTGTAGACATGATCGAACTCCCAGACGCTGCGCGCGGCGAGAACCGCGCGCTGTTCGGCTGCCGAAAGCTCGGCGCCCGGCGCCACCGCTTCCGTTTTCATGTAACGCAGCAGATAGCGTTGATAGGCGACGTTGCGCCAGGCATTGAGACGCCGCGACGTGGCCGCAAGATCGAGCGGCGCCGAGACCACGGCGGCCGCGTCCACCTTCGCGGCATCGCTCTGCTCGCCGAGATATTTGAGGAGCAAGTTAGCGCCGAGCGAATAGCCAACCGCGACCACGCCGTTTGCGGTCAGGTCCCGCGGCAATGATGCGAACACCCGGGCCAAATCGTCGCTGCTGCCGGCGTGGTATTGCGTCCGGCAATACGGACGCGAGCGACCCGCGCCGCGTAGATTGAGACGCAACACGTCGAAACCGCGCGACAGATAATGCCCGGCGCTCTCGCACATATAGAAACTGTCTTCGAGACCGGTCAGGCCGTGCACCAACACGGTCAACGGCTGTTTTTTTGCCGACTTCGTACGGTTGAGCATCGCCGCCAGGCGATCGCCGTCGCCCAGCGGAAAAAACAATCGCTCGCCGGTGTAGCCATCGAGCGCGCTGCTTTTGACAATGACCGACCGGATGGTCTGGAGATCGGGTCCCCACCACGGCAGCCGCGACCGGAATGGCGGCAGGCCGTCTAGGACAATTTCAGCCATGTCAGCTCGTGCTTGTTGTGATGCAGGTGCAAGAGGCGCGCGCCGGGAATTTGCGCAAAACGCCGCACGGTTTCGAAATCGGTCGCGCCTTGGAATTTAACGGTGCAGACGAAATGCCGCACGGTTCCCGCCTTCATCCACCTCTCGACCAACGCCAACAATCGTGTCGGGTAGCATATCACGTCGCAGCATAGCCAATCGATTGGACCGATCGCCTGTGGTTCGAGCGCGAACGCGCTTTGTTGCAGCACGGTGACATTCGGCAGACGCGTCACCGACGGCGCCAACGCCGCTTTATCGACGGCGATTACCCGCGCGCCGAGAGACGCCAGCACCCAGGTCCAGCCGCCGGGGCTCGCGCCGAGATCGACGCAGACCTCGCCGGCCTTCGGCCGCTCGCCAATCAGCGTGAACAGCTCCCATAGCTTGAGATAGGCGCGGCTCGGCGCCGACTTGTCCTCGACGAAGCGCGCTTCGCCGTTCGGAAACGGGCTCGCGCAGCGCGGCGACGCGATGAGGGTGTCGGCATCGACGAGCGTCCACGAGCCCAGCGGGGCGGTCGGCGCCGGATCGCCGAAGCGCAACGGCTTGGCCGAGACCTTCGGCAACTTGTCGGCGATCAGCTTGGCGCGGCGATGATGCGCGGTTGGATAGAGCGTCCAGTTACGCTGCATGGCGCGGAGCTGTTTGGCGGCATCGCCGATTGAAACGATCGTCAGGCGTTGCGGCGCGTGCCAGACATTGGCCGCCCACGCGACCGGCCGCGGCGCGCCTTCGGCGATCACCAGCCGGCCGTGCGTCGCCCGCACGGCACTGCCGAGCTCGTGCTTGAGGTCATCGACAAAACCCGCCGGCGCGAGATAGCCCGTCTCAGCCACGCAGGAAATCCCGCACGCAGGCGATCTGGTCGGGCGTCGTCAAGGACGGCGCGTGCCCCATCTCGGCGAATTCGACCAGCTTGGCGCGCGGCCCGCGCCGCGTCATCGCTTCGGCGTCGGCCCGCCGGAGGATGTCGCTATCGGCGCCGCGCAACACCAGGGTCGGACAGGCCATCGCGTCATAGAGGTGCCATAGCGAGACGTCGCGGACGAACCAGCCGCGCTTGAACGGCACCGCGATCTTCGGATCGTAGTTGAAACCGAAACTGCCGTCGGGCTTGCGCCGCGCGCTCTGTGCGGCCATGCGCCGCCACGTGCTGTCCGGCAGGTTACCGAAGCCGGCAAACACCCAACGCAGCGTGGCTTCGAGCGCGGCCAGATCGACGAAGCTGGGATCGCGACCGACATAGCGGCGGATGCGTTTCAAGCCGGATTTGTCGATCAAAGGCCCGACGTCGTTGATGACCAGCTTGCGCACCGGATTGCCCGCTTGCGCCGCCAACGCCATGCCGACAATGCCGCCCATCGATGTGCCGACGATATCCACATGCTCGACGCCGAGCCGCGCGATCAGCGCGGCGGTGTCGGCGGCATAGGTTTCGGTGACGTAATCCTCCGGATGGCTCAACCATTCGCTCGCGCCTCGGCCGGGATAGTCGGGCGCGACGACGCGGAATTCGCGGCTCAAGGCTTCGGCTAGCACGTCGAAATCATGGCCGTTGCGCGTCAGGCCATGGAGGCATAGGACCGTCGGCGCCGATGGTGGGCCGGCCCACTCGTAATAGGTCAGACGGTGGAAGCCGTGGCGGCCGAGGCAGGCAAGCGTGTGCGTATTCATGGCGGCAGCTTGCGCCGCGGATGATCGCGCGATCAAGGATTGGACGGCGGCCGGTGCCTGGGCTAAGAGACCGCGCGGGGCAAAATCGAAGGGCGCGCGGACGCATGGCCGGCAACGGGCCGCTTCACGGCATCACGGTTCTCGACCTGTCGCGGATTCTCGCCGGGCCCTATTGCACCTTCCTGATGGCCGAGCTCGGCGCGCGCATCATCAAGGTCGAGGCGCCGCCCAAGGGCGACGACGCGCGCGAATACGGACCATTCCGCGGCGGCAAATCGACGTATTTCGCGTCGATCAATCGCGGCAAGCAATCGATCGTGCTCGACCTCAAGGACGGCAGCGACAAGCGCATCTTTGAGGCGCTGCTCGCCAAGGCCGACGTGCTGGTGGAAAATTTCCGGCCGGGAACGATGGAGAAATTGGGTTACGGCTGGGCCGCGCTGCACCCGCGCTATCCGAAGCTGATCTATGCCGCCGCCTCTGGCTTCGGCCACAGCGGACCGTGGTCGGAACGGCCGGCCTACGACATGGTCGTGCAAGGGCTCGGCGGCATGATGTCGATCACCGGCAATCCGGGCCAGCCGCCGGCGCGCGTCGGCATGTCGATCGGCGATATCGGCGCCGGGCTTTACACGGCTGTCGCCGTCAACGCCGCACTCGTCGCGCGCGAACGCACCGGCCAAGGCGTCAAGATCGATGTCGCGATGTTCGATTGCCAGCTGGCGCTGCTCGAGAATGCGATCATGCGCTACACGGTCAGCGGCGAAGTGCCCGGCCCGCTCGGCGCCCGGCATCCGACCATCACGCCGTTCGAGGCTTTCGCGACTTCCGACAGCTACGTCATCATTGCGGCCGGCAATGACGTCACCTTCGGCCGTCTTGCCGCCGCGCTCGGCAAGCCGGCGATGGCGCAGAGCCCCGATTACGCCAGCAACGAGAAACGGCTCACCAATCAGCCGAAACTCAAGGCCGAGATCGAAAGCCTGCTCAAAGCCAAACCGACGGTCCATTGGCTTGCGGTTTTCGAGCAAGCCGGCATACCGGCCGGGCCGATCAACAACGTCAAGCAGGCGCTCGACCATCCGCAAGTCGCCGCCCGCAACATGATGATCGCGGTCGACGATCCGAAATCGGGCAAACTGAAACTGACCGGCAATCCGATGAAGATTTCGGGCATGGACGATCCGCCGACGCGCGCGCCCGCGCCCGATCTCGATGCCGACCGCGCCGCGATTCTGAAAGAGCTGGGACTTTAAATTCGCGTCCAGTCATGATCCCCGCTGCGCCGCGCGCCGATGGCACCTAGCACCAAGCGTCGTCTCCGTCGCGCGCTCGCCGGCGCGATCATCGGGTTGGCCATCGTCGTCGCCGGCGGCTGGCTTTATTTGCGTAGCTCGCTGCCGCAGACCGACGGTACCATCGTCGTCGCTGGACTGACCGCACCGGTTTTGATCACGCGCGACGCGCACGGCATTCCGACCATTGTCGCCAAGACCGATACCGACGCCGCTTTCGCGCTCGGTTACGTCCACGCCCAAGACCGGCTGTTCCAGATGGATTTGATGCGCCGGTACGGCGCCGGACGTCTGGCGGAATGGTTCGGCGCGGTGGCGCTGCCGGCCGATCGCTTCACGCGCACGCTCGGTCTTTATCGCACCGCCGAAGCGCAATACGCGCATTTGTCGCCCACCGTGCGCGGCATTCTCGACGCCTATGCGGCCGGCGTGAATGCCTGGATCAAGACCCGGCCCGGTGCGTTGCCGCCGGAATATGCGCTACTACGCGTCGGCATCGAGCCGTGGAAGCCGGCAGATACGCTGGTGTGGGGCAAGATTATGGATCTGGAGCTCACCGCCAACTTCCGCGGCGAGTTGCTCCGCGCGCGGTTGCTGCAACACCTGACGCCGGCGGATCTTGCCGTGCTCTATCCGCCTTATCCCGCCGATGCGCCGGTGACCGGCAAACAAGCGACGCTCGCTCCGCAGTTGCTCGACCGCCTCGCTGCCGCGTTGCCGCCGGGCTCGGCCGAACCGACGCGCGCGTCGAACAACTGGGCCGTTGCCGGCATGCGCACGGTTTCGGGCAAGCCGCTGCTCGCCAACGACACGCATCTCGGCCTGAATTCGCCGGGCGTGTGGTACTTGGCACGGATCGAGGTCGGTCGCAGCGTACTCGCGGGCGTGACCGCGCCGGGCACACCTTTTGTCGTCGTTGGCCACAACAAGCGCATCGCTTGGGGCTTCACCACCACCGCGAGCGACGTCGAAGATTTGTTCATCGAACAGACCGATCCGAAGGATCCGACGCATTACCTTGCACCCGGCGGTATGCTGCCGTTTGTCAGCCGCCAGGAAATCATTCGCGTGCGCAATGGCGCGCCCGTGACGTTGACGGTGCGCTCGACGCGGCACGGGCCCGTGATTTCCGACTTGGCGGACTGGAATGCCGGCGACGGCAAGGTGCTGGCGCTCGAAACCACCTGGCTCACCGACGACGACCGCACGCCCGATGCCTTGTGGCAATTATCGCACGCCGGCAACTGGACGGAGTTCCGTGCCGCCTTGCGGGACTTCGTCGCGCCGCAGCAGAATATCGTCTACGCCGATATCGACGGTCATATCGGCTTCATCGCGCCGGGCCAGGTGCCAATCCGCGCCAAGGGCGACGGCTGGCTGCCGGCGCCGGGCGCGACCGGCGCCTACGACTGGACCGGCTTCGTGCCCTTCGACGATCTGCCGCAGGACTACGACCCACCTTCCGGCAGCCTAGCGAGCGCCAACAACCGGATCGTCGCCAAGGGCGATTCCTATCTTGGCCGCGATTGGGACCTGCCCTATCGCGTCGAACGCATCCACGCGCTGCTCGACGCCACGCCGCGGCAAAGCCCGGCGAATGCAGCCGCCATGCAGGCGGACGTCTTCTCGTCGATGGCGCACGACCTGCTGCCATTGATGCTGCGCGAAGTGCCCCAACCGGCGAACGATAAGGCGGCGCTCGCCAAGCTCGCGGCGTGGGACGATCGCATGGATGTCGGCCGCAGTGAGCCGCTGATCTTTGCCGCTTGGCTGCGCGAGGTCACGCGCGCGCTGTTCGAGCCCAAGCTCGGACCGTTGTTGCCGGACTATTGGTCGGTGCGGCCCAATGTCGTGCACGACATTCCTGTCGACCATCCGGATTGGTGCGGCACGGGTGGCTGCCCGGCGCTTCTCGCGGCGGCGCTCGATCGCGCGCTCGCCGATCTGCGCCGACGCTATGGCGACAACATGGATGATTGGCACTGGGGCGCCGCTCATCCGGCGCGACTGCGTCACCCGCTATGGTCGCGTGTACCGCTGCTTGACCGCGTGCTGACGCCGACGATCGCCGCGCCCGGCGCCAGCGATACGCTCGACGCCGGCGCCTTCGCGATCAGCGATGAGAAAAATCCGTTCGGGGACCGGCTCGGCCCGGTGATGCGGATGATCGTCGACATGGCGCATCCCGCGGCGGCGCAGTTCATGGTCGTGCCCGGCCAGTCGGGCAATCCGCTGTCGGCGCATTGGGACGACCTGCTGCGGCCGTGGCGCGACGTGCGCTACGTCACCTTTGGCGACGATGCGAGCGGCGGACGGTTGATGCTGACGCCGCGTTAGCCTTCGACGATGTACAGGCGGCCTTTCGATGCTTTCTGCCGAAGCTTTACCGCGGTCTGATAGTCGGGCGAATGATAAAATTTCTCCGCCGCTTCGACGCTGGGAAATTCGATGACGACCACGCGCTTCGGCTTCTCGCCTTCGAGCGAAACCGTGCGCCCGCCGCGCGCGAGAAACCGGCCGCCGTGACGTGGGATGGATTCGCCGGCCATCTTCTTGTATGGCTCGTAACCGGTGGCGTCGGTCACGTCGATCTCGGCGACGATATAGGCCGTCATTTTTGGTCCTCCCGTTCGTTGCCCAGGACTGTAGCGCCGCATGCTCGATTCGTCGACGCGCCGCGTCCGGTCACGATTCGCTGAATTGTGTGATGACGACTTGCAACGCCACCGCCGCGCGTCATAATTGATAAGTCGCAGAGGTTGGAGCGCATGCCCGAAGGCCGTTCCGATGGCATACCAGGTGTCGTCAGCAGCGCGACGCCACCACACATCACCACGGCGCTTGCGCCGCCGCATCACTTCTTCGCCACAGGCACGTTGCCTTGCCCCTATGTCGAGGGGCAGAACGAACGCAAACTCGTCGTCGAGCTGTTCGGACATGGCGCATCGGATTTCTACAACAATCTGTCGCGCGCCGGCTTTCGCCGCAGCCACTCGCTCGCGTACCGTCCGGCCTGCGCCGGTTGCGGGCGGTGCGTGCCCGTGCGCATTCCGGTCGCGGAATTTCTGGAGAGCCGTTCGCTGCGTCGTATCCGCAACGCCAATCGCGACCTTCAGGCAGGCGCCAGCATCGCGCGTGCCGACCACGATCAGTTCCGCCTGTTCCAGCGGTATCAGCGGTCGCGTCACGCCGAGAGCGACATGGCGGCGATGACCTACACCGACTATCGCGCCATGGTCGAAGACACGCCGTTGACGACCGCGCTAGTCCGCTTGCGCGACCGCAACGGCATGCTGCGCGGCGCGTGCCTGGCCGATCTGCTCGATGACGGTGTTTCAGCCGTCTACAGCTTCTACGATCCGGCCGAAGGCAAACGCGGCCTCGGCACGATGTTGATCCTGTCCTTGGTCGACGAGGCGCGGCGGCGGCGGCTGCCTTACGTCTATCTCGGCTATTGGATCGCCGAGAGTCCCAAGATGGCGTACAAGGCACGCTTCCGGCCGCTCGAAGCGCTCAACTCCGACGGCTGGCGACAGATTCTGGCTTAAGCTGAAAAATTGCGGCGCCGGCGGCCGAACCTCAGGTGATATCTCACCTGAATCGACTCGAATCACTGCTTTGATCTTGAAGGATTTTACTCGGCTGCCTGTCGCCGCCCGAGTCGACGCAGGCAGCGGTCGATCCACAATGCCGTGAGCTTCTCTTCGAGCGTGTTCTGACCGAGTCGCGCCTGCAGCACGCCGAAATCCACCTGCTCGAGCGGCTGGTCCTGGTTGAAGCAGCTGAACACCACGGTTTCGTCGCCGGTGATCGGGTTTTTCTGAACCTGGAGGCACTGGGCGCAGATTTCCTTCATCATGCACTGCATCGGCGAGTTGATCGACGCGATGCCCACGGCGTCCGGCCGGATATAGGGCTTGAGGACGCCTTCCCGCGCCTTCGCCACCGCGGCCATCATGCCGTCCGAGCCGATGACGATGAGGCGGTCGACCGTTTGCAGCGGCATCGGTGTCGTGCCGAGCTTGCCGGCGCCATAGGCCGCGATTCCGTCGACGATGTTACCGACGAAGGCTCGATCCTGCGGCCGCGTCGGCTTGAAGCCCGGCGCCTGGTCGCAGCACCAAACGACAGTGTCGGCGCAGGATTCGATTTCCGCTACCTTGTAGCGATCCTGCGCGTGCTTGTAGCCGGCGAAATAGAGCACCCGCGAGCCGGCCTCGCGCAGCGCCTTGCCGATCGACAGCAACACCGCATTGCCAAGGCCGCCGCCGATCAACAGCACGGTCTCGCCGCCCGGCGTCTCGGTCGGCGTGCCCGTCGGCCCCATCAGAATCACCGGCTCGCCTTTTTCGAGCACGGTGCAGAGGTCGGACGAGCCGCCCATCTCCAGCACGATGGTCGATAGCAAGCCCTTATCCTGGTCGACCCAGGCGCCGGTCAGCGCCAGCCCCTCCATGGCAAGGCTCGTGCCGTCGACGCGCGGTGCTAACGCCTCGTAGTTCTGCAAGCGATAGAACTGGCCGGGGTGGAAGGCGTGCGCCGCGATCGGCGCGTGGACGACAACTTCGACAATCGTCGGCGTCAGCCGGATCACATCGCGCACGGTCGGCCGCAGCTCGCGGTTGAGACGCGCGACCAACGGCTCGGTCGAAGGCAGGGACGGCTTGCGGCGCGCCAGCACGCGGCTGACCACGGGATAGCCCTGCTTGGCGCCGCCCATCGCCTTGACGACGTTGCCGGCAAACGACGGATGCAAATCGCCGAAGAAACTGATCGCGCGGCCATCGGACCGCGCGCTCATCAGCACACGCACCTGTTCCGGCTTGGCGACGGCTTCGGGCTTCGCGTGATGGCCGGTCTCGTCGTAGGCCTGGAAATAGCGGCCATCGAGCTTGACGTTGTGCGGATCTTCGCGGCCGAGCACGGTATTGGGCTGCGTCCCAGCGGCGACCAGGATGGTCTTGGCGGGCAAGGTGACGCGCGCGTCGGTAGCGACCATCTTGCGAATGGCGTCGTCGTAACGCCATTTCTGCAAGGTGATGGTTTCCGCGTGGCCGAAGCGATCGACGCCGACGGCCTCGGGTGCCAGCATCTCGGCGAAACGGATGCCCTCTTCCATCGCTTTGGCGACTTCTTCGTGGCTGAGCGTATAGCTCGGCGCGTCGATCAGCCGCCGACGATAGGCGATGGTGACGCCACCCCAGGAATCGATCAGCGCGGCGAGTCGCGGCTGCCGTTTCTCCCGCGCAGCCACTTCGCGCTCGGCGCGCAGCGCGCGCGCATGGGCGATGAATTCCGTGGCTGCGACCGTATCTTCGTCGGACCATTCGCCGCGGACCACCGCCTCGCCGCGTTCGGCAACCAGCGTCTCGTAGCGGGCGAGGAATTTCTCGACCTGCACGGCATAATAGGCGAGCGATTCCGTCGCCGTATCGATCGCGGTCAGGCCGCCGCCGATCACCACCACCGGCAGGCGCACCGTCAGATTGGCGATGCTGCTCGCCTTGGCGGCGCCGGTCAGCTGCAACGCCATGAGGAAGTCCGACGCCTGGCGGACGCCGCGCGCCAATCCGTTCTTCATCGACACGAAGGTCGGCTTGCCGGCGCCGGCGCACAGCGCGATGTGATCGAAGCCGAGCGCGAAGGCGTCGTCGATCGACAGCGTGCCGCCAAAGCGCACGCCACCGAACATGGTGAACTCGCTCCGGCGCTCAAGCAGCAGCCGGATCATCTTGAGGAAGTTCTTGTCCCAGCGGACGGTGATGCCGTATTCGGCGACACCGCCGAAGCCGGCCATTAAGCGGTCGTCAAGCGATTCACGGATATCGGCGATGTCGCGGATCGGCTTGAATGGACGGCGCGCACCGGCGAGATCGGTGCCGGAGAATTCGACGGGCAGCGGCTCGATCTTGAGTCCGTCGACGCCGACAACGGTGTGGCCGTCGTTCATCAGATGATGAGCCAGAGTGAACCCCGCCGGCCCCAGTCCGACCACGAGCACGGAATAGCCGCTCTGCGCCTTTGGCAGCGGCCGGCGCAGGTTGAGCGGATTCCAGCGCGTCAACAGGCTATAGATCTCGAAGCCCCACGGCAGATCGAGCACGTCCTTGAGCGTGCGGGTTTCGATCTGCGGAATATCGACGGGCTCCTGCTTCTGATAGATGCAGGCCTTCATGCAATCGTTGCAGATGCGGTGACCGGTGCCGGCGACCATCGGATTGTCGACGACGGCGATGGCCAGCGCGCCGACCGACTGGCCGCGCGCCTTCACCATGTTCATCTCGGAAACTTTTTCTTCCAACGGGCAGCCCGCCAGCGTCACGCCGAACAGGCTCTTCTGGAACGTACCGGTCTTCTTGTCCTTGAGGCCGTGCGAGCAGCTGTCCTTGCCCTGCTCATGGCACCAGATGCAGTAGTTGGCGTTGTCGAGCGCGCCGAGCAGATCGGTGCCCGGATCGGTGAGCTTGAAGCCGTCGCGCTGCCGCCATTTCGCCCGCGGATAGCGATCGACCGTCGTGCCGGCGACCGCGTGCTTCTCGACATGCACCAGATTGAGCATGTCGAGCTTGTGCGGCTGTTTGAACAGCACGCCGGCGCTATGGGCCGCCCGGCCCGCCGGCGACAATGTCGCCCACGCGGCGTAACGTGCCGCAAGCTCGATGTCGGCCGCATGGGCGGTTTCGTCGTCGAGCCAGCCCGCGACGTGGCGCGCGAAGCTGAGTTCGGTCAGCTTCTCGCCGAAGCGTTTGGTGAGATCCGCCGCGAGCGCCGGTCCATCGATCGCCGCCGCTTGCTCCGGCGTCACGCCTTTGGTGGCCCGGCGTTGCACGAACAGCCGCTTCACCGCGTGCATCGGCGCGAGCGCATCGTGACGCGCCTGCAGCTCGCGAACCTCGCGGCCGATGCCGAACAGCAGGCCGACGAAATCCTCGAGATGCGGCGCGAGATCGATCAGCAGCGTCGACTCGCTCTTGGCGGCAAGCGTGTCGGCATTGGCGCGCGCCGCGACGAGACGCTCGCGCAAGGGCGCGTCGGCCTCGCCGAGATGTTTCAGGAAGGCGTCGTCGACCTTCGCCAGGCCTTCACGGCGATAGAGGTCGCCAAAGGCCAGGCCGTATTTCAATTCGAGTTCGGCCATTGCTCGCAGTATTGACGGCGAATCCGCCGGTTAAAACCCCAAATTTAGTGTGGAAGTGCGCAAATTCCAGTCGCGACAGTGGAGTTTTCTAATCGAGTGCCGCGTCGAGGGAAAGACGCCAATGCTGTGTGATTTTGCCGCGTCTCAATAACCGAGCGCCATGCCGTCTTTGCGCGGATCGGAACCGCCGGTGAGCGAGCCGTTCGCGTGGTCGATCCAAATCGCCTGCGCGCCGCCGAGCGGCTTTTCCGGCCGCACGATTTTATGACCACGTTGCGCCAGATCGTTGGCGATGTCTTCGCTGATGCCGCGCTCGAGCTGCAGCACGCCGTCGATCGCGAAGCTGCGCGGTTGCTCCGCCGCCGCCTGCGGATCGAGGCCGCGGTCGAGAATTTGCGACAGATAGTGCGCGTGACCGTTGGCCTGATAGTGCCCACCCATCACACCGAAGGGCATGATGGCGCGGCCGCCTTTCATCAACATGCCCGGAATGATCGTATGCAGCGGCCGCTTGTTGGGCGCGATGGCATTGGGATGACCGGGCACCGTGCGGAAGGTCTTGCCGCGGCTGTGCAGCAACACACCGCTCTGCGGCGCCATGATGCCGGTGCCGAATGTGTCGAACAGCGAGTTGATGAACGAGATGCAGTTGCGGTCACGATCGACGACGCAGAGATAGACCGTGTGCTTGTGCTCGGCGAATTCGAGCGATGTCGGCGTGCCGGCGCGATCCATGCGGATTGCCGCGCGCACGGCCCGTGCCCATTCTTCCGACAAGAGACGTTCGACGGGCACGTTGACCACGGCCGGATCGCCGAACACCGCATCGCGTTCGGCGTACGCGGCCTTGGCGGTTTCCGCCAACAGGTGAATCCGGTCGGCGTCGGACAGTTTGCCCTCGCCGAGATCGTAGCCCGCGAATACGCGCAGCATCATCAGCGCGGCAAGACCCTGCCCGTTCGGTGGACATTCGAACAGATCGTAGCCGCGATAGTTCGTCGAAATCGGTGAAACCCATTCCGATTTATGCGCGGCAAAATCATCGAGCGCGTGCAAGCCGCCGAGCGCATTGAGCTTAGCGACGATATCCTGCGCCACGGGGCCTTCGTAGAATCCCTTGCGGCCGTCGCGCGCAACGCGCTTTAGCGTTGCCGCCAACGCCGGAAATTTCAGCATGTCGCCAACGCCGGGAAGCTTGCCGCTCGGCTTCAAGACCTTGACGGCATCGGCATCGTGCTCGAACTGCGCGTGCTCCAGCGCAAAGTCGAACGCAACGCGCGGCGCGAGGCGCATGCCGGTCTCGGCCAGTCGGATCGCCGGTTGCAGCAGTTCGGACCAATCCTTGGTGGCGTATTCGGCGTGCAGCGTCAGCCACGCATCGACCGCGCCGGGCACGGTGACGGCATGCGGCGAACGCGCGGTGATTGTCTTGATGCCGTGCTCGACGTACCACGACACTTGCGCCTTGCCTGGCGCGCGGCCGGATCCGTTGAGCGCTTTCGACAATCCGGCGCGCGGCGAATAAAGCACGAAGCAATCGCCGCCGAGGCCGGTCATCTGCGGCTCGGCGACGCACAGCAGCGCGGACGCCGCGATCGCCGCGTCGACGGCGTTGCCGCCGCCGCGCAGCACTTCGATCGCCGTCAGCGTCGCCAACGGATGCGACGTCGCTGCCATGGCTTCGCCGGCGATGACCGGCGATCGGCGCGGTTGGTGGAAATCGCGCATGTCGGGGCGGATGCATGGCACCGGCGCTCGACCGGGGCAAGCAGAAAAGCGCCCACCGTGGGCGTTGTCCCGCTTGTCGCCCGGTGCGCCATTCCCTAACGTCGCGGTCCGGCGGGCTCACCAACCGGAAAGGGGATGCACATGGCCACCGACATCAACACGCCGCATTTCACCAAGGGTCTCAGCGTGCGCCGCGAGGTGCTCGGCAAGGACTATGTCGACAAATCGCTGGCCGACGCCGACGATTTCATGATGGCGTTCCAGAAGCTCACGACCGAGTGGTGTTGGGGCGAAATCTGGTCGCGGCCGGGCCTGCCGCGCAAGACACGCTCGATGCTCAATTTGGCGATGCTGTCGGCGCTTAACCGGCCGGGCGAGCTCAAGCTTCACCTCCGGGGTGCGCTCACCAACGGCGTCACCGTCGAGGAGATCAAGGAAATCTTCCTCCAGGTCGGCATCTATTGCGGTATCCCGGCGGCGCTCGAAAGCTTCAAGACGGCGCGCGAGGTGTTCAAGGAGCTCGGCAAGGCCTAGGCCGCGGCCCAGCCATCGCGCCGATGCAAGCCGTCCCGCCGATTTCGTCGCTTGCCCGGACGCGCCGCCCTGCCTAGCTTCTGCCCTGCCGGGGGCTCGCGGAGATTGGCGATGATGGATGCCTACGTCTATGACGGCTTGCGCACGCCGATTGGCCGGCATGCCGGCGCGCTGGCGCCGGTGCGGCCCGATGATCTGCTCGCGGGCGTCATTGCCGCAATCGTCAAGCGTAACCCCTTCAAGCCGGAGCAATACGAGGACGTCGTCATCGGCTGCACCAACCAGGCGGGCGAAGACGCACGCAACGTTGCGCGGCATGCCGGACTGCTCGCCGGGTTGCCGGTTGAGACGGCCGGTCAAACGGTGAACCGGTTGTGCGGCAGCGGTCTCGCCGCCGTGCTCGATGCGTCGCGCGCGACGAGTTGTGGCCAAGGCGATCTGTTCGTCGCCGGCGGTGTCGAGAGCATGAGCCGTGCGCCGTATGTCATGTCGAAATCCGAAAGCGCCTACAGCCGTGAGACCAAGCTGTTCGATTCCACCATCGGCGCGCGCTTTCCCAATCCCAAAGTCGCGAAACAGTTCGGCCAGGACACGATGCCGGAAACCGCCGACAATATCGCGCGCGATCACGGCATCTCGCGTGCCGACAGCGATCGCTTCGCTCTCGCCTCGCAGGAAAAATACGCCAAGGCCAAGGCGGCGGGTTTTTATACCGACGAGCTTCTTCCGGTTGCCGTTGCCACCAGCAAGAAAGGCGCCGGCGTCACCGTCGATCAGGACGAGTATCCGCGACCGAACACGACGTTCGAGCGGCTGACCGAGCTCAAGCCGCTCTTCGCCGACGGCGTCGTCACGGCCGGCAACGCCTCGGGCATCAACGACGGCGCCGCCGCGTTGCTCATCGGCTCGCGCGCGCTCGGCGAGCGCACGGGTAAGGCGCCGCGCGGACGGATCGTCTCGGGCGCGGTCGCGGGCGTACCGCCGCGTGTCATGGGTCTCGGTCCGGTGCCGGCATCGCAAAAAGCGCTCGCACGCGCCGGCCTGACGCTCAAGGACATGGACGTCATCGAGCTGAACGAGGCATTCGCGACGCAGGTGCTCGGGTGTCTCAAGCTGATGGGCCTGAAGTTCGACGACAGCCGCGTCAATCCGAACGGCGGCGCGATCGCCATCGGCCATCCTTTGGGCGCCTCCGGCGCCAGGATAGCCTTGACCGCCCTACGCGAGCTTGAGCGGCGCGGCGGACGCTACGCGCTTGTCACCATGTGCATCGGCGTCGGCCAGGGCATCGCCGCAATCATCGAACGGCTGAACGGCAAAGCATGAGTCTCGCCGAAGGCGCCGCACCGTCCGACGAAACCGCGGAGAAATTGTTCAGTGCACTGAACCGCTTGCGCACCGACGGCAAAATCTCGCTGCGCTTCGACTATAAAAAGCTCACGCATCTCGACAGTCCGGTCGGTTCGGAAGCCGACGGCAATATCTGGGCTTACGGCGGCCTCGCGCTCGCCATTGCCGCTTGGTGGTTCCGCGGCTGGCAAGTGGCGGTCGGCGTCGCCGTTGCCGGCGTGCTGATCTATGGCACGCTTGGCCGCTGGTACATGCATCGCCGCATTCGCCGCCGCGTCGAAGACAAGGCGCTGACCGATTTGACGCAATGGCGCCGGCTGTGGAAGTTCGGCGGCGTTGCCTTGGTGCCTGGCGCCGGCGAGGCATGCGCGGCGCCGCAGGGCAACTGGATGGCGCTGGTGCGCAATCTCAGTAACGGCTGACGCGTTAGACCGCGGGCGCCGTCAGTTTTTTCCAATCGTTCGCGAGCGTCAGTTTCGGCTCGGTCACTTTCTGCAAACCGGCAAGATCGAGCCCCTCGACCATCTCGCGCACCGCGAGGCCGTCCGGCGTCACGTCGATCACCGCCAGATTGGTATAGATGCGCTTGACGCACGCTTTGGCCGTCAGCGGATAGGTGCATGTTCGCCGGATGCGCGGTCCGCCTTCCTTGGTGGTGTGTTCGAGCAAGATACGGACTTCCTTGGCGCCGGCTGCCAAATCCATCGCGCCGCCGACACCGGGCGGCGCATGCGGGTCGTTGGTGGTCCAGTTGGCGAGATCGCCGTTCGCCGCCACTTCGAGCGCGCCCATCAACGCCAGATCGATGTGACCGCCGCGGATCATCAGGAATGCGTCGTTGTGATGGAAATAGGATCCGCCGGGCAGCAGCGTCACCAGCTGTTTGCCCGCGTTGATCAGGTCCGAGTCCTCCTGCCCTTTTTGCGGCGCCGGACCCATGCCGAGAATGCCGTTCTCGCTGTGAAAAACGATCTCGCGATCCTTCGGAACGTAATCGCCGCATAGCGTCGGCAGGCCGATGCCAAGATTGACGTAGGCGCCTTCGGGAATGTCCTGCGCCGCACGCCACGCGATCTGGCGACGAGAAAGTGGTGTCATGGCGCGATGATATTCACGTCCGCGTCGCGCGCCAACCGTCGTCGCTCGTCCTAAAGCGGCTGTACGCCGCCGACAAACACCACCGGTCCCGTCGGCAGCCCGGTCGGCGAACCACCCGGCGGCTCGACGCTGATCGCCAACGTCGTGCCGCTACGCACGCTTGGCGGCACTGTGGCGACACGCAAGACGCTGTCGGCCGAGATGACGCCGAGCGGCTGCGGACGCGGCGCGCCGGGCACGATCGCCCACAGTTCGAAGGCGCGGCCGGAAGGCGGATGCTGATCGGCGATCGCGCGGATGGTCAATCCCTCGCTGCCCGTCGTTGCCAGCCAGGCGGCCTCGGTCTGCTGCGGCGGATGCAGCACAGCGACATAGCGTGTCGCCGACGGGATCGGCGTCAGTGCGATATAGAGTGCGAGCGCAGCGGCGATGGCGGCGAAGCCCGCGGTCGCCCAACGCCACGGTTGCGGGCGGCGCCAAATCAGCGACACTGTGCCGCGCGGGATCGCCTCGTCGAGACGCGCGGCAATAGCCTTCCAGCCGTCCGCCGGCGGTTCAGCCGGCGGCGCCAGTGCTGCCAACGGGTGGAGCTTCGTCTCCCAAAACGCGACTGCGTCGCGCAACATGGCATGATCGGCGAGCGCGGCTTCGACCTCTTGCCGGCGCGCCGGCTCGAGCAAGCCGAGGACATACTCGCCGGCCAGGATGTCGATGTCGTCGCGCGTTTCGGGAATCATGATTCGAGACAACTCCGCAGCGCGAGCAGACCGCGCCGCACCCAGCTCTTGACGCTACCCAGCGGCGCGGCGAGGCGCGCCGCGATCTCGGAATGCGACAGACCGTCGACGAAGGCGAGCATCACACAACGCCGTTGGCTGTCGTCGAGCGCGCCCAAGCAGCGCCGCAGCGCACCGGCATCGGTCGCGGCGTCGATGCGCTCGATCACGTCGGGTTCCAGTGCGCGGTCGCCGAGCGCGGGATCGTCAGAGAGTATCTCGCGCCCCTGCTTGCGGACTGCATCGAGCGCGCGATAACGCACGATGCCGGTAAGCCACGCCTCGGCCGCGCCGCGCGTCGGCGAGAACGTGCGCGCGTTTCGCCACACTTGGACGAAGACCTCCTGCAAAACTTCGGCGGCGATCGCTGGCCGGCGCACGATGCGCAAGGCGATGCCGTAAAGCCGTCGCGATTCGAGTTCGTAAAGCCGCCGCAAGGCCGCCTGGTTGCCACGGCCGGCGGCTTCGATCAGGGCCGCAGCGGCCGACGAAATCGCGGGATCAGCGGACACGGCTGGATTGCGCCTGAAAACCCATGGCTTGTCAGCACGGTGCCCGGAAACCGCCTGCCTGTCTATTCCAGCGAGGCCGCGAGCGGTGGCGCGCACCGATCAATCTCCCCCATTCAAGCCGTTATCCAGAACTACGCGCCGCGCGCGGGTTTGGATGCGGAAAACGCTCTGCATCCGATCGGCCAGTTCGACCGTAAGGCTGGATGAAGACCGCGCTGGCGGAGGACAGGCCAATGCCCGCGGCCCGATCAGGGAGACACCATGAATACTCGCACGATGTTTTACGCCGCAGTGATCGCGGCCTTTGCGCTGGCCGGCACGGCCGTTGCCGCCAGCGATCCGATGGTCGGCGGCGCACCGATGTACGCCAGCAAGAACATTATCCAGAACGCCGTCAATTCGAAGGACCACACCACGCTGGTCGCCGCCGTCAAGGCCGGCGGATTGGTCGACACGCTCGAAGGCCCGGGTCCGTTCACCGTATTCGCGCCGACCAACGAGGCCTTCGCCGCGCTGCCGGCGGGCACCGTCGATACGCTGCTGAAGCCCGAGAACAAGGCGACCCTCGACAAGGTGCTGACCTACCACGTCGTCGCCGGCAAGCTCGATTCGAAGGCGCTCGACAAGCAAATCATGGCAGGCGGCGGCCGGGCGGAACTGAAGACCGTCGAGGGCGGCACGCTCACCGTCACCGGGTCGGGCACACATCTGATGGTCAGCGACGCCAAAGGCGGCACCGCGAATGTCACGATCGCCAATGTCTATCAGAGCAACGGCGTCATCATGGTCGTCGACAAGGTGCTGATGCCGAACTAATCGGCGTCGTACCGTTGATCGGGCGAGCGGCAACCTCCCCCACGCCGCTCGCCCGTTTTCTTCAGCGAACGACCACGACGCGATCGACGAAGATGCCAGGCGTGACGACGGTTTCGGGATCGAGCGCGCCGAGTTCGACGACCTCCGACACCTGCGCCACCGTGAGCGCCGCCGCCGCGGCCATCACCGGATTGAAGTTCCGCGCCGACTTGCGATAGACGAGATTGCCCCAACGGTCGCCCTTGTGCGCGGCGATCAGCGCCGCATCGCCGCGGATCGGTGTTTCCAGCACGTACGATTTGCCGCCGATCTCGCGCGTCTCTTTGCCCTCGGCCAATTTTGTGCCGGCACCCGTCGGCGTATAGAAGCCACCGATCCCCGCGCCGGCGGCGCGCAAGCGTTCGCTCAACGTGCCTTGCGGCACCAGCTCGAGCTCGATCTTGCCGGCTTTGTATGCCGCCTCGAATTCGTGCGGATCGGTCGTGCGCGGATAGGAGCAGATCACCTTGCGCACGCGGCCTTCCTTGATCAGCCGAGCGATGCCCGTCTCGCCGGTACCGGCGTTGTTGGCGACGATGACGAGATTCTTCACGCCCAAGGGCAACAGCGCCTCGGTCAAAGCGATCGGTTCGCCGACGGCGCCGAAACCGCCGCATAAGACCGTCGCACCGTCCTTGATCCCGGCCACCGCAGCGGCCAGGTCGCGCACGCGTTTGTCGATCATCTAGAAATTGACCCGGTCGCCGCCCTTGAGCGCGAGCATTTCGCGCGCCTCTTTGGGCGTAGCGATTTCGAGCGACAAGTTTTCGAGGATCGCGCGGATACGCGTCACCTGCTCGGCGTTCGTCTTGGCGAGCTGTCCCTTACCGATATAAAGCGAATCCTCGAGGCCGACGCGGACATTGCCGCCCATGATCGCGCCCATGGTGATGAGCGGGAGCTGATGCCGTCCAGCCGCCAGGATCGACCAATGGTAATCGTCGCCGAAAAGCTTATCCGCGATCCGCTTCGCATGAGCGACGTTTTCCGGATCGGCGCCAACGCCGCCGAGGATGCCGAAAATCGTCTGCACGAATAGCGGCGGCTTGACCAGCTTGCGCTCGAGAAAATGGGCGAGCGTGTACAGATGGCCGATGTCGTAGCATTCGAACTCGAAACGCGTGCCGTGCCCCTCGCCGAGGTCCTTCAGGATGCGCTCGATGTCCTTGAAGGTGTTCTTGAAGATGAAATCGCGCGTCATCTCCAAATATTTCGGCTCCCACTCGTACTTGAATTCCTTGTAGCGGTTCAGCATCGGGTAGAGCCCGAAGTTCATCGAGCCCATGTTGAGCGAGCACATCTCCGGCGATGCTTGGAGCGGCGCCGCCAGGCGCTCATCCACCGTCATATTGTGGCCGCCGCCGGTGGTGATGTTCACCACGGCATCGCAGGCCTGCTTGATGCGCGGCAGGAACTGCATGAACACCGCCGGATCGGGCGTCGGCTTTCCGTCCTTTGGATCGCGTGCATGCAGATGCAGGATCGCCGCGCCGGCTTCGGCCGCGCCGATCGCCTGCTCGGCGACCTGATCCGGCGTCAGCGGCAGATGCGGACTCATGGTCGGGGTGTGGATCGACCCCGTCACCGCACACGTAATGACGACTTTGCCGCGCTTTGCCATCGCCCCTCCCGTTCCGACCGCCGCCTTCAGTGCGGTCACCCGTGGGCGAGAATGAACTCCCGCACCTTCGGGTAGATCTCGGTGCGCCAGCGCCGGCCGTTGAACACGCCGTAATGACCGACTTCGGCCTGAACGTGGCGCGCTTTCTTGCCGGCTTTGAGCCCGGTCACCAGCGCATGCGCCGCTGCGGTCTGGCCGACGGCGCAAATGTCGTCGTTCTCGCCCTCGACGGTCAAGAGTGCGGTGCGCGCGATCGCCGACGGCTCGACGCGTTGTCCCCGCCAATCGAACGTGCCCATCGGCAATGCATGGTCCTGGAACACGCGCTGCACCGTTTGCAGATAATAGTCGGCCGGCAGATCCATCACCGACATGTACTCGTCGTAGAATTTGCGCGTCGCCGTCGCGCTCTCGCCGTCGCCGCGCACCAGATGATTGAACAGATCGACATGCGCGGTGACGTGGCGATCGAGATTCATCGTCATAAAGCCGGCGAGCTGCAGGAAGCCGGGGTAGACGCGGCGGAATGCGCCGGGATAGCGCGCCGGTACTGCAGCAATGACGTTCTTCTCGAACCACGACAACGGCCGCGTCGTGGCGAGCACATTGACCGCTGTCGGGTTGACGCGCGTGTCGATCGGTCCACCCATCAGCGTCATGCTGCGCGGCTGGTCGGGATCATCGCTCGCGGCGAGCAGCGCCACCGCCGCGAGCACCGGCACTGCCGGCTGACACACCGCGATGACGTGCAAGTCGGGGCCGAGGTCGCGCAGGTAAGAGAGCATCAGCGCGATGTGGTCGTCGAGGCCGAATTGCCCATAGAGCATCGGCACACTACGCGCGTTGACCCAATCCGTGACGTAGACGTCGAAATCCGGCAGCAACGTCTCGATCGTGCCGCGCAGCAGCGTCGCGAAGTGACCGGACAGCGGCGCCACGACGAGCACGCGCGGCTGAACTGCGGCAATGCCTTCTTTGCGGAAATGCCGCAACGTGCAGAACGGATGACAGGCCGCGACCTCTTCGTATACCGGCAGCACACGACCGCCGATCGCGACCGACTTGATGCCGAAGGGCGGCCGCTCGTGCCACATGCCGGCGCGGGCCACCATCTCGCAGGCAGCGGCGGCGGCACGCATCATCGGGTGGTGCGCGACGATGGGCCAAGGCTGGCTGAGCACGCCCTGAAAGGTTTGCGCCAGCATCCGAATGGGCGCAAAGGCGTCACGGTGCGCCTGGTAGGCCTCGTACAGCATCGCCAGCCTCTCCTTCCGAGGATTAACAGAAACTCAAGGCTGGGCGCCGCTCACGTCGCCTTGTCGGCGGGAAAATCGATCACGTTCGGTGTAGTCGGGGCTGTCTCGAGGGTCAAGCAAACTTACCTAACCTACTCACGAATCGGGCAAATTCACGGCTCATTAACGCCCGCAAATCATAATTAGCCGTTTCCCTATTGAGCGACGAGATGCCTGCTATGCCCGTTGTGCAGAAGCAAATCTCCCCGGATGACGAATCGGCTGCCCACGCGGACGCTGCGGCGCGCTTGGCCACGGCCGAGGCACGCATTGCATCGACCGAAGCCAAGCTGCTCGATGCCGAGGAGATGCTGCACGATTCGCTGCAGAGCTCGTTGTCGTGGCTCTGGGAATCCGACGAGCAGTTGTGCTTCACCCGGATCATCGGCTCGATCGAACAGATACTCGGTACGTCGGCCGAAAGCTTGATCGGCAGTACCGTCGAGGATTTCACCCGCGCGCCGAACGATCCACAGGTCCAGAGTCATTTCGCGACGATCAAGGCGCACAAGCCTTATCGCGACGTCATCACGTCGATCACCACGCGCAAAGGCGTACGTTGGATCAAGACGAGCGGCAAACCTCTGTTCGACGTCGAAGGCAAGTTCCTTGGCTATCGCGGTATCGCCAGCGACGTCACCGCCCAAGTCGAGACCGAACACCGCGCCGCCGCAGCGCATCGGCGCTTCATGGAAGCGATCGAGACGGTGCCGGCGAGCCTGATGCTGTGCGATCGCGACGACCGCATCGTGTTCTGCAACAGCGCGACACAGCGCTACTTCCCCACCGCCTCGCATCTGCTGATCCCCGGTACCAAGTACGAGGAGCTGCTGCGCGAGCACGCCGCCACCTACGTCGAGGGCATTGGCGATAATTTTGAGGCGTGGATCGCGGAGCGGATGAAGCAACACCGTTCCGGCAACACCAACATTATCCGCACCTACAAGGACGGCCGCTGGACACAGATCATCGAGCGCCGCACCTCGGAAGGCGGAATCATCGGCGTCCGCATCGACATCACTGAGCTAAAAAAGCATGAAAAAGAAAATGAGGCTGCACAAGCCCTGCTCAAGGACGCGATCGAGGTCATGCCGGCGTCTCTCATTCTCTACGACCGCGACGAGAAAATTCTCCTCCGCAACGATCACGCGGCAAAATTCTTCCCGGAGGTTGTCGATCTCCTCGTGCCCGGAATCAAGATCGAGGATCTGACCCGCACGCGCTATCGCCGTCTCCGTCCCCACGCGTCAGAAGCCGAGATCGAGAAGGCGGTGCAGAAGCGGTTGCAACAGTTCCGCAGCCCCGGGGTCATACCACCCGATCAGCTTCCCGACGGGCGCTGGACGCAGGCCATCGAGCGGCACACCTCGAACGGCGGCACTGTCTGCATGCGCATCGACATCACTGAGCTCAAGAAGCGTGAAGTCGAACTCGAGACGCTGGGGGAAACCCTGCGCAAGAACCAGGAGCACCTGGCGCAGGCGCAACGCACCTCAAGCACCGGTAGCGTCGAGCGCAATCTTCAGACCGGCGATGTCAAATGGTCGGAGGAATGCAGCCGCATGTTCGGCCGCGATCCCAGCCTGCCGGCGCCATCACGCTACGAATTTCTCACCCTGGTCCATCCCGACGACCGCGCGGCCTATGAAGCATCGATGGTCGCGTCGGAAAGCGGCCTGGTCTCCGAGCCGTTCAAGTTCCGGGCGGTTCACGCCGACGGCACCGTCCGGTGGTTCTATTGCGAGACCTCGCTGGTCAAGGACGCCGCGGGCAAGCCGTGGAAGCGCGTCGGCACCTACCGCGATGTCACCGAGGAGCACAAGACGCAAGAGGCCCTCAAGGCACTGACCGACCGGCTGCGGCGGAGCCAAGAATACCTGTCGCAAGCGCAACGCCTCGCGCGCATGGGCAGCGACTTCCGCGATCTGCGCTCGGACGTCGCCGAGTGGTCCGACACGAGCTACGAGATCTTCGGCGTCGACAAGGCGACGTTCGTTCCGACGACCGAGAATTTCCTCAAACTGGTCCATCCCGACGACCACGCCACCATCAAGCGGACGCGCGACGAAATCGCGGCCGGCAAGAACCCGGAGCCGTTCAAATATCGCATCATTCGGCCGAACGGCGAGCTCCGGCACATGTATCGCGAAGTCGCGGTCGAATTCGATTCCAACCACAAGCCGCTCTATATGGTCGGCACCATCCGCGACGTCACCGAGCAGCACGCCAAGGACGAAGAGATCCGGCACAAAAGCATCGAGATCCAGGAGCGCAACCAGGAGCTCCAACGGTCGAACGCCGAGCTCGAACAATTCGCCTATGTCGCCTCGCATGACTTGCAGGAGCCGTTGCGCATGGTGGCGAGCTACTGCCAACTGCTGCAACGCCGCTACAATGAAAAGCTCGACAAAGACGCGAACGAGTTCATCGGTTTCGCCGTCGAAGGCG
The DNA here is from genome assembly GCA_035934995.1 of Allostellaceae bacterium. Taxonomy (GTDB): domain Bacteria; phylum Pseudomonadota; class Alphaproteobacteria; order ATCC43930; family CGMCC-115725; genus REEB95. Next base: position 101,521 of record DASYXI010000007.1, read on the forward strand.
CAAACCGGATGCAGCGCCTGATCAACGATCTCCTCGCCTATTCGCGCATCGGCCGCAAAGGCGGCGATCCGGTGCCGTTCGAATTCGCCGACGCGGTGACCGGAGCGCTCGCCAATCTCAAGGCAGCGATTGCCGACAGCGGCGCAATCTTCAACGTCGGCGCGTTGCCGAAGGTCGTCGGCGTGCGGATGCAGCTGACTCAGCTCATGCAAAACCTAATCGGCAACGCGATCAAATTCCATCGCGAGGGCGCGACGCCGACGATCAACATCTCGGCGGCTGCCGAAGGCGCCATGTGCCACATCGTCGTCGAGGACAATGGCATCGGCATCGAGCCGCAATATCTCGAGCGCGTGTTCCTGATCTTCCAGCGCCTGCACGAGCGCAACAAATATCCCGGGACCGGTATCGGTCTCGCGATCGCCAAGAAAGTGATCGAATACCACGGTGGCCGCATCTGGATCGAATCGACGCCGGGCCAGGGCAGCCGCTTCCACTTCACGCTTCCGGCCGACATCCAGAATGGAGCCATCAATGGTTGAGACCCTGCCGAGCCGCTCGATCGAGATTCTCCTGGTCGAAGACAATCCGGGCGACGCCCGGCTGACGCAAGAGGCGCTGCGCGAAGGCAAAATCCGCAACAACCTGCATCACGCGCGCGATGGCGTGGAAGCGCTGGCGTTCCTCAAGCGCGAGGGCGAATTCGCCAAGGCGCCGATGCCCGATCTTGTGCTGCTCGACCTGAATCTGCCGCGCAAGGACGGGCGCGAGGTTCTCGCCGAGATGAAGCAGGATCCGCGCCTGCGCGCCATCCCGGTGGTGGTTCTGACCACGTCCGAGGCCGAGAACGACATCGTGCGCAGTTACGAGCTGCACGCGAACTGCTACATCACGAAGCCGGTCGGCCTCGAGCAGTTCATCTCGATCGTGCGCGAAATCGAAAGCTTCTGGCTTGCGGTTGTGACGTTGCCCAGCCGCAACGAGACCGCCGCATAAACCTGTCAGGAACCTCGTGACCATGTCGAACGCCGGCGCCCCTTCGACGCGCGCGCTGCGTATCCTCCTGATGGAGGATAATCCGGGCGACGCCCGGTTGACGCAGCTATTGCTTGAAGAGGCAACTGACTTTCCATTCGAGCTCGTCCATGTGACGAGCTTCGAACAGGGATTGTCGGCGCTCGCCGCCGGTTTCGACATCGCGCTGGTCGATCTATCCCTCGGCGATTCGCACGGCATCGACACGGTCCGCCGCATGCATCAGCGCGCTCCGCTGATGCCGATGATCGTGCTGAGCGGTCTTGAAGACGAGACCATGGCGGTCGCGGCGTTGCAGGAAGGCGCGCAGGACTATCTGGTCAAAGGCCAAGGCGACGGCAATTTGATCAAGCGCTCGATCCGCTACGCCATGGAACGCAAACGCGGCGAATCGCTGCTGGTCGAAAGCAAGAACGCTGCCGAAACGGCGAGCCGCGCCAAGACCGAATTTCTCGCCAACATGAGCCACGAGCTACGCACGCCGCTCAACGCGATTATCGGCTTTTCCGAGATTTTGAAGCAGGAGCCGCTCGGCCCCCTCGGCCATCCCTCGTATCGCGATTACGTCCGCGACGTCTACGAGAGCGGCGTCCACCTTCTCCGCATCATCAACGACATTCTCGACTTGTCGAAGATCGAAGTCGGCAAGCTGACGCTGAGCGAAACGCCGATCGATCCGCGCGATGCGATCGAGTCCTGCATGCGCATCGTGCGCGAGCGCGCCGACAACGGCGGCATTGCGCTGGCCGTCGAGTTGGCGCCAGACCTGCCGACGCTCAACGCCGACGAGCGCATGGTGAAACAGGTGCTGCTCAACCTGTTGTCGAATGCGATCAAATTCACCCAATCCGGCGGATCGGTGCGGGTTGTTGCGCGGGTCGACGATGCGGATGGATTGACGATCCAGGTCGTCGATACCGGCATCGGCATCGCCACCGCCGACATCGAGCGTGCCTTGCAGCCCTTCGAGCAGATCGACAGCTCGCTGCATCGCAAGTACCAGGGCACGGGCCTTGGCTTGCCCCTCGCCCGCTCGATGTGCGAGCTGCACGGCGGCCGCTTCGCCATCGACAGCATTGTCGGCAAAGGCACGACAGTGACCGTGCAGTTCCCGCCTGAACGCAGCCTGCGCAACGCGCCGGCTTCCGGCGCCCGCGACGTCGCCTAGCGCGTCGCTACCCTAGAACGTTCCCGGATAGGCGCCGCCGTCGACCAGCAGGTTCTGGCCGGTGATGTAGCCGGCTTGCGCGCCGCATAGGAACGCGCAGGCAGCACCAAATTCGTCCGGCGTACCGGGGCGTCCGGCCGGAATGGTCGCCAGTCGTCGCCGTTGCGCTTCTTCAACGGAAATCTTCGCGTTGCGCGCCATGGTTTCGGTATTGGCGCGCAGCCGATCGGTATCCATCGCGCCCGGCAGCAGATTGTTGATCGTGACGTTATGCACCACGGTCTTGCGCGCGAGGCCCGCGACAAACCCCGTCAGGCCGGTGCGCGCGCCGTTCGACAGGCCGAGGATGTCGATCGGCGCTTTGACGGCGCTCGACGTGATGTTGACGATCCGTCCGAAGCGGCGCGCGATCATGTTGTCGACCGTCGCCTGGATCAGCGCGATCGGCGTCAGCATGTTGGCGTCGAGCGCCTTGATCCAGATGTCACGCGTCCATTCGCGGAAATCCCCCGGCGGCGGACCGCCGGCATTGGTCACGAGAATGTCCGGCGATGGACATGCGGCAAGCGCCGCGGCGCGACCGTCCGTTGTCGTAATGTCGCCGGCGACGGCGGTGATCTTGACGCGATAATGGTCGCGCAATTCGGCGGCTGTCGTTTCGAGCGCTTCGCGGCCGCGCGCCGTGATCGTCACGTCGACGCCTTCGGCGGCGAGCGCCGCCGCGCAGCCCTTGCCCAGCCCCTTGCTCGCGGCGCAGACCAGCGCCGTTTTGCCTTTCAGACCCAGGTCCATGCGCCCTCCGAAGACGATCAGCCGATCGGGCCGGCGATGTGCGCCGCAAAGCCCGGTCGTTGCTGCAGCCGTTGATACCATTTCGTCAGCGCCGGCATCTCGGGCCGCTCGATCGGATAGAGGAACCAGCGGTGCGCCCAGATGCCGATGCCGATGTCGGCAAGCGTAAAGGAGTCACCCGCCAGATAATCCTGCCCCCTGAGTTGATGCTCGACCATCTCCCAGAGCGCGATCGCCTCAACGCGATAGCGCGTGAGCGCCGGAAAATCGCGCTGCGGCTCGGGCGTCCGGTAATAGCCGCGCAGCAATGCGACCAATGGCGTGTTGAGACGCGACAGCTGCCAATCCATCCAGCGCTCGACCGCGCTGCGCCGCGCCGGATCGGTCGGATGCAGCGCGGCGCCGCCGTAGACCGCGCACAGATAGCGCATGATCGTGTTCGATTCCCAAATCACGACCTCGCCGTCCTTGACGGTGGGGACAAGTCCGTTGGGATTCATCGCGCGATAGGTGGGCGCGTCGTTGCCGCCGAATTTTCCGCCCCAATCGAGGCGCTCGAACGCGATACCTAAATCGGTGCAGACCCACAGCACCTTCTGCACGTTGGACGACGTCGTTCGCCCCCAAATCGTCAGCATGTCCCCCTCTCCATGCGCGACGGCGCCGGTTCCGTCAGTCGATCAGGCCGAGCTCGAGCTTGGCTTCTTCCGACATGCGGTCCTTGTCCCAGGGCGGCGTCCAGACCAGCTTGACGCGCGCATCCTGCACGCCGGGCACCGCCGAGATCGCGTCGCGCACCTGGCCGGGCAGCGCGCCGGCGACCGGGCACGCCGGCGTCGTCAACGTCATCTCGACATAGACGACGCCGTCCTTGTTGACGATCAACTCGTAGATGAGGCCAAGATCGACGAGGTTCACCGGTATCTCGGGATCGCGGACGGTCTTGAGCGCTTCCAACACCTGCTCGCGCAGATCGGGGTTGCCTTCGTCCGGCGTCGGCCGCTCGACGTCGGTCATGTCGGCGGCGTCCTCGTCGTCGCGCACGAACTCGAACGGGTCGTGGCCGGTATTCTCGTTGTTCACTACCTACTCCGTCTTCACGGTCGCGGCGGCCATGCCGTCAGCGCCGTTCTTCAGCGCGGCCTCGAACGCGTGCCACGCCAGCGTCGCGCACTTGACCCGTGTCGGATAGGCGCGCACCCCTTCGAGGGGCGCGAGCCGCTCCATGTCTTCGGCGAGCGCTTCGGGCAATGCCGGCACGGTCTTGCCGGTCACTTCGGCATGGAAGCCTTTGAACAGCGCGTCGGCTTCGGCCAGCGTCTTGCCCTTCAGCACTTCGGTCATCAACGACGCCGATGCGGTCGAGATTGCGCAGCCGCGGCCGTCGAAGCTCACATCCTTGATCCGATCGCCGTCGAGCTCGAGATAGACCGCGACGCGATCGCCGCACAGCGGATTATGACCGTGCGCGCGGTTGGTCGGATGCGTCAGTGCGTGGAAATTGCGCGGATGGCGCCCGTGATCGAGGATGATGTCCTGGTAAAGCTCGCGCGCGTCCATGATCCTCACGCAAACAATTTCTGCGCCGCGGTCAGTGCGGCGGCCAGCGCGTCGATATCGCGCGTGTCGTTGTAAATGCCGAACGATGCCCGCGTCGTGCCGGCGAGACCGAGCTTATCCATCAAGGGCTGGGCGCAATGATGTCCGGCCCGCACCGCGACATGGTGCTGATCGAGCACGGTGGCAAGGTCGTGCGGATGCACGCCCTGCACGTCGACCGACAAGATGCCGAGGCGGCGTTGTCCGGCGGGAATCAGGCGGATACCCGCCAACCGCGACAGCTTGTCGACGCCGTAGCCGGTGAGCTCCTCTTCATGCGCCGAAATCGCCTCGCGGCCGAGCGCCTCGACGTAATCGAGCGCCATCGCCAAGCCGATCGCGCCCGAGATGTCCGGCGTGCCGGCTTCGAAACGATGCGGCGGCTTTTGGAACGTCGTCTTCTCGAAGGTGACGTGCTCGATCATGTCGCCGCCGCCTTGCCACGACGGCATGCCGTCGAGGATCTCAGCCTTGGCGTAAAGCACACCGATGCCGGTCGGGCCGTAAATCTTGTGTCCCGAGAACACGTAGAAATCGCAATCGAGGGCGCGAACGTCGACCGGTAGCCGCGGCGCCGCCTGGCAACCATCGACCAGGATCTTCGCGCCGTGTTTGTGCGCTAAACGGGTGATCGCCTCGACGGGCAGCATCGCGCCGGTGGCGTTCGCCAGTTGGGTCACCGCGACCAGCTTGGTGCGCGACGATAGCCGCGCCTCGAACGCGGCGAGATCGAGACCGCCCGACGCGTCGAGCGGCGCAACAACCAGCTTCAAGCCGGTGCGCTCGCGGATTAACTGCCACGGGACGATGTTGGCGTGATGCTCAAGCTCGGTGATCAGCACTTCATCGCCAGGCTTGAGGAAGGTTACGCCCCATGAATAGGCGATGAGGTTGATCGCCTCGGTTGCGCCGCGGACGAAGACGATCTCGTCGGCGGACGCGGCGTTGAGGAACCGGCGCACGGTTTCGCGCGCGCTCTCGTACCGGTCGGATGAGCGCGCCGACAGGCGATAGACGCCGCGATGCACATTGGCGTAATCGGTGCGATAGAACTCGGCGACGCCGTCAATCACCGCCGCCGGCTTCTGCGCCGACGCGGCGCTGTCGAGAAACACCAGCCCCGGATTATTGGCGAAGGCCGGGAAATCGCGCTTGATTCGCGCCGGATCGAATGCGGATTTCGTGTTGGGCTGCAATGCGGCACGGCTCATGCGACGCCTCCCGCCAGCCAGCGTGTGACATGCCGGCCAAGATGCGCGCGCAGCGCCGTGTCGTCCTCGATGCGCTCGATCACTTCGGCGGCAAACGCTTCGACCAACATGCGCCGTGCTTCGGCCGGAGGAATGCCGCGGCTTTCAAGATAGAACAGCGCCGTTTCGTCGAGATCGCCGACGGTGGCCCCGTGACTGCACTTGACGTCGTCGGCGAGGATTTCCAACTCTGGCTTGGTGTCGATGGCGGCGCGCGCACCGAGCAGAAGATTCTTGCTGAGCTGATTGGCGTCGGTTTTCTGCGCATGCGGCCGCACGCCGATGGTACCGAGGAACACGCCATGGGCGCGATCGGCGGCGACGCTCTTATAATATTCGCGCGTGATGCAGCGTGGCGCGGCGTGATCGACCACGGTCGCGATCGTGCCTTCCTGCTCGCCGCGCAGCAGCGTCGCGCCGAACAGGCCGCATGCTGCACCTTCGCCATCGAATTTCAGCTGCACGTCGGTGCGCGCAAGCTTGCCGCCGAGCGAAAGGATGAAATTCTCGTATCGCGCATCGCGGTCGAGTTCGATCCGGTTATGGCCGATATGGATTGCCGCCGCGCCCTCGTCCTGTAGCTTGACGTGGCGCAACGCGGCGCCGGCGCTGACGGTAATCACATCGACTGCGTTGATCCAATAACCGCCTTCGCCCGCAAACGTCTCGATCACGGTCGCGCGGCTGCCAGCGCCGAGCAAAATCAGATTACGCAGCTGCGCCGAGCGGCCGGCGGCGCGACCGAGGTGGATGACCTCAACTGCGCGGTCGAGCACCACGTTGGGTTCGAACGCCAGCACGAAACCGTCGGCGAACAGCGCGGCGTTGAGCGCGATGAACGGTTGCGCGCCGAGCGCATCGGTTTCGCGTAGTGCCGTGTTCATGAAATCGGGCCGATCACGCAATGTCTGCGTGGTCGAGGCGAGCCACACGCCTTCGGGCAGCTTGCCGATTGCCGAAAGCTCCGGCACGAAGGCGCCATCGACCAGCACGATCCGATGCGCCGCGTTTGGATAGAGCCATGGCGCGATATCGGCCGCGGCGACTTTGCTCTTGCCTACCGCCGGCGGAAACGGTGCTCGCTGCAACGGCTGAAGATCGGTGAAGCGCCAGGCTTCCTGTTTGCGCGTCGGAAAGCCGAGCTCCGCGAAACGCTGCATCGCGCTTTCGCGCCGCTGCTTCAGCCATCCCGGTTCGGCCGTGTGCGTGTGCGGCTGCGCCTTGAACGCTTCGACGTAAGGCTGAATTTCGGCGATGGCGCTCACGCCGCGTCTCCGTAAGCGCCGTAGCCCGTCTGTTCGAGCTCGAGTGCCAATTCCTTGCCGTCCGACTTGACGATGCGGCCGCCCGACAAAACGTGCACGCGATCGGGCACGACATGCTCCAACAGGCGCTGGTAATGCGTGATCATCACGATGGCGCGTTCCGGTCCGCGCAGGGCGTTGATGCCGCGCGACACCATCTGCAACGCGTCGATGTCGAGGCCGCTGTCGGTCTCGTCGAGGATCGCGAGCTTCGGTTCGAGCATCGCCATCTGGAAGATTTCATTGCGCTTTTTCTCGCCGCCGGAGAATCCGACGTTGACGCCGCGCTGGAGCAGATCTTCGCCGATCTCGAGCAGCTTGAGCTTGGCGCGCACCGCCTTGAGGAACTGGCCGGCGTCCATGTCGCTCTCGCCGCGCTGCTTGCGCACGGCGTTCAGCGCGGCGCGCAGGAAATACATGTTGTTGACGCCAGGAATCTCGACTGGATACTGGAACGCGAGGAACACGCCTTCGCGCGCGCGCTCGTCTGCCGCCATCGTCAGCAGATCGCGTCCATGGAACAGCACCTGGCCGTCCGTCACGTCGTAGCCCGGCTTGCCGGACAGCACGCCGGCGAGCGTGCTCTTGCCCGAGCCGTTCGGACCCATGATGGCGTGCACCTCGCCCGCCTTCACGACGAGATCGACGCCCTTGAGGATCTCGCGCCCTTCGCTGATCCGCGCGTGCAAATTCTTGATTTCAAGCATATTCAACCCACGCTGCCTTCGAGGCTTACCGCCAGCAGTTTCTGTGCTTCGACCGCGAATTCCATCGGCAGCTCTTTCAGAACTTCCTTGCAGAAGCCGTTGACGATCAACGACAACGCGTCCTCTTTCGACAGGCCGCGCTGCTGGCAATAGAACATCTGCTCGTCGCTGATCTTCGACGTCGTCGCCTCGTGCTCGACCCGCGCGGTCGGGTTGCGCGCCGAAATATAGGGCACCGTGTGCGCGCCGCATTTGTCGCCGATCAACAGGCTGTCACACTGCGTGTAGTTGCGCGCGTTCGCCGCCTTGGGCTGGACGCGGACCAGGCCGCGATAGGTGTTTTGTCCCTTCCCGGCCGAGATGCCCTTGGAAATGATGGTCGAGCGCGTGTTGCGTCCGAGATGGAGCATCTTGGTGCCGGTATCGGCCTGCTGGAAGTTGTTGGTGATCGCCACCGAATAGAACTCGCCGACCGAGTCATCCCCTTCGAGGATGCAGCTCGGATATTTCCAGGTGATCGCCGAGCCGGTCTCGACCTGGGTCCACGAAATCTTGGCGCGCGCACCGCGGCAGGCGCCGCGCTTGGTGACGAAGTTGTAGATGCCGCCTTTGCCTTCGGCGTCGCCGGGATACCAGTTCTGGACTGTTGAATATTTGATCTCGGCGCCTTCGAGCGCGATCAGTTCGACGACGGCGGCGTGCAGCTGGTTCTCGTCGCGTTGCGGCGCGGTGCAACCCTCGAGATAGCTCACATAGGCGCCCTTATCGGCAACCAGCAGCGTGCGCTCGAACTGGCCGCTCTTCGCGGCGTTGATGCGAAAATAGGTCGACAGCTCCATCGGACAACGCACGCCCGGCGGGATGTAGGCGAATGAGCCGTCGCTGAACACAGCCGAATTGAGCGCCGCGAAGAAATTATCGCCTTGGGGCACGACCGAGCCAAGATATTTGCGCACCAAGTCCGGATGCTCGCGCACGGCTTCGCCGAACGAGCAGAAGATGATGCCGAGCTCGGCCAGCGTCTTCTTGAAGGTGGTCGCCACCGAGACGCTGTCGAACACCGCGTCGACGGCGACGCCGGCGAGCGCGGCGCGTTCGTTCAGCGGGATGCCGAGTTTTTCGTAGGTCTTGAGCAGTTCGGGATCAACCTCATCGAGCGACTTCGGCGTGTTCTGCCGCTTGGGCGCGGAATAATAGGTCGCGGCCTGATAGTCGATCGGCGCGATGCGCAGCTTGGCCCAATGCGGGCTGTCCATTTTTTGCCAGTGATGGAAGGATTCGAGCCGCCAATCGAGCAGCCATTGCGGCTCCTGCTTCTTGGCCGAGATGAAGCGGATGGTGTCGTCGTTGAGGCCCGGCGGCGCGCTCTCGCTCTCGATGTCGGAAATGAAGCCGTATTTGTAGCCTTCGCGCAGGGTACTGAGATTGCGGGCGGCGGTATCGGTCATCGCGCGGCTCCCTGGCCGTCCGTCGGGCCGGGCTTGGGGGGCAGTTTCATCCACTGCGCGAAAATCGCGGCGGGCGTCATCTCCGCCAAATTCATGCCGGCGAGCGCCGTGCCGACGGCATCGTTGATCCGTTTCCAATGTGGCTTGGTTGAGCAGAAATCGGTCCGGGTGCAATCCGGACCATGGATCGTGCACTGCGTCACGCCAATGGCGCCGTCGATAGCGGCGACGACCTCGGCGATCGAGATCGCCTGCGCCGGCCGGGCCAGCCGATAGCCGCCGGCCGCGCCCCGCGAAGCGGTCACCAGGCCGCCGTGCGCCAACGCCTTGAGCAGCTTGGCGACCGTGGTCCGCGGCAGGCGGGTTTCCTCGGCCAATGTCGCGGCATTGGTCTGCCGCTCCGGATGGGCGGCGAGCTGGGTCGCGACGATGACGCCATAGTCGGCGAGCTTGCTGAGAATAATCACCCGCGTCTCCGTATTTAGGACTGCTTCGGTACTCTATAACATCGGCACTAAACCGCGGCTTTCAACCCGAAACAACCCTTTTGTGATCAGGGACTTGTGGCCTACCGTCGCAGCGACTGCGGCCGCTGTTAACCGTGTTTTGCCAACCATGCTTAATGCGAGCCGGATGAATTAACCATAGTCTCACATACAAGATTAATAGTGATCAATAATATATTGGTTTTAAAACATTTTATATGGTCCTTTCTCATGCATCTCCGCCGTGCCGTTCTGCTCGCGGTGGCCGCCCTCGTGCTGGCCGCCACGCCCTCCCTCGCCGACATGGTGATCAAGCTCCAGAACGGCCAGGTCATTACCGTGCCGGGGTCCAAGCCGGGCGACATCGAGTCGTTGAGTTTCACCGGCTCGAAATCCCCTGTTTCGGGTACGGCAGCACCGATCACGCTCCCCAGCGCAACCGCTGCGGTCGCGGCCGCACCGGTCGCCATGCAGAGCGGTGGCGCCCATCCGCCGGCTGGCGCTCTCGTCCTGCCACCGATGAAGCCGGGCCATCCGAGCGGCCGCGTGCTGCACGTCGGCCCATCGCGCGAGCTCAAGGTGCCGAGCCAAGCCGCACACGAAGCCAAGACAAGAACGGCGACGTCATCGAGATCGATGCCGCCGATTATCGCGGCGACGTTGCGGTGTGGAACCAGAACGACATCGTCATCCGCGGTGTCGGCGGCCGGCTCCATCTTTATGCTGATGGCGATGCGGCGCAGGGCAAGGCGATTTGGGTCACCCACGGCGACAAGATCCGCATCGAGAACATCGAGTTTTCAGGCTGCACGGTCGGCGATGGCAACGGTGCCGCTATTCGCGCCGAAGGCGCCGGTCTGAGCCTGGTCAACGTCTATATCCACGACAACCAGCACGGGATTCTTTCGGCCCCCAATCCCAAAAGCGACATCGTCATCGAGAATTCCGAGTTCGCGCACAACGGTACGACCAGCGGCTCGACCCACGGCATCTACATCGGCCAAGTGCGCAACTTCGTGCTGCGCGGCAGCTATTTCCACGACACCGTGACCGGCCACCACGTCAAGACGCGCGCGCTCAACAACTACATCCTCTACAACCGCATCATGGATTATCCCGAAAGCACGGCGAGCTATTCGATCGACGTGTCCAACAGCGGCCGCACGTACGTCATCGGCAACATCATCGAGAAAGGGCCGCGCGCCGAGAATTACGCCATGATCGCCTATGCGATGGAGGGCTCGACCAATCCGCTGCAAGAGCTGTACGTCGTCGGCAACACCATGGTGATGGACCGCAATTCGGGCCTATTCATCCGTTCGCGTTCGCCCAACGCCGCCTTCGTCGCCGACAACATCATGCCGGGCCCGGCATGCTGATCACCGGCGCGGGCGTTTTCGTCAACAACGTGCTTGCCGCCGGCGTACACGCCGAGCCTGACGAGCTCAACGCCAACGGCAGCCGCGGCAACCGAGTCGTCAACGATGTGCGCTTCGTCGACGCAGCGCATTACGATTATCACCTGCGGCCGAGCTCGCCGGCGATCGGCGCCGGTGCTGATCTTGGTGCTGCCGCCGGTTTTTCAGTTTGCGGCCGAGCTACGTACCTCAGACGCCGCTCGGCATCGCTGCGCGCGCGACGGCGGGTCCGCTCGACGACGGCGCGATTCCGTCCCAGCCGTAAAACGCACCGCTATTCCTTCGGCTTCGGCACCGCGCTCCAATAGGCGCGGTAGGCGGTGATGCGCTGACCCGCGAAGGCGGGCGGCGCGGCATTGGCTTCATTGTGAATGTGCACGCCGTGGCCGAGGTCGAGGTGCGCGCCGACTTGCGCCACGATCTCGCCGCCGGCGAGCTTGTTGTTGATGACGGTCGCACTGGTGTCGGGCGCCGCCGCGACGATGCCGCCGGTGCCGATCAGGACGTTGTCCGCCACGCGCGCACGCGTCGCGCGAAACAGATAGATGCCGGGCTCCCCGGGACAGGCAAGGACGACATTTTTGCGGATCGTGCTGTCGCGGTTTTCGTCCTTGTCGCAGGTGCCTTCGCAGAACTGCGGACCGGTTGCGCTGCCGCCGAGCGACAAGCCGCGCGTATACGGTTGGTGCGGCAACTGATCGGCGCAGAGAACGATGTTGCGCTCGATCAACGTGCCAGACGAGTTGCCCTTGAAGAACAGCGCATAGCCGTAATCGTCGGTGCGCGTCGCCGGATGGTTGAACGTCTTGCCGTAATCGGCGATGAGGTTGTCGCGTACGATCCAGTGTTTGCCGCCGACGACGTCGATCGGCGCGATCGGGTTGTCGGTGTGGCGGACGTGCGTGCCGAAGAGCCAGTTGCCTTCAATGCGCACGTTATCCGGGAAACGCCCGCCCTCGCCGTTGCCCTTGATGTGCGCGTTGAAGTCGTGAATGCGGTTGTGACGGATATCGACGCGATCGGCACCGGCGACGATATGAAAGGCGTGTTCGCAATCGGTGTCGGTATCGCACGCGCCGGCGATGTCGAGGTTCTCGAACACCCAGTCGGGCGCCGCGATCTTGATGAATTCGGTTGCCTTCGTTGTCAACGTGACGTCGCCAAGGCGCGGCGCGCGCACCACAATCGGATGACCGAGGGTGCCGCCATGATGCAGGCGGATGGCGGGCAGAACGTAATGGCCCGGCGCAATGGTAATGACGTCGCCGGGCTGGGCGCGTTGCAGCGCGGTCAGAATGCCCGCGACATTGGAAACCGTGATGGCGCGCGCCGCCGCGGGCCCGTTCCAGAGTGCCAGAAGCACGAGCGCTGTCAGCGCCGCTCGCTTTGTCATCGCCCCAATATGCCCTATCCTCCCCGCCCGGAGAAAGCGGGGGCAAATGGATTTCGAGTTCTCCGACAAATCAAAGCGTATCCAGGCGCAGCTCAAGGCCTTCATCGCCCAGCATGTCGCGCCGCGCGACTCCGAGTATCGCCGGCTTGTTGCACAAAGCGTGTTTCCGCCGCCGTTCATCGAAGATCTAAAGGCGAAGGCGCGTGCCGCCGGGCTATGGAATCTGTTCCTGCCCGGCCTCAAGCCCGACGAACCCGGCACGCAGCTGTCGAATCTCGATTACGCACCATGCGCCGAGATCATGGGCCGGATGCTGTGGTTGGCGGAACTCTTCAACTGCAATGCGCCCGACACCGGCAACATGGAGTTGCTGCATCTCGCCGCGAATGCCGAGCAGCGCAAGCAATGGCTCGCACCATTGCTCGAAGGCAAGATCCGTTCGGCCTTCGCCATGACCGAGCCTGACGTCGCCTCGTCGGACGCCACCAACATCCGCACGTCGATCCGGCGCGACGGCGGCGACTGGGTGATCAGCGGCCGCAAATGGTTCATCACCAACGCCGCCGATCCGCGTTGCAAGCTTTTCATCGTCATGGGCGTCACGTCGCCCGAGCGCAAGGAAGCGCACAGGCGCCAGAGCATGGTGCTGGTGCCGGCCGGCGCCAAAGGTCTCACGGTCGTGCGCAACCTGCCGGTGATGCATGAGCTCCATCCGCAAGGTCATTGCGAGGTCGCGTTCGACAATGTGCGCGTGCCGGCGACGAATCTGCTTGGCGAGGAAGGCGGCGGCTTCGCCCTCGCCCAGGCGCGGCTCGGTCCCGGCCGGATTCATCACTGCATGCGGTCGATCGGCGCGTGCGAATTGGCGGTCGAATTGATGGTTGCGCGCGCGCGTTCGCGCCAGACCTTCGGTGCGTCCCTCGCGGAACATGGAACGATCCGCGAGTGGATCGCCTTGTCGCGGATCGAGATCGAGCAGGCACGGCTACTGGTGCTCAAGGCCGCGTGGCTGATGGACAAGGCCGGCAACAAAGCCGCCCGGCGCGAAGTGGCGTTGATCAAGGTGGCGGTGCCGCGCATGCAGGTGACGATCGCCAACCGCGCCATGCAGGTGTTCGGCGCCGCCGGTCTGACGCAGGATACGCCGCTGGCGGAAATCTGGAGCTGGGGCCGCGCCTTGCAGATCGTCGACGGTCCGGACGAAGTCCATCTCCGCGCCATCGCGCGCGGCGAGATCAAAGCGGCGCAAAACGCGAAGTAGCGATCAGCTCAGCAGACTCACCTTGCCGCTCGCCAGATCGTAGAACGCCGCGACGACCGTGAGCTGCTTCTGCTTGATTGCATCGGCGATCACCGGCGAGGAATCGCGCAACAGCGCCGCCTGAATCTTCGCGTTCGCTTTGATCGCCGCGTCGAGATCCTTGCCCGCCTGGTCCACCGCCGGCCGGATGTAGCGGTAGAGACCGCTGATCTGTCCTGGCACGGCCTTGGCGTCGATCGACGCTTTCACCGCGCCGCAATTCGCATGGCCGAGCACCATGATCGCCTTGGTGCCAAGAACCGCGACACCGTATTCCAGGCTGGCAATAATTTCCGACGAGGCAATGTTGCCGGCGACGCGCGTAACGAAGAGATGGCCGATAGTTTGATCGAACGCGAGCTCGACGGGTACGCGCGAGTCCGCACAGGACAACAACGCGGCGAATGGCTCTTGTTTCTCGGCGGTCTTCGCCTTCAGCATCTTGAGGTCGTCGTTGAACGAGGTCATTCGGCCTTCGACGAACCGTTTGTTGCCTTCCATCATTTCATGCAGCGCGGCGTCGGGACTGAGGACCGTCTGGGCGCGCGCCGCTGGCACTGCCGCAAGGTCGAGCGCCGCGGCGGCCACCATGCCGGCCGCTGCGCTCGCGACCGACGACGTCAGGAACGCGCGCCGTGACCGATCGACGCCGGATGAAGGCGCGACCGCAGCGGCAATTCGATTGGCGTGATTCAATGACAGCATCGTCTCCCTCGCTTTCCATCTCTCGGCCGCGTTGACCGATCCTCGACGATGGTACGGGTTCTCTGGTGCACCAGAAAGAGAACGATAACGGCCCGCGGAAAGCGGCCTCGCAGCGCCCTTTTCGCCGAAACCGGACGTGGGCAAAGAGCCCTCGCCGACCGAGGTTGCGCTGGCATCCCGACCACCGATGGGCCATGATCTTGCCGACACGCCATCCGCTACGGCAGCGCCGCCGACGCACGGCGGCGTAAAGATCTCCATCGGTCTATTGCATCGGAGGAGACGTCCTGCCCGCGGTCGCGACAAAACAGGGAGGACACAACCTTATGAGTCACGCACAGAAATCACCGGCCGTCCTGGCCGGCGCTGCGATGACGGCGGCATTGGCTCTGACATTCGCAACCGCGGCCCAAGCGGCCGAGCCGATCAAGATCGGCGTCATCGGCGAACAATCATCGGTCGCCGGCGCATCGTTGACCAAGGCGGCAGAAATGGCTGCCGACGACATCAACGCGCATGGCGGCGTCGACGGTCGCCAGATCCAAGTCATCACCTATGACGATCACTCGTCCGCCGCCGAAGCCGTGCGTGCCTTCCAGCGCGCTGTCAACCAGGACAAGGTCGTGGCGGTGGTCGGCAGCTATATCAGCGAAGTCGCGCTGGCGCTCGAGCCGTGGGCGGGACGCCTGCATGTGCCCTACATCACGCCGGGCGCGGCAAGCACGGAGATCACGAAGCACGTTCACGACGATTACAACAATTTCAAATATTCGTTCGACGGAACGTTGAACTCGGCCTTCATCGCCCAGTCGATCTGCGACTTCTCGCATGACGCGCTGGTCGAAGGCTTCCACATGAAGACCGCCGTCGTCATGAGCGAAGACGCGGCGTGGACGACGCCGCTCGATGCGCGCTACCTCGAGTGTTTGCCGAAAGCGGGCCTCAAGGTGCTCGACCATATCCGGTTCAACCCGGATACCACCGACTTCACGCCGATCTTCAACAAGATCGAAGGCGAGCACCCGAATGTGATCATCACCGGCATCAGCCATGTCGGCGTGCAGCCGACCGTGCAATGGCATGAGCAGCAGGTTCCGATCGCGATGGGCGGCATCAGCTCGCAAGCGACGACCAGCACCTTCTGGAAGGACACGAACGGCGCGACCGAAAGTGTCATCAGCCAGACGCTGGCCGCACCGGACGTAGCGCTGTCGCCGAAGACGAAACCGTTCGCCGCGGCCTATATCAAACGGTACGGCGATTCACCGGCCTATGTCGGCTACACCACCTATGACATGATTCATGTCATCGCCGACGCCATCAAACGTGAGGGCGGGTCGACCGATCCCGATAAGATCGTCCATGGGATCGAGACGGCCGATTACGTCGGCGTCATCGGCCGGATCAAATTCTACCCCCGCGACAACATCATGGCGCACTCGCTCGAATACGGGCCCGACTTGGTGACCGGCGCCATGATCCAATGGCAGAACGGCAAACAGGTAACGGTGTGGCCGACCGACAAGGTCAAGGCCAAGATCACGTTCCCTGCCTTCGTCAAGCTGCCGCAGCAAGCCTCCGCTCAGTAACGCCACGTGACGGCGACGGATCGCGGTTCCCGACATCGTTCGGGTACCGCGGCCCGCGCCCGCTCGACGGTCGAAACAATACCGCTATAAGGCACCGGCGGACGGAGCGGCATGCTCGCACTGCAAATCCTGATCGACGGCTTCGCCATCAGCTCGCTCTACGCGCTGGCCGCGGTGGGATTCACCTTGATCTTCGGCGTGTCGGGCGTCCTCAACGTCGCCCATGGCGGCATCATGGTCGTGGCGGCGCTGGTCGGCTGGTTTGTCGCCGGCGAGCTGGGCTTCGGCACCTATATCGGCACGTTGGCCGGAATCCTCGCCGGCTTGCTCATGGCCTACGCGACCTATTTCATCGTCGTGCGACCGATCGAGCGCTCGCGCGCCATTCCGCGCGAGGAAACCGAGATTTTCATCCTCACCGGCACGCTGCTCTGGGGCATCATGATCGAGCAGCTGATGGCCTATATCTTCACCGACAATCCGGTGACCTTGCGGCCGCTGATCGGCGGTGTCGTCAACATCTTCGGCGTGCGCACGCCCCGCAACGAGATCGTGATCGCCGCGGTTTCGTGGGCGGTAATCGGTTTGCTTTGGCTGCTGATCAATCGAACGCAACGTGGCAAGGCGCTGCTCGCCGCCGCCATCAATCCGCGCGGCCTGACCCTGCTCGGCTTTGAGTTGTCGCGGATTTATCTCCTGGTATGGACCATCTACGGCGTGCTCGCCGGCATCGCCGGCGTTCTGCTCGCGTCGTTCCTCGGCGTCGCCTCCAGCAACACCGGACCGCTCACCGCCAGCGCCTTCGCCATCGTGGTGCTGGGCGGACTGGGCAGTGTCGAAGGCTCGCTCATAGCGGCGTACGTCGTCGGCTATCTCGAGACGCTGACCGCCTATCTCGTGGCGCCGACCCTGCGCCCGATCCCGCCGCTTTTGCTCCTCATCCTGGTGCTCTATTTCAGGCCCCAGGGCATTCTCGGCCGGCGTTAGCGGGAGGCGAAATGAAACGTCTGCCGCGCACGTACCTGTTTTGGATTGCGGTTGCGGTCGTGGCGGCAGCCGCGGTCTTGCCGTTCTGGCTCTCGGCGTACCTGCTGGGCGTTCTTACCGCCGCCTATTACTTCGGCGTTTTCGCCATGGCCTGGGACCTGCTCTTCGGCTTCGCCGGCGAGGTCAATTTCGGGCCGACATTCTTGATCGGCGTCGGCGCCTATACCGCTGGAATCCTGAACAGCGTGCTCCACTGGCCCATGGTGCTTTGCATCGTGGCGGGCGCCGTCGCCGCCTTGATCGGCGGGCTGCTGATGGCGCTGCCGGCATTGCGCCTGCGCGGACCCTATTTCGGCGTCATTACGTTGGTTGCCGTGCTGTTGTTGCAGTACGCGATCGTCATTTTCGCCGGCATCACCGGCGGCGAAATCGGCATGACCGTGCCCGACGTGCTGTCGATCGACGCTAACGTCAATTATTGGTACGCCCTCGCGTTTCTCGTCGTCTGCGCCGTCATTCTCTATGTCTTGTCGCGTTCGGCGCTCGGCCTCATCCTGCAAGCGACCGGCCAAGACCCCATCGAGGCGCAGGCGCTCGGTTTCAACGTCACCAAGCACAAGGTTGCAGCGTTTTGCGTCAGCGCGGTGTTCTCGGGCACCGCCGGCGCGATGCTGGTCTTCTATATGGGGACCGCCTCGGTCGACACCGTGGTCAGCATCGCGATCGACGTGCAGGTCATCATCGCCGCGGTGCTCGGCGGCCGACGCACGATCATCGGCGCGATCTTGGGCGCTGTGTTCCTGATTCTCGCGAATGAGCTGCTGCGGCCGATCGGTCAGCTCAACACCTTCGTCGTCGCCGCGATCGCGCTCGCCGTCATTCTGTTCTTCCCGGATGGGCTCCTCGGTCATGCGCTGCGCGCCGGAGAACGCGAATGAGCAGTCCCGCCCGTATTGAAATACGCGGCCTGACCAAGCGCTTCGGCGGCCTCGTCGCGGTGAACGACATCGCTTTCGATCTTCGCGCCAACGAGATCATGGGGCTCATCGGGCCCAATGGGTCGGGCAAGTCGACCGTGATGAAGCTGATCATGGGCATCGAGCGTCCAACCGCCGGAACGATCAAACTCGATGGCGTCGACATCGCTCGTTGGCCGTCGCATCGCATTGCGCGCGCCGGCGTCGGCATTGTTTTCCAGCACTCGCGGCCGCTCCACCGTCAGACCGTACTTGAAAACATCAAGCTGGCGCTCTTGCCGGATTCGCTGCTGCGGTTGGCCGTGGATCCCAGCGTCGATGAGCGCGCCCGCGCCATCGCCGAGCGCGTCGAACTCGGCGATGTCATGAACCGGCATCCATCGACCCTGCCCTTCGCCTTCCTGCGCCGGATGGAAATGGCCAAGGCGATCGCCCGCGATCCGGGTGTCGTCCTGCTGGACGAACCTTTCGCCGGCCTGACGGCGGCCGAAGTCGCAGCGTTTTCAAAACTGATCCGCAGCTTTCGTGCCGAGAACCGCGCCGTGCTGCTGGTCGATCACAACGTCAAGGGCGTCGCCGCGCTGGTCGATCGCGTGCTTGCCATGTATCTCGGCGAACGCGTCGCGGAGGGCACCGCCGAGGAAGTGATGCGCGACGAAACCGTGCGCCGCGTCTATATCGGCGGCAAGATCGAGGCGACGACGCAGCGCGGGCGCGTCGCGGCCGGAACGGCGCCATTGCTCGACGTCGCCGATGTCAGCGTTCTCTACGGCAAGGCGCAGGCGCTCGATCGGGTCAACGTCCAGGTGCGCGAGGGTGAGTTCGTCTCGGTCGTCGGACTCAACGGCGCCGGCAAGACGACACTCTTTAATGCCATTTCCGGGCTCGTGCCTTACAGCGGCACGATCAGTTTCGGCGGACGAAGTCTCGCCGGGACGAGCGCCGCCGCGATCGCGCGTGGCGGCATCGTGCAATGCCCGGAAACACGCGAACTCTTCGGGGAAATGAGCGTGCGTGAAAACCTCGACCTCGGCGGCCAGCACCTTGCCGCCGACACACGCGCGGCACAGCTGGCGTGGCTGTTCGACCTCTTCCCGATCCTCAACGAACGGCAAAGCCAAGCGGCACGCACGCTGTCGGGCGGCGAGCAACAGATGCTGGCGATCGCGCGCGCCTTGATGATGCGGCCCAAGCTCCTGGTGCTCGACGAGCCGACGCTCGGCCTGGCGCCGGTCATTCTGGAGCAATTGTCGAAGGCGATGGAGCAGCTGCGCCGGACGACGCCGATCACCGTGCTGCTGGGCGAGCAGAACGTCACCTTCGCACTGCCACACGCCGACCGCGTCTATGTGCTCGAACATACGCGCATCGTCTGGGAAGGCGATCCGCTGCGCTTTGCCAAAGAGATGGGCACCGGATACCTCTAAAAGCCCCTTTCACCCGCGAGTTGGTGACCATCGCAAAGCCAACCAGCGAAGCACATAAAGGGACTTGTTCTTGTTTTGTTCGTATGCTAGGTTCCGCCTCATCTGAGGGAGGGACCTGATGCATTTCACCAATCGTGCGGCCGGCGGCTGGGACGGCCAGGCCATTGCCGTGTTGTTGTTTGGCTGGTTCGTCGCGCTCGTCACCACGCTGACCTGAGACCGCCCGCCCCCAAAGCTAAAATCCGCGCAACGAACGCAAAATCGCGGCGGCCTTCGGTGCGGTGACGATTCCCGACGCGGCGCGCCCGCGGTATGGTCGCCGCCATGAAGCTTCTGGTCATCGAAGATGACCGCGCGGCCGCGGCCTACATCGCCAAAGGTCTGGCGGAATCGGGCTATGTCGTCGATCAAGCGTTCGAAGGACGCGACGGCCTGTTCATGGCGTCGGACGGCAAGTACGACGCGCTGATCGTCGACCGTATGTTGCCCAACATGGATGGGCTGTCGGTGATCTCCGCATTGCGCACCGCCGAGGTCCGCACGCCGGTGTTGATCCTCAGCGCGCTCGGTGCGGTCGACGACCGCGTCAAAGGCTTGCGCGCCGGCGGCGACGATTATCTGGTCAAGCCGTTCGCCTTCGCCGAGCTGCTCGCGCGCATCGAAGCGCTGCTGCGCCGCGGTCCGCCGGTGCAAACGACCACCAAGCTCAAGGTCGGCGATCTCGAGCTCGATCTCCTCGCGCGCACCGTATCGCGCCAGGGCCGATCGATCGATCTGCTGCCGCGCGAGTTCAGCCTGCTCGAATTCCTGATGCGCCATGCCGGCCAGGTGGTGACGCGCACCATGCTGCTCGAAAGCGTATGGGACTATCATTTCGATCCGCAGACCAACGTCATCGATGTTCATATCAGCCGGCTGCGCCACAAGCTCGACAAGGGATTCGCGCATCCGATGCTGCAGACCGTGCGCGGCGCCGGCTATCGCCTGAGTGTCGGATAGCGTGGCGCGCTTCTTCAACACCAACGCCTTTCGCCTGGCCGCGCTGTATTTTGCGCTGTTCGCCGGCTCGGTGCTGGCGCTGTTCGCGTTCTTCTATCTGTCGACCGCGGGCTTCATCGAAACCCAGATCGAGCAGACCGTCGGTGCCGAAATCCGCGGCCTGCAGGAACAATACGAACAACTCGGCGCCGCTGGCCTCGTCGCTCTGGTGCGCGAACGCAGCCTGAACGAACGCGTCGACAACATGATCTATGTCATGACCGATCCGTTTCTGCACGAGATCGCCGGCAATCTGTCGGCCTGGCCGCAACGCATCACGCCGCTCAAGCCGGGCTGGATCACCTTCCCGTTCGACGTCCACACGCGCAACGGCACCGAGGTCCACACCGCGCTCGGTACGCAGCTCATCGTCGGTGGCGATCGGTTGCTGGTGGCGCGCGATCTCCGTGACGCCACGGTGTTCCGCCAGCACGTGCTCAGCACCATCGCCTGGGCGGCGCTGATCAGCCTCGGTCTCGGCATCATCGGTGGCCTGCTGATGACGCGGCAGATGCTGCGGCGCGTCGAAACCGTCGCCAACACCACGCGCCACATCATCCACGGCGATCTCGCGCAGCGCATTCCGCTGACCGGCAGCGGCGACGAATTCGATCAGCTCGGCACCAATCTCAATGCGATGCTCGACCAGATCGAACGGCTCATGGCCGGCATGCGCCAGGTCGCCGACAACATCGCCCACGATTTGCGCACGCCGCTGTCGCGGCTGCGTTCGCGTCTCGAGGTCACGTTGCTAGAGAGACCCAACGCGACGCGCTATGCCGAAGTTCTGACCGAGACCATCGCCGAGGCCGACCAGCTGCTCGGAACCTTCAATGCCCTGCTCAGCATCGCCGAAGCCGAAGCCGGTTCGCGCCGCGACACCGCGACTGTCGTCGATCTTGCCGAGATCGCGCGCAACGTCGCCGAGCTCTATGAGCCGGTCGCCGACGATAAAGGGCTAACGCTGGCCGTTGACACGCCCGACAGCCTGCCAGTGCGCGGCGACCGTCACCTGTTGTCGCAGGCAATCGCCAATCTGCTCGACAATGCGCTCAAATATACGCCGTCGGGTTCGGTGTCGTTGTCCGTCAGCCGCGACGGTAATACTGCGCACATCGAGGTCATCGATACCGGGCCGGGCATTCCGCCCGATCGCCGCGACGTCGTGTTCGACCGTTTCGTCCGGCTTGAAGGCAGCCGTTCGACGCCCGGCAACGGCCTCGGATTGAGCCTGGTGCGCGCCGTGGCCACTTTGCACGGCGGCAATGTCCGTCTGGCGGACAACGAGCCGGGTTTGAGGGCGATTTTCAGCCTGCCGGCGGTTCAGGCGGAAACGCCTAGGGCGTCAGACGCTCGCCCCGCAGCGTGAACGCCGTGTCCGTTGCCGGACGCGATCCGAGACGACGCGCAACGTCCGCAAGCTGGTGCCGGATATCGTCGGTGCTGACGCCCGCGCTGCGCGTTACCGGCTCCATCAAGGTGTCGCCCAGCAATTCGTCGAGTTCGACTTCGCCGGTCATTCGCCACCGCATGATGCACTCCTTAACCGAAACTTAACCACGTTGGCCACCTTGGCCATGCTGTGACTTTTGCCGGCAACCGTGTCGGCAATAAGGCGCGGGCCGGGCCATTCCACGACATTTCCAATGCGCGCGCGTCCGGCGATTCATCGGATCGCAGGAAAACCGGCCTGCGTAAGGCATTTCGTAAATCTTTTTTCACTACGTTCGGACCGATGACGAACGTGAATTCGGCTGATCTCGTCGGCGCCGGCCAAGAAGCATTGCGGCAAGGCCGCTTCGCCGACGCGGAGCATTGGCTCGGCCTGGCGCTGCAAACCGCGCCGGCCAGCGCGGAACTGATGTTCCTTTACGGCACGGCGCTGGCGCAAACCGGCAAGCGTAACGAGGCGATCCGCCTCCTCACCGGCGCGCTCAGCGCCGCGCCCAACGACGCGGCGATCATCAACAATCTCGCCACCGTGCTCCGCCAAAGCGGTCGTCTCGACGAAGCCGAGCGCCATCTCCGCCGCGGCCTCGCGCTCCATCCCAAATCGCCCGACTTGCTCGCCAGCACCGGTCAGGTGTTGCGCGCGCAGCAACGTCTCGATCAAGCCACCGAATGCGCCAGCCTCGCCCTCGTCCTTGCGCCGGATCACGTCGAGGCCCTGGTGCTCGCCGGCTTAGTCCTGCGCGATGCCGGAAAAGCCGCCGAGGCCGTCGCCTATTTCGAGCGCGCAACCGCGACCAAGCCCGATCATGCCGCGCTGCACGTGGCGCTGGCGGAATCGCTTCTCGCCGCCGGCCGGCTCGCCGAAGGCGCCGCTGAATACGAATGGCGTTGGCGGCAAACGCCCATGCCAGAATGGCCCGTGCCGTTGTGGGACGGTCGTGCGCTGGGCGAGGACCGCGCGTTGCTGCTGTGGAGCGACGGCGGTGCCAGCGAGACATTGCGCCTCGTCCGTCTCGCCGACGCGCTGCATGCATTCGTTGGACGCGTCATTGTCGCGGCGCCGGCCGAATTGCGCTGGTTGCTCGCGTCGGCGCCCGGCGTCGACGATGTCGTCGCGCTCGGCGGCCCCTATCCGCGCTGCGATGCGCATCTGCCGATCGGCGACCTGCCACATCGCCTCGGTTTGCGCGGCGAAGCGATTCCAGCCGAGACGCCCTATGTCGCTGCCGATCCGACGCGCGCCGACGTCTATGGACCGCGGCTCGCCGGTGGCGGCTTCAAAGTGGGTCTCGCCTGGAGCGGCGAAGCTGGCGCGCGCGCCGAGCCTGGCCGAGCTCGCGCCGCTGTTCGCCATTCCCAATGTTCGCCTGTTCGCGCTCGATCCGGTCGGACCGACGGCTTCGTCGACCGGGCTCGGCGACAGGATCGTCGATCTCTCCGCTTGTTTCACCGATGTCGCCGATGCCGCCGCGGTGATCGGCCAGCTCGATTTAGTGATCGCCGTCGACAGCCCGATCGCGCACATTACGGGTGCGCTTGGCCGGCCCGGCTGGGTCATGCTCGGCCGCAACGCACATTGGCGCTGGCTTGCCGGCCACACCGACAGCCCGTGGTACCCGTCACTGCTGCTGTTCCACGAGAATGGCGGCGGCTGGTTCGGCGTCGCGCAGGAAGTCGCCAATTCGCTCGCGTTGTTCGCCGCCTCGGCCGAACCGGTGCCAGCGGTGGATGCGGCGCGCGCTGCCGGTTATGCGCGGTATTTCGCCGGCAACGGACTCAAGGTCGGCCTGGCGCTCGATGGCGATACGCCGCTACTGTCGGATCTTGCGCCGGTGCTGGCGCAGCGCGGCGTGCGCTTTTATGCGCTCGACCGCCGTACTTCGATCCAGGCGGCGCGCAACACCTATGGCGCCCAAATCGGCGACTTCGCTCTGGCGGAAAGCTCGCCGCCCGATGCCGCTGCCTTGGTAAGTCAACTCGACCTGTTGATCACGGGCGACAACCGGACGGCAGCGACCGCCGCGGCACTCGGCATTCCGGCTTGGGTCCTGTTGCCGGCCGACGCGCCGGCGCCCCGCGCGCGCGGCGCGGCGATCTGGCTATTCCGCCGTGCCTATGGCGACGATTGGCGCAGCGTTGTCGAACAAATCGATCAGGCGCTGGCAACCGCCCTCACCCCGCCGCAAGCCCGCGCGGGCTGACACACCGTCACATCGCGTCCCAAATAAAAAAGCCGCGCGGTTCACGCGCGGCTTTCTTGCAGCCCTAACCAGACTATTCGTCTCAGTGAATACCGATCGAGAAGAATAGATCGACCGGCGGCGCGTATTGCGGCGGCGGCGCATACACCACCGGCGGCGGTGGCCGATAGTAGCGTGGCGCATAATAATAACCGGGCGGCGGATGGTGATCGTGGTCGTGCCAGTCGTGATCGTCGCCGCCATAACCGTAGTGACCACGGTCGTAGTCCTGGGCGAAGGCGGTCGCGGTGCTACCGACCATGATGGCGACCACCGCCGCCGCCAGAACCGCGCGGCCTAGCGGGTTGAGCCAATTTTTCATCCGACGCTCCTACTGTTGCGACGGAGCCGGTGCTGCGGGGGCGGCCGGCTTCGGCGCCGCCTTGTGCGCCGCATGACGCTCGGCGATGCCGCGGAAGACGTCGTCGGCGATCTTCTTCTGGGCGTCCGACATCGAACCGTAGAGCGTGTCGAACACCGGCACCAATTTCTTCAGCCCGTCCGCATGCGCTTGCGCGATGTCGGAATAGGTCTGCAGATTGTCGACCGCGGTCATGGTCTTCAGCTTGGCGTTCCGCTCTTTGACCAGCTGTTCGATCTGCGCAGCGTTATCGCGCATAACCTGCGCGACCTGTTGCCACTGCGGTTCCTGCGCCGCGGTGATCTTCAGGCGCTTATGCAGGCTGGCAATGCGGGCGTCGACGCCACTGAGCCGTTTGCTGGTTTTCGTCGGGGCGGCTTTCGTGGTCGGCGCTGCCGGCATGGCGCTCGGCGCGGCCGGTGCGGCGGTTGACGGTGTCGGCGGCGGCGCGCTCGGGGTTTGAGCAAGCGCGGGAACGACCAACAAGGCACCGGTCAGCGCCACTACGGCGGCAAAGGTGCCATGTCGCTTGGAAGATTCGATCATATGGGCCTCAGGGTTGTTTGTTGGGGGCTGGAGGGGCGCACAATCAAAATCAAACTATGACGGTTAAGTCTACGCCGACGCACGGTACCCGAAACCGCGCCCAGCGCAAGAGCGTACCGCAACCATATCGCCGGCGCTTCATGGCGCTTTTAAGGCGCTGAAGGACGGCCGATTTGCCGGGCAAATCGTCGGTCGCACCCCGGTATGCCGGCCGGCGCCGGCGGCCGTCCTGCCAGTAGGCACAGTAGAAAAGCAGCGACGGTATCGTTGGGTTGGAACTTATTGGGCACGGCCGCGTCCGGTTACCACGTCGCGGCGACGCCGACTGACGCCTGAGCCAACGTCATCGATCCGGATCCGATCTCACGTTCGTGATTTGCCTGCAAGCGGTGGGCGGGGTTACGTCGTTCGCACGATGACGATTTTCCAACGGCAATTGATCGTAATGCTGGCCATTTCTCTTCCCCTGGCCGGCTGTGGCGTCGGTGGCCCCGCGCACGGCCCCCCGGACGCGCACGCGGCCGCCGTCGTCGACATGGGCTTCGAAAGCTTCACGCCGGCAACCGTGACCGTCAAAGCCGGACAGTCCGTCGAGTGGCGCAACACGTCGCCGATCACGCACTCGGTCAGCTTCGATCCCAAGGCCGCGGCGAAAGCCGGTGATGCCGCGCTGCCGCCCGGTGCACAGCCCTTCGCATCGGGCGATATCGCCGCCGGCAACGTTTATCTCCACACGTTCGACGCGCCGGGCACCTATCGTTATTTCTGTACGCACCATGAAGGCGGCGGCATGCTCGGCACTGTCGTCGTGCAGTAAAGCGCCGCCCGCTCTCCGCCGCCGGGCCGGCATGATGGCCCGCCCCCCGACTCTTTGCTATTTAGGACACCGGATGGGTGGCCGAGCGGTTTAAGGCACCGGTCTTGAAAACCGGCACACGGGCAACCGTGTCGTGGGTTCGAATCCCACCCCATCCGCCATAAATCTTCCCAATTTTTGCGGCATCGTCGACGTCGTGCGCCAACCGATCAGTATGGGTTTGCAACCTATACGCGGCTGGCGCGTTTACGGATCGCCCCATGCCGCGCCTTAGCCTCGTCGCCGGATTGATCGTCGGATCGCTCGCCGCCATCGTCGGCGGGGTGACGTCACTGCCAAACGTCACGATCGGCCGCACGAGTGTCAGCGCGGCTTTGCCGCCAGACCCCCAGCTGCTGGTGTGCCGCCAGCAGGGCAAGATGCATATGGGCGTCGCGTCGTGGTATGGCGGGCCAATGTTCCACGAGACCGCAAACGGCGAAAAATTCCAGCCCGACAGGATGGCGGCGGCTTCGCGGACCCTGCCCTTCAACACGACCGTGCGCGTCACCAACCGGCGCAACGGTCGCTCGGTGGTGGTGCGGATCAACGACCGCGGCCCTTACGTGCACGGCCGGCTGATCGATCTCACACCCGAAGCTGCGGCCAAACTCGATATGAAGCATAATGGCCTCGCGCCCGTCTCGATCGAGATCGTCCGTAACGATCCACCGGTCGCCGACCGCTGAACGTGCGACGGTTCGCTGCGTGCTGGCTCCATCATGTCGAAAACTCGTCGCCCATCCACCCCTTCTCCCGCTGCCGCCTTGCTCGCGATCGGGCTTTTGGGCGCGCCGGTGTCGCCGCAGCTTGCGCAGCAATTCGATCAATGCGCTGGCGAGGGCGATACCACGTCAGCCGTGCGCATCGACGCGTGCGGCGCGCTGATCGCGTCGAATGCACTCGATCCGATCAATCTCGCGGCTGCCTACGATAATCGCGGCAATGCCTACGCGGCGGAACACGATTTCGACCACGCCATCGCGGACTACGAGCAGGCCACCAAGCTCAATCCCGACGACGCAACCGCTTTCACCAACCTTGGCCTTGCCTATGCCGGCAACGGCGCGTACGACCGCGCCATCGACGCTTATAGCCATGCCCTGACGCTCCGGCCGAACGACGCGTCGACGCTCGACAATCGCGGACTTGCTTATGCGAAGCTGACGCAATTCGACCGCGCGATCGCCGACTACAACGCGGCGCTCAAAGTCGCGCCCAGCGCCGCCATCGTCTTTGATCGCGGCAATGCCTATGCCGGCCACGGTCAATACGACCAAGCCATCGCCGATTACGATGCCGCGCTCAAGCTCGAGCCGAACTCGGCCACTATGCTCAACAATCGCGGGCTTGCCCGCGCCGCCAAAGGGCAATACGCCGAAGCCATCGCCGATTACGATGCCGCGCTCAAGCTTGAGCCGAACTCGGCATTCGCTTTCAACAATCGTGGGCTCGCCCTGGCGCGACAGGGGCACGACGACCGCGCCATCGCCGATTACAACCGGGCGATCAAGATCAACCCGAGCTACGCCGCGGCCTATTACAACCGCGGTCTCGCGCGGCAACGCGGTGGCGACAGCAAGGCCGGCGCCGCCGACATCGCTAAGGCCGAGCAGATCGATCCGAGGATTGCCAGCCGCTAAACGCTTCGCGTCGACCTGATTTGGCGCGTGGCCGGTATCAACGGAGCCCGAAACCTAAAATGCGCGCGTAAGCAGCTTGCTGCGCCGCGCGACTCTACGTTACGATCCGATTCGTTGCTAGCGGGGGACGGGCGCTAGCGGGGGTCTGTTTGACTTGGGGTTGGTATTGTCATGCCCGCGTTGTCGCAGGTTGCGTTGGCACCGGTGCCGCTTGGTAACACCGGCGCCGAATTTTTCACGTCGCATCTCGGCAAGGCCCTCACCGTCAAGGGCCGGCTGGAGACGACCGGGATCGTCCACATCGATGGCCACGTTAACGGGCAGATCACCGCCGACCGTTTGGTCATCGGCGCTGGTGGCTACGTCGAAGGCGACATCATCGCCAACGACGTGCGGATCGGCGGGCGCTTCACCGGGCGTATATACGCACGCCATGTCACGCTCGACGGCTCGGCCGACATAACCGGCCGGATCTTCCATCACACTGTCACGGTTGCAAAAGGTGCGCGGATCGACGGGCGCATGCCCTGGCGTCCGCTCAACTTCTTTGAAAGGCTCGAACATCTCCGGGAGGCGCAGTAATGAATATGTTCACACGCAACGACAAATCGTTCGATACGACCGCCGGCAGTACGACGCCGGTGCGCGACAAGACCGAAACTGCGGTCGCGCCGAT
Source organism: Allostellaceae bacterium (assembly GCA_035934995.1). Classification (GTDB taxonomy): domain Bacteria; phylum Pseudomonadota; class Alphaproteobacteria; order ATCC43930; family CGMCC-115725; genus REEB95. The sequence continues at coordinate 129,917 of DASYXI010000007.1, forward strand.
CGCCGACACCAAGCGCACGCCGCCGCCGGCGCCGACGACCTACGAAGTCGCGGCGCCGCAAACGCGCGTAGTTTCGGTGATCAGCAAGGCGCTCAAGATCACCGGCCAGCTCGAGAGCACCGAAGACATTCAGGTCGACGGTGAAGTCGACGGCGACGTGCGCGGCATTTCGGTCAAGATCGGCAGCAACGCCAAGGTCAAGGGCACGGTCTATGGCGATACCGTCGAACTGGCCGGCACGATCGACGGCAAGATCGAAGCCAAAAAAGTCGTGCTCACCAGCACGGCGCATATGTCCGGCGACGTGATCCATCAGGACATCAAAATCGAATCCGGCGCGTACATCGACGGTCATTGCCGGCCCGAGTTCGGCAAGGCCGCCAACAAGAACGCCCATGCGACCGCCAAACCGGCGGCCGCGGCGGCAAGCGCACCGGTCAAAACGGGATCGGTCGCCGAGTTCGGCCAACGCGCCTGAGCCGGCCGGCAAGCGTCGGCCGCTTCGAGCCTACCCGTCGCCCTGCGCGCCGTTAGCGCGTGGAAGTCCTTGATATTTGCCTTCACCCGCATCGCGGCGGCGGTTGCGCCGCGGCCCGATGACCGCTAATGACAGGGCAAACCAGCGGCGGGCCGGGGGGCAATGCGGCGGTTTTGGGGGATACCGGTACGCTGTACGGATTGGCGACGATCCTGTTGATCGCGCCCTTCTTCGCTTTCCGCGATGTTCCCCTCTACGACCTGCCCAGCCGCATCGCCGGCTTGCAGATTCTCTTCGGCGAAACGCCGGACGCGAGCGCCTATTACACCGCCGCTTGGAAACTGGTGCCCGATCTCGCGGCCGCCGGTTGGGTCGGCGCCTTCCATTGGATCGTTTCGGTCGATACCGCCGTCCGGGTTTTCCTAGCCGTCACTGTGGCGCAGCTGTTCTGGGGCGCGATCACGCTTCACAAGGCGCTCTTCGGCGGGCGCAGCCGTTTTGCGTTTGCGGCCGTGTTGTTCGCTTATAACGGCCCGCTGCTGCTCGGATTCATCAATCTCAGCTTCGGTCTCGGGATGGTGCTGTGGGCGACGGCGGCCTGGATCCGCTGGCGCGACGCGCCGTGGGCGCTGCCCTGCTTCGCCGTGGTGAGCTGCCTCATCCTGCTGGCCCATCTATTCGCCTTTGCGGTCTATTTACTCATCATCTGCGCCTACGAGATCGGCGCCGCGCGGCAACGACGGCGACATCCGCGCCGCGAATGGCTCGCGCTGCTGCATCTGCTGGTGCCCGTGGCGCTCTATGCGTTCGGCATGCGCCATGTCATCGGCGGCGGCCTCGCCTACGTCTCTCCCCCGCTCAAATTCATCCAGCTTGCCGGCGCGATCGGTTTCTACAATCCGCTGTTCGACATGCTGTCGCTGCTGGCCGCGCTGCTTGGTCTGGCTCTTGTCGCGCAACGTCTCGAATTCGCGCGCGAGATGACGCTGCCAATAGCGGCCCTCGTCGTCACTTACGCCGCGCTGCCGCATCAGATCGGCGTCACGCCCTTCGTCAATTATCGCCTGCCGCCGGTGATCGCGTTGCTGCTCTGCGGCAGCTTGAATTGGCGTGAAAGCCGCCGGCGGACACACGCCGAACTCTTCGTCGCCACGCTCTTCGTATTGCGCTGGCTGGTGACGGTCGTGCAGTTTCACGGTTGGCAGGTCGATTATGCACAATACCGCGCCGCGTTTGCCCAACTGCCGCCGGGCGCCAAGCTCCTGCCGCTGACGCGCGACGCCAATGCCGTCGATCCTGCCGCGCATCCGCCGCTGGCCGATATCGCCGCCCTCGCCGTCGGCGAACGCGGCGCGCTGGTCCCCGATCTCTTCGCCGGTTCGCGCTATGAACTGGTCGACTATCAGCCGCCCTATCAGGCGGTTGCGACGCAAGTTCCGACCGCCGCGTTGGCGCCGATGTTCGACGACGTGCTGCTAATCCGGCTGGATGAATTGTCGGCGGCGCAGGTGCCGCGCTATCGCGAAATCGCGCGCGGCCGCACGTTCGCTCTCGGACGGATCGATCGCTGATTTCTCGGCAGAGCGTTACCGCGCCGTCGTCACTCCCCCTCGTCCAACCCCGCTTCGTCGTCAAGTGCGCGGGCAATGCGTTCAAGTTCGCGAACCACGTCGGGCACCGCCGTTAACTCCGCCAGATCGCGGCAACGCCGAGCGAGGTCACGCAGGCGCTCGCTGTGCGCGCCCTCCGCAACGCCGTGTCCTCTACCCATTCGAGATGCCATTTCCCGCTCCTGACGCCTGACGCGCCGTCCCCAAGGCGGACGGCAGGCCACGGTTGCACAACTGTGCGCTTTCGCTTCCGGGGGCACAACCGCACCCCGCGCAACGCTGCCCTTTGGAAAGGAAAGCACCGATTTTCGTCGCGTTTTCGGGTCCGATTCGGCCGGCATTTGGCCGGATCCGACCCTTCGGCGGCCGGCTTCCGTCGCGCCGCAAAGGTGCATCCAACGACCGTGTGTGGCCCTGTCCGAGTTATCTACGCAATCAATGGGCTTCGCGGCGATTCGTGGCCAGATTCTGGCCGTTTCGGCGTAGGTCGTGTGTCACGCGCATGATAAATTTTTGCGATCCGCCGCCCGTGCCGGCAGGGGGGCCATTCAAGGAGGTCGCCGGCAGAGTGGACAACCCGTCTGAAACCGCCCCACGTTCCGGTGGAATCGTCGGCGCCATCCTGTTGATGGCGGTGCTGTTTGTGCTCGTTCTCGGCGTTTACGGCGCAGTTTCCATCGACACGTTTGGGCCGGCGCGGATGCAGCATGCGACGGCGCCAGCACCTTCGACGGCAACGACGCCATCGGTCGCGACCGAGCCGCCGTCACTGCCCCCGACGGTTGCAATACCCGATCAAGTAAACCCGACGGCGGGCCGCACGTTCGAGGCGGCGAAGCCGGCCTATTGGGTCGAATATGGCGCCTATCGCGGTTCGTTCTATGCCCAGAAGCTGGTCGAACGGCTCGGTACGGTCGGCATCAAAGCCGAGATCAACAAGTCCGCGGTGCCGGCGGCGAACTCTATTACAGCGTCCGTTCGGCCGCGGCTGGTGACCGCAGCACCGGCAGACGCCACCACCAAGCTGGCCGGCGCAGCTTGGCATCGTGCCGTTGCTTCACAGCGGCGGTAACCCCGGCGCGGCGCAGCCGGGTGTCGCCAAGATCGAGCCGACGGCATCGGGAGCGCATTATTGGGTGCAATTCGGGGCCTACAACACGCCACATTATGCCATCGCGTTGCGTGATCGGCTGCACCGCAGCGGTATCGACGCGACGATCGTCGAACGCCACCAGCCGGGCTATGCGCGTTATCTGGTCCGGACACCATCGTCGCTCGGCCGCGAGACGAAGCGCAGAGCCTCGCGGTGCGCGGCCAGTCCGCGCTCGGCATCCAACCCTTGGTCGGCCAGGCGCCGGGACCAGCGGCCTAACTTCGCGCAAGGTTTTGAATTTGGCGGCGTTTTGGAGTAGTTCGGGCACTTACCCGCGCGCCAGACCCGTCCGATGATCCTCACCCCGCTTGCCGACGACCGGCTTCCCACCGCTCTCGCGCTCTTTGCCGAAGCGTTGCCGGCCGGCCGCATGCGGATGCTGTTTGGACGCTTGGCTGAGGGCGCCAAAGCCGCTCGCGCGACGACCAAAAGTGCTGTTAAGAATCACGCGGATGCGATTGACCTTATAACAAAAATCGGCATCGGCCTAAGACCGGGAGCGCCGCAGCTCGACGTTTCTTGGGATGGCACCATGCTGCGCTGCGAAACCGAAGCCTACGTGCTGTTGCACGAAGTTGCGCATTTTCAGCTCGCGGCGCCGACGCGGCGGCAACAGGTCGATTTCGGCCTTGGTCCCGGTCCCGAAACCGGTGATCGCGCACGAGCGGCCCAAGCACAATCCCTGTTCAGCCTGGCGCGGGAGCGCGAAGAAGCAATGGCGTCGCTGCTCGGCATCCTGTGGGAAGCCGAACTCGGCCATCCCGCCCTCGCCTCGCTGCTCGATCAGAATTGGCTCGAAGGCGCCGGCCGTCCGGGCACGGCCGCGCATTTCGTTGACATTGTCACGACGCTCGAGCGCGGCGGCTTTGTTGACGGCACTGGCCGGCCGCAAATGCGGCTTCGCCAGCACGCCGACGCCTAACCGCGACTTGGCTTAATCAGGCGGCGTCGATCGCCGGCGCGGCGTCATTGACCGATTCGGTGGTGTTGAGGATGTGAATGGCGAGGCAACGCTGGAACGCCGTCGGCCGGCGCCACGCGATCAACCGCTCGATCAAGCTCACGCCCGCGATCGCTTGCGCCGAATTCGGGCGCTTATTCACGCGCGGCACCGACCACGGTTTCCACGCCGGATCGAGTCGCGCCATCGTCGTATCGTGCATCGGGATTCTCCCCTTCGAACTCTCGGCCGTTCTGGCCTGACGCCCGAGACTCGGTTCGGAATGGTTAGTTTTTGGTTAATGATGCTCGTTGCTCACATACATTATTGCGGCCTAACTGACTGACGGAGAAAGAATAAATGAAACAATCCACAGACAAGGTGGCGTTCCTCGGCATCGGGCTGATGGGAAGCCGCATGACGCGCAACCTGCTCGCCGCCGGCCACCGACTGATCGTATGGAACCGCAGTAAATCCAAGGCCGAATCGTTGGCCGCGCAGGGCGCCATCGCCGCAAACAGCGCTGCGGCGGCGGTGGACGGTGCCGGCACGATCATCACCATGTTGGCCAACGGACCGGCGGTCGAATCGGTGTTTTTTGGCGCCGAAAACGCCGCCACGAAGATCGCTGCTGGCGCTCTCTGGTGATCGACATGAGCCCCTCGGCGCTGCCTGACCTCGCCCGCGCCCACGCCAAGCGATTTGCGGCGCGCGGCATCGACCTATCTCGACGCGCCAGTGTCCGGTGGCACTATCGGCGCCGAACAAGCCACCCTGGCGATCATGGCGGGCGGCACGCTGGCGGCTTTCCAGCGCGCCGCCCCTATTTTCGCCGCGCTCGGCCGCGCGACCTTGGTCGGTCCGGCCGGCTCGGGTCAGCTTGCCAAGCTCGCCAACCAGGCAATTGTCGCCGTGACCATTGGTGCCGTCGCTGAAGCGCTTCTACTCGCTGCCGCTGGTGGCGCCGATCCGGCCGCGGTACGGCAGGCGATCCTGGGCGGTTTTGCCGATTCGCGGGTGTTAGAGGTGCACGGTAATTAGGATGATATTACGGGATTTTGTCCCCGGTGGCCCCGCGGACCATCAGGTCAAGGATTGCGCCACGATCGTGGCCACCGCCAAAGCTGCCGGCCTCACCCTGCCCTTTGCCGAAACCGCCCTAGCGTTGTTCCAAGGCCTGGTCGCTCATGGCGGCGCGCGCTACGACCACAGCGCGCTTGTTCTCGAGCTCGAGAGCGGCCGTAATGCGCCGGCCCGCATCGGCACCGCGCCCGATCGGCTGCCGGCGGTCTAGACGACTGGCGTCAACAGCGGCTTGCCGGCGAAATGCGCCGCGAGGTTGTCCAGCATCAGCCGCCCCATGGCCAGCCGGGTCGCGTGTGTGGCGCTGCCGACATGCGGCGTTAGCACCACCGAATCGAGCCGCGTCAGCGCTTCGGGCACGCGCGGCTCATCCTCGAAGACGTCGAGTCCCGCCCCCGCCAGCTTATGGTCGGTCAAAGCGGCAATCAGCGCTGCCTGATCGACGACCGAACCGCGCGCGATGTTGATGATGGCGCCCTTGGCGCCGAGCGCCGCAATGATCCGCGCATCGACGAGATGTCGCGTCGCCGGCCCGCCGGGCACCGCAACGACCAAATAATCGACATCAACGGCCATCGCCGCGAGATCCGGGTAAAAACGATAAGGCCGCTCCGGTTTCGGCCGCGGCCCGTGATAGACGACCGTCATGTTCATCGCGGCAGCGCGCTTAGCGATCGCTGCGCCGATGCGGCCCATGCCCAAGACACCGAGCTTGGTTCCGCCGAGCCTGTTTTGCAGCGGCATCGACCCTTTGAGCCAGCCGCCATCGCGCACGTAACGGTCGGCGACGACCAGCCGCCGCGACACGGCAACCATCAATCCGATCGCGAGATCGGCGACGTCGTCCGTGAGCACGCCGGGCGTATTGGTGACGCGGATGCCGCGCGCCTTCGCCGCGGCGAGATCGATGTGATCGAGACCGATGCTCATCGACGCGACGATCTCGAGCCGCGGCAAGGTGTCCATCAAGCCCGCACCGACCTTGTTCGTGAAGGTCGCGACGCCGCGCACCTTGTCCTTGAGCGGCGCGAGAAAGGCGGCGCGGTCGGCCGCCTGGTACAGCGCGTGAACGGCATAGGTGGCCGTGAGCGCCTCCATCACCGGCGGATAAAACGCGCTGGCGGCGACGACATCGATTCGCTCCATCGCGTCATCCTGCAAGGCACGCTTGCAGGGGTCAAACCGGCGGCGCCCGGCGCCCATCCGCTGCCGCTGTTATCCCCAATAATCCACAGAGTCTTCTCATAATTATCTCAAGACGTTTTTAGCTTTCGCGATTGGATTGGACGGCGGGCGAAAGCGCGCCAATCCAGCCTTTTGGCGTGGCAAATCGTCTGGAACCGGAAGTCAGATGGACGCGACCAGATGGCCGCCATCGACCGGAATGATGACCCCGGTGATGTAGCGGCCGGCTGGTGAAACCAGCAGCAACAGCGCGCCGTCGAGGTCGGCGGCCATGCCGGTGCGGCCCAACGGAATCCGCGCCGTCACCGCCTGCCCCGCCTCGCTTTTCAGGAACGCGCGATTCATGTCGGTCTCGAAATACCCCGGCGCCAACGCGTTGACGCCGATGTCGTGCCGCGCCAGTTCGAGCGCCAGCACGCGCGTCAGCTGCGCCAGACCTGCCTTGGCGATCGCGTATTCCGGCACGTTGCGCGCGGTGCGGAACGCCAGCAGCGACGCCAAGTTGACGATGCGACCGCCGCGCTTGTCGCCGATGCGCCGCGCCGCGAACTCGCGCGCCACCAGCCAAGCGCCTTTGAGATTGGTATCGAGCACGCGGTCCCAATCCGCTTCGTCGTGTTCGAGCAGCGGCTTCGACACCGCGATGCCGGCGTTGTTGACCAGGATGTCGAGCGGACCGAGCGCCGTTTCCACGCGGTCGAACGCCGCCCGGACGCTTGCGGCCATCGTGACGTCGCCGGCAACCCCGATCGCACGCCGGCCCGTCGCCCGGGCGATTCCTGCCGCCGCTTTATCGAGCGCCGTGGCGTCGCGCGCCAGCAGCGCCACATCCGCGCCGGCTTCGGCAAGCACCCGCGCAAAGTGCAGCCCCAAGCCCCGCGAGGCGCCCGTCACTAGCGCGCGCTTGCCGGCGAGCGAGAAATCGGTGCTCACGGCGTCAGGCTCTTCGCCTGCTCGCGCAGGAGGTATTTCTGGATCTTGCCGGTGGAGGTTTTCGGCAGCGGGCCGAACACGACCGCGTGCGGCACCTTGAAATGCGCCAAGTTGGCGCGGCAAAAGGCGACGACGTCATCGGCCGTCGCGGCCGCGCCGGGCTTGAGCGCAACGAACGCGCACGGCGTTTCGCCCCATTTCTCGTCCGGCCGTGCGACCACCGCCGCCTCCATCACCGCCGGATGCTTATAAAGCGCTTCTTCGACTTCGAGCGACGAAATGTTCTCGCCGCCCGAGATGATGATGTCCTTGGCGCGGTCCTTGACCTCGATATAGCCGTCGGGATGGCGGACGGCGAGATCGCCGGTGTGGAACCAACCGTCGGCGAAGGCTTCCGCCGTCGCCTGCGGATTTTTGAGATAACCTTTCATCACGGTGTTGGCGCGCAGCACGATTTCGCCGATGACAGTGCCATCGGCCGGCACGTCGCGCAGTTCCCTGTCGACGACCCGCGCGCCGGCCAGCGTCGCGACTTCCATTCCCTGCCGCGCCATGCGTGCGGTGCGCTCCGCCAACGACAGCGCAGTCCACTCCTCCTGCTCGAAGCAGATGGTCGCCGGACCGTAGGACTCCGTCAGGCCGTAGCCGTGCGTCACCGAGAAGCCCAGCTTCTCCATGTTGGCGATGATGGTCGACGGCGGCGCGGCGCCGCCGGTCATCACCTTGACCGGATGATCGAGCCGGCGCTTGGCGCTTTCCGGCGCATAGGCCAGCAGGTTGAGCACGATCGGCGCGCCGCAGAGATGCGTGACGCGGTGTTGCTCGATCAGCGCAAAGATCATCGCCGGATCGACACGGCGCAGACAGACATGCGTACCGCAGGCTGCCGTCACCGCCCAGGTGTAGCACCAGCCGTTGCAATGGAACATCGGCAGCGTCCACAGATAAACGGTTTGCGGCGACAGGCCGAAATACAGCACGTCGCCGACCGCGTTCAGGAACGCGCCGCGGTGGTGATAGACCACGCCCTTCGGATTGCCGGTCGTGCCCGACGTATAGTTGAGCGAATAGGCCTGCCACTCATCGTCAGGCAACGATATGTCCGCACCCGGATCGCCGGTCGCAAGGAAGGCTTCGTAATCCATCGTGCCCAGCTTTTCGCCGCCGCTGTACAGCGGATCGTCGATGTCGATCACCAGCGGCTTGCGCGCGGCCAATGCCAGCGCCTCCTTGATGGTCGGCGAGAATTCGCGATCGGTGATCAGGAGCTTGGTTTCGGCATGGCCGAAGATAAAGGCGATGGTCTTGGCATCGAGCCGGTAATTGAGCGCGTTGAGTACCGCGCCGGCCATGGCGACGCCGTAATGCGCCTCAAGCATCGCCGGCACATTGGGCGCCATGACCGAAACCGTGTCGCCTTTGCCGATACCGCGGGCGCGCAGCGCGCCGGCGAGCCGGCGGCAACGCATCAGCAACTCGCCATAGGTGATGACGCGATCGCCGTGAATTACCGCGGCCTTGTCGGGATAGATCGCAGCGGCACGAACGAGGAACGACACCGGCGTCAGCGGCGCACGATTCGCCGGGCCGCGCTGCAAGTGCGGTTCGTCGTAGATGCCCGACATTTCCTTCCCCGCCCTAACCTTAAGCGGGTCCGCGACTGCCGCTCAAGATCGATGCGGCATGCGCAAAACCGCAGCGTTTCGGCACCCACCCAGCTTTAAACGCTAACGCGGGCCGTGAGACGTGTGCGTTGTGCTATGATGCGTCATGCGCATCGATACCGTCGCCGACGTCATCTGCCCGTGGTGCTTTATCGGTAAGCACCGGCTCGAGGCCGCGCTGGCGCAGCGGCCGGCGATTGCGACCGAGATCACCTGGCGACCGTTCCAGCTCAATCCCGACATGCCGGCCGAAGGCATGTCGCGCGAGGCGTATCTCGCCGCCAAGTTCGGCGGCCAGGCCCATGCCAAGCGCATCAACCAGGCGGTGGTCGACGCCGGCGCGACCATCGGCATTCCGTTCGCGTTCGAAAAGATCGAGCGCACGCCCAACACGCTGACGGCCCATCGCCTGATCCGCTTTGCCCAGCGCACCGGCCGCGCCACGGAACTGGTCGATCGGCTGTTCGCTGCCTACTTTATTGAAGGCCGCGACATCGGCCACATCGACACGCTGGCGGCGATCGCCGGCGAAAGCGGCCTCGACGCGGCGGCGGCGCGCGACTTTCTCGCCGGCACGAGCGAACGCGCCGAAGTTTCGGCGGACGATGCCGGCGCGCGGCGCCTCGGCATCAATGCCGTGCCGTGTTTCATCTTCGACGGTCAGTATGCGATCTCCGGCGCGCAGGAGCCGCCGTTCTTCTTCCCGGTGTTCGACCTGGTGCAGAACGGTCCCAACCGCGCGGCCGGATAAGTCTCAGCCGTTCGCGGCGACCGGCTGCCGTCCCGCCGCAATCGCTTTCAGCTTCTCGAGCAGTTGGATCACGCCCTTGATGCGCGTGCGCGTATCGTCCCAATCGCGCACGATCACCAGGCGTTGATCCGGCCGCAATCGTGCGCTGCCGGCCTGGCTCGCGATCCAGCGCACCAGCGCCGCCGGATCGGCGACGCTGCCGGCGTGGAAAGTGATCGCCGCGCCCTTGGGCCCGGCCTCGATCTTCTCGACGCCGGCCTCGCGGCACAGGCGCTTGATGGCGATGATCTCGAGCAGATTCTCGACCTCGGCCGGCAGCTTGCCGAAACGGTCGATAAGCTCGGCGGCGAAGGCTTCGATCTCCTGCCGGTCGACCAGATTGGCGATGCGACGATAGAGGCCAAGCCGCACGTTGAGATCGGCGACGTAATTCTCGGGAATCAGCACCGACGTGCCGATCGCGATCTGCGGCGTCCACTCGGCTTCGGCCTTGGCTTGATCGCCGCCCGTGCGCGCGGTGGCAATCGCCTCTTCAAGAAGATGCTGATAGAGCTCGACGCCGACTTCGCGGATGTGCCCCGACTGCTCCTCGCCCAGCAGATTGCCGGCGCCGCGAATATCAAGGTCGTGGCTTGCCAGCGTGAAGCCCGCGCCCAATTGGTCGAGCGTCTGCATGACTTCAAGCCGGCGTTCGGCCGTGGATGACAAAACCTTCCCCGGCGGCAACGTCAGATAGGCGTAGGCGCGGAGCTTACCGCGGCCGATGCGGCCGCGCAGCTGATAGAGCTGCGCCAGGCCGAACATGTCGGCCCGATGGATGATCAGCGTGTTGGCGGTCGGAATGTCGAGGCCGCTTTCGACGATGTCGGTGCACAGCAGCACGTCGAAGGCGCCGTCGTCGAATGCGGTCATCACCTTGTCGAGATGCGTCGGCGCCAATTGACCGTGCGCCACCGCCACGCGCGCTTCGGGCACCAGCTGCTTCAGCTCGTGCTCCACGTCGGCAATATCGGCGATGCGCGGCACGACGCAGAAGACCTGGCCGCCGCGATGCAGCTCCCGCGCGATGGCTTCGCGCACCACCACCGGGTCCCAAGCCATGACGAAGGTGCGCACCGCCAGCCGATCTATCGGCGGCGTCGCGATGATGCTCATCTCGCGCACGCCGGCGAGCGCCATCTGCAACGTGCGCGGAATCGGCGTCGCCGTCAGTGTCACGACATGAACGTTGGCCTTGAGCTTCTTCAGTCTCTCCTTTTGCGCCACGCCGAAATGCTGCTCCTCGTCGATCACCAGCAAGCCGAGCTGTCGGAACGCCACGCCCTTGCCGAGCAGCGAATGCGTGCCGATGACGATGTCGATGCGGCCTTCGGCCAGATCCTTCTTGATCTGCTCGGCGCGCTTTGGCGGCACGAAGCGCGAGAGCTGCTCGATCCGCACCTTCATGCCGGCGAAGCGGTTGACGAACGTGCGATAATGCTGGCGCGCCAACAACGTCGTCGGCACCACGAGCGCGACCTGTGTGCCGGCCATCACCGCGACGAAGGTGGCGCGGAGCGCCACTTCGGTCTTGCCGAAACCGACGTCACCGCAGATCAGGCGGTCGGTCGGTCGGCCTGATGAAAGATCGCCGAGCGTGTCGCGGATCGCCTTGTCCTGGTCGTCGGTCTCGGGATATGGGAAGCGCGCCGCGAATTCCTCGTACACGCCCTCGGGCGCCGCCATCGGCTCGCCTTCCTTGAGCTGACGGTCGGCCGCAAGCTGGATCAGCTCGCCGGCGATGTCGCGAATGCGGGCCTTGACCCGTGCCTTGCGCGACTGCCACGCGACACCGCCCAGGCGATCGAGCTGTGCCGCCGCGTCCTCGGAGCCATAGCGCGACAGCACTTCGATGTTCTCGACTGGCACGAACAGCTTGTCGTCGCCGGCATAGATCAGCCGCAGGCAATCGTGCGGCGCGCCGGCAACATCGAGCGTGACAAGGCCGTCGTAACGACCGATGCCGTGGTCGGCATGGACGACGAGATCGCCGAGCGTCAGCGTCGCGACTTCGGCGACGAATTGATCGAGATTGGTGCGCCGACGCGACGGCCGCGCCAGACGGTCGCCGAGAATGTCCTGCTCGGTGATGAGCGTGCCGTCGCCGGCGACATAGCCGCGCTCCAACGGCAGCACCGCAAGCCCGGCATGGCCCTTCGGCAAATCAAGAAACCCCTGCCAGAATTCGACGAACGCCGGTTCGGCGATGCCGTGGTCCTTCATCACCGTTTTGAGGCGTTCGGCCGAGCCGGTGCTGTAAGCGACGATCAGCGTCTGCCGGCCGGCGGCGGCTTCAGCGTCAAGCTGCTGCCGCACGGCGTCGAACAGATTGACCTTGGGATCGGCGCGCGCCGCGCTGAAATCCGGCCCTGGCCGCGCGCCGGTATCGAACGCGGTGGCGCTTTCCGGCGCCACGAACGGCGACAGCTGCGCGACATGGCGGCCGGCGAGTTCCTTGGCCCATTCCGCATCGCCGAGATAAAGCCGCTCGGGCGGCAGCGGCCGATAGATCGGCGCCACGCCGAGCGCGCCACGCACAACGGGCGCAGTCTCGCGCGCGTTGTGGAAATCAGCGATGGCGACGATGCGCTCGCCGCGCACCTCTTCGGCCTGGTGATCGAGCGCAACGTCGGCGCCCGGCAGATAATCGAAAAGCGTATCGAGGCTTTCGTAGAACAGCGGCAGAAAATGCTCCATGCCGGCATGCCGCCGGCCGGCGCTCACCGATTCATAGAGCGGATCGTTCTGCACGCCGGCGCCGAACACGTCGCGGTAACGCGAGCGGAAGCGCTCGATCACCGACTGGTCGAGAAGAACTTCGCTCATCGGCTTGAGTTCGGCGCGTTTGAGCGCGCCGGCGCTGCGCTGACTCAGCGGATCGAACGAGCGGATCGCTTCGAGCCGGTCGCCGAAGAAATCCAGCCGCAACGGTGCCGGTGCGCCCGACGGATAGAGATCGACCAGGCCGCCGCGCACGGCATACTCGCCCGCTTCGCGCACGGTCTCGGCGCGATTGTAGCCGTTGCGTTCGAGAAAGGTCTTGAGCCGGTCGAGCGGCAAATCGGCGCCGCGATCCAGGATCAAAGTGCGCTCGGCAAAGAGCTTGCGCGGCGGCACGCGCTGGATGACGGCATTGATGGTCGTCAGAACGACGCGCGGGCCGGACGCGCCGTGCGCAAGCTCGGCCAGCACCGCAATGCGCCGCGACACGATCTCGGGATTAGGTGAGACGCGGTCGTAGGGCAGACAGTCCCAGGCGGGGAACGTCCGCACTTCGATCTCGGGATGGAAGAAGCCCAACGCCGCGCGCATGCGCGCCATACGCCCATCGTCGCGGCCGACATGGATCAGCGTGCGGCCCGTGCGGGCGACAATACCGCCGAGGACAAAGGCGTCGTGGCCTTCGGGCGCGTTGGCAAGCACGAGGCGCTCGTCGCGCGGCGGCGCCGAGAAGAAGGTGTCGAGCGCGCTCACGGCCGGAACCGGAAGGCGAGCAGCAGCCGCATCACCGTGCCGTCGCGTGTCGGTTTGACGCGGCCATAGATCCAGTCAAACAGCGTGTTGTCTTCCTCGGCGAGGACGGATTCGTATTCCGCCAGATCGGTTGGGCTGAAATTCGGCAAATAGGTATCCGCGAAAGCGCCCAGGAACAGGTCGCTTTCCTTGGTGCCGCGGTGGCGGCTTTGGTAGAGCAGCCGCTTGCGCTGCTTCTCCACCCCGTCTTCTTCCAATGCCATAGCGGGGCTATCTCGGCGGCGATATTGACGCGAACGCCGCTTCTTGCAAGCACCAAAGACGCATCGGCCTATGCGGCGCCGGGATGACAGGTGATGTCACGCCTGTTAGAAAGCGACCGCAGGGAGGACGCGCATGGCCGCCAAGCCGTACATCGTCGCGCTCGAAGAGCATTACCACGACCCGCAGATCCTCGCGGTCGCGCAATTCGAGGGCCGCGCCAATCCCGAACTGGCCAAGCGGCTCGACGATCTCGGCGATCTGCGCCTCAAGGAAATGGACGCGGCCGGCGTCGACTACCAGGTGCTGTCGCTCGGCGCGCCGGCGACCCAACGGCTTCCGGCGGATTCCGCCCTTCAACTCGCGCGCAGCGTCAATGACCGCCTCGCCGACGTGGTCAAGACGCATCCCAAGCGCTTCGGCGCCTTCGCGGCGCTGCCGACGACGACCGACGCCAAGCATGCTGCCGACGAGTTGGAACGCTGCGTCACCAAGCTCGGCTTCGTCGGCGCGATGATCCACGGTTTGTCGAACGGCGTGTTCCTCGACGACAAACGCTTCTGGCCGATCTTCGAACGCGCCCAGGCCTTGGACGTGCCGCTCTATTTCCATCCCGCCAAGCCGCACCAGGCGCTGATCGACACCTATCTCAAGGACTATCTCGGCAAGCATCCGGCGCTTGCCAATGCCGCTTGGGGCTTCACCATCGAGACCGCGACGCTCAGCGTGCGTCTGGTGTTGTCCGGCGTGCTCGACGCCTATCCCAAGGTAAAGCTCATCCTCGGGCATCTCGGCGAAGGCCTTCCCTTCTTCCTCTGGCGCGTCAACATGACGCTGGCGCGCGACGGCAAACACGCCGAAGGCTTCCGCGAGAAATTCCTGCGCAACTTCACCGTCACCACCAGCGGCTTCTTTTCCAGCAACGCACTCGACTATTGCATCAAGGAGATCGGGCTCGACCGCATCATGTTCTCGATCGACTATCCGTTCGTGCCCAATCCGCCCGGCACCAAGTGGGCGCTCGAGGAGCTGAAGCTGTCGGCCGCCGACAAGGAAAAGTTGCTCAACGGCAACGCCCGGCGGCTGTTGAAGCTCAAGGTCTGAGGCGCTTTCCGGCGGCAAGCGGTGCGGCCAGCAATCCTCAATCCGCTCTTTGCCGAGATCACCGATCTCAAGGGCGTCGGACCGCGCCTGGGCAAGTTGTTCCAGAAATTATGCGGACCACATGTCGTCGACTTGCTGTGGCACTTGCCGGTCGATCTGGTCGACCGCAGCTTCCGTCCCAAGATCGCCGACGCGCCCGAAGGCCGCATCGCGACACTGACCGTCACCGTTGAACAGCACCAGAAGCCGCATAATCCGCGTCAGCCTTATCGCGTGCGCTGCCACGACGCGACCGGCGTGCTGTTCCTGGTCTTCTTTCACGTCAAAGGCGACTGGCTCGAGCGGCAATTGCCGGCCGGTGTGAGCCGTATCGTCAGCGGCAAGGTCGAACGATTCAACAACCAGACGCAGATGACGCATCCGGATTACATCCTCGATCCGGCCGGGCTCGACACCATGAAGCTGATCGAGCCGGTGTACCGGCTGACCGCCGATTTGACGCTGCGCATCGTGCACAAGGCGATCGAAGCGGCGCTGGCGCGTGCGCCGCAGCTCGACGAATGGAGCGATGCCGAGCTGGTCAAGCGGCGCGGGTGGCAGGCGTGGCGGGCGGCGATCGCGGCCGTGCACGCGCCGGCGCGGCCCGAAGATTTGCTGCCGACCCATCCGGCACGCGAGCGCCTTGCTTATGACGAGTTGCTGGCGAACCAACTGACCATCGCGTTGTTGCGCGCGCGTTCCCGCAAGCGGGCCGGCCGCTCGATCGCCGCCAAGGGCGACTTGCGCCAGCGGATCGAGCGCGCCCTGCCCTTCACGCTCACCGGCGCGCAACGCCGCGCACTTGGCGAAATCGGCGCCGACATGGCCCAGCCGTTGCGGATGAACCGGCTGCTGCAAGGCGACGTCGGCAGCGGCAAGACCGTGGTGGCGCTGCTGGCGATGTGCGACGCAGTCGAAGCCGGCGGCCAGGCCGCGCTGATGGCGCCCACCGAAATCTTGGCGCGCCAGCACTTCGCCACCTTGACCGCGCTGACGAAGGATTCCGGTGTCACGATTGCACTGCTCACCGGCCGCGAGAAAGGCCGAACGCGAGCCGAATTCCTCGAACGCCTGGGTGCCGGCGAAATACAGATTGCGGTCGGCACCCACGCGCTGTTCCAGGACGACGTCGCCTTCAAGGATCTGGCGCTGGCGGTGATCGACGAGCAGCACCGTTTCGGCGTCGAACAGCGCGTCCAACTCGCCGGCAAAGGTGCCGCCGTCGATATCCTGGTGATGACGGCGACGCCGATCCCGCGCACGCTCGAGATGACCGCCTATGGCGATCTCGATTCATCGCGGCTCGACGAGAAGCCCGCCAATCGGGCAAAGACCACAACGAGCGCGGTGCCGGTCGAACGGCTCGACGAGGTTATCGCCGCCATTCGCCGCGCGCTGACAAAACGCGCCAAGATCTATTGGATCTGTCCACTGATCGAAGACTCCGAAGACAGCGATCTGCAAGCCGCCGAAGCGCGCTTCTCCGAGCTGTTTCAGATCTTCGGCAATCGCGTCGGTCTGGTCCACGGACGGATGAAAGGTCCGGAGCGCGACCGCACGATGGCCGCGTTCACATCCGGCGGCATCGACCTGCTGGTGGCGACGACGGTGATCGAGGTCGGCGTCGACGTCACCGACGCCACCATCATGGTGATCGAGCATGCCGAGCGTTTCGGTCTCGCTCAGCTCCATCAGCTACGCGGCCGTATCGGCCGCGGCGATCAACCCGCCTCGTGCCTGTTATTGTACGCGCCGCCGTTGAGCGAGATGGCCAAGCAACGGCTGACGATCCTGCGCGAAAGCGACGACGGTTTCCGGATCGCCGAGGAGGATTTGCGGCTCCGCGGCGCCGGCGAAGTGCTCGGCACGCGGCAAAGCGGCTTCGAACAATTCAGGCTTGCCGATCTCGCCGCACACGCCGATCTCATTCAGATCGCGCGCGAGGAAGCGCGCCTGATATTGACACGCGACGCCGAACTCGAAAGCCCGCGCGGCACGGCCTTGCGCACGTTGCTTTATCTGTTCGCGCGAGACGCCGCAGTCCGTTATCTCCGCGCCGGCTGAGCCGCGCGCCGCTATTTCTGCGCGACGATTTCCTGGACCGTGCCAGCCACCGGCGTATCGGCGGATTCCGGCGTGATGATGCCGCCGGAAATCACCAGCTTGATGCCGTCCTCGACCGACATCGCCAGCGGCACGATCTCTTCGCGCGGAACGTACACCAAATATCCCGACGTCGGATTGGGCGTCGTCGGCACGTAGAGACCGATGGTCTCCGGCGCGACGGCGGACTTGATCTCGCCTTCGGCATGGGCGGTGACGAAGGCGACGGTCCACATGCCGCGGCGCGGCCATTCGACCAAAACCACCTCGCGGAAAGTATTCGAGCGTTTCGCCAATACGGTTTCGAAAATCTGTTTCAAGGCGCCGTAGATGCCGCGCACGACCGGCATGTGTTTCATGATCCGGTCGGACAGGCGCAAGAACAACCGACCGGCATAACCCGCGGTCATCCAGCCGATCAAAGTGAGCGCGACGATCGCCACGACCAGGCCGAAGCCGGGAATATTGAACGGAAAGTACGTGCTGGGGTTGTAACCGGTGGGCACCAGGTGGGAAACCGCGTGGTCGATGAAATCGATAATGCTCCAGGTGATCCACAGCGTGAACGCGATCGGCCCAGTGACCAGAATGCCGGCCAAAAAATACGCACGCAGGCGCTCGCCGATGCGGTTGCCGTTCCCGCTGCCTTGGTCCTGGGCAACGCCGTTCGGTGGCGGACTTTTACCGGCCATTTGGTGTCTCGTCCCTGTTCGTCCAGGCTCGCGAATGATACGCGCGAACATGTGATCGTAAATCTGCGCCGGCAGCCCTACTGTGCACCGGCCAGATGGCCGACACTGTAACGGCGCAAGGAGGCTACCGCCAGTGATGAACGCACCCCGCCTGCTTGCCTTGTCGACGGCATTGCCGCCTTACACTTTGCAGCAAGCCGATATCGAGCGCCGTGCCCGCGGTTATTTCTCCGGCGCCGCCGCGCTCGACCTCGACCGATTGATGCCGGTCTTCGCCAATGCAGGCATCGACACGCGGTATTCCTGCGTGCCAGTCGAATGGTACGACCGGCCCCACGGCTGGGCCGAACGCAACGAGCTTTATCTCGAGCATGCGGTGCGACTGCTGGAACGCGCCGCGCGCGCTGCGCTCGGACACGCCGGCCTTGTGGCGCGCCAGATCGACGCGATCGTGACGATCTCGACCACCGGCATCGCCACGCCCAGTCTCGACGCCCGATTGCTGAACCGTCTTGGACTGCGCGCCGACGTCACGCGTCTGCCGGTGTTCGGCTTGGGTTGCGCCGGCGGCGTCGCCGGTCTGGCGCGCGCCGCCGATCTGGCCCGCGCGCGGCCGGGCAGCAACGTCTTGTTTCTGGTCGTCGAGCTGTGTGCGCTCTGCTTCCGCCGCGGCGACAACTCGAAAAGCAACGTCGTCGCAACCGCGTTGTTCGGCGACGGCGCCGCCGCCGGTATCGTTTCGACCGACGGCGACGGACCGGCGCTTGGCGCCGCGGGCGAGCATACCTGGCCGGATTCGCTCGGCGTCATGGGCTGGGATGTGATGGAGGACGGCCTGAAGGCGATCTTCTCGCGCGACATTCCCGCGTTGGTGCGCAGCGAGTTGCACGCCGCCGCCGCGACATTCCTTGCCCGCCACGGTCTTACCCTCGACGGCATCGATCACGTCGTCTGCCATCCCGGCGGCGTCAAAGTCCTGAGTGCGATCGAGGAAGCATTCGCGCTCGCCGCCGGCGCGCTCGATCATGCGCGCGCCGTGCTGCGCGATTGCGGCAACATGTCGGCGGCAACGGTGCTGTTCGTGCTCGAGCGCACACTCAAGGCGGGCGCCAGCGGCCGTATGTTGCTGTCGGCGTTGGGGCCCGGATTCACCGCCGGCTTTTTGGTACTCGAAGCGTGAACCCGCTGCCGCTCATCGTCGGCCTGGTCGCGGCGATGCGGCTGGGCGAGCTCGCCTACTCGGCACGCAATGCGCGCGCGCTCAAGGAACACGGCGCGGTCGAGCTCGGCGCCGGCCATTACCCCTTGATCGTCGCTCTGCACGCCGCATGGCTGCTCGCGCTTCTTGTGTTCGTACCCTGGAACACCGGGGTGAACTGGATCTGGCTCGGCCTGTTTCTCGCGTTGCAGATTTTGCGGGTTTGGACCGTCGCCAGCCTCGGCCGCTTTTGGACGGCGCGGGTCTACACCGTACCCGACGTGCCGCTGGTGCGGCGTGGCCCCTACCGCTTTGTCACCCATCCCAATTACCTGATCGTCGCCGGCGAGATCGCCGTGTTGCCGCTGGTCTTCGGCGCCTGGCAAATCGCGTTGGTTTTTTCGGTCCTCAACGCCGCGCTGCTGGCTTGGCGCATCCACATCGAGGAGCACGGTCTCGATTCGCGGCGCTCCTTACCGCAATCGCAACGATCGGCTTAGGTAATAAAAGTTGCCGGTCTAAGGGTTCGCTCGATTGCCGCGGGCGCAAGACCACCCTACCTTCGCCGCGCTCATGCCATTGGTGGACTCCCGTGAGCGGCGACGCCGGATGGCTCGCCTGCCCGAGAAGGGAACGCGTGTGATGACCAAGTCGCTGACCTTCGTCGTTTTGGCTTCTCTCATGCTCGCCGCGGTCGGTTGTGCCAGCGATCCGCCCCAGCAAAAATCGGCTGACGCCGTGGTTACGCCGTCGAACACCGGCAGCGTCGATGGTCATTGGATGGTGCCGATCAGCTTCCCGAACTGAACACCCCGCGCCTGCGCGGCGCCCGTGACGCCCTTGGTTGACCGCCCTCGCCGGCGCGCCTATTGTCGCGCGCAATTGCGCGAGCCCGTAGCTCAGCCGGTAGAGCACATGACTTTTAATCATGGGGTCGCGGGTTCGACTCCCGCCGGGCTCACCAGTCCTTCCGAACCGCCGCGCGCATGAGCTATCTCCAGCGGATTCTCCAGCCCGGCGAGACGTTGCGTTATGTCGGGCGATTGCACTGGATTGTCTATCTTCCCGGCCTCGTGCTGTTCGCGATCGCGGTGGCATTGGCGGCGGCCATCGTCGCCGCCAGCCAATTAGGCAATTTCGTCCCCTATCTGCTGATCGCGCTCGATCTCGTGATGCTGATCAGCCTGTTGACGTTACTCGCCGCGGCGGTGCGTCGTTGGACGACCGAGATTGCGGTCACTGACCGACGCGTCATCTTCAAACGCGGCCTGATCCGGCGCCACACCATCGAGATGAACATGGATAAGGTCGAAACCGTCGACGTCGACCAATCGCTTGTGGGACGGCTGCTCGGCTACGGCGACATCGTGGTGCGCGGCACCGGATCGAGCATCGAGCCGTTCCGTAAGATCGCGGCACCGCTCGATTTTCGCAATCAAGTGACGGCGCGCTGAGCGCTCAGGCGCGATCGGTCCAACGTCGGTCGGCGCGGAGCGGTGATTCATCCGGCACGAATAGCGCGTCGAGCTGCGCCAAGGCACCATCCAACGGACGCCGACCGGAGCCGACAAGATCAAACATGACGAAGCCGCGCGATTTCAAATAGGCGATAACGTCGCCGATTTCGGGTCCGCCTTTGATGGTCGCCAATGTGCTGGTTTCGACGACAATGGCGTCGATGTCACGGATGCGCTCGCCCATCCCCTGCAGAACCGTCAACTCCGAGCCCTGCACGTCGATCTTCGCCAAGGCCGGCCGGTCGAATGCACCGACGAGCGTATCGAAGCGGCGCACGGCAACGGTTTCACGTCGGCGCACCGCGCGCGGCCCAACTTCTTCAAAGAATGTCGAACCTTGGATGTCGTCGCGTACCTCGATTTCAAGTTCGCCGTCGTGATCGCCGAGCGCGACGTTGAGCACCTCGCAATCGAGTTGCCCCGCGAGATGCCGCATGTAGCGCAGAGATTCATGCGTCGGATCGATCAGATAGTAGAATGCGTCTGGGAATTCGCGATAAAGGTCGAAGGTGCCGAACGCGACACCGACGTCGAAGATGGTGCGCGGCTCAAAACCGTGACGCTTCAAAACGGTCGCCGCGATGCGCCACGAAGGCGCCGGCTGCGACGTCAAACGTCCCTTGATCGGTCGCAAGGCCTGCTTGATCGACGCCCCGATTCCAAGCGCCTCTTGCGGTTCGTCTAACTTCGGCCGTACAGCGGCCGCTGGCGACGTGAACAAATTGCGCATTCTCGCTTGCTATCATCGATCCTGGGCATTCGCCGTGATCATTCCGTGAGCCTTGACACGCGCGGCGGTGTTGCCGGCGCGCGATCTGCGCTCGGTGGGCCGGCGTCCGTTAACCGCTTGCTAACCCTATTCCGGCCTGTATGAGGCCGTACGATTTTAAGACATTGCTCAGAGCGTCGACCCTTTAATGGGGGACTTCTCATGCGGACGCATGTCGATGGCTGATCCGAAACCGATCATGTTGCCGTCAACGTCTGACGACGCCGCGCGGCCCACATCTCCGGTGCGGCCGACGAAGTTTCTCGTCGCCGCCGGCGTCGTCATTGCCGCCACCCTCACCTTCATCGCGGTGGCGTTGCTGGTTCATCTCTACGACCAAGCGACCGAGCAGACGCAACAGACGCTTTCGAGCCTCGACACCGTCCTGGCCGAGCAAACGGAACGCTCGCTCGACGAAGTCGACATCACGCTCAAGGATACCCTAGCCCTCTTGCTGAAGCAGCACGGCCAGGCATCCGCACAGAACATCCACCAGCTTTACGGCGGTCGCGTGGTCACGCGGTTGCTGCGCGCCGAGTACGGCGGCATGCCGCAACTCGCGAGTATCGCACTTTTCGATGCGCACGGCCGCATCGTCAACTCGTCGGACGACAGCGCGCCCGCCAACCTCGATATTGCGTTCCGCAGCTATTTTCAGCACGTGCGCGATAACCCGACGCCGGCCTCGTTCATCAGCGAACCCGTCAAGTTCCAAACCACCGGCATGCCGGTCATTTTGATGGTGCGCCGCCTGGAAGCACCGGATGGTTCATTTGCCGGAATCATCAGCGGCGCCATCCCGCTCGATTATTTCACGAACCTCTACCGCGACATCTATCTCGGTCCAGGTACCGCCGTTTCATTGTTCGACCGCGACGGGCTCATGCTCGCGCGCTATCCGCAATCGCCGGCGGTCGGCACCAACGTCGCTGATCGCGTCGCATTTCCGCAGGTTCTCGCGCACAACGCGGCCGGCGTGATTCACAGCAACGGCCACATACTCGGCAAGCCACTGTTCATCGCGACGCATGCGCTGAACAATCTGCCGTTGGCGGTCAATGTTATCATGACGGATAAGCGCGCATACGCGGTGTGGCGCAACGAATTCGTCGGCGTCGTCATCGCGCTGACCGTTATCCTCGGCATGGTCGGGCTGTTGACCCTCCTCGCGCTGCGGCACTTCGCATCGTACGTCAACCTTGCCGAGGCGCGGCTCGAAACCACGCGCGCGACCGAGGGCCGTGCGCGGGCCGAGGCTATGACGCAGGCCAAATCGCGTTTTCTCGCCAACATGAGCCACGAACTGCGCACGCCGCTCAACGCCATCATCGGCTTTTCCGAGATCATCGAGACCGCGATGCTCGGCCCGCTCCAGCAGCGCTATCGCGAATACGCCCACGACATTCGCACGTCCGGCGCCCATCTGCTGGAAATCGTCAACGACATTCTCGATATCAGCAAGGCGGAGGCCAATGCGCTCAAGGTCGGGCGCGAACCGCTCGACGTGGCCGCCATCGTCGCCGAGGTCGATCGTATCGTCCGCGCCCAGGCCGAACGCGCCAAAGTTAACTTCAATACGCGGCTCGATCCCAATCTGCCGTCGGTCATCGGCGACGAGACACGCTTCCGTCAGATCCTGATCAACCTCGTTTCGAACGCCTTGAAGTTCACCCCCGCCGGCGGCTCGGTTACCGTCTCGGCGCGCAAGACGGCCAAACACATGGTCATCGAGGTCAAGGACACGGGCATCGGCATGGCCGAAGAGGATATTCCAGCCGCGTTGCGACCGTTCGAGCAACTCGACAACAGCATCGCGCGCAAATATGGCGGCACCGGCCTGGGCCTGCCGCTGACCAAGCATCTCGTCGAGTTGCTCGGCGGGCGCTTCTCGATCACCAGCGCCATCGACAAGGGCACAACCGTCGCCATCGAATTCGAGTGCCAGCGACGCGCCGCCTGACGGCGTCGTTACTGGCCGATTGACGTTCCGGCGTCTTCGTCGGGACGGTAATCCTGGTTCTTCCAGCCGATGAAGATCAGGAGTTTGTAGTGCCGGTCGTGGGAAAACCCGTAAACCGGTCCGCTCGATCCAACCGGCGCACCGCCCGCGCTGTAATTGGCAATCGTCAATTTCGACACGCCGATATCTTCCTTCCGGCTATAGAGCGCGATCTCTGGGAATGTCAGGCTTCCGGCGAGCGGGATCGGCACGTCAAACGACGGAATGCCGACCAAGAACTCTTTCTGGTCGACCGATTGTGCGCCGTTGCGCATCTCGATCACGACATCCGCAGTCTTGCGATCCGCGACCAACCGTCCGCCGTCCTTCACGACAAGACCGCGAACGGCGGCGACGGTATATTCGGCGTCGAGGCCTTTATAATTCGATGCCTCGACCAGAACGGCCTTGCCGCTGACGTTGAGCTTGAGCTCGTCGACCGCGCGGTCCGCCGCGCTGGAAATCAACATTTCTTCGGTCGCCGTGCGCTGCGGCTCCGTCTGCCGCATCGTCGTGCACGACGCTAACAAAAACGCCAATATCACTGCTGTCACAATCCGCATTCGCCCCGCTCCAAATCGTGCTGGGCACATAACGGCGGCAGCGCGGGGCCGTTCCCCGCGGCTCAATGCGAGAAAAATGCCGGTACGTCAGGCCGCCGGGCGGGCGACAATCGTCGGATGCTTGGCAGCGGCCGCAGGCTTGCGCAGGACGAAGAAGATCCAGCCCTGAAGACAATGCAGCGGCGTGACACGCTCGAGCAGCTTCTGGTAGGCGGTCGCGAGCAGGAACATCGGCCCGTTGAACATGAAATAGCTGGGATATTGGCCGAGATACCGGAACTCGGCGATCTCGAGGCCGTGGCGCGCCGCGTGTTGACTCGATGCGCCGTCGGAAATACATCCTCTTCGGCGCGGCCTTCCGTGCGACGCACGATCCACGGATGGAAGCGATTCGGAATGATCCGCGCCGCCAGCGAAGCGTAGTCCCATTTGTTGGCCGTGAGGCCGATATAGTGGCCGCCCGGCGTCAGCAATCGTGCAATCTCGGCAAAGACAGCATCGGGATCGGTGACGTGTTCGAGCACCGCCTGGCTGTACATCAGATCAACCGAATCGGTAGCAACTCCTGTATCGCCAAGATCGCGTTGACGCAATTCGAGATCGCTCGGCGCATCCGCGAACGCGACTTGGTCGACGTCGATGAGGCGCCGCGCCCGGCCACGGAAATGCGCCAAGGTCGGCGCGCGCCGACCGCAACCGGCATCGAGCACGGCGGCGTCGGGCGTCAACAGTTCCGCGATGCGGTGGCGCAGGACCGTATAGAGGGGTGCAGGTAACGGCCGAAATAGCGATGCTTGAGACGTTGCGATAACGACGACATCGGTCTTCCCGGTTTTTCTTTTTGCCCGTCTCGACAATCGCGAGCGACATTGTTGAGGTAACCCCTTTTTCACCGTGAATACAAGCTTAACGAGATAATTCTATTATTAATATCAATGGCTTGTCGGTAGATTTTACGACTGGGCCGAGACCGACGCGGTGAGGACACCTTTACTTAACTATGACTGGAGGAATTAACCGTACTTTCTTGCATTTTAACGGTCTTTTAGGATTGTATGGTCACGGCCGCGCCCGTATTTTGGCCGCCAAGAATTCTGCACGAACAAAAGAGCCCGAGGAGAGACGATGGTCCGCCGCACGCATGCTTATGCGCGCCCAGGTTGGACGCCTGGCACTGGCGACGAATCCGCTGAGATTCTGTCGCAGCGCCGCTGGCGAATCATGCAGAGCGTTCTGCCGTTCGACAACGCGCTGGACCCCTTGCCGGCATGGGTTCGCACCCCCGATCAGTTCGTCGGCTGGCTGTCGTGCCGGATCGACCAGGCGGGCTTGCGCACTTACTTCCACGAAATCCAGGCTGTCGCCAAGCAAACGAGCGATCTCGAGCTGCTGCGCTTCGCGCGCAGATATCTCGGCCAAGTCTGAATCTGAAACGGCGGCGAACGACCGCCCCGCGTAAACGCTCTATTAACTATGCCGCATCATTTTGGGTGCGCGCTTGACTTGCGTGCCAACGCTGCCGACGGCGATGGTGATGAGCGCGTATTCGATCGCCGTGGCGCCGCGCGTATCGCGTATCACCGAAATCATGAAAGCGCGCACGATCGTCTTCGGTTGAAGCGCCGCCACGTTAGCGGCGCCGCCATTAACTTCTTACTAATTCGGGCCGATGTGGTTAACACCTTTTCACTCTGCGGCAGCGGCCGTCGGTCGCACCAGCTTGGCGCCCGGCCAGGTGTCGCGCGTCGCGCGCTGATATTGCGGCGGCGCCGGGATCGGCGCACCAAGCGCCTCGGCTGCGTGCCATCCCCAACGCGGGTCGTCGAGAAAGCCGCGCGCCAGCGCCACCATGTCCGCTTGGCCGTCAGCGACGATCGTCTCGGCCTGTCGCGGCGTCAGGATCATGCCGATGGCGCGCGTCGCGATGCCGGCGTCATGCCGGACCTTGGCGGCGAATTCGACCATGTATCCCGGTGCGATCGGGATTTTGGCGGTCGCGACGTTGCCGCCGCCCGAACAACAGAGATAGTCGACGCCACGCGCCTTCAACGCGCGCGCATAGACGACCGCATCGTCGGGCGTCAATCCGCCGTCGGTCCATTCGTGACAGCTGATGCGCATGCCAAGCGGCTTGCCCTCGGGCCACACGGCGCGCACCACTTCGACGACACGCAACGGAAACCGCATTCGGGCCTCAGCGCTGCCGCCCCATTTGTCGGTTCGCTTGTTCGACAGCGGCGACTGGAACTGATGCAGCAGGTAGCCGTGCGCGCCGTGTAATTCGACCAGATCGACGCCGGCCCGCAACGCGCGCCGCGCGGCCGTCGCAAAGGCGCCAACGATGCGCTCGATCTCGGCCTCGGTCAGAGCCGCCGGCGCGGGCCAACCTTCGGCAAACGGGATCGCCGACGGTGCAACGGTTTGCCAAGCGCTAGCTTGCGGTTGTAGCGGCGCGCCGCCGTCCCACGGTTTGTGCGTCGAGCCTTTGCGGCCGGCGTGCGCAAGCTGAATGCCGATTGCCGCGCCGCCCCAGCGCTTGGCCGATCGCACGACGCGCTGCAACGCCGCCTCGCACGCGTTGGAATAGAGACCCAGGCAGCCGAGCGTAATCCGGCCGACCGGCTCGACATCCGTCATTTCGATCATCGTCAGCCCGGCACCCGAGACCGCCATCGTCGGCAGATGCGCCATGTGCCAATCGGACGCGACACCATCGTCGGCGCTGTACTGGCACATCGGCGAAACGACGATGCGGTTCTTGAGCATGAGCGTCCGCAATGCGAACGACGAGAACAGCTTGCTGGTCATCGCGCGACGCCTTTCGTTGACGATCGAGCCGCGCGCCGGCGTTCGTCGCAGCGCCGGCGCAAGATCGATCGGAGGATGGGACGAGGCGAGAAAGGAATCGCCCCGCCTGCGTTATGGAGGAAAGGGAGGCAGGCGGGGCGGACCCAGGGGTATTTGCCCGCTAAAGGGGGTCGATGCGAGCCGGCAGCCATGTGGCTGTCGGCGTTCATTTGGGTCCAGCGTCCCGCGACGGCCAAGTTAAATCCCGTTCATATTGAACACGACGACGTGCCGCGCGGAGTCACCGACGCTTGCGTATGCGACCACCGTCGAATTTTTCGGCGATGCGTTTTGCGACGCGCGTGCTGACAAACGGCGTAACGTTGCCGCCGAGCATGCCGATTTCCTTCACGAAGCGCGACGAGATGAATTGAAAGCGGTCGGACGCCATCAGGAACAGCGTCTCGACGTTGGCGTTAATACGGCTGTTCATACCAGCCATCTGAAATTCGTATTCGAAATCGGACACCGCGCGCAGGCCTCGGATGATGACCGATGCGCCGTTGTCGATCGCAAACTGCATCAGCAGCGTGTCGAATGCTTTGACGGCGATGCGCTTGCGCGCTTCGGCCGGCAGATGATCGATCTCGGCTTTGACGATGGCGACGCGTTCTTCGGTGGAGAACAGCGGCCCCTTGCCGGCGTTGCGCGCGACCCCAACGACCAGCCGGTCGACCACCTTGGTGGCGCGCACGATCACGTCGGTGTGGCCGTTGGTGATCGGATCGAAGGTGCCCGGGTAAACGCCGACGCGCGTCGCGCTCATTATTTCCCCCCTGCCTCGCCCTCGCCATTCTCGCCGGCTTCGCCCAAATGCGCCACCGAGACGACACGCGCGCCTTCGTCGAGCGTGAATACGCGCACGCCGCCGCTGCCCCGGCGCCGGATGCTGATGTCCTCGACCGGCGTGCGGATCACCGTGCCCTCGTTGGTGACCAGCATCAACTGATCCTGGTGGCGCACCGGGAAGACCGCGACTGTCGGGCCCTGGTTGCGGCCCGGCTTCATGTTCTCGATGCCCTGCCCGCCGCGGCCGGTGATGCGGTAGTCGTAGGCCGAACAGCGCTTGCCGAAGCCGCGCTCCGTGACGGTAAGCAAAAATTCCTCGCGCGCCGCCATTTCGGTGAATTGCGCTTCACTGATGGTCGCCGCCGCCTTCTCGTCCGCGTCGGCGTCCTCCGCCTCCTCCTCGCCGTGGCGCCGCCGATTGGCTTCGACGATATAGGCGTAACGCTGTTCGGACTCGACCTCTTCGTGCCGCAGGATCGACATCGAGAAGACCTCGTCGCCTTTGCCGAGCTTGATCCCGCGCACGCCAACGGAATTGCGGCTCGAGAAGACGCGCGCGTCCTCGGCCGCGAAACGGATCACCTTGCCGTTGCGCGTGGCCAGCAGCACGTCGTCGGCAACGGTGCAGATCGCCGCGGCGATCATGCGGTCGTCCTTGTCCTCGCCTTCGAACTTCATCGCGATCTTACCGTTGGCCTTGACCTCTTCGAAATCGCTCAGCGCGTTGCGCCGGACATAGCCCTGCGCCGTGGCGAAGACGATGGTCTTGCCCTCGATCTCCGGCGCGGTCTCGGGCAGGGGCATGACGGTCGAGATGGTTTCCTTTTCGGACAGGTTGGGCAGCAGGTTGATCATCGCCTTGCCGCGCGATTGCGGCGTGCCGACCGGCAGCGTGTGCACCTTGAGCTTGTAGACGCGGCCCGACGACGTGAAAAACAGGACCGGCGCGTGCGTCGACGCGACGAACACCTGGCTGACGAAATCCTCGTCGCGCATCGCCATGCCGGCGCGGCCGCGGCCGCCGCGGCGTTGCGCGCGATAGGTCACCAACGGCACGCGCTTGATGTAGCCGGCGTGGCTGACGGTGACGACCATGTCCTCGCGCTGGATCAGATCCTCGATGTTGGTTTCGGCCGTCGCGTCCTCGAGCATCGTCTTGCGCGGCGTCGCGAACTGCTCCCGCACTTCGCGCAACTCCTTGCGGACGACATCGAGCAGTTTGGGCCGCGAGCCCAGGATCTCGAGATGGCCGCGAATCTCCTCGGTCAAGTCCCGCAATTCCTCGGCGATCTTGTCGCGCTCGAGCCCCGTCAACCGTTGCAGACGGAGTTCGAGGATCGCCTTGGCCTGTTCCTCGGACAGCTTGTAGATGTTGTCGGAGGCCAGACGCGAACGGCCTTCCTCCTCGATCAACGCCACCAGCGGCGCCACCGACGCCGCCGGCCAGGCGCGCGCCGCCAACTGCGTCCGCGCCGTCTCCGGATCCTTCGCCTTGCGGATGAGCTCGATCACCGCATCGATGTTCGCGACGGCGACGGCGAGCCCCAGCAACAGATGGGCGCGATCGCGCGCCTGACCTAGGAGATAGACCGTCCGCTTGGTGACGACTTCCTCGCGGAAGGCGACGAAGGCGCCGACCACGTCCTTCAGGCCCATCAACACCGGTCGGCCGCCGCCGTCCAGCGCCAGCATGTTGATGCCGAAGGTTTCCTGGAGCGGCGTGAATTTATAGAGCTGGTTCAGCACGACTTCGGCCATGGCGTCGCGCTTGAGCTCGACGACGACGCGCACGCCGTGCCGGTCGCTTTCGTCGCGGAGGTCGCTGATGCCGTCGATCTGCTTCTCGCGGCTGAGATCGGCGATGCGCTCGACCAGGCGCGCCTTGTTCACCTGATATGGAATTTCGGTGATGATGATCGCCTCGCGGTCGCCGCGCAGCTCCTCGATCGCCGCTTTGCCGCGAATGACGATCGAGCCGCGGCCGGTGCGATAGGCATCGGCGATGCCGCCGCGACCTAGGATGATGCCGCCGGTCGGAAAATCCGGCCCCGGCACCTTCGCCATCAGCGCCTCGATCGAAATGGCGTTGTCGTCGATATAGGCGATGCAGGCGTCGATCACCTCGCCCAGATTGTGGGTCGGGATGTTGGTCGCCATGCCGACCGCGATGCCGGCGCCGCCATTGACCAGGATGTTGGGGTAGCGCGCCGGCAGGACCTTCGGTTCCTGGCGGCTGCCGTCGTAATTCGGCTGGAAGTCGACGGTCTCCTTGTCGATGTCGTCGAGCAGCGCGTCGGCGGCGCGCGACATGCGCGCCTCGGTGTAGCGCATCGCTGCCGCCGGATCGCCGTCCATCGAGCCGAAATTGCCCTGGCCGTCGATGAGCGGCAGGCGCATGGAGAAATCCTGCGCCATGCGCACCATGGCGTCGTAAATCGCGGCGTCGCCGTGCGGATGGTAATGGCCCATCACGTAGCCGACGATGTTCGCCGACTTGCGGTACGGCCGGTTCCATTCGTTGCCACCCTCCTTCATGCCGTAGAGGATGCGGCGGTGGACCGGCTTGAGGCCGTCGCGCACGTCCGGCAGGGCGCGCGCCACGATCACGCTCATGGCGTAATCGAGGTACGACCGGCGCATCTCCTCTTCGATGGAGACCGGCGCGATGTCGCTCGGCGGCGGGGTCGGCGGCGTTGGGTTGGCGACCACGGTTTTGGGCCAGTTCTAGGGGCGTTTTCTCGTGCAAACGCTGGCGGAACACGCCAGCGTTACGGTGCAAAAATTGTACGTGATTTCAGCTTTGCGAACAACGTCGGCCGCCGCCGTCTTGCCGCTCGGACAGGCTGATTCAGGGAATAATTTTTATATTATAAAAACAGTGGACTATAAGTCACTTTAACAGTGATTTATGAGGGCAATTTTGGGCCCTCCACCGAGTCGTTTGGGGGTTGGTTTTTGTGCGCCGCAAAAACCGCGAATCCAGCCTTCGGCGACGCGCAATCGCCGCCGATTGCCGGAGTCGCAAACGTCGTGGCTAGAACGGGATTTCGTCGTCCAAATCGGAGGACGCCGGCGCTTTGGCCTTGCCGCGTCCGGCCGCCGCCGCAGATGGCTCGTCGGCTGCAAAGCTGCCCTCGCCGCCACTCGATCGCGCGCCATCGAGCATCGTGAGCTCGCCGCGAAATTTCTGCAGCACCACTTCGGTGGTGTATTTCTCCTGGCCCGACTGATCGGTCCATTTGCGCGTCTGCAGCGCGCCTTCGAGATAAACCTTGGAGCCCTTTTTCAGGTACTTCTCAATGATCTCGACCAGCCGGTCGTTGAACACGACGACGCGGTGCCATTCGGTGCGCTCTTTGCGCTCGCCGGTGGCCTTGTCGCGCCAGGATTCCGAGGTCGCGACCGACATGTTGGCGACGCGGGTGCCGTCGTTGGTCGAGCGGATCTCAGGATCGCGGCCGAGATTGCCGATCAAGATCACCTTGTTGACGCTTCCGGCCATCGCCCGCTCCTCCCGCTTTTCCGCCGCCTTGTGAACCGCGGCGCGTGGGCCCATCTATGGGCTTCTGGCGCGGTTTGGCAAGCGTTCGCAGCCTAGAACACAATGGGAACATTGCCAAGCACGAAGCTTGTGGCTCATAGTCGCGCATCACCGACGACGACTCGAGTGCCTCCTGTCATGCAGCAAATCCGTGTCCGCGGCGCCCGCGAACACAATCTGAAGAACGTCGACGTCGACATGCCGCGGGACAGCCTGGTGGTGATCACCGGCCTGTCCGGTTCGGGCAAGTCGTCGCTCGCCTTCGACACGATCTATGCCGAAGGCCAGCGCCGTTACGTCGAAAGCCTGTCGGCCTATGCGCGCCAGTTCCTCGAGCTGATGCAGAAGCCCGACGTCGACCTGATCGAAGGCCTGTCGCCGGCGATCTCGATCGAGCAGAAAACCACCTCGCGCAATCCGCGTTCGACCGTCGGCACGGTCACCGAAATCTACGATTACATGCGGCTGCTGTGGGCGCGCGTCGGCGTGCCCTATTCGCCCGCCACCGGCCTCCCCATCGAGAGTCAAACTGTCTCGCAGATGATCGACCGCGTCATGGCGATGCCGGAAGGTACGCGTCTGCTGCTGCTGGCGCCCATCGTGCGCGGCCGCAAGGGCGAATACCGCAAAGACCTTCTCGAGCTGCAAAAGCGCGGATTTCAGCGGGTCAAGGTCGACGGGAAAATGTACGACATCGACGCCGCGCCGGCGCTCGACAAGAAGCTCAAGCACGACATCGAAGTCGTGGTCGACCGCATCGTCGTGCGCAAGGATCTCGGCAACCGCGTCGCCGACAGCCTCGAGACCGCGCTCAAGCTGGCCGACGGCATCGCCATTGCCGAGGACGCCGACGGCGGCAAGCAGACCATCTTCTCGGCCAAATTCGCCTGTCCGGTATCGGGCTTCACCATTCCCGAGATCGAGCCGCGGCTGTTCTCATTCAACAATCCGTTCGGCGCGTGTCCGACCTGCGACGGCCTCGGCACCAAATTGTTCTTCGATCCCGATCTGATCGTGCCCGACGAGCGGCTGAGCCTGCGCGAAGGCGCGATCGCGCCGTGGAACACGCAGTCGACGCAGTATTACGCCCAAACGCTCGACAGCTTGGCCCGCCATTTGAAGATCAGCGTCAACACGCCGTGGAAAGACCTCGACGACAAGGTGCGCCAGGCGATCCTCTACGGCACCGGCGACAAGCCGGTGACGATGAAATACGACGACGGCCGCAAGAGCTATTCGACGACACGGCCGTTCGAGGGCGTGATTCCGAACATCGAACGCCGCTGGCGCGAGACCGAAAGCATCTGGCGCCGCGAAGAGCTATCGCGCTACCAGAACACCGCGCCCTGCGAAGCCTGCCAAGGCAAGCGGCTCAAACCCGAGGCGCTGGCGGTCAAGATCCGCAAGCGCGACATCAGCCAGGTCGCCGACATGTCGATCTTCGAGGCCGGCGAATGGTTCGGCACGCTGAGCCAGGACCTGACGCAGAAGCAGCGCGACATCGCCGCGCGCATCCTCAAGGAGATCAATGAACGCCTGGGATTTCTGCGTAACGTCGGCCTCGAATACCTGACGCTGTCGCGCGCTTCGGGCACGCTGTCGGGCGGCGAAAGCCAGCGTATTCGCCTGGCCTCGCAGATCGGCTCGGGCCTCACCGGCGTGCTGTACGTGCTCGACGAGCCGTCGATCGGCTTGCACCAGCGCGACAACGATCGGCTGCTGGCGACCCTCAAGCGGCTGCGCGACCTTGGCAACTCGGTGCTGGTTGTCGAGCACGACGAGGAAGCGATCCGTGCCGCTGATTTTTTGATCGACATGGGCCCGGCAGCCGGTATCCACGGCGGCAAGGTGGTGGCGATCGGCACGCCCGACGAGGTGATGAAAAGCCCGGATAGCGTCACCGCCGCCTATCTCACCGGCCGCAAACGGATCGAGCTGCCGGCGCAGCGCCGGCACGGCACCGGCAAGGCGCTGACCGTCGTCGGCGCGCGCGCCAACAATCTGCAGAACATCAAGGCGGCCTTTCCGCTCGGTGCCCTCACCTGCATCACCGGCGTCTCCGGCGGCGGCAAGTCGACGCTCGTTATCGATACGCTCTACAAGGCACTGGCACGCAAGCTGATGGGCGCGCGCGAGCAGGCTGGCGCGCACGACCGCATCGAGGGCGCCGAACATCTCGACAAGGTCATCGATATCGACCAGAGCCCGATCGGCCGCACGCCGCGCTCCAATCCGGCGACCTACACGGGCGCATTTACGCCAATAAGAGACTGGTTCGCCGGATTGCCCGAATCCAAGGCGCGCGGCTACGGCCCCGGGCGGTTCTCGTTCAACGTCAAAGGCGGCCGTTGCGAAGCGTGCGAGGGCGACGGTGTCATCAAGATCGAGATGCACTTCCTGCCCGACGTCTATGTCCAATGCGACGTCTGCAAGGGCAAGCGCTATAACCGCGAAACCCTCGAAGTCGAGTTCAAGGGCAAGAGCATCGCCGACGTGCTCGACATGACCGTCGAGGAAGGTGCGGCGTTCTTTTCGGCGGTGCCGTCGATCCGCGAGAAACTGGCGACGTTGGAGCGCGTCGGTCTTGGCTATATCCACATCGGCCAGCCGGCGACGACGCTATCCGGCGGCGAGGCGCAGCGGGTCAAGCTCGCCAAAGAATTGTCGCGGCGCGCCACCGGCCGCACGCTCTACATCCTCGACGAACCGACCACCGGCCTGCATTTCGCCGACGTCAGCAAGCTCCTCGAGGTGCTGCACGCGCTCGTCGACCAGGGCAATACCATCCTGGTGATCGAGCACAATCTGGAAGTGATCAAGACCGCCGACTGGATCGTCGATCTCGGGCCCGAAGGCGGCTCGGGCGGCGGGCGCATAGTGGCAACGGGAACGCCCGAGCAGATCGCCGCCGCCAAGGGCAGCTATACGGGCGATTATCTCAAAACCTATCTCGCGCGCAATTCCGAGAAAAAGCGCAAGCGGGCTTAATCCTCAGACGTCGACGCCGCCGACGATTGCGTCGCCGCGCACTTTCGCCCAAGCTGCGCGAAGCAAGTTGTGGAGGAACCCGATGCTCAAAGAATTCCGTGACTTCGCGATGCGCGGCAATGTCGTCGATCTGGCCATCGGCCTGATCTTGGGCGCCGCCTTCGGCAAGATCGTGAGCTCCCTGGTCGACGATATAATCATGCCACCGATCGGCCTGCTGCTCGGCAAGGTGGATTTTTCCAGCCTGTTCGTCAGCCTGACCGGCGCGCATTACGATTCCATCGCCGCCGCCAAGGCCGCCGGCGCGGCGACGCTCAACTACGGCACGTTCATCAACACCGTGGTCAACTTCGTGATCGTCGCTTTCGCGGTCTTCCTGCTGGTGAAGCAGATCAACAAGGTGACCGCTAAATTCTCGCCCGGCCAGGCGCCGCCGTCGCCGACGACGAAGGAATGCCCTTATTGCATTTCGACGATCGCGCTCAAGGCGACGCGCTGCCCGCACTGCACGGCGACGCTGCCCGAGACGGCTTAGAGCCGGCCGCGGCGCGCCGCCAGCACCAGCCGCAGCCCGCGCCATGGATCGGGCCGCAGGATGCGCGGCGCGAATAAATCGTAGCCGGCGCGCTCGATCTGCCCGAGCCAGCGCTCGGCGACGAGCATCGGCAGCAGCACCGGCATCGCCGCCTCCGGGATATCGTCGCTCAGTGACCGCGCCTTGGCGAACCGGGCATGGGCGGCCTCGGCAATCGTCGCTGCCGCGTCGCATAGGGCCGGCGTCGCCTTGCCGCCCAAGGCATGCCGGTCGGGATCGAGTTCGATCGGAATGTGCGACAGGCCGAACCTTGCGTTGAACGCGGTGGCGCGCAGGACGCCAGCCAGCGCGTAACCGACACCGACGTGGCGCGCCGCAATCGGCGCCGCGCCTTTGCTGTCCTTCACCGCCAAGGCTTGCAGCGCCAGGTAATTGAGGCCGCCGCCGGTGGCTTCGACATAGTCTTCGAGCTGCGTGAAAGTCGTCGGCGGGTCGGGCAGCAAATCCTGCTCGCGCGCGTCGATCATGCGCGTCAGCGCCGATTGCGATAGATGATGGGCACGGATGATTCGCGCCAGAGGCTCGGCCACTTCGTGACGCCGCGGCGGCTGGCCGGCCGCGATTTCGGCGAGCGCGTCGCGCCACCATTGCAGCCGCACACGGCCCATCATCGGCTCGCGCACGCTTTCGCGCACCTTGGCGAGTTCGTAATTGAAGGCGTAGAGCGCGAACAGATTTTCGCGGCGAGGCTCGGGCGCAAAAATGGCGGTCGCGAAGCGATCGCAATCGTGTTGCCGGACGAACGCCGCAAGCGACGACGGTGCCGACGTCTCAGATTCGACGACTGATGCCATGCTCAACGGCCTCCCGGCGAATTCGATCGGGGCAGACGCTCCGGCGCCGCCTAACCCGGGATTACGCGAACGAGCGGCCGCACGCTGACGATTTTCGCCCCACCCGTCAAGATTGGGTGGTTAACCGGCCGGTAACAACGCTGCGGCGACGTGGCGCTCCTCGGCCACCAGGACGTTGTAGGTGCGGCACGCGGCGCCCGTGTCCATCGCGTCAATCACGATGCCCTTGGCCTTGAGCGCGGCGCGCAGCGCCGGCGGCACCGGCACCATGCGTGGGCCACAGCCCAATAGCAGGATCTCGATGCCGCGGTCGAACAACGCGCTGAGGCTATCGGGCGTGATCGCGTCCAGCGAGCCGACCGGCCAGGCGACCGTGGCTTCGGCTGTCACCAGGATGGCGCCCGCGTAGGCGACGCCGCTGACGTGGAACCCGTTGCGCCCGTAACTGTCGACGACCTGGCGCCCGGCGGGGATCAGGGGCGTGACATCGGTCACGGCGCGCCGGTCTTGGTCCCCGGAGACGGATGGGCCGAAGCCGGCGACGGCGCGGGTTCGCCGCCCCGGCCGTGCACGCCCTTGGGCCGGATGTAATACAGCATCGGCGCGGCGATGAAGAGCGACGAGTACGTGCCGACGACGATGCCCCACAGCATCGCGATCGAGAAGCCGTGCAGCACTTGGCCGCCGAAGAAGAACAGCGACAACACCGCCAACGCCGTGGTGCTGACCGTCAGGATGGTGCGCGACAGGGTTTCGTTGAGGCTCTTATTGATGAGCGTCGAGAAATCCATCGTCTTGTAGCGGCGCATGGTCTCGCGCACGCGGTCATAGATCACGACGGTGTCGTTGATCGAATAACCGGCGATGGTCAGGATCGCCGCCAGCGTCGTCAGATTGAACTCGACCTGCAACAGCGCGAACAGACCAACGGTCGTGATCGTGTCGTGCAGCGTCGACAGCATCGCGCCGATGCCGAACTGCCACTCGAAGCGGAACCAGACATAGATTGCAATCGCGACCAGCGCCAGAATCGTCGCGATGGTGCCGGCGCGGATCAGCTCGGCGCCGATCGTCGGCCCGACGACATTGGTGCTGCGATAGTCGACGCCCGGGCCGAGCGCTTGTTTGACCTTGGTAACGGCGTTTTCCTGCGCTTGGTCGCCGCCGGGCTGGCGCTGGACGCGGATCATCACGTCGTTGGGCCCGCCGAACCCTTGCAGCGCCACCTGGCCGATGCCGAGGCTGTCGAGCTTGGTGCGCATCGCCGAAATATCCGCGGCCTGCGGCGTGCGCGCCTCGATGACGATGCCGCCGGAGAAATCGATGCCGTAGTTGAGGCCGTTGACGCCGAACAGCACGATCGAGCCGATCGCCATCACCGCCGAGATGGCGAAGCCGAACATGCGCAACCCCATGAAATCGATGTTGGGGATGCGGCGGATGACGATGAGCGGGCGAAACATCGGCGCGGACCTAAATCGGAATTACTTTGGGCTTGAAGCGGCGCAGCCAGGTGACGATTTGCAGGCGCGTCACCAGGATGGCCGAAAATAACGAGGTGAGAACGCCGATGCTCAAGGTCACGGCGAAGCCCTTCACCGGACCGGAGCCGAGCCAGAACATGAGGGCGCCGGCGACGAGAGTCGTGACGTGGCTGTCCAGAATGGTGCCGAAGGCGCGCTCGAATCCCGCTTGCAGCGACGAGATCAGCGACCGGCCGCCGCGCACTTCCTCGCGGATGCGCTCGTAGATCAGCACGTTGGCATCGACCGCCATGCCCAAGGTCAACGCGATGCCGGCGATGCCGGGCAGCGTCAGCGTCGCGCCCAGCAGCGTCAGCGCCGCCATCATGATGCAGAGATTAAAGAACAGCGCGATGTCGGCGAAGATTCCGAACAGGCCGTAGAACACGATCATGAACAGCACGACCAGAATGACGCCGACGATGCACGAGGTCGTGCCTTCGCGGATCGAATCCGCACCGAGATCGGGGCCGACGCTGCGTTCCTCGATCACGGTCAGCGGCGCCGGCAGTGCGCCGGCGCGCAGCAGCAGCGCCAGATCGCTCGCCGACTGCGCGGTGAAGCTGCCGCTGATAACGCCCTGCCCGCCCAGGATCGGTTCGCGGATCACCGGCGCGCTGATCACCTTGTTATCGAGCACGATGGCGAACAATTTGCCGACGTTTTCTTTGGTCGCTTCCGCGAAGCGCCGGGCGCCGACGGAATCGAACTTGAACGACACCACCGGCTCGTTTTCCTGGAAGGTCGGCTGCGCGTCGGTCAGCATGTCGCCCGACACCAGCGCGCGGCGTTTTACGACGTAACCGGTGGGCAGGCCCGGACGGTTTTCCGACGCCGGCAGGTATTCGTCGCCCGGCGGCACGTGGCCCGCGCGTCCTTCGTCGGCCGACGCATTCTGATCGACCATCTGGAAGGTCAGTCGCGCCGTCTTGCCGAGCAGCGCCTTGACGTGCTCGGGATTGCTGACGCCCGGCAACTCGATGAGGATGCGCTTGTCGCCTTCGCGCTGGATGGTCGCTTCGCGCGTGCCGGTTTCGTCGATGCGGCGGCGAACGATCTCGATCGATTGGTCGACGGCCGATTGCCGCCGCTTCTCGACGGCTTCTTGGGTGGGCTTGAGCGTGATCGTGCCGTCGGATGCGGTCGTGAACTGGAGATCGGGGTCGTGTTTGACGACAGCGTCGTGCACTTCCTGATATTTCGATGCATCGGTCAGCTTGACCGTGACGTGATCGCCGGCGACGCCGAGGCTGGTGTAACCGACATGGCTCGCGATCAGCGCGGTGCGGAGCTCGTCGACCAGGTTATTGAGCCGGTCACGCTCGACCGACGCCGTATCGACCTCGAGCAGCAGGTATGAGCCGCCGCGGAGGTCAAGGCCGAGGCTTGCCTGATGCTTCGGAAAGAAGCTCGGCCAGCTCTCCACCGTCTGCGTCGAAAAGGCATTGGGCAGCGTGAAGATAACCCCCAGCGCACAAACCGCCAGGATGAGGGCGATCTTCCAAGTCTGGAAATACAGCATACGTTAGCCGCCGGCTTTGACGCTGTCCTTCGTTTTGCCGTTAGCCGCGGCATCATCGGCATCGTCGCCGCCGTTATCCTTGGCGCCGGTCGCCGGCGCCGTCTTGGCGAGCACGTTGACGATGGTGCTGCGCACAACGCGCACGCGGGTGTTGTCGGCGATGTCGATCAGAACCTCGTCGTTGTTCACCTTGGCAACGGTGCCGATGATGCCGCCGCCGGTGACGACGCGGTCGCCGCGGCGGATGGCTTCGAGCATCGACTTGGTTTCTTTCGCCTTCTTTTGCTGCGGCCGGATGAGGAAGAAATAGAAGACGACGAAGATCAGGGCCAGCGGCGCCATCTGCATGATGGAGCTTGCGCTGCTGCCTCCGGCCGCCTGCGCATAGGCCGGCGAAATCAAGAACATATCGGACTCCCGCGCGATGTGGAGCGCATTGGTAATGGACTTAGGTTGAAAGCGCAAGGCGAGGGCGCTGTTGACGGCGCGCGGCCGCACGCTTAGGGTCGCCGCGAAATTTTCCCTCTCGACCAAAGGCTTATCACCCCTTCCATGAGTGCCGACAAGAGCCACGACACGCTGTTGCAACGCATCGCCGACGCCCTCGAGCGCCTCGCGCCGAAGGCCTATCCGCCGGTCGATTTCGAGGCCGCCGACGCCTTCATCTGGCACGCCGAAGGCCAGTGGCTCGAGCCGGTTAAGACGGTGAACCGCGTCGATATCGAGTTGTTGCAGGGCGTCGGGCGCGTGCGCGACATCCTGCTCGACAACACGCAGCGCTTCGCCAAAGGCCTGCCCGCCAATAACGTGCTGCTGTGGGGCGCACGCGGCATGGGCAAGTCTTCGCTGATCAAGGCGGTGCACGCGGCAGTCAACAACGAGCGGCCGCGGACGCTGGTGCTCGTCGAGATCCACCGCGAGGACATCCCGTCCCTGCCCGTTCTCTTGTCGAAGCTGCGCACGACCAAGCGTCGCTGCATTCTGTTCTGCGACGATCTGTCGTTCGATGCGCAGGACGCCAGCTACAAATCGCTCAAGGCGGTGCTCGAAGGCGGCATCGAAGGCCGGCCGGATAATGTCGTGCTCTACGCCACGTCGAACCGCCGCCACTTGCTGGCGCGCGACATGATCGAGAACGAGCGTTCGACCGCGATCATGCCCGGCGAAGCCGTCGAGGAGAAAGTTTCACTCTCGGATCGCTTTGGTCTGTGGCTCGGCTTCCACGCCTGCGACCAGGAAACCTATCAGGCGATGATCCGCGGCTATGCCAAGCGCTACGGCCTCGATTATCCGGCCGACAAACTCAAGGCGGAATCGCAGGAATGGGCGATCACGCGCGGCGCGCGCTCAGGCCGCGTGGCGTGGCAATACATCCAGGACCTCGCCGGCCGCCTCGGGAAGAAACTCGAAGCACGCTAACGCACCGCGCTTGCCTGGCTCGCCGCCAGATACTGCGTCGGATCGAGCACCTGCGTGCCACGGCGAATTTCAAAATGGAGCTGCGGCTCGCTGACGATGCCCGTAGATCCTACCGTGGCTATCTCCTGCCCGCGCTTCACCACGTCGCCGCGTTTCACCAGCAGCGGGCCGTTGTGCGCATAAGCGGTCATCCAGCCGCCGGCATGCTTGATGAGAACAAGATTGCCGTAGCCGCGCAGCTCGTTGCCGGCATAAGCGACGACACCGGAATCGGCGGCGCGCACGGGCGTGCCCTTGGCCGCGGCGATGTTGATGCCGTCGTTATGCGTGCCTGCCGGCGTCGTGCCGTAATGACCGATGACCTTGCCCTGCACCGGCCACATGAACCGGCCGGCGCGCGGCGGCGGTGCCGGCAGCTCGGCTTGCGGCTGTTGCGGCGTGGCGGCGGGCGCCTGCGCCGGCGGCGGCACGCTCGCGACCTCGGGCTTCTGCGGCGGCGGTGACGGCGGCGCACCCAACGGCTGCGTCGTGACCGGTGCGACGGGCGTCGCTGCGATCTCGGGCTTGCCCGGCGGCGGCGCCGGAAGTGGGGGTTGCGGAGCCAAAGGCCGCGCCACCACCGGCGGCAGCTTCAAGACGCGGCCCGGCTCTACGGCGAAGGGCGGAGTCAGCTCGTTCATCCGCGCCAGCGAATAGAGCTCGACGCCTTCGCTATCGGCGATCGAGTACAGCGTCTCGCCGTGCTGCACGACATGCGTCGGCATCCGCGGCACGACGAGAATCTGGCCGGACGTCAGGCGGTAAGGCGGCCGCAAATGATTGGCGTCGATCAGGTCGCGCACCGGCGAACCGGTCTGTTGCGAGACCTGATAGATCGTTTCGTTGCGCCGGACCAAGAATTGCCCGCCCGGAATGTTGCCCGGGTTGGGCGGCAGTGGCGCCGGCGGATTTTGCGCGACCGGCGGCGCGGTCGATCCGGCAGGCGCCGGTGCGCCCAGCCGTACATGTGCGTTCTGGCAACCGGCGAGCGCCGCCGCCAGAGCGAGTGCGATTATCGAAGCGCGCCGTCGCCGATCGCGCGGAACCATCGGCGCAGTTTATGACGCGCGCGGCGGCCGCGACAGGCCTTCGCGCGCCCGCGGCAAGCCTGCAACCAGCGGCACGAATCGGACGCCGCCCAAATCCTCGACCGCCAGATCCCCGTTCTTGCGCCGCACGCGCAGCAGTTTCTGTTCGCGCCGGGCCGGGCCCACAGGTGCGACAAGAATCCCCCCTTCGGCGAGATGCTCGAGCAGATTGTCCGGAATCTCCGGCGCCGCCGCGGTGACCATGATGCGGTCGAAGGTTTCGTGCTCGGGCCAGCCCTTGGTGCCGTCGCCGAAGCGCGTCGTCACGTTATGCAGCCGCAGCTTCGCAAACCTTGCTTCGGCCTCCTTGAGCAGCGCGCGATGCCGCTCAATGGTGAGCACGCGGCGGCACAGCCGCGCCAACACCGCCGCCTGATAGCCCGAGCCGGTGCCGACTTCGAGCACCTTGTGGCGGTCGGTGAGCTCGAGCACCTGGGTCATCAGCGCGACGACATAAGGCTGGCTGATGGTCTGGCCGTGGCCGATCGGCAGGGCGACGTTCTCATAAGCCTGCTCGCGGAACGTCGCCGGCACGAATAATTCGCGCGGCGTGCGTTCGACGGCGTTGAGCACGCGCTGGTCGGCAATGCCTTCGGCGCGCAGTTCCATGATCAGCCGCGCGATTTCGGCTTTATGCTGCTCTGTCGTCATGAAAACGCACGCCGCAGGCTCGTCAGCACGCGACGGCTGGTGAGATCGAAGAACACCGGCGTCACCGAGACGTAACCATCGACCACCGCCTTGACGTCGCTGCCGCGTCGGGTGCGCTGCTCGTCGCGCATCGGGCCGATCCAGTAATAAGGCCGGCCGCGCGGATCCGTGCGTTCGACCAGATTGTCGCCGATCTTGCGCCGGCCCTGGGCCGTGACGTGAATGCCTTTCACTTTCCGCGGCGGCAGGTCGGGAAAGTTGACGTTCATCAGCGTGTTGCTCGGCCAACCGCGTTCAACCAGCGGCCGCACCACGCGCGGCATGAATTCGGCGGCGGTCGGCCAGCTGAATTTCGTGCCCTCGGCCGAATAGAGGCTGAAGGCGATCGCCGGCACGCCCAGCAGCGTCGCTTCGAGCGCCGCCGCCACCGTGCCGGAGTAAATCACGTCCTCGCCCATGTTGCCGCCGGCATTGATGCCGGAGAACATCAAATGCGGCTTGCGGTCGCGCATCAGGCCGTTGACGGCGAGCAGCACGCAGTCAGTCGGCGTGCCGTCGACGGCAAAGCGTTTGGCGCCGAGCTTGCGAATGCGCAGCGGCCGATGGATGGTCAGCGAATGACTGGCGCCGCTTTGTTCCTGCTCAGGCGCGCACACCCAGACATCATCGCTCAAGCTGCGGGCAAGCTTGACCAGGAGCTTTAGACCCGGCGCCTCGATGCCGTCGTCGTTGGAGACCAGAATGCGGGCGCGGCGCAGGTTGATCGGAAAGCTAAACCCCACCGGCGATGACCTCGGCGCCGCCGACATACGATCTTAACGCTTCAGGCACCGCGATCGAGCCGTCGGTGCGCTGGTAATTCTCCATCACCGCGATCAGCGCCCGGCCGACCGCGAGGCCGGACCCATTGAGGGTGTGGACATAGCGCGTGCCCTTGCCGCCTTTGGGCTTGCAGCGCGCGTCCATGCGTCGCGCCTGATAATCGCCGCAGTTCGAGCAGGACGAAATTTCGCGGTAGGCGCCCGCGCCGCCGTTCTCGCCGGGCAGCCAGACTTCGATGTCATAGGTTTTGCGCGCGGCGGCGCCCATGTCGCCGGTGCACAACAGCATGACGCGATAGGCCAGACCGAGGCGCTTCAGCACCTCCTCCGCGCACGCGGTCATGCGTTCGTGCTCGTCGTTCGATTTGTCGGGATGCGCGATCGACACCAGCTCGACCTTGTCGAATTGATGCTGGCGGATCATGCCGCGCGTGTCCTTGCCGGCGGCACCGGCTTCGGAGCGGAAGCACGGCGTTAACGCCGTGTAACGCAGCGGTAATTTCTCGTCGTCGACGATGTCCTCGCGCGCGAGATTGGTGAGCGGCACTTCGGCCGTCGGAATGAGCCACAGGCCCGACGTGGTCCTGAACAAGTCATCGGCGAATTTCGGCAGCTGGCCAGTGCCAAACACGGCCGCGTCGCGCACCAGCAGCGGCGGCACGACTTCGGTATAGCCGAACTCGCACGTGTGCAGGTCGAGCATGAATTGTCCCAGCGCGCGCGCGAGCCGCGCGAGGCCTCCACTCAACACGACGAACCTTGCGCCCGAAATCTTGGCGGCGCGGGCGAAATCCATCCGGCCAAGCGCCTC
>DASYXI010000008.1:0-34755 GCA_035934995.1 Allostellaceae bacterium
AGCTTGGTCAGCGCGGCCTTACCGTAGATGCCGGCCGGCACCGCCGCTGGATCGGCCATCGCCAAGGGGCCATTCTTGAGGTGCGACAGCAGATCGACGCCGGGCGCGAGGTCGATCTTGGTGCCGCTCGCCACCGGCGCCACCAGCACCAGTTCGTTGCCGAGCAGGTTGCGGCGGGTCGGCGCCTGGACAAGGTCCTTGCCCTGCAGCTCGTCCATCCATTTGAGGTCGGCGGAGATGAAGATGTCGGCCGGCGCACCGGCTTCGATCTGGCGCGCGAGCGCCGAGCTTGCGGCATACGACACCCGCACGGTGTCGCCGGTTTCCTTTTCATAGGTGGCGACGGCGGCATCGAGCGCGTTCTTGAGGCTGGCCGCGGCGAAAATCGTGAACGTTCCGGCCTGTGCCGGAGCGAGTGGAAACAACGTCAACAGAATACCGACCAGCAACCAACGCCAGCGCATGAGTCTCTCCTTCGTTATATACCGAAAGATATAACGTAAAACGCCAGCCAAGAAAGAATTTCGTTAGCCCGCCACAACTAAAGCAGCGAGTCGACGACCCGGTCGGGCGGCCGGTGGCCGTC
This sequence comes from Allostellaceae bacterium, assembly GCA_035934995.1. Taxonomy (GTDB): domain Bacteria; phylum Pseudomonadota; class Alphaproteobacteria; order ATCC43930; family CGMCC-115725; genus REEB95. The sequence goes on from DASYXI010000008.1 coordinate 587, forward strand.
GGCGAAGGCCTTGATGTTGAGGATGACGCGCTGGCCGGTGTCGATGCGACCTTCGAGGGTCGCCGAACCCATGTGCGGCAGCAGCACGACGCGATCGAGCGCTAGCAGCTGGGCGTTGACCAGGGGCTCGCGCTCGAATACGTCGAGGCCGGCGCCGGCAATGGCGCGTTCGACGAGCATACGCGTCAGCGCTTCCTCGTCGATGACTTCGCCGCGCGAGGTGTTGACCAGGATCGCCGTCGGCCGCAGCAGCTTGAGGCGGCGGGCCGACAACAGATGGAACGTGGCGGGCGTGCGCGGGCAGTTGATCGAGACGATGTCCATGCGCGCCAGCATGGCGTCGAGGCTTTCCCAGTAGGTCGCCTCGAGCTCCTGTTCGACGTCGGGATCGACGCGGTGGCGATTGTGGTAGTGGATCGACAGACCGAAGCCGCGCGCGCGCCGCGCCACGGCCGAGCCGATGCGGCCCATGCCAACGATGCCGAGGCGTTTGCCCCATAGCCGGCTGCCGAGCATGAATGTCGGACTCCAGCCCAGCCAATGGCCATCGCGCAACAGGCGCTCGCCTTCGCTGACCCGACGCGCCACCGCCAGGATCAGCGCCATGGTCATGTCGGCGGTGTCTTCGGTCAGCACGCCGGGCGTGTTGGTGACGATGATGCCCTTGGCCTTGGCGGCCGCCAGGTCGATGTGGTCGACGCCGTTGCTGAACGAGGCGATGAGCTTCAGCCGTTCGCCGCCAGCGCCGATGATGTCGGCATCGATGCGGTCGGTGACCGTCGGCACCAGTACGTCCGCTTCGGCCATCGCGACTTTGAGCTGATCCGTCGTGAACGGTGTGTCGCTGTCGTTCAGCCGCGCGTCGAACAGCTCCATCATCCGGGTCTCGACGACATCCGGCAGCTTGCGCGTGACCACGACCAGCGGCTTTTTCGCCGACATCGGCTTCGCTCTCCCTCGGCGCAAGGCCTAGCAAGCGCGCTGGCGGGTGTCCAGCCATGCGCGGTGCACCCTTGACCCGGCGCGGCATCGACGGCGACAAGGGACGCGATGGACCAAACGGGCGAGCGGCCGGCGGCGGTTTTCGCGGCGGCGATGGTGTCGGTGGTTTTCTTCGCGCTTAGCGGGCCGCTGACCCGGGCGATCGCCGACGACATCGACCCGTTGCTTTTGGGCATGCGGCCGGCGGCGGCGGCGCTCGCCGCGATTCCACTGATCGTGGCGTTGCGGCTGCGCGGCCCGCGCAATCGGCATGAGTGGACGCTGCTGGCGCTGTCGGCGGCCGGCAGCTTCATCGCCTTTCCGCTGCTATTCACGCTCGGTCAGGCGCAGACCTCGGCGACTCACGGCGCGCTCATTCAAGCGGCGATGCCGATCTTCACCGGTCTCGCCGCCGCGATCGTCGAGCGGCGGCAGCCCGGCTTCTATTGGTGGACGGGCGCCGCGCTGGCGTTTCTCGGCGAAGGGCTGCTGTTCGGGTTCCGCGCCGACGCCGGTTATGCGGTCAGCCTGACCGGCGACCTTCTGGTGCTGGCCGCGGCGGCGTTGTCGGCGAGTTCGTACGTCGCGGGCGCACGGCTGTCGGCCTATATCGGCGCCTTGCCGGCGACGTTGTGGTGCGTCGGCGCCGGCGGCCTGGTGCTGATGCCGTTCGCCGTGGTGCGGATTCCGCTGGTCGATTGGAGCCGTTTCGGCTGGGGCGATTTCATCGCGGTCGCAACCCTCGCCTATGGCCCCAATCTCACCGCCTTCATCGCGTGGTTTTGGGCGTTGCGCACCGGCGGCGTGCAGCGCGTCGCCGTCTTCCAATTTGCCGTGCCGCCGCTGTCGGTGCTGATCGCGATCGTCTTCCTCGGCGAGCGTCTGACGCCGTCGCTGATCGTCGCGTTGGCGCTGGTGCTCGGCGGCATCGCCATCGCGCGCCACCGAGGCTTGACCCGGTCCCGTCCCGCGGGTTAGACCGCCGCATGATCCGCGTCGTCGCTGCCCTGCTGCTGGCTTGCGCGCTCGCGTTGCCGGCCGCCGCCGCCGATAAGCCGCAATCTCCGCAATTCATGAGCTTGCGCTCGAACGAGGTGAATCTGCGCGCCGGCCCGGGCGAGCAATATCCGATCCATTGGGTCTATCGGCGCAAGGGGTTGCCGGTCGAGATTCTCGACAGCTACGACGTGTGGCGGCATGTGCGCGACTGGCAGGGCACCGAGGGCTGGATCCAAATCCACCTGCTGAGCGCGACGCGCACCGTGATCATCAAGGCCGATACGCGCACGATCTATCAGGAGCCGGCTCGCGATTCGCCGGCGCTCGCCAAGCTCGAGCCTGGTGTCATCGCCAGCCTGCTCGAGTGCCGCAACGCCTGGTGCCGGGTCGAAACCCACGGCCGGCGCGTCGTCCGCGGCTGGCTGTTGCGCAGCGAGATCTGGGGCGTCACGCCCGACGAGACCATCGAGTAGCGGCGTCGCGCCGCGCGACCTACCCGGCCGTTCCGCGCTTTCGAATTTTCACGCCACCCGACGTCGGATCGAGGAGATCGGCATGTATTATTACGTCCATTACGGCGTCACCTTCGGCAACGCGCTCGCCATCGCCATGTCGTGGACCACGAACAAGAGCGTGATCTGGGCGGTGATCGACGGTTTCCTGAGCTGGATATACGTCGTCTATTACGTGCTGGCGCACGTCACCTGACGGGCACGCGCCTCAGGCGAGATCGGCCGCCAACGTCTGACGCGCCGCATCGCTCAGCACCGCGATGTGGTGATAGTGCGGATGCTCGATGCCGACTTCGATCCGCGTGCCCGGCGCGCGGAATTTTTCCTTCTGCGCCTGGTTGAATCGAAAGCGCATGAACTGAACCGACGAGGCCTTGCCTTCGGGCGACGTGTTCTCGCGCGTCGGATCGGCGTCGCCGACGACCTTTTCGCCGGCGACGGAAACGTACATCCGGTTCTCGACGCCGCCGAGTTGGCCGAGAACCCGCGCCCGCTGCACCGGGTCGTCGATTTCGAACATCACGGTGGCGATCAGCTCGTCGCCCTTGGGGATGAGCGGGTTGTAGGCGGCCAGCTCGTCGGCGATCTGCGCCTCGCCGCCGCGCTCGACCGCGAGCATTTCGTGCACCTGGTGCCACATGGTGTCGAAATTCTCGAAGTAGAACGTCGCCAGCGGACCGACCTCGACGCGGCGGTTCTGTTTCAGCGCCGTGATCCGCTGGCGGTGGGCGCGCCGTTCGCGCTCGTATTGGTCGAGCGGCAGGATGTCGGCGCGGGTGAGCTCGCGGAACTGCGTCATGCGGATTTCTCCTGCGGCAGCACGCCATAGGCGAGCGCCAGCAATTCGATCGGGTGATAGGTCTCGGCCGGCGCCTTGCCCTCGTCGCCGAGCATCGCCATGCCCTGGCGGATGTGCGTCGCCGCCAGCGGGCATTCCGACGCGAGATAGGCCTTGTCCGCCTTGGCGGCGGCGCGCGCCACCGGCTTGCCGACCTTGATCGCGGTGTCGAAATTTTCCTTCATCACGCCCCACGAGCCGCCATGGCCGGAACAGCGTTCGATCACGGTGAGCTCGGTGGTCGGCACCAGACGCAGCATCTCGGCGGCTTTCTGGCCCATATTCTGTGCCCGCGCGTGACAGGCGATGTGGACGGCAACGCCGCCGGCGAGCGGCGACAGGCCGCCGGCCAGGCCCTCTTTCTTGGCGATCGCGACCAGATATTCGCTGGCGTCGAACGTCGCGCGCGCCAGCAGCTTGACGTCGGAATCGTCCGGCACCAACAGCGGCCATTCGAATTTCAGCATCAGCGCACAGGACGGCACCGGCGCCACCACGTCGTAGCCTTGCTCGATCTTGGGCCGCAACGCCTGGGCGACCCGCTTCGCCGTCGCCGCAACGCGCGCGAGATCGCCGCGCTCGAATTGCGGCATGCCGCAGCAGCCGGGATAGGCCGCCTCGGTTGCAACGCCGTTTTTCGCCAGAACGGCGCGTAGCGCCTCGCCGATGCGCGGATGGTGATAGTTGACGAAGCAGGTGGCATAGATCAGCGCCTTGCGGCCAAAGGCCGGCGCGTCCCGATCAATCGCCGGCGCCTGGGCCTGCGCGCGCATGACGAAGGTGCGGCCGGCGAATTTCGGCAGTTCGGCGCGGCGATCGACGCCCGCCGTCTTTTCCATCACCGGACGCGTCAGGCGGTTGCCAGTCGACGTCGCCCAGTTGGCGAGGACCGATACTTTCCCGCCAAGAGTCCCGTTGCGATCGGTCTCGGCGAGCTGCCGCTGCGCGAAACCGCCGCCGTTCTGCTTCGTCTGTGCCGCGCGATAGCGCAGCATGGTATGGGGAAAATCGAGATTGAATTCGTGCGGCGGCACGTAGGGACACTTCGTCATAAAGCACAGGTCGCAGAGCGTGCAGGCCTCGGCGACGCGGGCGTAATCCTTGCGGTCGACGCCTTCGAGTTCGTTCGGGCTGGCATCGATCATGTCGAACAGCCGCGGAAAGCTGTCGCACAAATTGAAGCAGCGGCGGCAGCCGTGACAGATCTCGAAGATGCGATGCATCTCCGCCTCGACCTTGGCGATGTCGTAGAAGTCGGCGTCTTGCCAAGGAATCGCGTGCCGCGTCGGCGCTTCGAGGCTGCCTTCCCGCATCGAAAATTCCCGCTAAAAACGGCGGGGAGCGCCAAAGCGCTCCCCGCCCAAACGTTCAGGCCGGATCAGCCCAAGGTGTCGAGCGCTTTCTGGAAGCGGCCAGCGTGCGACTTTTCGGCTTTGGCGAGCGTCTCGAACCAGTCGGCGATCTCGGTGAAGCCTTCCTGCCGGGCGGTCTTGGCCATGCCCGGATACATGTCGGTGTATTCGTGGGTCTCGCCGGCGATGGCGGCCGCGAGATTCTTCTTGGTGTCGCCGATCGGCTTGCCGGTCGCCGGGTCACCGACCTCTTCGAGAAACTCGAGATGGCCGTGCGCGTGGCCGGTCTCGCCTTCCGCCGTCGAGCGGAACACCGTCGAGACGTCGTTATGGCCTTCGACGTCGGCCTTTTGGGCGAAATAGAGATAGCGGCGATTGGCCTGGCTTTCGCCGGCGAATGCATCCTTCAGGTTCTGCTCGGTCTTCGAGCCTTTCAACGCCATGAGAAACCTCCTCGGGTTTGGAAAATCGCTCGGCCGACGACGATCGCGTCCGCCATCGGTCCTATATGAACCCGTGGCACGGTCGAGTCAATAGTCTAGAACAGCTATAATTTATAGGGTAACTAGCAGACCTATAATGTGAAAATGGCCTACTGGCGGGCCTTTGCGGCGGCCTTTTCGACCCGCACCACGACGTCGACGCGGCGGATCGAGCCGCCGTCCGGCGGCGGGGGGACGTTGCTGACGGCGATGCTATCGCCCGGAATGTCGCGCAACGTGCCGTTGTCTTCGTAGAAGAAATGGTGGTGATCGCTGACGTTGGTATCGAAATAGGAGCGGCCTGGATTGATCACCACTTCGCGGAGCAAGCCGGCGGCGACGAACTGATGCAGCGTGTTGTAGACCGTGGCCAGGGAAACCGGCACCTGCGCCGCCAGCGCCTCGCCGTGCAGCTCTTCGGCCGCCACGTGGCGGTCGCCCTTTTCGAACAGCAGTCGCGCCAAAGCCAACCGCTGCCGGGTCGGCCGTAGCCGCGCGGCGCGGAGCAATTCGAGCGCGTTGGCAAAAGGACGGGTCACGGCGGGTATATAGGGTGGGGCCAGCCAGAAAAATAGAGGGGCTCTAAATTACCTCAGAATAGCCCCTTGGCAAAGGACAGAATCGGCCCGCTTCAGGCCGATCGTAGGGCCGATTGGCCGACGCGTTCGGGCGGCAGCGTGACCGAGACGGTCGTGCCGCGGCCGACGGTGCTTTCGACCTGGAGACGACCGCCATGCAGCTCGGCGAGGCGCTGCGACAGCGGCAGGCCGAGGCCAACACCGCCATGCGCACGCGACAAGGTCAGCTCGACATGGCCGAACGGCATCAGCGCCAAGGGAATGTCCTGCGGCGCGATGCCGATGCCGGTATCGGTCACCGACACCATGATTCCGCCCTCGGCGGTCGTCGTGCCGTTGATGTCGATACGGCCGCCGGATGGCGTGAACTTGATCGCATTGCTGATCAGATTGAGCAGCACCTGGCGCAACACGCGCCGCTCGCAGAACACCGACGGCAAGCCGCCGGCGGCGGCATGCAACGTCAAGCCGGCTTCGCGGGCCCGAGCATGGACCATGTGCAGAACGCCCTCGACGAGCTCGCCGAGATCGGTCCACTCGGCATCGAGCTTGAACTTGCCCGATTCGATCTTCGACATGTCGAGAATGTCGTTGATGATGTCGAGCAGGTGCTTGCCGGCATTGTGAATGTCGCGCGAATAATCGCGATAGCGATGATCGCCGAGCGGCCCCATCATCTCGCCCTGGATGACTTCAGAAAAGCCGATGATCGCGTTGAGCGGTGTGCGCAGCTCGTGGCTCATGTTGGCGAGGAAAAGCGATTTGCTTCGATTGGCGGACTCGGCTGCCTCCTTGGCGTGACGCAGCTCGCTCTCGGCGCGCTTGCTCTCGGTGACGTCGACATAGACGCCGACGATGCCGCCTTCGCTGGTCTTCGCCTCCCAGATTCGGATGTGGCGTCCGCCGCCGACGATAATCTCGAACGGATCCCCTGGATTACGGTGGCGGCGGAGCCGTTCGGTGATCCAGTCGCGAGGCGGTTCATCGCCGCCGAAGGTGGCGACATGCGGCCCCATGTGAACGATGCATTCGGTAAAGGTGGCGCCTGGCCGAAGCACTTCGCCAGTCTCGGGCAGAATCTCGCGCAACAGCGCGTTGCACAGGACCAGCCGGTCATCGCTGCCCCAGATCGCGAAGCCGGCGCCCATTTGGGTGATCGCATCGCGCAGGCGCGATAGGCCGGCATTGATACGCAGGTACTCGTCGCGCATGATTTCGTGCGTGTGGGCGAGGACGCGGCGCTGGCGGTCGAACTCGACATAAGCGGCGTCGATCAGGCCCAGCAGCGTTTCGAGATCGGTCTCGCCGTCAGGTGAGTCGGCGCGCGCCCGGATGAGCTGGCGTTCGAGCAGGCGATGCATATCAGGCCTCGGCGATCGTGGTGATCGTCATGGTCTGATTGTGCAAATCACAAAACGGCGAGTTTTCGAGCGGCGCGATTTCGCCGTAGGAGTAGAAGCCGGTCAACCGGCAGGCTGCGCCCAAAACGCCGCGCACCGCCTCGACTTCGTCGGCGATCTGCTGACCCAGCAGCAGCTTGCGGCCGATGCAGCTGACGAGGATCGCGAGCCGCGCGTCCGGAATGGCGGCGCGCGCCGCCGCGCGGCCGGCGCCGGCGATCAAATTCTCGAAATGGCCGAGCATCAGCTGGGCGACATAGCCTTCGGGCACCGAACCGGCGTACATCATCGCGCCCTCGGCGTCGTCGATGCCGATCACCGTGCGCACTCGTGCCGCTTCGGGCTTGCCCGGCGGATGGATGCGCAACGGGCAGAGCAGCGCGCTCGCCGGCAAGTTGTCGGCCTCGGGACCGAGATAATTGCGGTACAGCGCCAGCGCCGGCTGATCGTCGAGCTCGTAAAGTACGGTGCCGCGGGCGCGGGTGATGACGCGCTCGGGACCGACCGTATCCCAGCCGCCGAAACTGCCGAATCCGAGGCAAATCTCGTCGCCGTAGAAGCCCGCCGCGGCCAGCCGGCCGGGCGCCGGATTGGCGTTCAAGCCGACGCGCGTCGAAACGAATCGCGCGCCGTCGCCGGCGAGACCGCCGGTAATGGTGATGTCCGGACCGAGAACCTTCTGGATGCCGGCAACCAGATCGGTGCCGTTGACGTGCGTGCCGTCCGACAACACAAAGACGCCGCGCAGGCCGGCGCGCGGCAAACTGGCGGCCAACCGTCGACCGGCCGCTTCGGAGTTGCTGTCGCCCTCGACCGTCGCTTCGGCGAAGGCCAAACGCGTATGCGCGAATTCGATGGCCGTGGCGACAATGGTGTCGTCGAGCACGTCGACGTCGGCGATCTCGCCGCCGGTCGTGCAGCCGAGGATGGCGGCGCCGGGATAGAGCGTGTGGAGCTCGGCGAAGCGCTTGCCGTCGTCGAGCGTGCCGGGCGCCGCGAAAAACAACACCAGCGCCGGCGTGAGCGCGCCGTCAGAGGCGGCGACGCGCCAGCCCGTGTTTGCTCGCCAAACTCGTTGTTCGATTCGCATGGTGGGCGTTCCCCGCCGGGACCGAACCAATCCAATGCGATGAAGACACCGCGGGCTTAAGAAACCCGTAATGTTCGAAACAAATCGCGGGCGTTTACGAAAAATTTGAGCGGTATTGGATCGTCCGCGCTCAGTCGCCGGTTTGCAGACGTTCGACCAGCTCGCGCACGGTCGGAATGAAGCCGTTGGAATAGAACGGGTCGGCCGCGAAGCGATAGGCATTATGGCCGGAGAACATCAGCTGGAATTCGACGTCCTCGCTGTGGGCGATGTTCTGCAGCGTCTTCTGGATGCAGAAGCTGCGCGGATCGGCCTTCTTGCCCGTGGTGCCTTCCTCGTTCTGCGCCCAATTGGAGAACAAGCAGGCCGAAAGGCAGCCCATGCAGTTGATCTGGTCGTTGCGGATCTCAAGCGCCTTGGGCGGCGTGACGAAGATCAAAGTCGAATCCGGCGTCCGCAACGCCTCGGTGAAGCCCTGGATGATCCAGGCAAGGGCGCGTTCGCGATCGTGCGGCGTGACATAGACGGTGCGCGAGCGCGCGCCGATTTCGAGCGTCGCCAGGTGGTCGCCGACCGCCTCGACCGAATAGGGAATCTGACGCTCCGAGCGGGCCTCAAGCTCGGCGAGGAAGTTGTTGCGCACGGCCGACGAGTAGAACCCCGTCGGGCTGAAGCGCTGCAGCCGGATGTCGCCGTCCTTGAGCGTCAGCAGCTTGTGCTTCCAGGCCTCCGAGATCGGGCTTTCCTTGGTGAGGAGCGGCCGCGTGCCGAACTGGAACGCAATCGGACCGAGCTCGGGATTGCCGATCCAATCCTCCCAATCGCGCAGACACCAGACGCCGCCGGCCATAACGATTGGAACGTCACCAAGGCCGAAGTCACGCATCATCTGCCTGAGCTCGTAGACGCGCGGGAAGGGCGCCTCTGGATGCTCTGGATCTTCGCTATTGGTGATGCCGTTATGGCCGCCGGCAAGCCACGGGTCTTCGTAGACCACCGCGCCGAGCCAATCGCGGAACTTGTGATAGGCGCGCTTCCACAGCGCGCGGAACGCCCGCGCCGACGAGACGATCGGATAATAATGGACGCCATAGCGCGCGCAGATTTCGGCGATGCGATAGGGCATGCCGGCGCCGCAGGTGACGCCGTTGACGAGCCCCTTGGCGCCGTCGAGGACGCCAAGAAGGATGCGCTCGGCGGCGCCCATTTCCCAAAGGATGTTCATGTGCAGGCGGCCTTGCCCCGATGCCCGCTCGTAGGCGACCTGGGCCTGGTGGATGCCGCCGGCGATGGCGTAACGCACCAACTCTTCGTGCCGCTCGCGCCGCGTCTTGCCGTGATAGATCTGGGGAATGGTGCGGCCGTTCGCGTCCTTCGAATCGGCGTTGACGCCGGAGAACGTGCCGACACCGCCCGAACGCGCCCAGGCGCCCGAGCTTTCGCCGTTCGAAATCGAGATGCCCTTGCCGCCTTCGACCAGCGGCAAGACTTCGCGACCCGATATCCGCAGCGCATTGAGCGCTTTCACGCGTTTGCCCTCTCCGCCGCCGCACCCGTCTTTCCGCCTATCTGGGGCGAGACGGTCCGACGATCAACCCTGACCGATCACTCGGCCGGCGTGGCCTTGGCGGCGTCGCGCTGACGGCGCTCGTCGGCCAGCTTGGCGCCGATATCCTCGCCGGTCGCCTGGTCGACTTGCTTCATCGACAGCTTGACCTTGCCGCGATCGTCGAAGCCCAGCACTTTCACCTTCACCGGGTCGCCGACCTTGACGACGTCGGTGACCTTGCCGACGCGATGCGGCGCCAGCTCGCTGATGTGGACGAGACCGTCCTTGGCGCCGAGGAAATTGACGAAGGCGCCGAAGTCCATCGTCTTCACCACCTTGCCCGAATAGATCATGTTGACTTCGGGCTCGGCGACGATGCCCTTGATCCAATCGATCGCCGCTTTCGATGCATCGGCATCGACCGCCGCGACCTTGATCGTGCCGTCGTCCTCGATGTCGATCTTGGCGCCGGTGACCTCGCAGATTTCGCGGATCACCTTACCGCCGGAACCGATGACTTCGCGGATCTTGTCCTTCGGAATGCTGATCGTGGTGATGCGCGGCGCGTTCTGACTGACGCCTTCGCGCGCATGCTCGAGCGCCCGGCTCATCTCGCCGAGAATGTGCATGCGGCCGTCGCGCGCCTGCGCGAGCGCGACCCGCATGATCTCCTCGGTGATCGAGGTGATCTTGATGTCCATCTGCAGCGCGGTGACGCCCTGCTCGGTGCCGGCGACCTTGAAGTCCATGTCGCCCAGATGATCCTCGTCGCCGAGGATGTCCGACAGCACGGCATAGCCGCTGGCTTCCTTGATCAGGCCCATGGCGATGCCGGCGACCGGCCGCTTCAGGGGCACGCCGGCGTCCATCAGCGACAGCGACGCGCCGCAGACGGAGGCCATCGACGACGAGCCGTTCGACTCGGTGATCTCCGACACCACGCGGATGGTGTAGGGGAAGCTTTCGGCCGTGGGCAGCAGCGGATGGACGGCGCGCCAAGCCAGCTTGCCGTGGCCGATCTCGCGGCGGCCCGGCGAGCCCATGCGCTTGGCTTCGCCGGTTGAGTAGGGCGGGAAGTTGTAGTGCAGGAGGAAGTTCTGGCGGAACTCGCCTTCGAGCGCGTCGATGATCTGCTCGTCTTCGCCGGTGCCGAGCGTGGTCACCACCAGCGACTGCGTTTCGCCGCGGGTGAACAGCGCCGAGCCATGCGCGCGCGGCAGCACGCCGACCTCGACCGAAATCGGTCGAATCGAGCGCGTGTCGCGGCCGTCGATGCGCGGCTGGCCCTTGAGAATGGCGGTGCGCACGATGTCGGCCTCGAGCGATTTCAGGACCTTGCCGGCGACCGGGCGTTCGGCCTCGTCAGGGAAGAGATCGACGAGCTTGGCACGCACGGCGTCGAGCATCTTCGAACGCGTCTGCTTCTGCCGCTCGGCATAGGCCGCGCCAATGTCGGCGGAAACCGCCGGCGCCAATTTCCCTTCGATCGCGGTCTTCTGCGCGTCGATGTCGGGCAGCGGCCACGGCTCCTTCGCCGCGGATTCGGCGAGATCGATGACCGCGTCGATCACCGGTTGAAAGCCCTTATGGCCGAACATCACCGCGCCGAGCATGACATCTTCGGACAGCTCCTTGGCCTCGGATTCGACCATCAGCACGCCGTCGCGGGTGCCGGCGACGATGAGATCGAGCGCCGAATTCTTGACGTCGTCAATCTTCGGATTGAGGACGTATTGGCCGTCGATATAGCCGACCCGCGCGCCGCCAATCGGCCCCATGAACGGAATGCCGGATAGGGTCAGGGCCGCCGACGTGCCCACCAACGCGACGATGTCGGGATCGTTCTCCAGATCGTGCGACAGGACGGTGCAGATGACTTGGACTTCGTTGAGGAAGCCCGGCGCGAACAGCGGCCGGATCGGGCGATCGATCAGGCGCGACGTCAGCACCTCTTTCTCGGACGGACGGCCTTCGCGCTTGAAGAAGCCGCCCGGAATCTTGCCGGCGGCAAAGGTCTTTTCCTGGTAATTGACGGTCAGCGGGAAGAAATCCTGTCCCGGCTTGGCCTGTCGAGCGCCGACGACGGTGCACAGCACCGAAGTCTCGCCGTAGGTCGCGAGCACGGCACCATCCGCCTGCCGCGCGATCCGCCCGGTTTCGAGCACGAGGCGGCGACCGCCCCAGTTAAGCTCCTTGCGATATACGTCGAACATTGTCGGTCTCTCTCTCTCTCTTCATTTCTCTCTGGTGAAATCGGTGGCAACGAGCGGCGCGCGATGGATGCCCATCGCCGCGGCCTCGCCCGTGCGTTGTATCGTCAAGGCCGGCACCGGCCGGCCGGTGGACCGCGACCTCAGCGGCGCAGCCCCAAGCGGTCGATCAGCGCTTCGTAGCGCGCGGCATCGACCCGCTTCAGATAATCGAGCTGGCTGCGGCGCTGGCCCACCATGACCAGCAAGCCGCGGCGCGAATGAAAATCCTTGGTGTGGGTTGCCAGATGCTCCGAGAGCTTCTGGATACGTTCGCTGAGAATCGCGACTTGAACCTCGGGCGAACCGGTGTCGCCTTCTTTGCGCGCATATTCGGAGACAAGCTCCTGCTTGCGCGCCACGCTAATCGACATCGGGTCTGTCTCCTTCGAATTCAGATGTTCAGCACGCGCAAGGGGCGAATTCCCCCGGCCGCGACTTCGGCGAGCGCCACCAGCTTGCCGCCCGACGTTGCACAGACCTTCGCGCCGTTGCCGATTTGTGAAAGGCACGCCCAATCTTGGGTGCGCAACGGCGTCACGGCCTGACCGCAACGCAGGGCTTTCGCCTGGTCCTCCGTCAGGGCGAGCGCCGGGATGTCGTCCAGCGCCGTCTCGAGCGGAAGCAAATGCCCGGAAGCGGCCGGACTATGCCCGAGCATCGCCAAATTATCTAGGGAAATCGCCTGTTTAAGGGTAAACCGGCCGACCGCCAGACGCCGCAAATCGGCAACAAAACCGCGGGTTTCAAGCGCCTCGCCGAGATCGCGGGCAAGGCTGCGGACATAAGTGCCGGGTCCAACCTCGGCCTCGAAAACCGCGTGGTCGTTGTCCGGGATCGCCACCAACGCTAGACGATGGACCGCGACCGGGCGGGTGCTCAGGCCGGTCGCCGCGCCGGCGCGGGCCAGCGCATAGGCGCGCCGTCCAGCGACCTTGATCGCCGAAAAATCCGGCGGCCGCTGGCTGATGGTGCCGGTAAAGCGCGGCAGGACGCTGCGAATCTCGTCGGCCGAAGGCCGACGATCGCTGCGGACGATCACGTCCCCCTCGGCGTCGTCGGTGGTGCGCGCCGCGCCCCAGGCGACGGTGAAGCGATAGAGTTTCGTATCGGCGACGATAAAGGGCACGGTCTTGGTCGCCTCGCCGAGCGCGATCGGCAGCACGCCGGTCGCCAACGGATCGAGCGTGCCGGCATGGCCGGCTTTGTCGGCGCCGAAGGCGCGTTTGACGGTCGCAACGGCGCGCGCCGAGGTCACGCCGAGCGGCTTGTCGAGAACGATCCAGCCGTGGACACGGGCGGCAGCGGCTTTAGTCGGCATCGCCGGTTTTCTTGCGCGCTTTCTCGACCGGGCCGAGATCGCGCGCGACCTCGGGTCGCCGCAGCAGCGCGTCGATCTGGGTCGCATGTTCGAACGACGTGTCGAGCGTGAAGTGCAGCGCCGGTGCATAGCGCAGCTTGACTGCTTGGGCGAGCGCGCGGCGCAAATACCCCTCGGCCCGCTTGAGTCCCGCCATGACTTCCGCGGCGTGGCTGCCGCTCAACGGCACGACAAAGACGGTGGCGTGCTTGAGATCGGGCGAGACGCGGACTTCGGTGACGGTCAGCGCGACATCGGCCAGCGCCGGGTCGTGCAACCCGTGCTCGAAGATGCGGGCGAGCGCGTGACGCATCTCTTCGCCGACGCGCAATGACCGCGGACTCTGTCCGGAATTCGTCATCGCGATCCTCGCGATCGCCGGCGCACCACTAGAGGGCGCGGGCGACCTCTTCGACCTCGAAGCACTCGATAACGTCGCTCTTCTCGATGTTCTCGTAGTTCTCGAAGGCCATGCCGCATTCGGTGCCCTCGCGCACTTCGCGGACCTCGTCCTTGAAGCGCTTCAGGGTCTTCAGGCTGCCTTCGTGGATGACGACGTTATCGCGCAACAACCGCACCTTGGCGCCGCGCCGCACCATGCCTTCGGTCACCATGCAGCCGGCCACCTTGCCGACCTTGCTGATGTTGAAGACCTCGCGAATCTCGGCGTTGCCGAGGAAGCGCTCACGCCGGGTCGGCGCCAGCAGGCCCGACAGGGCGCCTTTCATGTCCTCGATCACTTCGTAGATGATCGAGTAATAGCGGATTTCGACGCCGTCGCGCCGCGCCAGATCGCGCGCCTGCGGATTGGCGCGGACGTTGAAGCCGATGATCACGGCGTTGGACGCTTTGGCGAGGATCACGTCGCTTTCGTTGATGCCGCCGACCGCGGCGTGCAGCAGACGCACCGCAACCTCGGCCGTGCCGAGGCCCTTGAGCGACGCGTTGATCGCCTCGAGCGAGCCCTGCACGTCGGATTTGACCACGACCGCGAGTTCCTTCGCGGTGCCCGCGGCGATCTGCGAGAACATCTGCTCGAGCGTGCCGCGACCCGCGGCGGCGGCGGCCTTCTGACGGCGCAGCCGTTGCCGATATTCGGTGATGTCGCGCGCCTTGGCTTCGCTGTCGACGACGATGAAATCATCGCCGGCGAGCGGCGTGCCGTTGAGACCCAGGACTTCGACCGGCGTGGCCGGGCTGGCGGAATTCACGGTCTGGCCGCGATCGTCGATCAAGGCGCGCACGCGGCCCCATTCGCTGCCGGCGACAAAGATGTCGCCGGTCTTGAGCGTGCCGCGCTTGATCAGCACCGTCGCGACCGAGCCGCGGCCGCGTTCGAGCTTGGCCTCGATCACGCTGCCCTCGGCTGGACGGTCTGGATTGGCCTTGAGATCGAGCACTTCGGCTTGCAGCAGGATGACTTCCTCGAGCTTCTCGAGGTTGATCTTCTTGGTCGCCGAAACCTCGATGTCCATCACGTCGCCGCCCAGATGCTCGAGCACGACTTCGTGCTGCAGCAGGTCCTGGCGCACGCGCTCGGCCTTAGCGTCCGGCTTGTCGATCTTGTTGATGGCGACGATCATCGGCACCTTGGCTTCGCGGGCGTGGCGGATGGCCTCGACCGTCTGCTCCTTGATGCCGTCGTCGGCCGCGACCACCAGCACGACGATGTCGGTGATCTGCGCGCCGCGCGCCCGCATCGCCGTGAACGCCTGGTGACCCGGCGTGTCGATGAAGGTGATGCGCTGACCGTTCTTGAGCGCCACCTGATAGGCGCCGATATGCTGGGTGATGCCGCCGGCCTCGCCGGAGGCGACGTCGGTCGAACGGAGCGCGTCGAGCAGCGATGTCTTGCCGTGGTCGACGTGGCCCATCACGGTCACCACCGGTGGCCGCGCCTTGAGCGTTTCCGGCGCGTCCGCTTCGCCGACCAAGCCGACTTCGACATCGGCTTCGGACACACGACGCACTTTGTTGCCGAATTCGGTGGCGATGAGCTCGGCGGTGTCGGCGTCGATGTTCTGGGTGATGGTCGCCATGACGCCCATGTCGAAGAGCTTCTTGACCACTTTGGCGCCCTGCTCAGCCATGCGGTTGGCGAGCTCTTGCACCGTGATGGTTTCGGGGATCACGACCTCGCGCACCTGCTTGACCTGCGCGTCCCCGTGCTGGAGCTGATGCAGGCGCTGTTTCTCGCGTTCGCGCTGACGCCGGAACTGCGATTCGCTGCGCGTACGCTCTTCACCCTCGTCGTTGATGGCGCGCGTGACGGTGAGTTTGCTGCGCTGCTTCGGCTCGTCGCGGCGCGGCGCGATCGCCGGGCGTTTGGGGCCGGCGCCGGGACGGCGCGCGCGGTCGTCCTCTTCCTCTTCGACGACCTTGACCTTGCCGGCGGCCGACAGCGCGGCCACTTTGGCAGCGGCGGCGTCGCCGGCGCGCTTGGCGACTTCGCGGCGCGAAATTTCCGCCGCCTGTTCGACCTTGCGTTGTTCGGCGCGTTGCTCGTCGGTGTTGCGCGCTTCGACTTTGGGCGTCTCGGCCGGCCGCGGCGTGGCGGGTCGAGCCTTGGCGAGTTGCTGTTCGCGTTCGACGGCGGCGCGCGCGTCGGCGGCAGCCTGCTCTTCGGCCTTGAGCGCGCCCTTGAGGGCGCGGGAGCGGCGGGCCGCCTCTTCCGGCGTCAGGCCATGCGGCAGCACGACGCCACGGCGCGGCGGCGGCGGCGCGGCCGGCTTGGGCGCCTCCTTGGCGACCGTGGGCGCGGCTTCCGGGCGTTCGGGCAACCCGGTACCCGGCGCTGCGCGCTTGCGGCGGACTTCGACCTGCACGGTCTTGGAGCGGCCATGCGGGAAGCTCTGCCGCACCGACCCGGTTTCGATCGGCTTGCGCAGCTCGAGTTTGCCGCTCGGGCGGCCACCCAGGGTCAACGGGCGTTTTTCGTCGCTGTTATCAGCCATTGCACTCCAAAACCTTGACCTTCGTAGCGTCTTTTGCGCCGTCGCGGAAGCCTGCGAGCCGGGCCTGTTCCGCCAGGAAACGTTTGGCCAGCCGGCCCTTGCACAACGCCGCGTGGACGACATGGTCGCGCCCGAAGGCCTGCCCGAGCTCGGCGGCGGTCAACCGATCGGTTACCGGCAGCCCCGGCGCCAACCGCGTGAGCTTGCCGCGACCGTCGGCCGAACCGTCGGATGCTTCGACCAGCGTGGCGACACCGCCGTCGCGGACGGCTTTGCCGACCTGGGTGAAGCCGGCGACCGCCTGGCCGGCACGCCGCGCCAGACCGAGACATTCGATCGAACGCCGCACGAGCAGGGCCTCGACGCGGTCATCAAGGTCCGATTCCGTCACGACGTCCTGCTTCGCCGCGCGCGCGAACAGCCGCTTGGCGACCGCGGTTTTCACGCTATCGCGGGTCGAGGTCAACCACAGACCGCGGCCCGGCAAGCGGCCGTCGACGTCGGGCACGATGCGGCGCTCCGGATCGACGACAAAGCGCAGCAAGGCGCTGCGATCGCGACTTTCGCCCGTCACCAGACAGCGGCGTTGCGAGTCGCCATCGGGCGCGTCGAGACGCGCGCCAGCACCCGGCGCCGTCCTCTGTTCACGGGCAGGTCGTGCGGTCATCGTGCGTTATTCCGCCTTGGCGTCAGGCGCCGCCGCATCCGCGGCGGGCTGATCGGGGAACCAGTGGGCGCGCGCCTTCATGATCACGGCGTTGGCGTCATCGGCATCGAGCTTGATGCCGGCGCCTTGCGCGATCTCGACCAGCTCGTCGCCGGCCAGATCGGCCAGATCGTCGAGCGTCTTGACGCCTTTTTCGCCGACCGCCACCAGCAGCGCCGGGCTCATGCCTTCAACTTGGGTGACCTCGTCGGCGACGCCGAGTTCGCGGCGGCGCGTCTCATGCTTCTCGTCGCGCTGCTTGATGAAGGCGAGCGCGCGCTGTTGCAGCTCCTTGGCGACTTCTTCCTCGAACCCCTCGATGCCGGCGAGTTCGCCGGTCGGCACGTAGGCGATGTCCTCGACCGACGTGAAGCCCTCGGTCACCAGCAGGTGCGCGATGACGTCGTCGACGTCGAGCGCCTCGATGAAGAGCGCCGAACGGGTGCGGAATTCCTCTTGGCGCCGCTCGCTTTCCTCGGCCTCGGTCAGGATATCGATGTCCCAGCCGGTCAGCTGCGAGGCGAGCCGTACGTTCTGGCCGCGCCGCCCGATCGCCAGCGACAGCTGATCGTCGGGCACTACGACCTCGATGCGCCGCTGCTCCTCGTCCATCACCACCTTGGCGACCTCGGCCGGCGCCAGCGCGTTGACGACGAACGTCGCGGGGTCCTGCGACCATGGAATGATGTCGATCTTTTCGCCCTGCAGCTCGGCCACGACCGCCTGAACGCGCGAGCCGCGCATGCCGACGCAGGCGCCGACCGGGTCGATGCCGCTGTCGTTCGAGATCACGGCGATCTTGGCGCGCGAGCCCGGATCGCGCGCGACGGCGCGGATTTCGATGATGCCGTCGTAGATTTCGGGCACTTCCTGGGCGAACAGCTTGGCCATGAACTGGGGATGCGTCCGCGAAAGAAAGATCTGCGGGCCGCGCACTTCCTGGCGAACGTCGTAGATATAGGCGCGCACGCGCTCGCCCTGGCGGAAGCTTTCGCGCGGCAGCAGTTCGTCGCGACGCAAGATCGCCTCGGCGCGGCCCAGATCGACGATGACGTTGCCGAACTCGACGCGCTTGACCAGGCCGTTGACAATTTCGCCGACGCGGTCCTTGAACTCGTTGAACTGGCGCTGGCGTTCGGCATCGCGCACTTTCTGGACGATGACCTGCTTCGCGGTCTGCGCCGCGATGCGGCCGAAATCGATCGGCGGCAGCGGATCGGTGAGGAAATCGCCGACTTCGGCCTCGGGATTGATCTTCTTCGCCGCCGTGAGGGAAATCTGCGCCGCCTCGTTGACGATGGGATCCGCGACCTCACGGAAGCGCATCAAGCGGATCTCGCCGCTCTTGCGGTCGATTTCGGCGCGGATGTCGTATTCCTGGCCGTATTTCGAGCGGCCGGCTTTTTGAATCGCCTGCTCCATCGCCTGGAGCACTTCGTCGCGATCGATGCCCTTGTCGCGCGCGACGGTGTCGGCGACCTGCAACAGTTCGAGGCGGGGGTAGGCGGCGCTGGTCTGTACGGCCATGTCGAATTCCTCAGATGGCTTCGCTGCGCGTCTTGTGACGCGTCGCTTCGATGAGTTCGTCCGTCAGGACGAGTTTGGCGCGGGTAATGCCCGCGAGCGGCAGGCGCACGGTCTCGGCGCCTAAATTCACGGCCACGGCGTCGCCGTCGACTCCCAGCAGCCGGCCACGAAAGCGGCGGCGGCCGTCGAGCGGCTGCTGCAATTCGAGCTTGGCCTCGAAGCCGGCGAAGCGTTCATAGTCTTCGCGCTCAAACAACGGTCGGTCGATGCCCGGCGAGCTGACTTCGAGCACGTAGGAGTCGGCGATCGGATCGGCGACGTCGAGCAGCGCCGAGACGGTCTGGCTCACCAGCGAACAGTCGTCGACCGACATCGCCGTGCCGTCGACGCGTTCCGTCATCACCTGCAAGGTTGCGCGCCGTCCGCCGGTGAACACCGCGCGCACGACGCGATAGCCCATCGCGGCGAGCGATGGGGCGATCAGGGCTTCGATGCCTTTGGCGTCGATCAACGCCGAACTCCTGCGCCAGAAATAAAAAGTGGGCCCCACGGCCCACCGTTCGATCTCCCCGGCTGGTATGCCGAGGCTATGGGACTCTTGTTGTTGATTGCGGCCTTTATATAGGGAATTCCGCCGTTTGCGCAAGGCTGGCGGGCGCTTTATCCGCGCCGCGCCAGGCGGAAAAGCCGCGGCCGGCGGCCGGCGGCCAGCGCTTTTTGCTCGTAACGGGTCGCCGGCCAATCCGCGGGCCGGTCGGGCCAATCGCCGTCGACGCACGCCAGCACGACAAAATCGGGCCGGCCGGCGAGCGCGTCGGCGATCCACGCGGCGTAATCGGCGTCGTCGGTCGCAACCCGCAGCTCGGCGCCCGGGCGCAGCGTCCGCGCCAGCTGGTCGAGCGTTTCGGGCGCGACGATGCGGCGCTTCTTGTGACGCTCCTTCGGCCAGGGATCGGGATAGAGGATGAAGGCGCGGCCCAGACTGCGATCGGGCAGGCAAGCCAGCAACAGTCGTGCGTCGTCGACGAAGAGGCGAACGTTGGCGAGACCATCGCGCTCGATGGCGGCGAGCAGTTTGGCGATGCCATTTTCGAAGACCTCGGCGCCGAGCATCGCGACATCCGGATGCGCGCGCGCCTGTGCCGCCAGATGCTCGCCGGCGCCGAAGCCGATTTCGAGCCAGAGGTCTTTTGCGTGCGGCACCATCGTTGCCGGATCGAGCATCCCCGTTGGCGGCAGGGCGATGCGCAGCTGCGGCAACAGCGCGTCCATCAACGCGCGCCGTCCCGCGCGCAGCTTGCGGCCGCGGCGGCGTCCGTAGATCCGCCGGCGGGCGCCGGTTGCGGATTCAGCGATCATGCGACAGCAGATACGCGGCGACGGCGGCGCCTGGCAAGCGCCGTCCTCGGTCAGCGCGAGCGCGGCCCGGGCGGCGTATAGGCGTTGGCGATGGCCTTGGCGAGCTCGAACACGCGGCGGCGCAACTGTGGATCGGTGATACGGAGATAGGCGCGCACCAGCTCGAGCGTCTCGCGCCGCATGATCGGCTCGTTGCCGTAAAAGACGTCGGCCGGCTCACTGAGACCTTTGGGTGGCTTGACCGGCGCATCGGCGCCGACTGTCGTGCCGTCCGGCGGGTTCAAATCCGCGAAAAAGTACGACACCGGGACTTCGAGCACTTGCGCCAGCTCGTGCAGGCGGCTGGCGCCGATGCGATTGGTGCCGCGTTCGTATTTCTGCACCTGCTGGAAGGTGAGGCCGATCGCCTGACCGAGTTTTTCCTGACTCATGCCGAGCAACGTGCGGCGTAACCGAACGCGCGCACCGACATGCACATCGATCGGATTCGGGTGTCCAGATTTGCTGCGGCGGCTACGGCCACCGCCGGGATTCGGTGTCATCGATGCCTGTGTACGTCCCTGGGTGCCGAGAGTATTCGCATACAACGGTATACAGAGAGTAATCACACGCGATGGTATGCGGTCAACCGGTCCGCCACGTCCGCGACAGGCGGCTTTGGACTCAACGCGCCCGGCCGCCGCGTCGCTCGAGCACGGTCGCGCCGGCGGCCGCGATCAGGCCGGCCAATAATAAAACGACAAAACCGGCGTCGCCGAAACGCGCATAAAGCGTTGGCGGCAGCGCCCGCGGCAGCGGTGCATCGAGCACGCCGACATCGTCGAGACCGAGACGCGCCACGACGCGGCCGAGCGGATCGATCATCGCCGAAATCCCATTGTTGCCGTCGCGCGCCAGCGGCAATCCCTGCTCGACCGCGCGCAGGCGCGCTATCGCGAAATGCTGGAACGGCCCCGACGTGAAGCCGTACCAGGCGTCGTTGGTGATATTGAGGAGCCATTGCGGCCGCGTGCCGGGTTCGACCACCTGCTCGGGAAAGATTGCCTCGTAGCAAATCAACGGGCTGACCGGCGGCAGGTTCGGGAGATCGAGGGTGCGCGGTCCGGGTCCGGCCGAGAAATCGACAGTGCCCGGCGTGATCTTGTTGATCGGCAGGATGCTGCGGAAGGGGGCATACTCGCCAAAGGGCACCAGATGATGCTTGTCGTAGGTCGCGACGATGCGGCCATGGCGGTCGACGACCGCGAGACTGTTCCAGTAATGTGCCATCGGCGCCGGCGGCGGATCGCTGCGCAGGGTGCCGGCGATCACCAAGCCGCCCGGCGGCGCGGCGTGGGCCAGCGCCGCGCGCGCGTCGGGATCGCGCGCGAGCAGCGGCGGCCCCATGCTTTCGGCCCAGATCACCGCCGACACCTTGTCGAAGCCCGGTGCCAGGGTGAGGCCGAGCAGCCGGTGGAAGTCCGCGACCAGCGCCTGCGGATCATTGAAGAGCGTCTGCGGAATTGACGGCTGAACCAGCCGCAGCGTCACGCCGGGCAGATCGCTCCGCGGATGGTCCGCCAGCCGCCAGGCGCCGAAGCCTCCCATACCGGCAATCAGCACCAAGGCCGCCATCGCCGGCGTCAGCCGTGCGCCCGCCGGCGCGCCAAGCCGCGACGGCAAGATCGCCGCCAGCACGGTGAGAAAGCTCAGGCCGTAAATGCCGACCACCGAGGCGATCTGCAGCATCGCGGTCGAGCCCGGAAAGCCGCCCGACCAGGCATATCCAACCAAGTTCCACGGAAAGCCGGTGAGGACATGGCCGCGCAAATATTCGAGCAGCGCCCACGACACCGCCAGCGCGCACGCACGGCCGGTGCCCGACAAGCGAAGCTGGCGCGCCGCCAGATCGCTGAGCCACAGTGCCAAGCCGGTGAAGATCGCCAGCCCGGCGGGAATCGCGACCTCGGCGATCGGAAACAGCCACCAGAGCTGCGCCCAGTCGACGGTGAGCGCGACGCCGATCCAATAAAGGCCGGCGGCGAAATAACCGGCGCCGAAACTCCAGCCGAGCGCGAAGGCCTGCCGCCCATTGCGATTGCCGTCGGCGAGCCATGCCAAGCCGCCGAACGAGACCAGCAGCACCGGCGTCAAATCGACCGGCGGCAACGCGGCAGCGGCAAGCGCGCCCAAGAGCGCCGCGAGGCCGTATCGGCGCCAGCCGGCCAGCGCCACGGCCTGCAACGCCCCGCGCTGCAGGCTTCCGGCGGCGGCCGCGCCGCGCCACATGGCGGGCGCGCGAGTGTCAGCCATGTCCGCCAGTCTCAGCCGGCAGACCCTTGATGCGCAAGCGTTTGACGCGGCGCGGATCGGCTTCGAGCACTTCGAGCGAGAAGCCGGCCGGATGCGGGATCACTTCGCCGCGGCCGGGCACGCGGCCGGCGAGCGCGAACACCAGACCGCCGAGCGTGTCGATGCCTTCGGCGCGATCGGGCGGCAGGAGCGGCACCTTGACGCGGGCAGCGAGCTCGGACAGCGGTGCGCGCGCATCGGCGATCAGCGTGCCGTCGGGCCGCGCGACCACGCGCGGCCGGGCAATCTCGTCGTGCTCGTCCTCGATTTCGCCGACGATCTCCTCGATCACGTCCTCGATGGTGATCAGACCGTCGACGCCGCCGAATTCGTCCACCACCAGCGCCAGGTGGATGCGTGACGCCCGCATCTGCTTCAGCAGTTCGAGCACCGGCAGCGTCGGCGTTGCGAACAGCGCCTTGCGCGCGATCTGATCGAGCGCCACCGGCGTGCCCGCCGCCACGTGCGGCAGCAGATCCTTGATGTGCAGCACGCCGACCACGTCGTCGAGCGTGTCGCGATAGAGCGGCAGGCGCGAATGGCCGTGCGCGGCCATCTGCTTCGCCGCTTCGGCAAAGGGCATATCGACCGGCAAGGCGACGATGTCGACGCGCGGCACCATGATGTCGGCGGCCATAACTTCGTGCAGCCGCAAAATGTTGGTGAGAAGCGCGCGCTCCTCGGGATCGATCGGGAGGGATTCGTGGTGCTCCTCGATCAGCTCCTCGAGCTCGTCGCGCAGGCTCGCCGGCGGCTCGTCGCTGTCGCCGCGCAACCGCCAGAGCCAGCCGCGCAAACCGCCGCGCCGTGGTCCCGCGTCAACCATCCGCCGGCTCGTGCAGGCGATAGGGATCGGCGACGCCGAGGCCGGCAAGAATCGCCACTTCCAGCGCCTCCATGCGCCGCGCCTCGACGGCGCGTTCGTGATCGAAGCCCAACAAATGCAGCACGCCGTGAACGACCAGATGCGTCAGGTGGTCGGCCAGCGCCTTGCCTTGGGCACGTGCCTCGCGGGCGATGGTACCGTGCGCGACGACGACATCGCCCAACAGCCGAACCGACGCGCCCCGTCGCGCCGGTTCGGCGCTGGCGAACGACAACACGTTGGTGGGCTTGGCGATCCCACGATACGTGCGGTTGAGCTTGGCGATCAGCGCGTCGTCGGCGAGCACGATCGCCAGTTCGGCGCCGCTCAAGCGGGCGGCGGCATGCGCCAGCGCCGCGGCAGCGGCATGGCGGCAAATTTCCGGCGCCTTCGGCAGGACACGCCGCCAGGCGGCGGCGCGTTCGATGACGTCGATCGTGATCGGCCTTTTCCTATTCGCCGCGGTCATCGCTCTTCGTGCGCTTGGCGCGCTGATCGTGCCGGTCATAGGCGGCGACGATGCGCGACACCAGCGGGTGGCGGACCACGTCCGCTTCGGTGAAATGGATCATCGCGATGCCATCGACGCCGGCGAGGGTCTCGACCGCGTCGGTCAGGCCCGAGCGCGTTCCTTTCGGCAGATCGATCTGCGACAGATCGCCGGTGACCGCCATGCGCGCGTTCTCGCCGAGGCGCGTGAGAAACATCTTCATCTGCACCGGCGTCGTGTTCTGCGCCTCGTCGAGGATGACGAAGGCGTTCGCCAGCGTCCGGCCGCGCATGAAGGCGAGCGGCGCGATCTCGATGTCGCCGAGCGACAGGCGCTTCATCACCTGCTCGCCCGGCAGCATGTCGTGCAGCGCGTCGTAAAGCGGCCGCAGATAGGGATCGACTTTCTCGCGCAAGTCGCCGGGCAGGAAGCCGAGCCGTTCGCCGGCCTCGACCGCCGGCCGCGACAGCACGATGCGGTCGACCTTGCCGGCCATCAACAGATCGACCGCCATCGCGACGGCGAGATAGGTCTTGCCGGTGCCGGCCGGGCCGAGACCGAAGACCAGCTCGTGCGTGCGCAGCGCCTTTATATAGGCGGCCTGCGTCGGTCCGCGTGGCGCGATGCGGCGCTTGCGGGTGCGGATTTCCTCGCCGTCGCCGCCCGGCTCGCCGCGATGGGCGCCGCGATGTTGCGCCATGCGCAAGGCGGCATCGACGGCATGGGCGTCGACCTCGTCGCCGCGCTTCAACCGCTCATAGAGTGCGGTGAGCGCCGCACGGGCGATGTCGGCGGCGGCTTCCGACCCGGAAATCGCCAGCCGGTTACCGCGCGACACCAGCGCCACGCCGAGCGCGCGCTCGATGCGTTCGAGATGCTTGTCGTGTTCGCCGAAGAGCTGCGGCAGCAGCGCATTGTCGGCGAAGTGCAGGTTGAAGCGCGCCTCGGCGTCGCGGGCGGTATCGCGCGGGCTCAAGCGGCTTCCTCCGCCAATACGGCAGCCAGGCTGTTGGGCTCGACGGTCGCGACGCGGACGGTCGCGACCGAACCCAGCCGCGTATCCGGCGCCGCGGCATGAACCGCGTGCAGCCACGGGCTGCGTCCGGCCAGCTGACCCGGATGACGGCCGCGCTTCTCGAACAGCACGTCGACCGAGCGGCCGGCGAAGCCGCCGTTGAAACGCGCCTGTTGTTCGTTGAGCAGCACCTGCAACATGGCGAGCCGTTCGACCTTGACCGGTTCCGGCACCTGGTCGTCGCGCACCGCTGCCGGCGTGCCGGGCCGCGGGCTGTATTTGAACGAGAACGCCTGGGCGAAGCCGACGCCGCGCACCAGCGCCAAGGTCGCGGCGAAATCGTCGTCGCTTTCGCCGGGAAAGCCGACGATGAAATCCGACGACAAGGCGATATCCGGCCGCGCGGCCCGCAAGCGATCGATGGTGCGGCGATAATCGTCGGCGCGGTGGCGGCGATTCATCGCCTGCAGCAGGCGGTCCGAACCCGACTGCACCGGCAGATGCAGGAATGGCATGAGCTTCGGCTCGTCGCGATGGGCCGCGATCAGCGCGTCGTCCATGTCGGCCGGATGCGACGTCGTGTAGCGCAGCCGCAGCAGGCCCGGCATCGCGGCCAGCGCCCGGATCAGCTGGCCGAGTCCCCAGACGCCGCCGTCCGCGGCGGCGCCGTGATAGGCGTTGACGTTCTGGCCGAGCAACGTGAGTTCGCGGGCGCCGCGCGCGATTAGATCGCGGGCTTCGTCGAGCACCGCCGGCGCCGGGCGCGAGAACTCGGCGCCGCGCGTATACGGCACCACGCAGAACGTGCAGAACTTGTCGCAGCCTTCCTGAATCGAAAGAAAGGCGCTGACGCCGGCGCGGCCGCGCTCCGGCAGAAGGTCGAATTTCGATTCAGCGGGGAATTCGGTTTCGACCGGCCGCTCGCCGTTTTCGGCGGCTGCCACCAAGGCCGGAAGGCGATGATAGCTTTGCGGGCCGACGACGACATCGACGGTCTTGGCGCGGCGCAGGATCTCGGCGCCTTCGGCCTGGGCGACGCAGCCTGCGACCGCGACAACCAGCTTGCCGCCGTCGCGGCGCTTGCGCGCCTTGAGCGGCGCCAGGCGGCCCAGATCGGAGAACAGCTTCTCCGCCGCCTTCTCGCGGATGTGACAGGTGTTGAGCAGGATCATATCGGCGTCGGCCGGCGACGCCGCCGGCGCATAGCCCGACGATTCCAACGCTTCGGTCATGCGGTCCGAATCGTAGACGTTCATCTGGCAACCGTAGGTTTTGACGAACAGCTTTTTCACGTGTCCCTCATTGTGTCGGCAGCGCGTCGGCAAAAGCGGGCGCCGGCACGGCGGCAGCCGGCGCCGGCAACGGCGACGCGGGCTCGTGTCCGCTCAACGCCGCTGCGAGGCCGGCGGCAATCACGGCAGCGCAATGATCCGCCAACGCCTTGCGCGACGGAAAATCGGCGGCGCGCACCGCCGGGTGGAAGGTCACGCCGACACCCAGACGGCCGAGACCGAGCACGGTCCAGAGATGCGGCGCCAAATCCATATCGCCATACCACGCGAACAGCGGGCGATAGGAGCGCCCGAGCGGCATCCCGTCAAGCCGGAGATAGGCAACGGAAACGGGTTGGACGGCGATGTCGCCGGCGCCGTCCGACTCCGTGACGGCCGCGAACAAGGCGCTCTTGAACGGCAACAGCCGTTGGCCGTCGCCGCTGGTGCCTTCGGGAAAAAGGATCAGCTGGTCGCCGGACCGTAGCCGCGCGCTCAACGCGTCGCGCTGCCGCGCCACGCTGCGGCGTTTGCGGTCGATGAAGACCGTGCGCTGCAATCGCGCCAGCCAGCCGAAGAGCGGCCAGCCATCGACGTCGGCCTTGGAGACGAACGAGCCCGGAATTGCCGCGCCGAGAATCTCGATGTCGAGATAGGACGTGTGGTTTGCCACAAAAAGCGTCGGCCGGGCCGGTGACGGCACGCCGCGCCGTTCGATCGCGATGCCGAGAATGCGGCACACCAGGCGGTGGTAGAACGACGGCAGCCGCGCGGCCAACGGGCTGCGCACCAGCAACAACGCTGCCTGGACCGGCATCAGCGAAAACGTCAGCGCGCAATAGGCGACGACGCGCACCAGGCGCAGCGCGGAACCCTGCGGCGGCATCAGACGGCGGCGACCGCGCGCACGCGGCGTTCGTAATGGCGATAGTATTTTTCGGTCACGAGATCGGTTTTGACCACGATGCAGACATCGGTGGTGTTGAACTGCTGGTCAATCACCGCGCCGTCGCCGACGAAACCGCCGAGACGCAGATAACCTTTGAGCAGCGGCGGCAGCTGATTCAGCGCTTCGGCCGGATCGAAGGCATCGGCCGGCAGGCGTTTCATGTCCAAGTAACGGTCGCTGAGCGCGCGTGGCCGCAGCGCCGGCGGCGCCAGATGATGGTGATAGAGGTACGACAGCGGCACGGCCAGCGCGTTGGGATCGGTGCCCGGCAGGCTGGCGCAGCCGAACATCAACTCGATGCCGAAGTCGAAGACGTAGGCGGCGATGCCGCGCCACAGGAGCTGCATGGTGGGCCGGGTGCGCCATTGCGCGTCGATGCAAGAGCGGCCGAGCTCGAGCACCGCGCCCGGATATTCGGCGACGCAACGCAAATCGTATTCGGCGGCGCTGTAGAAGCGGCCGACGCGCGCCGCCGCCTCGCGGCGGATCAGCCGGTAGGTTCCGACCACCGCGTCGTTACCGGCACCGCGCGCGTGATCGAACACCAACAGATGATCGCAGAACGCATCGAAATCGTCGAAATCGCGTTGCACCAGCGCCGTTTCCACGGTCGGATGCGCGCCCATCTCCTGATAGAAGACGCGGTAGCGCAGCGCCTGGGCCGCGGCAATCTCGCCTTCGTCGCGCGCCAGGCGCACTTCGAGCGTGCCGGCGCGGACGGCCAGCGAGCCCGCTTGCGGCGGGGGTGTGGCGGACGCCGAAGACGGCGATTGCGTGGTCACTTCTTGGCGGATGCCGCCGTGCCCTCAAGCGGCACGGCAAATAGTTCGAGCCGATGATCGACCAGCTTGTAGCCGAGGCGCGAGGCGACTTCGCGTTGCAGCTTTTCGATCGCCTCGTTGCGGAACTCGATGACCTTGCCGCTTTGCAAATCGATCAGATGATCGTGATGCTCGGTCGGCGCCTCTTCGTAACGCGCGCGGCCGTCGCCGAAATCGTGACGTTCGAGGATGCTCGCCTCCTGGAACAGGCGCACGGTGCGGTAGACGGTGGCGATCGAGATTTTCGGATCGATCGCCGCGGCGCGCTGATGAACCGCTTCGACGTCCGGATGATCGGCGGATTCGGACAGCACGCGCGCGATGACGCGCCGCTGCTCGGTCATCTTGAGACCCTTGTCGATGCACAGCTGTTCGATACGGGACGGCATTCGCGACGGTGTCCGCGCCTATTACCCGGAACGAAAATTATAGCCCAAAGCCGGCAGCGAGCCTATAGCGCGCGGCCGGGCGGATCGCTCGGCGATCAGCTGGCCTTGGCCTGGCGGCCGCGCGTGCCGAGACCGATGTCCTTGGCGAGCTTGGAACGCTGCCGCGCGTAGTTCGGCGCGACCATCGGATAATCGGCCGACAGGCCCCAGCGTTCGCGATAGGCCTCGGGCGTCATGTTGTACGCCGTCTTGAGATGGCGCTTGAGCATCTTCAGCTTTTTGCCGTCTTCGAGGCAGATGATGTAGTCGGGATGGACCGAGCGCTTGACGTTGACCGCCGGCTTCGGCCGGTCGCCGCCGGCGCCCGGACCTTTGCCGATATTGGCCAGCGACTGGTAGACCTGATCGATCAGTTGCGGCAGATCCGTCGGCGTCACGCTGTTGTTGGAGACGTGCGCGGCGACGATTTCGGTCGTGAGCTCGAGCAAGCTGTTGGGTTGCGATTTATCAGTCATCCGACAAAGTTCCCACCGGTTCTGTGGCGAAGCATATAAGTAAATTGCGTGAACTGCGCAATAAGTATTGCGCATTTGTAAGATTTTTGTTGGTGCTCGATAACAGTTTTACGGACTGTCACACCACGAATACACGGCTTTACGGCAGCGGCCGAGCAAGAATCAACGCATCGGCCGCCGCCGCGGGCCGCCGGTAATAGAAGGGGCGGCGGCCAACCACGGCGAAACCCTCGGCCGCATAGAGCAACCGCGCGGTTTCGTTGTCGGCGGCGACCTCGAGCACCACCCGCGACGCGCGCGCCGTGCGCGCGGCCGCGTAGAGATCGGCGAGCAACGCCCGGGCGACGCCGCGCCGGCGCGCCGTCGGATCGACGCACAGCGTCAGAACCTCGGCTTCGCCGCCGACCACCAGTGCCATCAGAAAGCCGATCGGCTTGCGATCGCTAAAAGCGAGGCGCGCATGCATCGCGGGCAAAGCGACGAGCCGCGACAGCGCGCGGCTTTCCCACGGGTCCTCGGGAAAAGCGAGTCCGTGCAGCCGCGCCAGGATCTCGGCGTCGGCCTCGACCGCCGTCCGCAGCTGCGGCGCGGTCACGTCGTTGCCGCCCGCCGCGGCGTCGTGGTGTCGGGTGTGCGCAGATAAAACGGCCGCGGCGGCTCGACCGTGCCGCCATTCGCCTGCGCGCGGCCGAGACGGGCGACCCAGGCCGCATCGACGGATCGCGCACCGGCCGCCATGACAAAATCGTGGCCGGCGAGCTGGACCTGCAATCGCGCCGCCGCATCGCCCGCCAGCAGCAACGGACCCGGCGGCAGCCAGGCCGCGAGATCGCGCGGATGGACCTGCGCCGGCGGGGCGAGCGCGGCACCCGCCGCCGTGAAGGCCTGGAGATAGAATTCGTCGCGTTTCGATTCGACGGCGACGACGAGCGTCCGCGCTTGCCGCGCTGCCGGCGGCACCATCGCCGCATAGGCATCGAGCACGCCGACGCCGACCGCCCGCCGGCCGGTCGCCAGCGCCAGACCGCGCGCGGCGGCGAGGCCGATGCGGATGCCGGTGAAGCTGCCCGGGCCCGTGGTCACCGCGATCAGATCGAGCGCGGCGGGCGCGATGGCGGCGGCGGCCAACGTCTCGGCGATCAAGGGCATCAGCCGCTCGGCCTGTCCGCGCAGCATCGCCTCGGCGCGCGCCGCTGCCACGCGTTCGCCGTCGAGCACGGCGACCGCGCATTGGCCGCCGGCGCTATCGAGGCCCAGGACCTTCATGCGGCCGATCATAACGTGCTAGGAAAATCCGGTCATGACGCTGCAAACCATCGCCGAAACGAGCCACGGCGTCGTCCTCGAAATCGCCTACGTGACGGCGGCGAATTTCACCGGCAAGCCGGTCTATAGCCGCCCCGGCTGCTATCTCCACGCCGACGCCGCGGCGGCGCTCGGCCGCGCGGTCGATCTGGCCAAGCCGCTGGGGCTGCGGCTCAAGATCTTCGACGCGTTCCGGCCGAGCGAAGCGCAATGGGCGCTGTGGAATTTCCGGCCCGACCCCGAATTCCTCGCCGATCCGCGCAAAGGCTCGCCGCATTCGCGCGGCGTCGCGGTCGACCTGACGTTGATCGACGCGCGCGGCCAGGCGCTCGACATGGGCACCGCGTTCGACGCCTTCACGCCGCTGTCGCATCACGGCAGCACGGCGGTGCCCGAGACGGCACAGCGCAACCGCTTCCTGCTGCTCGGACTGATGAGCGCCGCGGGTTGGGATTTCTACAAGAACGAGTGGTGGCATTATCAGCTGTTCGACAGCAAAAAATACCCGCTGCTGTCGGATGCCGATCTGCCGGAGCCGATGATGGCGAAGGTCACGGCGTAGCGTCGGTCGCGCTGTTCAGCGTGCGCGTTAATCCGTTGCTGGCCGTTCAGTTACGTACGTAACTCCGCGTGGAATTTGGTCGCCTTCCGCCAGCAACGCTCCAATCAACTGTCCGGGGGCTAATTCCGTCCCGGGCTCGACAGAGCACGCAGTCAGCAGCGCTGGCATTTGCAGCTCGTACGTAAAGTCAGATTTTCCGTCTGTTAGGACGAACAACGCGTCGCCTTTTTCCAGCAATGTCATGTTGGGAACGAGCCACGCCTTAAAGCTAAGTTTTCGGCGTTCGCTTTCGGGCAATAGGATTCGACAGCTAAATCCGCCCACGCTTGCCTATCTCTGAGTTTTGCGCGGACCGCTAACGCGTCAGACCGGCCGGACTTCGGTCACTTCCGGAATGTAGTGGCGCAGCATGTTCTCGATGCCGGCCTTGAGCGTCGCGGTCGACGACGGACAGCCCGAGCACGAGCCCTGCATGTGCAGATAGACCACGCCGTCGGCATAGTGGTCGAAAATGATGTCGCCGCCGTCTTGCGCCACCGCCGGACGGACGCGCGTCTCGAGCAGCTCCTTGATCTGGGCGACGACCTCGTCGCTTTCCTCTTCGGTTGCGGCGCCCGGCGCGTCGAGCACGATTGGTTCGTTGGTGGTGAAGTGCTGCATGATCGCGCCCAGCACCTGCGACTTGAGCGCCAGCCAATCGACGGCGTCGGCCTTGGCGACAGTGATGAAATCGGAGCCGAAGAACACGCCGGTGACGCCCGGCAGACCGAAGAGACGCGTGGCCAAGGGCGAGCGCTGCGCGCTGGCCGCGTCGGGAAAATTGGCGGTGCCATCGCCCATGACGGCGCGGCCCGGCAGGAACTTGAGGGTCGCGGGATTGGGCGTGGTTTCGGTCTGAATGAACATCGGGCGTTTCTCCAACGGACGCGGGCTAAACTTGGGCTTTGACGGCGCCAAGTCAACCCCTTGTCGCGTAAGGCTAATGCGCGTCAGCGCCGGCGGCGTTTGGCGGCCCGGCGCGGCCCCCGGCGACGCGGCCGGACCGGTGCGCGGCGCCGGCGCGCAACGGTCACGGCGACGCCGCCGGCGGCGATCGTCGCCGCCAAGACGCCCAGTCCCGCATAGAGCAACGGGCTCGGCCCGGGGGGATCGGCAACGGTGTCGCCGCCGGGTGACACCACCAGCAGCGACATGGTCTGGCCGCCCGCCAGCGCCTTGTCGCGAAACAGCAGGGCCTCGATGAAATAGGTGCCGGCCGGCGCATTCGTCGGAAACGCGAGCGTGGCGCGGAACAGATGCGGGTTGACGAATCCGACCGTGCCGATCGTGCTGGCATAGACGCCCGCGGTCTGCCTTTGCGCAATGAGCGCCAAGCGCGCGGCCTCGGTCAGGGTCGCATCGGGCGGCGGCTGCACCTGGAAGTGCAGGTTGGCGAGGCCGATCTGGTGCAGCGCCTGGATCTCGGGCGGCATGATCGTGTCGAGCGGCGCCGAGGCGTAGACCGCGTAATAATCCGGCACGCCGGCAAAAACGATGCGACGGGCCGGGAAATTGCCGACGGGACCGTGTTGCGCCACGACCGCGGTCTCGGGACCGCGCACCACGATGACGATGTCGCCGGGCGCGTCGACGGTGCCGAACAGCGTGACCGCGCGGCCGGCCGCATTGGCACCGAGCGTAACGTAATGGGCGGAGAGATCGGCCGACAGCGACGGTTCGGCGCGCGTCGCCGGCACAAGGCCGACAACGACCGCCAACGCGGCCAACAACCGCCGCGTCACAGCCGATGTGCAGCACCCCCCGGCGCGCATCGGCGCAATTCTACAAGCGCAGCCGACCCGCGACAACGCGGTTGGCCCCATGCGCGTAAAGGCGGCCGCAAACCTGTCGCGTCCGCCGCCGCGCCGGTTATGATCGCCGTCCCTTCGCAACGGAGAGCCCGCATGGCCGCCCTCGCCGACAAGAAAGCGCTGACCCTCACCGCCGCCCGCGCCATCGTTGCGGCGGCCGAAGCCGAGGCGCGCAAGCACAACCTCGCGGTCACGATGTCGGTGGTCGACGACGGCGGCCATCTGCTGCATCTGGCGCGGATGGACGACACCGGTCTTGCCAGCATCGAGGTTTCGATCGCCAAGGCGCGCGCCGCCGCGATGTTCAAGCGCCCGACCAAGTTCTGGGAAGACGCCCATGCCAGCGGCAAGACGCATCTCGCGAACCTGCCGGGCGTGCTGCCGATCGAAGGCGGCGTGCCGCTGATGGCCGCCGGCAAGGTGATCGGCGCCTTCGGCGTTTCAGGCGCGTCGTCGGCGCAGGACGGTCAGGTCGCCGCCGCCGGTGCCGCCGCGCTCGGTTGAGCGCGGACTGACGTGTCTAGCGCCGGTGGCTCGGCATCTTGAGCCAGGCATAGGTCGCCAGGCCGAGCCCGAAGACCCAGATCGCGCCGAGGACCGCGCCCATGGCGCCGCTGTGGCCGGTGATTCCGTAAAGTGCGTTTGCCATGACTGCCGCTCCTTTTTTTGTTCGGGATCAGGCCAAAAAGCCCTTTCCCTTTATGGATTTAGGTCGCTTCGGCCCGCGTTGTGTGCAGGCCTGATGTGCCATGGTATACCACTGGTATGCCAGAATGTCAAATCTGTGACCGCGTGCTGAAGGCCCCACACCGCAAGGGCTTCAGAGGCTAGGGCCGCAGCAAACCCATGATGTCGAAGATTTCGCCCAGGATCGGCGAGGCGATGGCGTTGGCGCGCGCGGCGCCGCGGTGCAGGACGCCGTCGATATAGCCGGGGTCGGCCAACAGGCGTTTCATCTCGGCGCCGATCTTGCCCAGCACATCGCTCGCCACGCCGGCGAGCTCGTTCTTGAAGGCGGAGAAATTCTTGCCGGCGAAGCGCGCGACCGCCGCTGATTTTTCGATGCCAGACAACGCCGCGTAGATGCCGAGCAGATTGTCGGCTTCCGGCCGCGTCTCGGCCTCTTTCTCGGTTGCCGGCAGCGGCTGCGGATCGGTCTTGGCCTTCTTGATCTTGAGCGCGATGGTTTCGGCGTCGTCGGTCATGTTAAGGCGCGAATAGTCCGACGTGTCCGACTTGGACATCTTCTTGGTGCCGTCGCGCAGGCTCATCACCCGCGTCCCGGCGCCGAAAATCTGCGGCTCCGGCAGCGGGAAAAACTCGACGCCGTAGCGGCGGTTGAAGGCGCCGGCGATATCGCGCGCGAGCTCGAGATGCTGCTTCTGGTCCTCGCCGACGGGCACGTGCGTCGCCTTATAAAGCAGGATGTCGGCCGCCATCAGCACCGGATAGGAATACAGGCCGAGGCCGGCTTCCTCGCGATGCTTGCCCGCCTTCTCCTTGAACTGGGTCATGCGATTGAGCCAGCCGAGCGGCGTCAGGCACCCCAACAGCCACGCCAGCTCCGCATGACCCGGCACGGTCGATTGATTGAAGATGACGCAGTGTTCCGGATCGATGCCGGCGGCGATGTAGGCGGCCGTGACCTCGCGCGTCTGGGCGCGCAATTCCTTCGGATCCTGCGGCAGCGTCAGCGCATGCAGGTCGACGATGCAGAAGATGCAGTCGAAATCCTTCTGCAGCTGGACCCAATTGCGGATCGCGCCGAGATAGTTGCCGAGGTGGAGGTTGCCGGTGGGCTGGACGCCCGAGAAGATGCGTTTCATGCCGTCGTCGCTGATGGAGGGCGCGGGCGCGACCGTTATCGCCG
>DASYXI010000009.1:0-103952 GCA_035934995.1 Allostellaceae bacterium
GCGGCGCAAGCAGCTCGCGGGCTCGATGAGCGGCGGCGAGCAGCAGATGCTGGCGCTTGCCCGCGCATTGATGCTGGCGCCGCGCATTCTACTGGTGGACGAGCCCTCGGTCGGTCTGGCGCCGCTTCTGGTCGCGCGCACTATCGACGCCATCAAGGAGCTCAAGGAGCACTACCAACTCACGGTGCTGATGGCCGAGCAGAATTTCACCCAGGCGATCCGCATCGCCGATTGCGGCTATGTCATCGTACACGGCAAGATCGCCTTCGACGGCAAATCGGCGGAAGAGCTCAACAACAACGAGCTGATCCGCAAATTCTATCTGGGGCTTTAGCATGATCGACAGCAGCCGCACGGTCGGCATCATCGGATTGGGCATCATGGGCGGCGCGATCGCCGCCAATTTGGTGAGGCGCGGCTTTGCCGTGCGCGGCTACGACGTTGCACCGACGGCGCTGGAGCGGCTGCGCGCCAACGGCGGCACGCCCGTCACCACGCCGGCAGAGGCGACGCGCGGCGTCGCCGTGGTGCTGACCTCGCTGCCGTCGGTGAAGGCGCTCGACGCGACCGTGAAGGCGCTGGTTAAGGACGCGCCGGCGAGCCTGGTGGTCGCCGAGCTTTCGACCTTCGGCCTCGCCGACAAGGAAAAGGCGCGCAAGGCGCTCGCGACCGCCGGCGTGACCCTGCTCGATTGTCCGCTGTCGGGTACCGGCTCGCAGGCGGAGAAGGGCGATCTCGTGGTTTTCGCCAGCGGCGACCGCGCCGCCTATGAGCGTGTCGCGCACGTCTTTCCGGGCTTCAGCCGCGCGCAATCCTATCTCGGCGCCTTCGGCAACGGCAGCAAAATGAAGTTCGTCGCCAACCTGCTGGTGGCGATCCACAACGTCGCCAGCGCCGAGGCGATGGTGCTCGGCATGAAATCGGGCCTCGACCCCGACGACATCGTGCGGGTGATTTCGTCGGGCGCGGGCAATTCGCGCGTCTTCGAGTTGCGCGCGCCGCTGATGGCGAAGAACAGCTACAAGCCGGCGACGATGAAGAACGACGTCTGGACCAAGGACCTCAAGATCATCGGCGCCTTCGCCAAGTCGATCAAGGTCGACACGCCGCTCTTCAACAGGATCGCCGCACTCAACAAGGAAGTGATCGAGCTCGGCTATGGCGACAGCGACACCGCCGCCGTCTGCGCACTCCTGGAAAAGCGGGCGAAACTGAAGCGGAAAAGATAGCTAGTTTTCTCTGACCATAGATCGCACGCGTCAACGTCCATCAAATTTTGTAACATACACTCTATGAACAAGGGACGCGAAATAAAAACCACGGACGTCGTACGGGATCGCAACCCATATCACGCGGTCGATGGGACTCCGCAATTACTGACGTCAGTTTTTGCCTATATGGACATTCTTGGGTTCAGAGAAATGATTGGTCAGGCGGAGGAGAAAAACAGACAGACGGAATTTCTGGAAGCGCTCCATAACGCTCTATCGGCCGGCCGCGTGGAACTCGAAGAACCGCAAGATGGTGTGCATTCACTTTTGAAGAAGGACCTTTCAACATTAAAGGCGTTCACAGACAACATCGTAATAGGTTGGCCGATTCGCGACGATGCCGAGTCGGAGACAGGAGCCGCGTTTTCAAGTTTAGGTCTGTTTCAATTCGAGATGGTTCGGCGCGGGTTCTTTGTACGAGGCGCACTTTCCATTGGGCTTGCATTTATTGATGATATCGCGGTGTTCGGAGACGCATTAACTCAGGCATATAAAGGCGAGACGGAACTGGCTCGCGATCCGAGAATCATCCTGACCGAATCTGCGGTGAACGCCGTGAAACATCATCTGCGCTATTACGGAAATGGCCTTCATGCACCACAGGTGCGGGACCTTCTCCGTGACGCCGACGGCCAATGGTTCCTAAATTATCTCGACTGCGTACTGATCGCCGAAGAAGAGCATGGCCCACTTTACGCTGAACTCATGGAACATAAGGAGACGATAGAGAAAAAATTAGCCGAGCATAAAAATAGGCCACCTATATTTTCGAAATATGTATGGGCGGCTAATTACCACAACTCATTTTGCGATCTGCACTCACGGCATTTCTCGCGGGAGCATAAAATTAATCAAAAGCTGTTCAACGCGCCGCCGTCCCTGATTCTTAATGAGAACGGCTTGACCGGCTAGACTCGCTGCCGCTTTTTGATTTGTAGCCGCATTAATAGTCCCTGGCGGCCATATCACTGGCTACTTGATCGCCATCGGGTTGACCGGCGAGCCGACGGCCTTGGTGATCGGCAGCGGCGGGCCGCAGAAGAAGAACTCGTAGACCTTGTCCTGGGCGCAATCGTCGGCGAGCTCCTCGAGATAGAAGATCTCGCCCATGGTAAGGCCCATCATCGGGATCACGATCCAGTGCCAAGGCTGGAACGCGTCCTTGGTTTCGTTCGGCCGCACCTCGCAGCCCCAGGTGTCGGTGCAGATCGCGGCGATCTCGGTCTTGTGGATCCATTCGCAGGTCTCGAAGGCGAGGCCGGGCGCGTCACCGCCGGCATAGCCGCCCCAATCGCCGGCCTTGAGCCGCTGGCCCATCTGGCCGGTGCGGACGATGACGAAATCGCCGCGCTTCACTTCGACCTTCTGCGCCTTGGCGGTTTCGATCAGATCGTCGATGGTGATGGCGGTGCCGTCTTCGAGGCAATCCACCTTGCAATGCCGCGCGACGTCGAGCAACACGCCGCGGCCGACCATCTTGGCCTTGGTGTTTTCGATGCCGTTCTTGGCGGCGCCGCTGGAATCGACGAGCTTGGCGTCATAACCGTTCCACATCTTGTCGTCGTAGAAGATGTGGCCGAGTGCGTCCCACTGCGTGCCGCATTGCAGCGGCATTGACACCGCGTCGTCGGCATAGCGAATGCCGCCTTTGTCCTGCGCGCCCGCGACCGCATCGGTGCCGGTCGCCAGCATGGTGTGGACCGGATTGTGCCGGTTGCCCCACAGGCCTTTCTGCGGACCGTTGCTGTCGTAAGGCAACGCGAGGGAAAACACCTTGCCCTTGCGGATGAGCCGCGCCGCCGCCGCGATGTCTTCCGGCTTCACGTAGTTGAGCGTGCCGATCTCGTCGTTCGGCCCCCACTTGCCCCAGCTTTTGAGCTTATCCGCCGTCTTGCGGAGATGGGCCATGTCGAAGGTTTTGGCACTGTAGCGTCGCGGCATTGTCGCCCTCCCCGTGCGTCTCTTGTTCGTGACGCCGAGGCTAGCGGCTTTTGCGCGGCGTCGGCAATTTTTTCCTGGCGCCGTGCCATCCCGCTCGCGCCACTTCAAGCCTGCGTGAGCGGCTGTTGCCTTCGGCCCATCTCGGGCCCAGATTCAGGGTCGCCCGCTCCCGGCAACAAGCAAAAAGGAGAACGCTCATGTTGATGGGCCGCAAAAAGATCGAGATGCCCGCACCCGGCGAGGCGCTGCCCGGCCGGGCCACCAAGATGCGCGTGACCGAGGCTCATTACGTCAGCGGCCGGCGCATCGTGCCGCCCTTCCCCGCCGGCATTGAGACGGCGCAGTTCGGCCTCGGTTGTTTCTGGGGGGCCGAGCGCGCGTTCTGGCAATTGGACGGCGTCTATGCGACGGCGGTCGGCTATGCCGGCGGCACGACGCCCAATCCGACCTACGAGGAAGTTTGTTCGGGTCACACCGGCCACGCCGAGATCGTGCTGGTCGCGTACGATCCGAAGAAAATCTCGTACGAGCGGCTACTCAAGGCGTTTTGGGAAAGCCACAACCCGACGCAGGGCATGCGCCAAGGCAACGATTTCGGCACGCAATATCGCTCGGCGATCTATTGGACGAGTCCGGCGCAGCAAAAGGTGGCCGAAGCTTCGCGCGATGCCTATGCGAAGGCGCTTGCCACGGCCGGCCTTGGCGCCATCACCACCGAGGTCAAGCCGGCCGGCGAGTTCTATTACGCCGAGGATTATCACCAACAATACCTGGCGAAAAATCCGGGCGGCTATTGCGGCCTCGGCGGCACGGGCGTGAGCTGTCCGGTCGGTGTCGCGGCGGCTTAGCCGCCGTTACACCACGCCGTCCTGCTTGAGCTTGGCGATGTCGGTCTCGGCATAGCCGAGCGCGCGCAAGACCTCGTCGGTGTGCTCGCCGCGGTCGGGCGAGGCGCGCCGCATCGCCCACGGCGTGCGGGACATGTTCACCGCCTGGCCGACCAGCTCGATCTCGCCGAGCCGCGGATGCTTCACCTTGCGCGCCACGTTGAGATGCTTCACCTGCGGGTCGGCGAAGACCTCGTCCATCTTGTTGATCGGTCCCGACGGCACACCGGCCTTGGTCAAGAGATCGACCCATTCGGCCGAGCTTTTGCCCGATGTCACGCCGCCGATGAGCGCGTTGAGCTTGTCGCGATTTTTGCGGCGCGCGGCGGCGGTGGCGTAGTCCTTGTCGGTCTTGAGGCCGGGCTTGCCGAGCGCGTCGGCCAAGCGATGCCACAGCTCTTCGCCGGCGGTGGCGATGTTGATGAAGCCATCCTTGGTCGGAAACACGCTGGTCGGAATGCTGGTCGGATGGTTGTTGCCGGCCTGGCCCGGCACCTCGCCCTTCATCAGCCAACGGGCCGCCTGGAAATCGAGCATGGCGATCTGTGACGCCAGCAGCGAGCTGTCGACATATTGCCCCTCGCCGCTTTCCTCGCGCTCCAACAGCG
Source organism: Allostellaceae bacterium (assembly GCA_035934995.1). GTDB lineage: Bacteria > Pseudomonadota > Alphaproteobacteria > ATCC43930 > CGMCC-115725 > REEB95. The sequence continues at coordinate 4,708 of DASYXI010000009.1, forward strand.
CGATCAGCACGCCGATGGCGGCGAAGAGCCCGGCGGTCAAATCCGCAATGGGTATGCCGACGCGCATCGGCCCGTGGCCGGGCTCGCCGGTGATCCACATCAGCCCGCCCATGCCCTGCGCGATCTGATCGACGCCCGGCCGTTCGCGATAGGGGCCGTCCTGGCCGAAGCCCGAGATGCTGGCATAGACGATGCGTGGATTGACCGCCTTGAGGCTATCGTAATCGACGCCGAGACGGAATTTGACGTCGGGCCGGAAATTCTCGACCACGACGTCGGCCTGCGCCACCAGCTTTTTCAGGATCGCGATGCCTTCTTCGTTCTTCAGGTTGAGCGTCAGGCTGCGCTTGTTGCGGTGGATGTTCTGGAAATCCGGACCGTCGCGCTCGCCGCCCAAGCCGGAATCGCCCTTCGGGTCCTCGATCTTGATCACGTCAGCGCCCCAATCGGCGAGCTGCCGCACGCAGGTCGGACCGGCACGCACGCGCGTGAGATCGACCACCTTGAAGCGGGCCAGCGGCAGTTTGCTCATGCGGTCAGTCGCCGTGCTCGGTCTTGGGCACCAGGAAACACAGCACATTGCCGGCGAGCACCGACGCCGCGAGGAAATAGAACACCGAGATCAGGCCGAACCGGTCGGCGAGGAATCCGCCGACGATCGGCGCCAGCGCCGACAGCATCGCTTGCACCGTGAACAGCGCGCTGGTGATCGCCGCCAGATGCTCGGGCGGCGAGCGGTCGACCTGCCAGGCCTGAATCACCGGCCGCATGGCATAGAGGAAAAATCCCAGCGCCGAGATGCACGCGACGTAGGCCGCGTGATTGGTGATGAAGGTCATCAAGACGACGATGAGCGTCGTGCTGAACATGCCGGCCATGACGATCGGCCGCCGGCCGATGCGATCCGATAGGATGCCGGCCGCCGGCGTCGCCACCATGCCGCCGAGCTGCAACACCATCATCGCCACGCCCATCAGCACGGGACTCATATGCAGCTCGTTCGCCAGGAACAGCGGCAGGAAAGTGAGCAGTCCGGCCTGCGTCATGGTGCGGAAGCCGGACATCAGGAAGAAGCTCCATTGCGCCCGCGACCTCAGCAGCAGGGCGAGACCCTTCCAGTAATTTTCGGTTGGATGCCGCTTCGGCGCCGAACGCGGATCGTCGCGGCCGCAAACCAGGATGATGAGCCCCGCGCACAGCACGCCCATCAGCGCGTTGATCTGTGCCGCGTGCTGCCACGAGAAGCTGAGCAGCAGCCAGCCGGCAGCGAGCGGCGCCGCGGCGTCGCCGATATGCGCGCCGAGCGAATGGATCGCCAGCGAGTAGCCGCGATTGCGCGGCAGATGGAGCGACAGATACGAAATCGCGGCCGGATGCCACATCTGGTTGGATGCGCCGAGCAGCGCCAGACAGCACCACAGCGCGACAAAGCTGCCGGTGGTGCCGAGCATCGCGAGCGACGCGCTGCCCAACAGCAATGCCAGCAGCTGATACCGGATGCGCTTGCCCGTCAGGTCGACGACGATGCCGCTCGGCAGATTCGAAATCATCGAGCCGACGTAGTACGCGGTCGCCAGCAAGCCGGCTTCGGTGTAGCTGAGGCCGAGGCTGCGGCTCATCGCCGGCAGCAGCAGGAAGAACGTCGCCGCCGCCCAATGCGTCGCGCCGTGGCCGAGGCTGACGGCGCCGACCAGCGTCTGGGTGCGCAGCGAACGCAGGGAGGAAACGGTTTCAACCGTCATGATCGGGACCGAAGGATACACGTCCGCTGGCCCGTGCCCAAGCCGCGCGTAGCGCCGCCCACATCGCGTGTCGCGCCGCAACATGCGGCGGCGCATGGTAATTTTTTTGCCACCGCGCCGAATCTGGGCTCGACGTTTGAAACGGAGCATGTTCTGATCGCAGAACCCTTCGGGCGGGGCCGGAGGAAACGCATCGGGCATGAACGTTCAGCACTTCATTGCCACGCACGGCGCGTGGACATATCCGATCACCTTCGTATGGACGTTCTTCGAAGGCGAGACGTTCGTGCTGTTCGCGGCATTCGCGGCGGCGGAAGGTTTGCTGAACGCGCCGCTGCTGGTGGTCGCGGCCGGTCTTGGCAGCTTCGCCGGCGATCAGTGCTATTTCTGGATCGGTCGGCGCTTCGGCTTGCGCGTGCTGGCGCGGCAGCCGCATTGGCGCGCGCGCGTCGACAGCGCGCTGGCCTGGCTCAAGCGTTTCGACGTCTGGTTCATCCTGAGCTTCCGCTTCATCTACGGCGTGCGCAATTTCTCGTCGTTCGCGCTCGGCATCAGCAGCATCGATTGGCGCCGGTTCATGGTCCTCAATTTCACGGCTGCCGGCATCTGGGCGATCGTTTTCGTCGGCGCGGGCTATCTCTGCGGCCGCGAGCTGCGGACGTTGCTGGGGCAAGTCGCGCGTGATTTCGGCTTCGCCATGCTGGCGGGCTTCGCGGTGCTGCTGATCGGCGCGCAGGTGGCGCACCGCCTTCATCGCCGGCGCCGGCGGCATCCCGTTGCGCACCGTTCGTCATCGGCATAGAGTTTGGTTAGCAAGAGGGGGACCCATGTGGTTTAAGCGAGGAGTGGCGACGCTGGCAGCGTTTTTGCTGACGGCGAACACCGCGTTCGCGGCATCAAGCTGCTTCCAGAAGGACGCGCTCGAGGCCTGGCAGGCGGTCCGCTACATGACCGAGCTGATGGTCCTCAACGATACTTGCCACGTGAACGTCTACGAAAACTTCATCAAAACAAATTTCGCGGCGCTCGACGCTTACCATAAGGAGTTGGTCGCGCATTTCCGTGAGGCCGGCGACCGGCATCCCGAGGACACCGTCGACCGCTACGTGACGCATGCGGCGAACGAAGTTTCGGAAGAGGACGGCCAGATGCCGACGGCCGAGCTTTGCGCCCAGAGGGCGAGCTATTTCGCCAACGCTCAATCGCTCGCCGGCGAGAAATTCCGGCAGTTCGTCGCCGATCTCATGACCAAGCAAAAGGGCGATTTCCGGCCGTGTGTCGACCAACACACCGCCGCAACCACGCACTGACCGACGGAATTAGCGCCGCTGCCAGCGTTCGCTGTCGAGCGCGCCGGTGAGGATGCGCCGGGCGAATAATGCCGGCGTCAGCGCCTTGAGACCGTAGGCGAAATGCGGCGCGATGCTGGCGGCAATCGGCGCGAGATTGCCGGCATCGGCCGCCGCCAAAACCGCGCCGACGCGCCGAACCAGATCGAGCCGCGTCGCGATCATCAGCGTCGCACCGAGGCGTCCCGCCCAGGCGCCGAGCGCCTCGGCCTCGGCGGCGGCGAGATCGGCCGGCAACGCCAGAACGATCTCGGCGCCGGCCGCGCTCTTCAACTGCCGTAGACGATCTTCGGCGCCGCTGTCGCCGATTGCCACCGCTGGCGTATCGACGATGACGGTGCGGTGATCGGCGCCGGCGACCATGGCCCGTAGCGCGGCCGCGTCATCGGCAACCGCCAGCGCCATTCCGAGAACCTTGATGTATTCCTCGAGTTGCGCCAGTCCGGCGACGTTGCCGGTATCGACGCTGGCGGCCAGCGCACGGCGCGGATCGAGCCGCGCCGCCAGTTTCGCCACCAAGGCTGTCTTGCCGGCGCCGGGCGGACCGACGACCAGCAGGCCAGACAGGCGCAGCGCGTCGTCGAGCGGCTGAAAGCGATAATGCGCGCCCAGCGCGTGTTCGAGCCGCTCGGCCGGCGACAGCGTGCGATCGGGCGCGGCGGCGTGCGCGATCAGGCGCTCGATCAGGGGCTGCGGCGTGTGCTGCGTGCGCAACACCTCGGCGAGAAAGCTGAGATCGTCGCTCGGCCAGGCGAACGGCGCGGCGCCCGTGCCGCCGAGCAGCGGCCGGATGCGCCGAATGTCGAAGCCGTCCTCGCCGGAGCGCAGCGGCGCCGGCGCGCGGTTTTCTTGCGATGCCGCCATGGCCGAATCATGCGGGCGAGGCGTTAAGAATTGGTGCGCGCCGCCGCCGGCGGCCATTTCAGCGTCATCGCGGCCACCGCCGATGCCGCCGACAGAACCGCCATCGCCAGATAGGCGCGGCCGCCATAGACGCCGTAAAGCGCACCCGACAGCGGCATGGCGATGCCGTAGCCGACGCCGGAGATGATCGCGACGTTGATCGCCTGAACGGTGGCCATGCGCGCTGCTGGAATCGTCCGCCCGAGATAGTGGACGGCGCCGAGACCGGCACAGGCGATCGTGCCGGCGTGCAGCAGCTGCGCCAAGACCAGCAGACGCCAATCGCCCGTCAACGCCAGCACGGTCCAGCGCACCGCGCCGCCCGCCGCGCCCAGCACCATCATCGGCACCGGGCCATAGCGCGTCACCGCCCGTGCGCCGCAATAGAAGAACACGGCCTCGGCGGCCGCACCTTCGGCCCACAGCCCGGCGATCGCCGTGTCCGAGAAGCCTTGTGCCTGCCAACGGAGCGAGCCGAAGGCGTAATAGACGCTGTGGCTTGCGGCGAGCAGGGTTGTGGACGCGAGGAATGTCAGAAACTGCGGCGTCAAGATCAGGCGCCATGTGTTGCCATGCACCAGGTCGGCGCCGAGATGCGTCGTGCCGCGCGGCAACAGAAAACAGCTGATGACGTTGAGCGCGACCAGTGCGACCACCAGTTCGAGAATGATGTCGGCGGCGCGGCCGTTGACGATATGGCCGCCGAGCAAAGTCGCGACGACGAACGCGATCGTGCCCCACATGCGCACGCGGCCAAAATCGATGTGACCGCGCTGTGTCGCGGTGGTCGCCAACGAGTCGGCAACCGGCAGCAAAGCCGCCAGGCTTCCCACGGCGAGCGCATTGAGCGTCGCGAGCGCGACAAAGCCGTGCGCCCGAAAACACGCCGCATAGCCGGCGACCCCGACGATCGCGAGCACCAGCATGACGCGACGCGGATCGCCGCTGCGGTCGGCGACGCCGCCGGTCACCAGCGTCGCCGCGACCTTGGCCCATTGGCCGATGGCCAGCAGGACGCCGATTTCGCTTGGCGACAAACCGCGCGACGTCAGCCACACCGGCCAGAACGGCGACAAAATGCCGACGGACAGGAAGAAGCCGCCATAGAAGAACGACAGGCGCAGCGCGAGCGACACGGTCGCGGAGTGTGATCGGCGCGCGGCGCCGGCGCAACCCCGCCTGCGCGCCTTGACAGACTCGGCGCTCGCCCGTCACTCATCGCCGATGGATTGGGCCATCGCCGATTGGGGCGCGCTCGGCGCCTTGGTATCCGTCGTCCTCATCGACGTCGTGCTGGCCGGCGACAACGCGATCGTCGTCGGCCTGGCGACGGCTCTGGTGCCGCGGGAGATGCGTCGCAAAGTGCTGTTCGCCGGCATCGGCGCGGCAGCGGTGTTGCGCGTTCTGCTGGCGCTGGCGGCCGTCGATCTGCTGACGATCATCGGCCTGACGCTCGCCGGCGGCATCCTGCTGCTCTGGGTGGCGTGGAAGCTCTATCGCGAGCTTGCCGCCCGCGCGCCGCACGGTGCCGCCGCACCGACAAGCGATCGGCGTCACCGCGTTGGCGGCGCGGTGATGCGCATCGTCATCGCCGACCTTTCGATGTCGCTCGACAACGTGCTGGCCGTCGCCGGCACCGCCCGCAACCATCCGTGGATCCTGGCAGGCGGTCTGTTGCTATCGGTGGCGCTGATGGCGGTCGCCTCGCAGCTCCTGGCGAAGCTGCTCGACCGTCATCGCTGGATCGCGTGGCTCGGCCTCGCCATCGTCGCCTATGTGGCGCTGCGGATGATCGTCGAGGGTTCGCTACAGGTCGCGGCCGCGGCGTCTTAGGCGGTTTTCTGCGCCACCCCGGGCGGCGTGGCGAAGAACTGCATGTTGTAGAGCTCGGCGAAAACGCCGCCCTTGGCGATCAGCGCGGCGAAGCTGCCCTCCTCCGCGATCGCGCCGTCCTTGAGCACGACGATGCGGTCGGCGTTGCGCACGGTCGACAGCCGGTGCGCGATGATGAACGTGGTGCGGCCGCGCGTCAGGCGATCGATCCCCGCCATCACCATCGCCTCGGTCTCGACGTCGAGCGCCGAGGTCGGCTCGTCCAGCACCAGGATCGGCGCGTCGCGCAGGATCGCGCGGGCGATGGTGAGACGCTGTTTCTCGCCTTCCGACAGCGTCGCGGTATCGCCGAGCACGGTATCGTAACCTTGCGGCAGCCGCGCGATCAAATCGTGGATGCGCGCGAGCCGCGCCGCTTCTTCGATTTCCCGGTCCGTCGCCGTGGGCCGCCCGTAGGCGATATTGGCGCGCACCGACATCGGGAAGATGAGTGGTGGTTGCAGCACCATGGCGATCTGTCGGCGCAGCGACTTGAGCGTGTGCTCGCGCACGTCGACGCCGTCGATCAGCACGTTGCCGGCCGACGGATCGAAGAAACGCGGCACGAGCGACAGCAGGGTCGACTTGCCGGCGCCCGAGGGCCCCACCACCGCCACCTTGGTGCCGGCCGGCACACGCAAATCGATCCGGTGCAGCACCGGCATGTCGCGGCGATAGCCGAACGCGACACCGCGCCATTCGACGTCGCCGCGGGCGCCCGCGGCCGGGAATTCGCCCGTGCCGTCCTTGAGATCGGCCTCGGCCTCGAGGATCTCGAAGCAGCGCGTCGCGCCGACCCGCGCGCCGGCGATCAGACCCCAGCTTTGCGTGAGCTGGTTCACCGGCGCATAGAGCTGCGCCAAATAGGCGATGAACACGACGAGCTGACCGATGGTGAGTTCACCCGACAGAACGTTGCGCGCGCCGACATAAACCACCGCGGCGGTGCCAACCGCAACCAGACCGTTGACCGCGGCGGAATAGAGCGTCTGCCAGCTATAAAGCCGCAGCGTCGCGCCCAGGCTCGCCTCGCTCGCGCCCATGAAGCGGCGATACTCGCCCTCCTCTTGGGTGAAGGCCTGGACGATCTTGATCGACTGCATCGCCCATTGGACCAGCGAATAGACCAGCGTCTCGCGCTCGCGCACGTCGGTCGCGACGTCATTGATCTTGCGGTTGAACGCGCCGATCAGCACGAACAGCGCCGGCACCACGGTGAGCGACAACGCGGTCAGCCGCGCGTCGAGCGGGATCAGCACGATCAGCATGCCGCCGAGCAGGATCACCGCCGACAGGATCGGCAGCAGGCCGTTCATCAGCATGGTCTGCACCGCGAACGCATCGGCGGTGATGCGATGCATCAGGTCGCCGACCTTCTGGCGGCTGTGGAAGGCGAGCGACAGGCGTTGCAGCTGGGCATAGAGCGCGCCGCGCAGGTCATTGACCATGTTCTGGCCGACCGCGATCGTCGTGCGGTTGTGCAGGAATTCGAGCAGGCCGGCGCCGAGATTGATCACCACCAGGCCGACGCAGGCGACGACGAGCAATGTCGCGGACGACAGGCCGGCAAGCGGCCGTACCGTCGCGGCCTTGCCGCCGAGTACGTCGTCGATCACCAGCTGGAGCGGCCACGGCTTCAACAGATTGAAGCCGGCCATGAGAAAAACTTGCAGCAGCGCCCAGGCGAAGCTCAGCCGGTAAGGCCGCAAGAACGGCAGCAGCTTGACCAGCAGGCCCATGCTATTGCGCGGCCTGGGCCAGCGGCTCGGGCGGCGCGCCAGCCGGCGCCAGCGGCTGCAAGCCTTCGCGCCGCGCCACGGTCTCGATGATGCCGTACATCAGGCGGCCGAATTCGAGCGTGCGATAGGCGATCAGCACGGCCTGGCACAGGCCGAGTGCGCCGATCACCAGCGCCGCCATCGGCGAATTGAGAATGAGGGCAGCGGCCGTCACCGCGGCCCAGCCGCGCAGCAGGAAAGCCGACAGCCGAGACAGGCGCATGGCGCACCGCACGCGCAGCAAGTGCTTGCCGCTGCCGTGATTCTCGACGCACACCAGGATCAGGGCGCGGCTCCACAAGCCGCGGGCGATCTTGAGGTCCCATTCGTCCCAACCCTGATCGGGAATCACGAAATATTTCTGCGGCGCGAGGAACCGCATCAGGCCGCCGAGCAACACTTCTTTCTCGGCGCCGTGCTCGCTCCAATAGGACAGATAGAATGCGCGCTCGCGCCACGAGCGCCGCGGCGCTTGCATCGGCGCCGGTGTCGTCGGCTCGAAATGCGCCTGCTCCGCCGCCTCGACTTCGCGGAAGCGCCATTTGAGCCGCTCCCAACCGCGCAGCAACGGCCCGAGATAAATCAGCAGCGCGATCAACGTCCGCGCCTTCAAGCCCTTGAAGCGTTTATCGATGGGCGCCTTGAGCGCGCCGTTGATGCACATGACCCAGGTGATGACGATCGGCACGATCAGCAGCGACATCCAGCCGCCGCCGGCCAGGCCGATGACCGCCAGCACGATCGCGACGACGTTCCATTCGAAGGTCAGCGGCAGATATTGGGCCAGCGACGAGGACGGCTCGTAGAGCGTCTGAAACAGGCCGCGCCCAAAGACGCCGGAGTAGATTAGCGGCCGCCGCGACAGCAGCAGCGCGGTCGATAGATCGCCGTAGATACGGCCGAGCCATTTCGCCTGGCCGAACAGGTTGAAGCGGAATGGATGCTTGGAATAGACCAGCGCCTCCGCCTTGCCATAGCCCTTCTGCTGGCCGACATAGGCGTCGATCGTATTGCGGCGGAAATGCCAGACCATCGCCGCCGGCGCGAAACCGATCGTGTAGCCCGCGTCCTGAAAGCGCCAACAGATGTCGATGTCGTCGCCGGCGGCGCGGAACACGGGATCGAAGCCACCGAGCTGCAAGAGCGTCGCGCGCCGGAACGCCATGTTACAGCCGGCGATGTGCTCGGCCGTGTCGTCAGACAGCAGCACGTGCGTCGGGCCGCCGGGCGACACCGCCACCGCCGCCGCGGTCAAATTGTCCTCGGGCGGCGGGAAGTTCGGCCCGCCGCAGGCATGGAGATCGGCCGCCGCCATGCGCGCCACCAGATAGGTGAGCCAGTCGGGATCGACGACGCAGTCGCTGTCGGTGTAGGCGACGATCTCACCGGTGGCCGCTTCCGCGCCAACGTTACGCGCGACCGACAGGCCTTTGTTCGGCTGGCTGATGATGCGGCAGAACGGAAACGCCTCCGATATCGCCAGCGTCCGGTCCTTCGAGCCGTCGTTGACGACGATCACCTCGTAATCGGGATAGCGCAGCTTCTCGAGTGATTCGAGGCACGCTTTCATCGTGCGCTCGGCGTTGTAGGCACAGACCACGACCGACACGCGCGGCGTGCGCGGCAACGGTGGCGGCATCGCGCCGCGAAAGCACGCCTGAACGACGGCGAAAGCCGGTTTGGGTTGGCGCGCGCGATCGACCAGCCCGAAGGCCCAGTCTTCGATCAGATGGCCGCCGGTGAACCATTCGTCGGTCCAGGCGAAAACGAAAGCGCCGGCGCAGCCCATCTCGAACGCCGTGCGCACCTGCCAGGCAAGCGTCCGCGCCTGGACGTCCGCTCCCTCCCGCATCGAATCGATGCCGAACTCCGTCAGCACCAGCGGGCGGTCGATCGCCAGGTTGTGCAGCCGCGACAGGTAACGGCGGAACGCCGCTTCCTGGTGCAGATAGACGTTGAAGCAAACGAAATCGCCGAAATCGATGGTCAGATACTCGGTCGACGGAAAGTTGGCGTAGCTGACCAGACGACCGGGATCGAGCGCCTTCGCGGTAGCGACCAGCTGTTTGAGAAAGGCACGCACGCGGTCGGGACCGTGCCAGCGCACCATATCGGGCGGGATTTCATTGCCGATGAGATAGGCGAAGATCGCCGGGTGGCCCTTGATCGCCTGGATCGCGGCGCTGACCGCGCGCACCACTTCGCCTTCAATCGCCGCATCGTCGAGAAAGGTGATGTGCTGCGCCCACGGAATGCCCGCCAGTACTTTGAGGCCGGCCGCCTGCGCTTCGTCAAGCAGCCAAACCGGCGGCGCGGTGAAGACGCGCACGGTGTTGGCGCCAAGCTCGGTCATCAACGCGAAGTCGCGCTTGACGGTCTCGCGCGGCGGAAACTGCGTGCCGTCGGCACCCGGCGGAAACGGGCCGTAGGTCACGCCCTTGACGAAAAGTTTGGTGTCGCCCTGAAAGAAGAACTTGCCCGAAACCCGGATCGGCGCGCCGCTCCCACCGGCAGCCGGCGCTGCGATGCTGCGATCCGCCGTTTCGACGGTCATCAGCCGCTCACGGCGCCGCGCGTCGGCGCCGCGCGGCCGGCACGCGCGGAATGCCAAGCCCACGCGGTGGCGACGATGGTGTCGAGATCGGACACGCGTGCCTGCCAGCCGAGGACGGCGCGCGCGCGGCGCGCATCGGCAACGAGCGCCGGAGGATCGCCAGCACGGCGCGGTGCCTCGCCCTTCGGAATGCTGAGCCCGGTGACGCGCTCGGCACAGGCGATGGTTTCGCGCACCGAATGCCCGGTGCCGGTGCCGAGATTGAGCGCCACACTGCTGCCGCCGCCTTCGAGATATTGCAGCGCGCGGACATGCGCCTCGGCCAGGTCCTGGACGTGGATGTAATCGCGCACGGCGCTGCCGTCGGGCGTCGGATAGTCGGTGCCGTAGATGGCGATCTCGGCGCGCTGCTTGAGCGCGGTTTGCAGGATCAAGGGAATGAGATGGGTTTCGGGATCGTGGTCCTCGCCGATCTCGCCATCGGGATCGGCACCAGCGGCATTGAAATAGCGCAGTGCCGCGAATTTGAGGCCCTGCGCGGCGTCGAGCCAGTGCAGCGCGCGCTCGACCATGAGCTTGCCTTCGCCATAGGGATTGACCGGGCGTTGCGGCGCATCTTCCGAAATGGGCACGCGTTCGGGCACGCCATAGGTGGCGCAGGTCGAGGAAAACACGATCCGGCCGGCGCCGGCTTCGCGCATGGCTTCGAACAGGCCCAGCGTATTGATCACGTTATTGCGGAAGTAGAGCGCCGGCTCGCGCACCGATTCCTCGACATAGGCGAAGGCCGCGAAATGCATCACCGCGTCGATGCGGTGGCGTTTCAGCGTGGCCGCCAGCAAAGCCCGGTCGGCGAGATCCCCCTCGACCAGCGGGCCCCAGCGGACGGCGTCGCGATGGCCGCGCACCAGGCTGTCATAGGCCACCGGCTCGTAGCCCGCCCGCGCCAGCGCCTTGCAGGCGTGACTGCCGATATAGCCGGCGCCGCCGGTCACCAGGATCGTCTTGGTCATGCGTTCTCTGCGAGCGACAACGGGCCGGCGCGCCCGATTGTTCCGGAACAGTCTGTGTCTACGACGGATTCCGCCCGTCGGGCAAGCCGAGAGGGGCGCAGGCGAATCGGCGCGGCAGCCTGAATTGGACCAGGACCCGGCCCATGGTTGAGTCGCGCACGAAGCAAAGGGCCAAGCCGGCCAGAACAGCGATCAGCCACCACCAGGCCAATTCCTTCGCCAACCACCACGCCGGCAAGGCGGACGGCAGGAGCTGGCTGGCGAAATGATGGAACGTCTCACGCCACATCAGAAACAGTGTCAGCGTGCGGGTCGTCGCGAAGAGCCAGCGACCGGCGTCGCTCGGCATGGTTCGGGCGAGCGTGTTGAAGGCCGGCAGCACGAACAGCAGATGGATGCCGCGATAGGCGACGCTTTCGCCCGCGAAAAAGCAACCAACCATGAGCAAGCCGCCGATGGCGAGAAACACGCGTTCGGCCTCGGGTAGCGCTGCATAAGCCTGCTTGAGAGCCGGCTGCCGCGCCAACAACACCGCGGCAGCGAACGCGGCGAGCGTCAGGCCTGCGAGTACAAGGACAGCCGGAAATCCCGGAAAGAGCGTCGCCAGGCCGTATGGCAGCATGACCACGCCGAAAGTGTCGCCGGAAGTAGTCCAGCCGGGGGAAGTTGCCATAAGCGACGAGCAAGTCAGTGCGATAACCGACCACGAAGAGTGCGATCAGACCCGCCGCCGCAGCGTTAATCGCAAAAAAACAGCCGCGGCCGCTCGCGCAAGGTGAGCACCATCAACACCGCAGGAAAGAATTTGGCGAACGCAGCTGACAGAACGAGGCCGTAGGCCAGCAACCGCGAGGCAGCGCCGTACCTAACGGCAAGGCGGCCGGCAACCGCAAAAGCGGCAAAGAGCAACAGTTCGAAATTACCGCGCTCGGCCGCGAAGGCCGTGACGCTCGACAGCACGGCAAGCGCCATTACGCCGTAATCGGAACGCTTGCTTGGCGCAGGCAGGCAGAACAGTGAGAAGATAAAGACGGTGTTGAGGACGAACCCGAGCGACACGTTGGCGCTCAATTCGTGCGACCCCGCACCGAGCAGAAGCAGCGGCGAGTACTCGAATTGCCGGCCGAAGACGTCGCACGGATTGGTGATGTAAGGATCGATCCCGAGGGCGCTACACATGCGCGCCGACAGCACCGAATGCGTGTCGACGAACGGAAAATCGACCGGCACGACACCCCAACCGTTGAGCATGGCAAAATAAGTCGATTTCGCCGCCAACCAATAGACCGGGCATCCCAACAGGAATGCGCCGGCGGCGATCGTCGGCAACGCGAACCGTCGCGTGAGACCCCGTAGCTCCATCGGATCAATGTCTCTGGACACGGTTAACGAGCACTGAAGGTGCGAGCTGGTTGTGACATTCGGCCACAAGTCCTTCATAAATATGTGCTTTGCTTGATTTTGCAGGGCCATTGGGGTTTAGTCGCGCAGGCCCTGTCGCGGCCGGGCGAGATCTGCGACACGGCACCGCCGTAACGCAATTGCGGTCATTTCAAGGCACACGGAATTTCCACGGCGATGCGACGTTTATAGTTTCGACGAGCAGGAGTGGACGGGATGCGGATTGCGGTTATCGGCAGCGGTTATGTCGGCCTGGTTTCGGGGGCATGTTTTTCGGAATTCGGCGTTGAGGTCACTTGCGTCGACAACGACGCGGCCAAGATCGCGCGGCTGCAACGCGGCGAAATCCCGATCTTCGAGCCCGGACTCGATCAGATCGTCCAGTCGAACACAGCCAACGGCCGGCTGCATTTCGCCACCGAGCTGAACAAGGCGGTCTCCGGCGCCGACGCGGTCTTCATCGCCGTCGGCACGCCGTCGCGCCGCGGCGACGGCCACGCCGATTTGTCTTATGTGTTCGCGGCCGCTGAAGAGATCGCCAAGGCGGTCAAGGACTATACCGTCGTCGTCACCAAATCGACCGTGCCGGTGGGCACCGGCCGCAAGGTTGCCGAAATTTTGCGCAAGCATCTGCCGGATTCCAAATTCGACGTCGTCTCGAATCCCGAATTTCTGCGCGAAGGCTCGGCGATCGAAGATTTCATGCGGCCCGACCGGGTGGTAATCGGCACCGACAGTGAGCGTGCCGCCGGCGTGATGCGCGAGCTCTACCGGCCGCTTTCCCTCATCGAGAAACCGATCCTATTCACGTCGCTCGAAACCGCCGAGCTGATCAAGTACGCGGCCAACAGTTTCCTCGCCACCAAGATCACCTTCATCAATCAGGTTGCCGATCTGTGCGAGAAGGTCGGGGCCAACGTGCAGGACGTGGCACGCGGCATCGGCCTCGACGGCCGGATCGGCCGCAAGTTCCTGCACGCGGGACCGGGTTTCGGCGGCTCGTGCTTTCCGAAAGACTGCTTGGCGCTGGTCAAGACCGCGCAAGAAGCCGGCGCGCCGCTGGGCATTATCGAGACCGTCGTCGCCGCGAACGACCGCCGCAAAGAGCACATGGCCGAGCGCATCGTCCAGGCCTGCGGCGGCAGCGTGAAGGGCAAGACGATCGCCGTGCTCGGCTTGACCTTCAAGCCCAACACCGACGACATGCGCGACAGCCCGAGCCTGGCGATCGTTCCGGTGCTGCAAAAGGCCGGCGCCACCGTCCGCGCCTTCGACCCCGAAGGCATGACCGAAGCGAAGAAGCTGCTGGCCGGCGTCACCTTCTGCGGCGGCAGCTACGAGACCATGGAGGGCGCGCACGCCCTCGTCCTGGTTACCGAATGGAACGAGTTCCGCGCGCTCGATCTCGAGCGCGTCAAATCGCTGCTGAAGACGCCGACCATCATCGACCTGCGCAACATCTACACGCCGGCCGACATGGCCGAGGCCGGCTTCCACTATTTCAGCATCGGCCGCCGCGCCGCGGCGCCGGCGCGCCAACGTCTCCAGGCCAAAAACTGATCGGGAGTCCGGCGATGGCCACTGTCCGCAAACGCATTCTCGTCACCGGCGGCGCCGGGTTTCTCGGCTCGCATCTGTGCGAGCGGTTGCTGGCCGAAGGCAACGACGTGCTGTGCGTGGACAACTATTTCACCGGCCGCAAGGACAACATCGCCCATCTCCTCCATCAGACCAATTTCGAGGTGATGCGCCACGACGTGTGCTTCCCGCTCTATGTCGAGGTCGACGAGATCTACAACCTCGCCTGCCCCGCATCGCCGATCCATTATCAGTTCGATCCGGTGCAGACCACCAAGACCAGCGTCATCGGCGCGATCAACATGCTCGGCCTGGCCAAGCGGGTGAAGGCGAAGGTGTTTCAGGCCTCGACCTCGGAAATCTACGGCGATCCCAGCGTCCATCCGCAGACCGAGGATTATCGCGGCAACGTCAACACGCTGGGGCCGCGCGCCTGCTACGACGAAGGCAAGCGCTGCGCCGAGACGCTGTTCTTCGACTACCTGCGACAGCACAAGCTGCGGATCAAGGTCGCGCGCATCTTCAACACCTACGGCCCGCGCATGCATCCGAACGACGGCCGCGTCGTGTCGAACTTCATCGTCCAGGCGCTGAAGAACGAGTCGATCACCGTCTATGGCGACGGCAAGCAGACCCGCGCTTTCTGCTATGTCGACGACCTGATCGAGGGCTTCGTCCGGCTGATGGGATCGCCGGACACCGTCACCGGCCCGATCAATCTGGGCAACCCGGTCGAGACCACGGTCGGCGAGCTGGCCGAGAAGATCATCGCAATGACCGGCTCGCGTTCGAAGATCGAGCGCCGGCCGCTGCCCGTCGACGATCCGGTTCAACGGTGCCCGGATATCGGTCAGGCGAAGAAGGTTCTCGGCTGGCAACCGCGTGTGCCGCTCGAGACCGGCTTGCAGCACACCATCGCCTATTTCGACCGACTGCTGACCGAGCGCGGCGAGAATCCCGAACCGAGCCTGCGCGTCGTCGGCTGACGCGCCGCTAATCCTTCACCCCGGCGGCGGCGAGCGCCTGGGTCTGGCGCTTGGCGAGCGCCTTTTCGTCGAAATCCGCGATCAGCTCGTGGAACATGCGGTGCCAGTTGATCTCGGCCTTCAGCCGCAGGAACACCGAGCCGAGGCCGACGGCGGCGCGATCCATGAACACGAATTCGCGTGGCGGCTTGACGCCGCCAAGCCGGCGGATATCGGCGTGAACGGTCTCGGCGACCTCGCGGCCGTAGGCGCCCGAACCGTGCTCCTGAATGCGGCGCGCGCGATTTTCGAGCAACGGCTCGTAGACATAGCGCGCCCAGCGATTGAGCGCGGCGATCATGTCGCGCGATAGGCTTTTGAAGCCCCACGTCTCGTAAGCGGAAATCGCCAACTCCTCGTCGTCGCGGTCGAGCGCGTGATAGAGGTCGATGACGCCGCGCACGAACGACGTCGGAAAGACACGGATGCAGCCGTAATCGAGCAGGTTGATCGTCTGATCCCGCCGCACGGTGTAGTTGCCGAGATGCGGATCGCCGTGGATGACGCCGTAGAAATAGAACGGCACGTACCAGGCGCGGAACATGTTGCGTGCGATCTGGTTGCGCACGGCAAGGCTGCCAGCGCCGGCCGCCTCGACGAACGGCCGGCCTTCGAGCCAGCTCATGGTAAGGAGCCGGCCTGTCGATAGTTTGGCGACGTAGTCCGGCACATGGACACCGTCTTCGTCCGCGAGCATCGCGCCGAAGAGCCGCATGTGCGCGGCTTCGCGGCGGTAATCGAGCTCTTCGCGCAGTCGTGCCGCCAGCTCCTTCTGCACTTCGCCGGTATCGATCGACCGGTCGTAACGCTCGAAAAGCGCCAGCACGATCTTCAGTTGCTGAAGGTCCGCCTCGACCGCCGATTCCATGTCGGGATATTGCAGCTTGCAGGCGAGATCGGCGCCGTCGAGCCCGACGGCGCGGTGTACCTGGCCCAAGGACGCGGCATGCGCCGCCTCGCGCGCGAAGTCCTTGAACTTCGCCTGCCAATCCTGACCCAGCTCGCTCGCCATGCGGCGCTTGACGAACGGCCAGCCCATCGGCGGCGCGTTCGATTGCAGCGTCGCGAGCTCGTCGGCGTATTCGTGCGGCAGCGCGTCGGGCAGCGTCGCCAGCAGCTGCGCCACCTTCATCAGCGGGCCCTTGATCGCGCCGAGCGAGGCTTTGAGATCGGCGGCGTGCCGCGGCCGGTCGAGCTTGAGGCCGAGATAGCGCGAACCGGCGAGCCGCGCCGCCAAGCCGCCCATCGCGGTCGAGACTTGTGCGTAGCGGCGCACGCGGCGTGAGAGATCGTTGCGGTCGGCCATGATCGGCGGAGTTTCCCCGGGCGGCGGTACACTGTCCACCGCCAAAACAATGCGAAAAGCGCTGGCAGGGTTGCGCGGTTCCGGCCAAGCTCGCGCCCACAGCGGAGGGGGACATGGCGGCCAACGCGATCGACATCCACAATCACGTCGTGCCGGCGGACATTCCGCCTTATGCCGGCAAGCACGGCGGCAGCCGCTGGCCGCAGATGGCGCCCTGCGACGCGCGCCATAAGAACGTGATGATCGACGGCAAGAACTTCCGCACCGTCAGCGACGAATGCTGGGACGTCAGCCGTCGTCTTGCGGCGATGGATGCGACCGGCATCGGCATGCAGGTGCTGTCGCCGATGCCCGAGCTTTTATCCTATTGGTTCCCGGCTGACGATGCGGTCGCCTTCGGCCGGATCGTCAACGGCACGATCGCCG
This sequence comes from Allostellaceae bacterium, assembly GCA_035934995.1. Taxonomy (GTDB): domain Bacteria; phylum Pseudomonadota; class Alphaproteobacteria; order ATCC43930; family CGMCC-115725; genus REEB95. The sequence goes on from DASYXI010000009.1 coordinate 21,655, forward strand.
AGATGGTGGCGCGCGCGCCGACGCGCTTCGCAGGATTCGGCATGGTGCCGCTACAGGACCCGGAATTGGCAGCACGCGAGCTCGAGCGGTTGATGAAGGACGGGTTCCGCGGCGCCGAGATCGGCACCAACGTCAACGGCGTGGCCATCGGCGATCCGCGCTTCGAGCCGTTCTTCGCGGCGGCCGAACGTTTGAACGCCGCGATCTTCGTCCACGCGCTGCATCCCGCGAGCCTCGAACGGATCGTCGGTCCGCCGCGGCTCGCGCCTTTCGTGGCCTTCCCGGGCGAGACCAACTTCGCGATCTGCTCGCTGATCAGCGGCGGCACATTGGAGAAGCATCCTAAACTGCGCATCGCCTTCAGCCACGGCGGCGGCACGTTCGCCATCGTCCTGCCGCGGCTGGCGCAGGGCTGGACGATCTCGCCGGCGCTGCGCGAGACGATCAAGGTCAATCCGCGCGAAACCGCGCGCCGGCTTTATTACGACACGCTGGTCTTCGAGGCGAAGACCGTCCGCTTGTTGATCGAGCTGTTCGGCTTGAGTCAGCTCTGCGTCGGCAGTGATTTCCCATTCGACGCCGCGGATAAGGAACCGCTGCGCGAGCTCGCCAAGCTTCAGCTCTCCGCGGCGGATCTTGCCGCGGTCCACGAAAGCAATGCCCGGCGGTTCCTCGGCCTCGCCTAGCTCATCGCCTCGAGCTGGTCGATGAAGCCGGCGATCACGCCGAGGCCCTTTTGCCAGAATTTCGGATCCGAGGCGTCGAGGCCGAACGGCGCCAGGAGCTCCTTGTGCCGCTTGGTGCCGCCGGCCTTGAGCATGTCGAGATATTTCTCGGCAAAGCCCTGCGCCGCGCCCTGATAGACCGCATAGAGCGAGTTCACCAGGCAATCACCGAATGCATAGGCGTAGACGTAGAACGGCGTGTGGATGAAGTGCGGGATGTAGGCCCAGTACCACTTGTACTCGTCTTCGAATCGGATGGCCGGGCCGAGACTCTCTTTTTGAACGTCCAGCCAGATCGCGCCGATGCGCTCGGCGATCAGCTCGCCCTGGCGGCGTTCGTCGTGCACGCGGCGCTCGAATTCGACAAACGCGATTTGCCGCACGACGGTGTTGAGCATGTCCTCGACCTTCGCGGCGAGCATCGCCTTGCGCCGTTTCGCGCTTTTCTCGCCGGCGAGCAGCGACTGGAAGGTCAGCATTTCGCCAAATACCGACGCGGTTTCGGCCAAGGTCAACGGCGTATCCGACATCAGCGCGCCGCGCGGCCCGGCGAGAACCTGGTGCACGCCATGGCCAAGCTCGTGCGCCAGCGTCATCACGTCGCGCGTGCGGCCGAGATAGTTGAGCAGGAGATAGGGATGTGCGTTCGGCACCGTCGGATGCGCGAAGGCGCCCGGCGCCTTGCCCGGTCGCGCCGGCGCGTCGATCCAGCGGTTGTCGAAGAAGCGCTTGCCGACATCGGCCATCGCCGGCGAGAAAGCGCCATAGGCATCGAGCACGATGCGCCGCGCCTCGGGCCACGACACCAGCGTGTTGTCCTGATCCGGCAGCGGCGCGTTGCGGTCCCAATAGGGCAGCACTTTGACGCCGAACCATTTCGCCTTGAGCCGATAGTAACGGTGCGCCAGCGTCGGGTAGGCGCCGCGCACCGCCGCGATCAGCGCGTCGACCACGTCGTCCTCGACATAATTGGCGAGATTGCGCGACGAGATCGGCCGCTTGAAGCCGCGCCAGCGGTCCTCGATTTCCTTTTCCTTGGCGAGCGTATTGGTGACGAGGGCGAAAAGCGGCGCATTGCCGCCGTAAACTGCGCCGACGGATTTGGCCGCCGCCTTGCGCGTCGCGCCGTTCGGCTCGGAGAGCAGATGCAGCGCCTCGGCGCCCGTGAGCCGCCCGCCTTTCACCGGAAACCGCAGAACGGCGTTCGTCTCATCAAAGAGACGCGTCCAGGCCGCGCGACCGGCGACGGCCTTCTCGTGCAGCAGCTTTTCGAGCTCGTCCGACAGCTGATACGGCCTGAAGGCGCGCAAGTCGCGCAGCCACGGTCGATAATGCGCCAGCTCAGGTGCACGCAGCTTGTCGTCGAGCGCCCTGTCGTCGACGCGGTTGAGTTCGAGGGTGAAGAACAGCAGCCGGGTCGATATGTCGGTCGCCTTCTCCTGCATGTTCTGGAAGAAGCGGCCGTTTTCCGGATCGCTCTGATCGTCGGCATAGCGCAGCGAGGCATAGCTGAGCACGCGTCCGAGCAGCTCCTGGATGCGCTCGTATTCGCGCACCGCGGCACCGAGCTGCGCGCCCGCCATGGCGGCGAGCTTGCCCGCGTGTGCCGTCTGGAACCGTTGCGCCGACGAATCCGCCTCAGCCAGGTCGCGTTTCAGTTCGGCGCTATCCGGACCCGGATAAAGATCGTTCAAATCCCATTCCGGCAGGCGCCCGAGCGCGGGGCCCTTCTGTTTCGTCGCCGATCGTTGCGCCGCCATGTTTTGCCTCGTCTGCAATGCCGCATCCGCCCGCCGGATTGCCCAGCAGCCTGGGCAACCGGGAAATTGACGCCGAGGCGCAAGCCCTGTATTTCGCAGGGGTCCGCGAGCCAGAGCGGCGTCGATTCGGGGACCGATGGATTACCACACCTGCCCCAACCTCGCCGCGATGTTTTTCGCCGAAGCAACGCGCCAAGGCGGACGACCGTTCCTGTGGGCGAAGCACACGGATGCGTATCATCCGCTGACTTGGCGTGACGCGCAGCAGCAGGTCGCGGAGATCGCCAAAGGATTGCGGGCGCTCGGCATCGCGCGCGGCGACCGCGTCGTTCTAGTCGCCGAGAACGGGCCAGCCTGGGTCATTGCCGATTTCGCGATCATGAGCGCGGGCGGCATCACCGTGCCCGCCTACACGACCCATACGGTCGAAGATTATCGCCACGTCATGACCAACTGCGCGGCCAAGGCCGTGATTGTCTCGACCGCAGCGCTGGCGCGACGCGCGCTGCCGGCAGCGGCGCAATCGCCCAGCGTCGCCACCATCGTGACGATGGAGCCTCCCGACGCCGACGTGCCGGCGCGGATCGTGCCGCGGTCGTGGCAGGCGGTGCGCGACCTCGGTGCCGCATCGCCTGGCCGCGTCGAGGATTGGATCGGCGCGATCGGCCGCGATGACATCGCGTGCCTGATCTACACCTCGGGCACCGGCGGCGCGCCCAAGGGCGTGATGACAACCCACGGCAACATCCTCGCCAATTGCTGTTCGTGCTTCGATCTGCTGAAAAAGCTGGGGCTCGGTCACGAGATCTTCCTGTCGTTCCTGCCGCTGTCGCATTCCTATGAGCACACTGCCGGCATGATGTTTCCGATTTCGCTCGGCGCCGAAATCTATTTCGCCGAAGGTGCGGAGACGCTGGCGGCAAACCTGACCGAGGCACGTCCGACGATCATGACGGCGGTGCCGCGGCTCTATGAGGCGTTCCACCAGCGCATCCTGCGCGCCGTCGAGCGTGAAGGCGGGCTCAAGGCCAAGCTGTTCTTCAAAACGCTGGCGCTCGGCCGCAAGCGGTACGAGCAGCCGAACGGCCTCGGTATCGCCGAGCGTATTATGGACGCCATCCTCGACATCCTGGTCCGCCGCAAATTCAGGGCCCGCTTCGGCGGTCGGCTCCGGGCGATGGTTTCAGGGGGCGCCGCGCTCAACCCGGAGATCGGCCGGTTCTTTCTCGCCTTGGGCCTGCGGCTGCTGCAGGGTTATGGCCAGACCGAAGCGGCACCGGTGATCAGCGCCAACCCGCCGGACCGCATCAAGATCGACACCGTCGGTCTGCCGGTAGTCGGGGTCGAGATCGGCTTCGCGGAGGACGGCGAAATCCTGGTGCGGGGCGACAATGTGATGAAGGGCTATTGGAACGACGCGGAAGCGACGGCCCGCGCGCTCGCCGACGGCTGGCTCCATACCGGCGACGTCGGCCGCCTCGATAACGAGGGTTTCCTGGTCATCACCGACCGGAAGAAGGACTTCATCAAGACCTCGGGCGGCGACATGGTCGCGCCGGCGCGCATCGAAGGTTGCCTGACGCTGCAACCGGAAATCGGCCAGGCGATGGTGGCGGGTGATCGCCAGCCCTATCTCGTCGCCGTGCTGGTGCCGAACCAGCACCTGATCGATGAAAGCGCGCGACGAAATCGTGCCGCTGCCGACACATCGCTGGCCGAGCGGCCCGACATTCGCGAAGCGCTGGCCGCGGCAGTGACGCGCGCCAATGCGTCCCTGGCGCCGTTCGAGCGCATTCGCCGCTTCCTCGTCGCCAGCGAGCCGTTCACGACCGCTAATCACCAGATGACGCCGACGCTCAAGATCCGGCGCCACGTCATTCGCCAAGCCTATGGCGAGGCGTTGTCGGCGCTTTACGAGAACGCCGGCGGCTGAGCCGACCAGGCGGATCGCGCCGCTAGCGCCGCTTGTGATAGTCGCGATACCAGTCGACGAACCGGCGCAGGCCGACGTCGATCGTGGTGCGCGGCGCGAAGCCGAGATCGCGGCGGGCGGCAGCGATGTCGGCGTAGGTTGCCGACACGTCGCCCTTCTGCATCGGCAGATTCTGGCGCTTGGCAGTCTTGCCCAAAGCGGCCTCGAGCGCGGCAACGAAATTGCCGAGATCCTCGGCCCGGTTGTTGCCGAGATTGTAGACCCGATGCGGCGGAGCGCCGGGTCCGCCGTCCGGCGGCGGCTGGTCGAGCGCCGACAGCACGCCCTGTACGATGTCGTCGATATAGGTGAAATCGCGGCGCATGCGGCCATTATTGAACAGCTTGATCGGCTTGCCATGCTCGATCGCCTCGACGAACAGCCACGCCGCCATGTCGGGCCGGCCCCAAGGGCCATAGACCGTGAAGAAGCGCAGGCCAGTGGTCGGAATGTGGTAGAGATGCGCGTAGCAATAGGCCATCAGCTCGTCGGCACGCTTGGTCGCGGCGTAGAGCGATTGCGGCATTTCGACGCGATCGCCCTCGGCAAACGGCAGTTTGCTATTGGCGCCATAGACCGACGACGAGCTGGCATAGACGAAATGTTTAAGGCCTTTGAGCGCGCGGCAGGCCTCCATCACTTCGAGCTGCGCCACTAGGTTGGATGCCACATAAGCGCGCGGATGGTCGAGCGAGTAGCGCACGCCGGCCTGCGCCGCGAGATGCACCACCCGATCGATGCCGCGTACACGTTTCATCAGTGCCTCGGCGCGACCCGTTGCCGCCAAATCGAGCCGATGGAAGGCGAAATTGTGATGCGCCTGGAGCCGCTTCAGCCGTGTGCGTTTCAGCGCTACCGAATAATAGGAATTGAGGCTGTCGACGCCAACGACGCGCTCGCCGCGCGCCAACAGCGCGGCCGAGACGTGGTAACCGATGAAGCCGGCGGCGCCGGTAACGAGCACTGTCATGGGATGACGCGAATCCCCCGCTGCGACGCGCCTCTATAGCGCGCCCGGACGCGGAAATCATCCCTTGCGGCGCCTCGACGCGCGACTAAGCTTGTCCGACGGAACGCGAGGCCGGCCCATGAAAAGCTACGTCCTGACCGAGTTCGGCAAGCCGCTCACCGCGATCGAGACGCCGACGCCGCAGCCGCAAGGCTCCGAAGTACTGCTGAAGACGCTGGCGGCCGGCGTGTGTCACAGCGACCTCCATTTGCACGACGGCTATTACGAGCTAGGCGGCGGCAAGCGTTTCACGCTGGCGGATCGCGGCATCACGCCACCGATCACGATGGGACACGAGATCGCCGGGACCGTGGTGACCGCGGGACCCGAGGCAAAAGGCGTTCGGCCAGGCGACGGCTATGTCGTCTATCCGTGGGTCGGCTGCGGCACGTGCACAGTTTGCCGCGCCGGCAACGAACAGCTTTGCAGCGAGGCGCGCACGCTCGGCATCCTCAAGCCGGGCGGCTATGCCGATTACGTGCTCGTGCCCCACCCCCGCTATCTCTATCCGCTCGGCAGCTTGTCGCCGCAAACGGCCGCGCCCTATGCGTGCTCGGGTCTCACGACCTATGCCGCGCTGAAACGCGTGGGCGCCGCCGTCTATACCGCGCAACCGATTCTGATCCTTGGCGCCGGCGGGTTGGGAATGATGTGCATCAAGCTGCTGAAGGCGCTCGGCGGCAACGGCGCGATCGTGATCGATCTCGACGCCAAGAAGCGCGACGCGGCAATCGCCGCCGGCGCGCTGGCGGCGATCGATCCCAAAGCGGACAAGCCAGGTCGCGCCATCCGGGCGGCGGCGAACGGCGCGGTCGCGGCGGTAATCGACCTTGTCGGCGCCAGCGACACCGCGCGACTCGGGATCGACGCGCTCGCGCGCGGCGGCAAATATGTCGTCGTCGGCCTGATGGGCGGCGACATCACGCTGTCGCTGCCGCTGCTGCCGATCCGTTCGATCACCGTCGAAGGCATGCTGGTCGGCACGTTGGCCGAATTCCGCGAGGTGATGGACTTGGTCGCGACGGGCAAGGTCGAGCCGATGCCGCTGATCGAACGGCCGCTCGCGCGCGTCAACGAGACGTTGGAAGAGCTTCGCGCCGGCCGCATCTATGGCCGCGCCATGCTGACACCCTAGGCGTCAGGGGCTCGAAATCCGCGCTGCGAGAGCGATACTGCGGCCGATGTTGCGTGCCAGGCAGTCGTAGCTTGCGTCGGTCATGTGCAGATGATCGCGGCCGAGCATGACCGAGAGCGGCATGCGCCCCTCTTCCACCCACTCGCGCATCATCGCGAAGCGCCGGATGACCGGCACGCCAAGGTCGCGGCCTTCGGCGGCGATGACGGTCTCCATCTCGCGGAAGGTCGCGTGCCGCATGACCGGCGGCGCAAACTGCACGTCCATCAGCACGACATCGATGCCGGCGCGCTGCATGCGCAGGACACCGTCGCGGATGACCGCAGCGGCGGCAGCCGGGTCAACGTCGCGCAGCACGTCGTTGGTCCCGACCTGCCAGATGACGAGATCGGGATGCGCGGCGATGACGTCGGTATCGATGCGTGCGAGCGTGGTCGTGGCCACCTCGCCGCCAATGCCTCGATTGAGAACCTCGATATTCGCACCCGGAAAACGCCGCGCCAGCAACGCGGCCAGGCGGCTCGGATAGGTCTTGTCGCGCGCCGACGCGCCGGTGCCGAAGGTCGAGGACGAACCGAAAGCGACGATGACGACCGGGCCGCCGGCGGCGAGTGACTGCACCACGTGCGGCAGGCTCATATCGAGCGCCGCCAGATCGTCGCTGACGCCGCAGCGATCAATCGCGGCCTGCGTGCGGCGACCGATCGGCGCCATCATCAGTAAGCCAACGGCGATGAGGCTGAACACCGTCAACGCCATGAGCGAATGTTGGCGACGCAGCAACGCCGGCGTCGGCGGGACCGATTTCGGGCTGTCGCGCAGCACCGCGAGCCGATCCTAACGGGCGGCGCGGTCGATTGCGCCGGCCATCGTCTCGCCGAGGCAGCGATAGACCGCGCCCGCCAAAGCGATCTGCTTGCCGCTTGGAACATCGAGCATCTCGAATCGGCCGGTGTCGTTCCAGTAGCGCATGATCTGATAACGGTCGAACAGGTATACATCGTCCAGATCGGCCGCACGGTTCAGGGCATCGAGATAAGGGCCGAAATCGATCACCGAGGCCAGGCCGGGATTGTACTGCATATTGACCAGCATGACCGCGGCGCCGCCCGCGCGGAGTTTCGTGATGCCCTCGTCGAGCGCGGTGGCGAATTCATCGACTTCCACCGCCCGGACTGCGTCGACGGTGCCGGTTTCCCAGATCACCAGATTGGGCTTGGCCACGAGCACGTCGGTCGAAAACCGCGCAATCATGTCGCGCGTCGTCTGGCGCGGAATGGCTTTGTTGATCACCGTGATCGGAACCCCCGGGTGGCGACGCGCCAATGCCTCCTGCAAGCGTTGCGGATAGGCATTAGCGGCACCGCCAGCGGCGACACCGGCGGTTGAGGCGCCGCCGATGGCGACGATGACGACGGGCTGCCGACCGTGAAAGCGCTTGGCAAGGCCTGGCAACGTCGGATCGCCTGCGATGAGATCGGGCGATACCGCGCACTGATTGGCTTTCGGCGGCGCCGGCGCCTGGGCATCTGCCGGCGCAACGCCAAACAGCACGACGATCAGCAGTGCCGCCAGCCTGGCGATCCGCCCCCCCATCGCGATCACTCCGACGCGCCCGTGACGGCGCGCAGACCGGACGCCTGGCGGACGGCGACCTTGTACCATTCGAGCAGATAGGCGAGGCCGATCATCGTCGCAAAGCCGACGAGGTTGACCACAGCCTGCATGATCACGCCGTCATAGAATTCGGACAGGATGAAATGGCCGAGCACCGCCAGCACGATGCCGAGACAGAAAACATGGAGCGAGTGCTGGCCGCAAACGATGAGCGGCCGCGCCCATTTCATGGGCAGAAACCGGTTGTTGGACTTGACGAAGATCATAGTGGTCGCGGCGACGGCGAGGAAATCGACCAGGCGCAACGGCGCTAAATTCGTCTTGTCGAGCGTGTGCGTCCACAGGAGCTTCGCCAGGAACACCGGAAACGGGTCATAGAGCCAGTGGATCGTCCAATCGAGACTGACCACGGCGCAAACGCCGGCGATACCGGCCGCCAGCATGCGGAACCATAGGCGGGAGGGAAACGGCCAGATGCCGGTGACGCGCGAATAGCCGGCGGTCGCGCCAATTACGAACAGGAATTGCCAAGCCAGTGGATTGAAGTACCACGGCGCACCCGCCGGATAGGTGTGCGGCGTCCACCCCCAGAACAGGGTCGCGCCATAGAGTATTCCGGAAACTGCGAACGGCAGCAGCCGATGCACGCGCAAACCCAGCAGCACCAGCGGGAACCCGGCGAGCAAGACGATATAGAGCGGGAGAATGTCGAGGAACTGCGGCTGGAAATTCAGCAGCAACGCGCGGATCACCGCCAGGTGCGGCGTCTGGAGGAAATTGGCGACGCGCATTTCCTCGACATACATCGCGTTGTGCACCACCAGGACGCTGTACGACACCTCGGCGACGAAGAGCACGAACAGGAAGATGTGCGCGACGTAAAGCTGCCAGACGCGGCGATAGATCTGCGCCGTGGCCAGGAGCGCACCGTTGCGCATCAGGCTGCGGCCGTAAACTAGCGCCGCAGTGAAACCGGAAATGAAGATGAAGACCTCGGCGGCATCGAAAAACGCCAGGCCGTGAAAGGTCGTGTAGGCGAGCAGATTGCCCGGCACGTGGTCGATGAAGATGAAGAACAGCGACAGACCGCGGAAGAAATCGAGACGGAGATCGCGTTCCGCCTTGGCCGCTCCGCGCTGCGGCGTTGGCGCGGCCTCGGTCATGGGCGCGTGCGCATCCACGCCGGCGATTCTATCCGGCGGCGGACAGCAAGGCGAGGCTCAGGTCGGCGCCCGGCGGTTAGGCGCCAAAAACCGCCGATCCACGCTTAGATGGCGTCGAGCTGCCAAGCGATGTCGTTGTAGATGTTCCAGAGATAGCCGATATCCGCCGCGCCGACGAGCGCATAGGCGTGGCCGTGGTGCCGCCAATAGAGGATGTTGAGGTCCTCGCGACGGTCGAAGGTCGGCGCCAGATCGGCTTTCGACGATTCCGCCTCGACAAAGGTCAGTGCGCCGAGGCTCTTGTTGTCGGTCGTGTAGAACAGCTGCGTCGCCGGCTGGCCGTCGATCATGAGAAGTCGAGCACCCTGGAACTCGAGGCTCCACGGCTTCAAGTTCGGCAGGCGGAAGTCGGGTGGCAGTTGCCCGACCTTGCGCGCCGCGTCGCCGCTGGCGTCGGCCGGCACATCCATGAGCGCGCGATCATTCGTGCCAGCCTTCACGAACAGCTTGTGATACCCGGCGATGCTGTCGAGCCAGTTCGCGCCCGCTCCGGCGGTGACCAGGTCCTGTTGCGCGGTCAGGCTCGCGCTCTGCTCGGTGCCGGCGACGTAGCCGAGACCGCCGCCGAGCATGAGGCCGGCCAGCGCGGCCGCGACCGGCACACCGATCCACCACGGCCGCTCGCCCAACACCATCCGCGAGCGCGCCAGCCAGGCCAGCGCGCGCTGCACGGCGTTCAGCCCGCGCTCGCCACGCGCTGCCGCGATCAGGCGCTCGGGCACCGATTCCCGCAAAACCTCATCGTAAGCGGCGCGGATCAGTCGCGCGCTCGCGTTGAGCCGCTCGGCGTGCGCCTGAAGGCGGTCGTCGTGCGCCAGCTCCTTGATGATCTCCAAGGTTTCGTGCTTGTCCAACTCGCCATCGAGATAGGCGATCAGGATCTCGTCACTCGGCCTTTGCATCTTCCGTGCTCCCCCGGAGAGCATCACCACCCAGCTTCGCGAGCAACGCCATCCGCGCCCGCGCCAACCGACTCATGATGGTACCCACCGGCACTGCTGCAACTTCCGCTGCTTCCCGATAACTCAAACCTTCAACTGTCACGAGGAGAAGGGCGACGCGCTGTTCGGCCGGTAGGACGGCGATCGCCGCCTGGACCTCCTTGAGCGCCATGCGGGCCTCGACCCGCCGCGACGGCTCGTCAGTGCCCGCACCCAACGCCTCGTCCTCGCTTTCGGTCCGCCGCGTTTCGCGCGCGCGCAGCTGATCAATCCAGACCGTCTGCACGATGCGAAACATCCAGCTGTCGAAGCGCGTTCCGGGCTGGAATTGATGCGTGCGGGCCAAAGCCCGTTCGCAAGCCGCCTGGACGAGATCATCCGCTTCGACGGCGGAACCGGTCAGGCCCCGGGCGAACCGTCGCAACCGAGGGAGAACCGCGACAAGCTGATCGTTGAACGACGCGCTCATCGCGCCCGTCCCTGGTTGGGCCGGGCCGCCCGATTGAACCTAACGTGATAACAACGGGTTTGGATGTGAATTATTCCTTGGGGGTCCCGAAATGGGGCGCCACAATGGCTGGTGGCCCAACCGGCGCAAATGCGGCGGCGCACCCCAGCGGATCGATTAGCGCTATCTTAGTTTCGGGGGAAAGACATGAGAAGAGTGCTGCGGTGTCTCGCGGCGGTTGCCGCGCTGTTGACTACCGCCACAATGGCGCACGCCGATTGCAGTCAGGAAATTGCCGCCCTGCGCAGCCGTATCGCGACCCTCAATGACCCGGTGAAGCAGCACGAGCTCGAATTGCTGCTCGCCAAGGCGGATGACGACAATGCCGCTGGCCGCGCCAATCTGTGCGTTGACGACCTGCAGCACGCGCAGCAATTGGTCAAATAGCCGCAGCCTAAAAAACTTGAGAGGCTGGCCCGGGCGCGGCATTGTGCCGCCCGCTGCCTCGGCCTGAGCGGAGGAAGCGCGGCAACCCGGGGAGCGTAGTACTGGATGATTATCGGCATACCCAAGGAGCGCCGGGCCGGCGAGCTTCGCGTCGCGGCTTCGCCTGACACGGTCAAACGCCTGGTCGGGCAAGGCCTCGCGATCGTCGTCGAGCGTGGCGCCGGTGCCGGCGCCGCCTATACGGACGACGCTTACGGCGCCGCGGGCGCCAAGTTGACCGATGCTTCAGCCGCCCTCGGTGCCGACATCGTGCTCAAGGTGCAGCGACCAACCGCCGACGAGCTCAAGGGAATGAAATCCGGCGCGGTGCTGGTCGCGATGCTGGCGCCGTTGCAGCACAAGGACGAGGTCCAGGCCTATGCCAAGGCGGGCCTGACCGCGTTCGCGATGGAATTGGTGCCGCGTATTACGCGCGCCCAGACGATGGACGTGCTGTCGAGCCAGGCGAACCTCGCTGGCTACAAGGCGGTGCTCGACGCCGCCGATTATTTCGGCCGCGCCATGCCGATGATGATGACCGCCGCCGGCACGGTGCCGCCGGCGCGCGTTCTGGTCATGGGTGCGGGCGTCGCCGGCTTGCAGGCGATCGCGACCGCTCGCCGCCTCGGCGGCGTCGTTTCGGCGACCGACGTGCGCTATGCCGCGAAAGAGCAGGTCGAAAGCCTTGGCGCGACGTTCCTGACGGTCGATCTCGAGACCATGAAGGCGATGGAGACCGCCGGCGGCTACGCCAAAGAGGCGAGCGAGGATTTCACCCGGCGCCAGCGCGAACACGTCACCGAGGCACTGAAAAAGACCGATATCGTCATCTGCACCGCGCTCATTCCGGGCCGCAAGGCGCCGATCCTGATCACCAAGGAGATGGTCGGCGTCATGCGTACCGGCTCGGTGATCGTCGATCTCGCCGTCGAGCAGGGCGGTAATGTCGAAGGCAGCGAGCCCGACGAGATCGTCACCACGGCGAACGGCGTCGCGATCATCGGCCACAGCAACATGCCCGCGCGCATCGCGGTCGATGCCAGCGCACTTTACGCACGCAACCTTTTCGCCTTCCTCGGCCTCATCGTGAGCAAGGACAAGGCCCTCAAGATCGACGAAGCGGACGAGATCGTGAAGGCAAGCCTGCTGACGCGTGACGGCAAGGTCGTACATCCGCAACTGGCGGGAGCCTGAACGATGGCAACCAGCGCCCACGCCGACGTCTTCGTATTCTTCCTGACCGTCTTCGTCCTGGCGGTCTTCGTCGGCTATTACGTGGTCTGGCGCGTGACGCCGGCCCTGCATTCGCCGCTGATGAGCGTCACCAACGCCATTTCATCGGTGATCATCGTCGGTGCGCTGATCGCCGCCGGCCCGGCCGGATTCAGCTTTTCTAAAGTGATGGGCTTCGCCGCGGTGACGCTTGCGTCGGTGAACATTTTCGGCGGCTTCATCGTGACCCAGCGCATGCTCCAGATGTTCAAGAAGAAGGCGCCTAAGGAGAAGGCCGGCAAATGACCCCGAATCTTGCCGCCCTGCTCTACCTGCTCGCCAGCATCTGCTTCATCATGGCGCTGCGCGGTCTGTCGTCGCCCGAGACCGCACGCGGCGGCAACATGTACGGCATCGTCGGCATGGTGATCGCCATCGGCACCACGCTGGCCTCGCCCGGCGTGCTCAGCTACGGCGTGATTGCCGCGGGCATCATCATCGGCGGCACCATCGGCACCTTCATCGCCCTCAAGATCCAGATGACGGCGCTGCCGCAGCTGGTGGCCGCCTTCCACAGCCTGGTCGGTTTGGCCGCCGTCTGCGTCGCCGCGGCCGCGTTCTATGCGCCCGCCGCCTACGGCATCGGCCAGCTCGGCGCGATCGAGGCCCACAGCCTGATCGAGATGAGCCTCGGCACCGCGATCGGCGCCATCACCTTCACCGGCTCGATCATCGCCTGGGGCAAGCTGCAAGGCGTGATCACCGGCAAGCCGCTGATGTTCCCGGGTCAGCACGTGCTCAACGCGCTGCTTGGCCTGGTGCTCGTCGGGTTGATCGTCTGGTTCGTCATGGCCCAGCTGCCGGTGACGTTCTGGGCGATCGTCGCCTTGTCGCTGCTTTTGGGCTTGCTGCTGATCGTGCCGATCGGCGGCGCCGACATGCCGGTCGTCATTTCGATGCTGAACAGCTATTCCGGCTGGGCGGCTTGCGGCATCGGCTTCACCCTCGCCAATTCGCTGCTCATCATCACGGGCGCGCTGGTAGGCTCCTCGGGCGCCATCCTCTCCTACATCATGTGCAAGGGGATGAATCGCTCGATCTTCAACGTCATCCTCGGCGGCTTCGGCACCGAAGGCGGTGCGGCGGCGGCGGCCGGCGCCGGCGACAAGGCGGTCAAGTCGGGCAGTGCCGACGACGCCGCCTTCATCCTCAAGAACGCGAGCTCGGTGATCATCGTGCCGGGTTACGGCATGGCGGTGGCGCAGGCGCAGCACGCGCTCAAGGAGATGGCGGACATCCTCAAGAAGGAAGGCGTCACCGTCCATTACGCCATCCATCCGGTGGCCGGCCGCATGCCGGGACACATGAACGTGCTGCTGGCCGAGGCCAACGTGCCCTACAAAGACGTGATGGAACTCGACGAGATCAACCGCGACTTCGCCACGACCGACGTCGCCTTTGTCATCGGCGCCAACGACGTGACAAACCCTGCAGCCAAGACCGATCCCAAATCGGCGATCTACGGCATGCCGATCCTCGACGTCGAGAAGGCGAAGACCGTGCTATTCGTCAAGCGCTCGATGGCGTCGGGGTATGCCGGCGTCGAGAACGAGCTGTTCTTCCGCGACAACACCATGATGTTGTTCGGCGACGCCAAGAAAATGTGCGAGCAGATCGTCAAGGCGTTAGGGGCGTAAGAAAGCAACTCGAAAAACAAAAAGCCGCCTAATGGGCGGCTTTTTTGCTTCGCACGACGCGACCGCCTTTGCGGCCGCTGTGCTACGCGGGTCTAATACCCTTCGCGCTCCATGCGCTTGCGCAGCAGCTTGCGGTAACGGCGGACCGCTTCGGCGCGTTCGCGGGCGCGACGCTCGGACGGCTTCTCGTAATTGCGACGGACTTTCATTTCCCGGAAAAGCCCTTCGCGCTGCATCTTCTTCTTGAGCGCGCGAAGCGCCTGATCGACGTTGTTGTCATGGACGAGAATCTGCACGAGAGCGTTGCGCCTTTCGCGAAACCGAGGTTGCGGCCACATCCCGAACCGGCACCCTGGAACCGGCTCAAGGGCCGGCTAAATATCACCAAATCCGGCCGCTGTGAAGACCGCGCCGGCGGCAGGGCCGCCAACCCCGCCGGGCGTGGCTTTTGCGCCGCATTGCCAAGCCGAATCGGCTTATAGTGAGAGTATGGCCATTCTCAAGATCGCCCGTATGGGACACCCGGTGCTGCGCGAAAAGGCAGCGCCGGTGACCGATCCGCAGGCTGCGGAAATCCGCACCCTGGTCGCCGACATGATCGAGACCATGCACGATGCCGGCGGCACGGGCCTGGCTGCGCCGCAGGTCCACGTGCCGAAGCGCGTCGTGGTCTTCGAGGTCGGCGAGACGCGGCTGACCGGCCGGCCGCTCGACCGGCCGCAGACGCTCACGGTGCTGATCAATCCCGTGATCGAGCCGTTGACCGCCGAAACCGAGCTCGGCTGGGAAGGTTGCCTGTCGGTCCCCGGCCTCAAGGGCGCGGTGCCGCGCTTCACGCGTATTCGCTATCGCGGCGTCGGTCTCGACGGCGCGCCGATCGACCGCACGGTCGAGGGTTTTCATGCCCGCGTCCTGCAGCACGAATGCGATCATCTCGACGGCATCCTCTATCCCCAACGCATGACCGATTTGCGGCTACTGACCTATCTGGAAGAGGGCATGCGTTTCCCGATCGATATCGGCGTAGCCGATGCCGACGCGGCCGAGTGACATGGGCGACCGCGCGCTCAAAGACAAAATCGTCTTGGCGATGCTGCCGGACGTGCCGTTCGAAGGCTGGAGCCGGCGTGCGTTGCGGCACGCCGCCAGGCGCGTCGACCTGACCGAAGCGGAGCTGAGCTCGCTCTTCCCCCATGGCGTGCGCGACGCTGTCGCCGCGTTCAACGATTGGGCCGACCGCGCGACCGAAGCCGCGCTCGCCAAGCAGCATGCGACGCGGCTCAAACTGCGCGAGCGGATCGCGCTTGGCGTCCGGACGCGGCTGACCATCCTTGAGCCGCACCGCGAGGCGGTGCGGCGCATGCTGGCGTTCCTGACATTGCCGGCCAATTTGCCGCTCGGCCCGCGCCTGCTTTATCGCACCGTCGATATGCTGTGGCATGCGGCCGGCGATCGTTCGACCGATTTCAGCTTCTACACCAAGCGCGGCCTGTTGGCCGGCATCTATGCCGCCACGACGCTCTATTGGCTCGACGACAAATCGCCGGACCATGCGGCGACCGCGGAATTTCTCGACCGCCGGATCGCCGAGGTGATGCAGATCCCCAAGCTGCGCAGCCGCGCGACGGCGGCGCTGGGCCGCCTGCCGAACCCGCTGGGCGCGCTCGGCCTCCTCGCCCGTTTACGCCGCGCCTAACGCTTCGGCAGCAGGCGGGTGACGTGGCCCATCTTGCGGCCCGGTGACGGCTTGCTTTTGCCGTAAAGATGCAGATGCGCCGTCGGATCGGCGAGCGCGTCGCGCCAGGTTTCCACCTGGTCGCCGATCAAATTCTTCATCACCGCGTTGGAATGGCGCTCCGTCGAGCCCAACGGCAACCCGCAGATCGCCCGCACCAGCTGTTCGAACTGGCTGGTCACGCAGGCATCGATCGTCCAATGGCCGGAATTGTGCGGCCGCGGCGCCAGCTCGTTCACCAGCAGCTCGCCCGATTTGGTGAGAAACATCTCGACGGCCAGCAGTCCGACCAGATCGAGCCGCTCGGCGACATGGCGAGCGATGCGCTCGGCTTCGACGGCAACCGCGGCGGGAACTTCGGCTGGCGCCACGGTGGTGTCGAGGATGTGGTTGACGTGCCGGTTTTCGACCACCGGATAGACCGCGATGTCGCCTTTGTCGCCACGCGCGACGATGGACGACAGCTCGCAGGCGAAATCCACGAAGCCTTCGAGCACGGCGATCGTCGTGCTGAGGGAGCCCCACGCCGCGGCGGCATCGGTTTCCGGCCCGACCATGACCTGGCCCTTGCCGTCATAGCCAAGCCGCACCGTCTTCAGCACGCCGCGCGGCCCGATCTCGGCAAGCGCGCGACTGAGCTGCGCCGGATTCTCGATCGATCGGAACGTGGTGGTTGCGACGCCAATGCCGCGCAGGAAATATTTCTCCTTGAGACGATCTTGCGCGATCTCGAGCGCGCCGGCGCCCGGCCGCAACGGCTTGAGCGCGCTCAGCGTTTTGGCGGTGTCGAGCGGCACGTTCTCGAATTCGTAGGTCGCGACGTCGATCGCGGCGGCAAAGCGCTCCAGCGCCGCGCGATCGTCGTAGGCGGCGGTCGTCGCGTAGGGCGTCACCTGCTTGGCGGGTGCGTCGGCGTCCGGCGAGAAGATATGGCAGCGATAGCCCAACCGCGCCGCGGCAAGCGCGGTCATGCGGCCGAGCTGGCCGCCACCGACAATGCCAATCGTCGCGCCGGGAAGGATCATCCGCGCGGCGGACGCTTCGGCACGGACGCGGTCTGGACCTTGCGGAAGCGTTCGAGCCGCGCCGCCAGCTTGGCGTCGCCGTGCGCCAGGATCGCCGCCGCCAGCAACGCCGCGTTGGTGGCGCCGGCCTTGCCGATCGCCAGCGTGCCGACGGGGACGCCGCCGGGCATCTGGGCGATCGACAGGAAACTGTCGACGCCCTTCAGCGCGCGGGTCTCGACCGGCACGCCGAGCACCGGCAAAACCGTCATCGACGCCGTCATGCCCGGCAGGTGCGCCGCGCCGCCGGCGCCGGCGATGATCACCCGAACCCCGCGCGCCTTGGCGCCATGCGCGTAGTCGTAAAGCCGCCGCGGCGTGCGATGCGCCGAAACCACATGCGTTTCGTAGCGCACGGCGAGCCGGTCGAGCATGCGCGCCGCGTGACGCATGGTCTTCCAGTCCGATTGGCTGCCCATGATGATGCCGACGGGCGCGACGCGTTTCATTTCCCTGCCCCGCTGCGCGAAGCGCGCATTATAGGAATGCGACGCCCGCGGGCAAGCGCCGCGGGCTCAGGCGATGATGTCGGGCAGCAGCTTGCTTTCGAGGCGCGCCAGCAGATCCTTGAGCGCCAGCTTGCGGCGCTTCAGCCGCTGCATCTCGATCGGATTGAAGGGGGCGCCTTCTTCGAGACGGCGAATATCCTCGTCGAGCGAGCGGTGCTCGTCCTTGAGCTGCGTGATCTTGGCCTTGATCGCTTCGATCTCGAGGTCCATCGGGGGTCGGAAACCCTGCTGCGCAAGGATCATTTAGTATAGCAAATATCCCAGCCGGGGTTGAGCCGGGCGAAGGCCCGCAACCCGTGCTCAACCGCCCGAATCGGCTGTCGGTATAGCGAATTTCCCAAGGGAGGACCCGCGATGCAAGCCGCCACTGCCGCCTCGCTCTCGCGCCGCACCGTCGGTTTGCTGACCAGCGGCGGCGATTGCGCCGGTCTCAACGCCGTCATCCGCGCGGTCGTGGCGCGGGCGCAGGGGCTCGGCTGGACCGTGCAGGGCATCCATCAAGGTACGCTCGGCCTGATGCGGCGGCCGGTCGCCTTCACCACGCTCGATCAAACGCGTGCCGGCGCCAACATCCTGCACCACGGCGGCACGATCCTCGGCACCACGATTACCGGCAATCCGTTCGCCTTTCCGGCGGCGGACGGCACCACCACGGACCGGTCGGCCGAGGCGATCGAGGGCGTGCGGCTGATGGGGCTCGACGCCGTGATCGGCATCGGCGGCGACGGCAGCTTCGCTATTTTGCGCCGCCTGGCGCAGCAAGGCGGCATACCTTTGGTTGGCATCCCCAAGACGATCGACAACGACGTCGGCGCAACCGAGCGCTCGGTCGGTTACGACACGGCGGTCATGGTGGCAACCGAAGCGCTCGACCGGCTGACACCGACGGCGGCGAGTCACGCGCGCGTCATGGTACTCGAAGTGATGGGCCGCGACGCCGGTCACATCGCGCTGGCTGCCGGCATCGCCGGCGGCGCCGACGTCATTCTGATTCCGGAAATCAACTATCGTGTTGAAAGTGTTGCCGCGCACATCGAAGCGCTTCGCCGCAACGGCCGCAATTTTGCGTTGGTGGTCGTTGCCGAAGCGGTTCCCGACCACACCGGCGAGCGCGTCCGCCGGCAGCAGGCAAGCGGCGCGTTCACCTATGGCGGCATCGGCGAAATCGTCGCGCACGCAATTGCCACACGCACCGGCGCCGAGACCCGCGTTACCGTGCTCGGCCACGTGCAGCGCGGCAGCCCGCCGACGTGGAACGACCGGCTGATCGCGCAGGCTTTCGGCGTGCATGCGGTCGACCTGGTCGCGGCCGGACGCTACGACCGTATGGTGGCCTGGCAGAATCGGCGGGTCGTCGACGTGCCGCTGGCCGACATCATCGATCGACCGCAAACCGTCGAAGCCGATAGCCCGCTGGTCCGCACCGCGCGCGGCCTCGGCATTTGTCTGGGCGACAGCTGAAGCCGCGACTCGCGTTAAAATGCGCCTAAAACGCGCGCATGCCGGCGCGACAGAAAATTTCACCAAATGTCACTTGGAGGGCTTCGCCGCGCGGCGTTAATCTCGTCGAACTCTTTGATGTCATTTCCGCCCAGCTTCTGGAGGAGCCATGACGTTGGAAGATCGTATCGAGGAGCTTCGCAGTCGTCACCGCACCCTTGAAGATCAGATCGACCGCGAAAGCCATCGACCGTTCCCCAGAATCGAATCCATCTCCACCCTGAAGCGCCAAAAACTCCGAATAAAAGACGAACTCACCCAGCTGGAACACGCGCGCTAGTTTCGCGCGGCTGTTGACGGCTGCGGTTTAGCGCACCGGCGCGAGCAGCACGGTTGCGTCGACATTGACGCTGACCGTCGCGTCGCCGGTTGCCGCGACCGGCGGCGGCATGTTGCTGGACGCGGGTACAGCCGCGGCCATGAAACGGATCGGCATCGGCGGCACCGACGCGTTACCGACGCGTAGCTCGGCATAGCGCTCGACATGGGTGCCGAGGGTCGCGGCGATACGGTCGGCGCGGACGCGGATGTCCTTCAACGCGGTATCGGTCAGCTCGTCCTGCGCGGCTTTGACCGCGGCCGGCGAAAGCTCCGCCGTCAGGCTCGACAACGCCAAGCCCTGTCCTTGCAGGGTGCCGACCAGGTTCAGCAATGCCGCGAAATCGCCCGACTTCACGCGAAGCGCCTGGCTGCCGTGCCAGCGCGTCGGGTTTCCTTTGGCGTCGCGTTCCTCATAGTTGGCGTCGCGTTCCTCATAGACCGAATAACCGGTGGTCTCGACCGTGACGCCCGTCACGGTTTTGGCGTGGGCGAGCGCCGCGGCCATGCGGCGATTGACGTCGGCCTGAACGCGTGCCGCATTGGCGTCCATCGCGTCGACCCGCAGCTCGGCCTCAAGCTGGTCGCGCGGCAGGGTCTTATCCGCGTGCGTTGACAGCGTCAGGGCTGTGCCCGATGGCGGCGGCGCCGGCTGCGCCCAAACTGGCGTAACGGCTGCAAGGAGCAACGCGGCGGCAAGCGAAACGGGACGGATCATTTGAGGCCTCTGGCTTGTTCACGCAGCACGAATTTCTGGATCTTGCCCGTCGAGGTTTTGGGCAGCGGGCCGAAGACCACCGTCTTGGGCACCTTGTAGCCCGCCATGTTGGCGCGGCAGAAGCCGATAATGTCGTCGGCCGTCGCCTGCGCCTCGGCCTTGAGCGTGACGAAGGCGCACGGCGTCTCGCCCCATTTCTCGTCTGGCCGCGCCACAACCGCCGCCTCCATCACCGCCGGATGGCGATAGAGCACGCTTTCGACCTCGATGGTCGAGATGTTCTCGCCGCCCGAAATGATGATGTCCTTCGAACGATCCTTGACCTCGATGTAGCCGTCGGTATGCGCGACGCCGAGATCGCCGGTGTGAAACCAGCCGCCGGCGAAAGCCTCGGCCGTCGCCTTCGGATTTTTGAGATAGCCCTTCATCACGATGTTGCCGCGCATGAAAATCTCGCCCATGGCCGCGCCGTCGCGCGGCAACGGCGCCAGGCCGCGCGGATCGGCCACCATGAGGCCTTCAAGCACCGGATAGTTGACGCCTTGGCGCGCCTTGAGGGCCGCCCGCTCCGGCGCCGGTCGCGCGTTCCATTCATCGTGCCAAGCGCAGACCACCGACGGGCCATAGACTTCGGTCAAGCCGTAGACATGCGTGATGGCGAAGCCGAGCTTCTCCACGCCTTCGATCACCGCGGCGGGCGGCGCCGCGCCTGCCGTCATCATCGCGATGCGCCGGCCGAAATCGCGCTTCAATTGCGACGGTGCGTTCAACAGCAAATTCATGACAATCGGCGCGCCGCACAGATGCGTGACGCCGTGTTCGGCGATCGCCGCGTAGATGGCGCTGGCTTCGACTCGGCGCAGACAGACATGCGTTCCCGCCAACGCCGTCACCGTCCACGGAAAGCACCAGCCGTTGCAATGGAACATCGGCAGCGTCCAGAGATAGACCGGATGCGGCGGCATGTTCCAAACCATCGCGTTGCCGAGTGCGTTCAGATAGGCGCCGCGATGATGATAGACGACGCCTTTCGGATTACCGGTTGTGCCCGAGGTGTAGTTGAGGGCGATCGCGTCCCATTCGTCGTCCGGCTCGCGCATGGCGAAGTCCGGATCGCCGGACGCGAGGAATTTTTCGTAATCCATGTCGCCAAGCAGCTTGCCCGGCGGCGCCAGCGCATCGTCGATGTCGATCACCAGCGGCCGTTGCTTGACGGCAACCAGCGCTTTCTCGATCACCGGCGCGAATTCGCGGTCGGTGATCAGCACCTTGGCCTCGCCATGCTCGAGGATGAACGCGATGGTGGCGGCGTCGAGCCGGATGTTGAGTGCGTTCAAGACCGCGCCCGCCATCGGCACGCCGAAATGCGCCTCGAATGCCTCCGGCGTGTTGGCGGCCATTACCGCGACGGTGTCGCCCTTGCCAATGCCGCGCCGCTGGAGGGCGCTCGCCAGACGCCGGGAGCGCTCGTAGCTCTGCCGCCACGAATACCGCCGCGTGCCGTGCACCACCGCCAGGCGGTTGGGATAGATCGACGCCGCCCGCGCGATGAATCCCAGCGGCGACAACGGCACATAATTGGCCGCATTGCGGTCGAGCCCGACGTCGTAAGCGCTTCCCATGGCGTCGCGTCCTGCGGCTTCACAAAGCGCTGCCTTTGCCGCACAGTTGTAAGGGGAGAAAACGCCCATGACCAGCCGCTATGCCGCGGTCCACCGCCGCTCGCTGGTCGACCGGGAAGGGTTCTGGGCCGAAGCCGCCCAGGCGATCGACTGGGAAAAACGGTGGGATACCGTGCTGGACGCGAGCCGGCCGCCTTTCTACCGCTGGTTCAAGGGCGGGCGGCTCAACACCTGCTTCAACGCCCTCGACCGCCATGTCGATGGCGGCCGCGCACAGCAGACCGCGCTGATCTACGACAGCCCGGTCACCGGCACGGTGCGCACCTTCAGCTATCGCGAGCTACGCGACCAGGTCGCGCTGCTGGCCGGCGCGCTGCGCATGCACGGCGTCAAGAAGGGCGACCGTGTGCTGCTCTACATGCCCATGGTGCCCGAGGCGGCGATGGCAATGCTCGCCTGTGCGCGCTTGGGCGCAATTCATTCCGTCGTGTTTGGCGGCTTCGCCGCGCCCGAGCTGGCGACGCGCATCGACGATGCCAAGCCGCGGCTGATCCTGTCGGCGTCGTGCGGCATCGAGATCAACCGCGTTATTCCGTACAAGCCGCTGCTCGACCAGGCGATCGCTCTCGCCAAGCACAAGCCCGAAGGTTGTTTCATTTTGCAGCGCGACCAGCTCGCCTGCGACCTCGTGCCCGGCCGCGATTACGATTGGAACGACGAGGTCGCCACGGCCTCGCCGGCGGCGTGCGTGGCGGTCGAGGCGACGGATCCGCTCTACATCCTCTACACGTCCGGCACGACGGGCATGCCGAAGGGGATCGTGCGCGACAATGGCGGCCACGCCGTCGCGCTCGCCTGGTCGATGAAGAACGTCTATGGCCTGGCGCCGGGCGAGACCTGGTTCACCGCTTCGGACGTCGGCTGGGTGGTCGGCCACAGCTATATCGTCTATGCGCCGCTGCTTTACGGCCTCACCACCATCCTGTTCGAAGGCAAGCCGGTCGGCACGCCGGATGCCGGCACCTTCTGGCGCGTCATCGCGCAGCACGGCGCCGTCGCCATGTTCACCGCACCGACGGCATTCCGCGCGATCAAGCGCGAGGACCCGGACGGCGCGTTTATCCGCAAGCACGACATGGCGAAATTCCGCACGCTGTTCCTCGCCGGCGAGCGCGCCGATCCGCCGACCATCGCATGGGCCGAAAAGCATCTCGAGGTGCCGGTGATCGATCATTGGTGGCAGACCGAAACCGGCTGGGCGATCACGGCGAATTGCGTGGGCTTGGGCCAACTGCCGGTGAAGCACGGCTCATCGACCCTGCCGGCGCCGGGCTACGATCTGCATGTGCTCGATCCGGCGGGCAAGGCGATGAAACCCGGCGAAGTCGGCGCGTTGTGCGTCAAGCTGCCGATGCCGCCAAGCTTCGCGCCGACGCTGTGGAACGCCGACGAGCGTTTCGTCCAATCCTATCTCGCCGACTATCCCGGTTATTACCTGACCGCCGACGCCGGCTATAGGGACGAGGACGGCTATGTCTTCGTCATGGCGCGCACCGACGACATCATCAATGTCGCCGGCCATCGTCTGTCCACGGGTGCGATCGAGGAAGTCCTTGCCTCCCATCCCGAAGTCGCCGAGTGCGCGGTGATCGGCGCCGGCGACGCGCTCAAGGGCCAGGTACCGTTGGGTTTCCTGGTGCTCAAGGCCGGCGCGAAGAAAACGCCGAAGGACGTTGCCGCCGAAGCGGTGACCCTGGTGCGCGAGCGCATCGGGCCGGTGGCGAGCTTCAAGACCGCACTGGTGGTCGACCGCCTGCCGAAGACGCGTTCGGGCAAAATCCTGCGCGGCACGATGCGCAGGATCGCCGACGGCGAGGAGTACAAGATGCCGGCGACGATCGACGATCCCGCCATCCTCGGCGAGATCGCGACGCACCTCAAAGGCGCGGGGTATGCGAAGGGCGGCTAGACCGCTGTAGTCGTCCTGCGTGCCGGACGTCCGGTGCGATCGAAAGACCGACCGAAAGGGGAAGGCGAATGGAAATCAAGCGAAACGGCTCGCAGCCAGCCGTCAAAGGACCGTCCGAGAATTTCACCGGCAACGTTCGCATTGAGCCGCTGTTCCAGTCACCGGGCCCGGCACAGTTCGGCGGCGCCAGCGTCACCTTCGAGCCGGGCGCGCGCAGCGCGTGGCATATGCATCCATGCGGCCAGACATTGATCGTCACGTCCGGCCTCGGCTGGACGCAATGCTGGGGCGAGCCCAAAGAGGAGATCCGCCCCGGCGACGTCGTCACCTGCCCGCCCGGCAAGAAGCACTGGCATGGCGGTACGCCAACGACCGGCGTGACTCATATCGCCATTCAGGAATCGTTGAACGGGAAGAACGTCGAGTGGTTGGAGAAAGTCACCGACGAACAATACCGGAGTTGACGCCGCGACGGCGTTAAGCCGCCGGCTCCTCCGACGCGGCGGCGATGTCCTCGGCGCCAGGCGGCTGCACCAGCGGCTTGCCCTCTTCCGGCTTCTTGCCGCGATTGGCGCGCGCCACCGCCTTTTCCAAATCTTCCATCGTGCACAAGCCCAGCGACACCGGATGGCGCGGCTTGATGTTGGGCGTGTTCCAATGGCTGCGGTCGCGCACCGCGTGGATTGTCGGCTTGGTCGTGCCAACGAGCTTGGAGATCTGGCCGTCGCTGAGCTCCGGATGGCTTTTCAAGAGCCAGGCGATCGCGTCGGGCTTGTCCTGGCGCTTGGCGATCGGCGTGTAACGCGGGCCTTTGTGCTTCACCACCTGCTCGGGCAGCGCTTCCTTGGCGAGCTTGAGTCGCGCGTTCGGGTCCTTGATGCAGCGATCAAGCTCTTCCTGCGAGAGCTGACCGTTCGCCACTGGATCGAGACCGTGCATCTGGGTCGAGACCTCGCCGTCGGCGATCGCCTGGACCTCGAGCCCGTGCAGGCCGGTAAATTCGCCGATCTGGTCGAAGGTCAGAGGGGTATTCTCGACCAGCCACACGGCGGTCGCGCGGGGCATCAACGGCAGCGACATGCGTTTCTCCTGATGGCAATGGCCTAACTCGCGCCTAAAAGCGCTTTCCAGGCCACCTGCCCATGTCTTGGATGCGATTTATATAGTCGCTCGGTCGGCCCAAGAAAAGCGGAAATCGGGCCTCAAATCGTCAGCACAATCTTGCCGATATGAGCCGAGCTTTCCATCAAGGCATGGGCGGCCGCGGCCTCCTTGAGCGGAAAGGTCTTATGGATCACCGGCTTGACCTTGCCGGATTCCAGCAAGGGCCAGACCTCGCGTTTGAGCGCCGCGGCGATGGCGCCCTTCTGCTCGACCGCGCGGGCGCGCAGGGTCGAACCGGTGAGCGTCAGGCGCTTCATCATCACCACGCCGAAATTGACCTCGGCGAGATTGCCGCCCAAGAGCGCGATGGTGACGCAGCGGCCATCGACCGCCAGCGCGCTGATGTTGCGCGGCACATAAGGCCCGCACACCATGTCGAGGATGAGATCGACGCCGCGGTTGCCGGTCGTCTCCTTCACCACCTTCACGAAATCCTCGCGCTTGTAGTCGATGGCGCGCGTCGCGCCGAGCTTCTCGCACGCCGTGCATTTGTCGCCGCTGCCGGCGGTGGCGAAAATGTGCTTGGCGCCGAATTCGCGCGCGAGCTGGATCGCCGTCGTGCCGATGCCCGAGGTGCCGCCGTGGATCAGCACGCTTTCGCCGCGCTTCAAGCCGCCGCGCTCGAACAAATTGGCCCACACCGTGAAAAAGGTCTCGGGCAAGGCCGCCGCTTCGACCATCGAGAAACCCTTGGGCACCGGCAGACACTGCGCCGCCGGCGCGGCGCAATATTCGGCGTAGCCGTGACCGGTCACCAGCGCGCACACCTTGTCGCCGACCTTGAAGCCGTTCGCGCCGAGGCCGAGCGCGACGACGCTGCCCGCGATCTCGAGGCCGGGAATATCGGACGCACCGGGCGGCGGCGGATAGCTGCCCTGGCGTTGCGCCACGTCCGGCCGGTTGACGCCGGCGGCTTCGACCTTGATCAGCACCTCGCCCGCGCCGGGCTTCGGCGTCGACCGCTTGGCGAGGCGCAGCACGTCGGGCGCGCCCGGCTCGCGGATTTCGATGACGGCGGTTTCGGCGGGGGGAGCGGACATACGGGCCTCGTTCCGGTTTCTTGCGGCGGATTGCACCCTTAGCCCGATCACGCCACACTGGCAACCGTCCCCGGCGCAAGGGAGGCCCGCGATGGACGAAGAAGACCTGCTGCCGCAGCGGCAAAAGCCGAAGCCGCGCGACCTGACCGTGCTCGGCGTCGCTCAGCTCGAAGAATACGTCGCCGAGCTCGAAGGCGAGATCGCGCGCGCCCGCGCCGAGATCGCCGCCAAGCGCAAGCAGCGCGGCGGCGCCGAAGGCCTGTTCAAGCGGTGACCGGAAAAAGATGACCGAGGCCAAGCGGCCGCGCTTCGCGACACTGAGCCTGCACGCCGGGCAGAAGCCCGACCCGCAAACCGGCGCGCGTGCCGTGCCGATTTACCAGACGACGAGTTATGTCTTCGCGGACAGCGACCAGGCCGCGGCGCTCTTCAACCTGGAGGAGCCGGGCTATATCTATTCGCGCATCAACAATCCGACCGTCTCGGTGCTGGAGGAGCGGCTGGCGGCGCTCGAAGGCGGCGTCGGCGCGGTGTGCGCGGCGAGCGGCCAGGCGGCGCTATATCTCGCCATCGCGACGCTGATGGGTGCGGGCTCGCATATCGTCGCCGCATCGTCGCTGTATGGCGGTTCGATCAATCTGTTGAAGCTCACCCTGCCCCGCTTCGGCATCACCGCGAGCTTCGTCGATCCGCGCGATCCGCAGGCGTTCAAGGCGGCAATCCGATCCGAGACGCGGCTGGTCTTCGCCGAAGTGCTCGGCAATCCCGGCCTCGAAGTGCTCGACATTGAGGCCGTCGCCGCGGTGGCGCACGACGCCCGCCTGCCGTTGCTGGTCGACGCGACCTTCGCGACGCCCTATCTCATCCAGTCGCTGGCGCATGGCGCTGATCTGGTGGTGCATTCGGCGACCAAGTGGCTCGGCGGCCACGGCCTCGCCATCGGCGGCGCATTGATCGACAGCGGACGGTTCGACTGGGCGGGATCGGGCAAGTTTCCGACCGTGAGCGAGCCCTATGCCGGCTATCACGACATCGATTTCGCCGAGGAATTCGGACCGCAGGCCTTCATCATGCGCGCGCGGATGGAGGGACTGCGCGATTTCGGCGCATGTCTCAGTCCTGCCAATGCGTTCTACATCCTTCAAGGCGTCGAGACCCTGCCGCTACGCATGGCGCGGCACATGGACAACACGCGCCAAGCGCTCGCCTTCCTCAAGGCGGCGCCGCAGGTCGCCTGGGTGTGCCATCCCGACCTGCCCGAACATCCCGATCACGCGTTGGCGCAGCGCCTTTACCCCAAAGGCGCAGGCTCGATCGTCAGCTTCGGCATCAAAGGCGGCCGCGACGCCGGCAAGCGGTTCGTCGACAGCTTGCAGCTCATCTCGCATCTCGCCAATGTCGGCGACGCCAAAACATTGGTCATTCACCCGGCCAGCACGACGCACCAGCAGATGAGCGCGGCGGACCTCAAAGCTGCTGGCATCGGCGAGGACATGATCCGTCTCTCGATCGGGCTCGAGGATTTCGCGGATCTCGCCGACGATCTCGGCCGCGCGCTGCGCGCGTCGCAGAAAGCCGCGCCCAAGGCGGCCGAATAGATGGACTTCGCCGTTGGCGGCCAGCGCGGCTTCGCCGGTACCGGCGGCCGCCCGTTCGACAACAGACTGCCGACTGTCGTGCTGTTGCACGGCGCCGGCATGAATCACACGGTCTGGGCCCTGCAGGCGCGCGCCTTGGCGCATCACGGCCGCAACGTGCTGGCAATCGACTTTCCGGGGCACGGCGACAGCGCCGGCCCGGCCTTGACGACCATCGAGGCGCTTGCCGATTGGCTGTTGCGTGCCTTGCGCGCGCTCGACGTCGGGCGGTTCCGGCTTGCCGGGCACAGCATGGGCTCGTTGGTCGCGCTCGAAACCGCGTCGCGCGCCGGCGCCGCATGCGAGGCCTTGGCGCTACTGGGTTTCGTACCCGAGATGCGTGTCCATCCTGACCTGCTGGCTGCGGCCCGCAGTGGCGCGCACCTGGCGTCGGAGCTGATGGTCGCCTGGAGCTTCAAGACCCTCACCGGCGGCAACCCGGCGCCGGGCGTCTTCCTGCCCGACGCCGCCCTGCGCTTGATCGAGCAGACGCCGGCGGCGAGTCTCGCCGCCGATCTCGCGGCTTGCGACCATTACGCCGGCGCCACCGCGGCAGCGGGCGCGGTGCGCTGTCCGGTCTTGCTGCTATCCGGCGCGCAGGACCGGATGACGCCGGCGGCGAAAGCCGACAGCTTTGCCGGAAACTTCGCACAGGGGCGCAGCGTCGTGCTGCACGGCTGCGGTCATATGCTGATGGTCGAGCAGCCGGTCCTGGTGCTCGATTCGCTGTACACCATCCTCTGACGCGACTCGCGGCGCGCGTTGACGCGCCCGAAGGGATAAGCGACCCTTCCGCGCGCGCGGGAGAATGGTTTTGGAGTCGTCGAGCGCGATGCGACGCTGGCTATCCGGGCCGGTGCTGGCCGCTGGTTGGATCGCGCTGTGCGCGTTGTTCATCCAGTTCTTCGCCGGCTGGCAAACGGTACTGACGTTGCCGCCGCTGTCGCTGGCGGTGATCATCATCTGGGTCATCCTGCCGGCGCTGCTCATTTGGGGCGCGATGATCGTGCGCAGCCGCGCGGTGGAATTCGCCACGGTTTCGGCGCGGCTTGCCGATCAGCTCGACCGCCTCTATTCGCCGTCGGAAGACCGCGACCGGCGCGCACACGAGGCGCTCAACGCCTTGCGGCGCCAGGCCGAAGAATTGGCCGGCGCGGTCGACCAGACGGTGCAGCGCATCGAAAACGCCGCCGACAATCTCGGCACGCGGCTCAATGAGTCGATGAGCACGGTCAACGCGGCGATGGGGCGCGCGGAATATGCGCGCAGCGATCTCGATCAGGCGGTCGGACCGATCAATCGCCTGGTGGAGACGCTTTCGGCGGAAGCGGCGACGCTCGAACGCGCCATTAGCCGCGACCTCGACGACGTATCGAAACGCCTCGCCGAGCACGTCGAAGACGTCGAAAAAGCGGTCGAGCGTGCGGTCGAAGACGGCGGCAAGCGCGCCGAAGCGCGCGGCGCCGAGATCGAACGCAATCTCGCCCAGGCCCTGGAACGCGTCGGCAGCAACGCGACGTCGGAATTCGAACGCGCCACCGAACGGCTGACGCGCGATACGACGCTCGCCGCGGGCCGCATCGTCAGCGAGGCGGATGCCTTCCGCGCGGCGTTCGGCCGCAGCACCGACGAGGCCATAACGCGCTTCAACGACGAGGCGAAGGCGATCGGCGG
The DNA here is from genome assembly GCA_035934995.1 of Allostellaceae bacterium. Classification (GTDB taxonomy): domain Bacteria; phylum Pseudomonadota; class Alphaproteobacteria; order ATCC43930; family CGMCC-115725; genus REEB95. The sequence continues at coordinate 50,830 of DASYXI010000009.1, forward strand.
GCGGCTCGACCAGGCGGCGCGCGATCTCGATGCGGCGTCCGAGCGGATCGCCAGCCAAAGCACGGCGGCCGTGGCGCCGGCCACCGCCGCCCTCGACCGCGCCGAAAGCGTCGCCGAGAAGCTGCGCGTCGCCACGGATCAGCTGTCGCGGCAATCGGGCGAGGCGGTGAAAGATGCCGAAGCGGCGGGCGACGCGCTGATCCGGCGCGTGCAGGCGCTCAACGAGAGCGCCGACCAGGCCCTGCTCCGCCTGAAGGATGTCAGTGCCGGCTTTGCGCGCGAGACCGAAGCGCTCGACGCCGCGGCGCGCCAAGGCGGCGCGCGCTTCGACGAGGTTGCCGAACTCGTACGGCAGCGCACCCAGGAACTAGCGGCGCATAATGCACGCGCCATCGCCGACATGCTCGCGGCCGGCGAGACGCTGCAGGCGCGCGGCGCCGAGGCGACCAGCGCCGCCGAGACCGGCACGCGCGGCATCCGCGACGCCATCCTGGCGCTCGAGGCCGGCGGCAGCAGCCTGAGCGCGCGGGTCAACGAGATCGAGCTGGCGGCCGAGCAGGCCAGAGCCGGGTTGGCGCGGGCCGGCAGCGGCTTCGACGAAGAGGCGCGGAAGCTGTCGGCGACCATCGGCGAAAGCACCCTGCGCTTCAATCAAGGCGGCGACGCGCTGCGCCAGCAGATCGACACCATGCGCCAGGCGACCGACGAGACCGAGCACCGCGTCACGGCGCTGGGCGAGACCTTCGGCCGCCAACTCGATCATTTCAACCATACGCGCGAGGCGATCGCCGCCGAAGTCGGCCAGATTCAGGGCAAGCTCCAGCAGCACACCGAGGATTTGGCGCGCGCCACCGAGCTCGCGATGCGCAACGCGCACGGCGCCGGCCAGGCCTTCGAGAACAACGCCGAGCGCTTGCGCGACGCGGCGGCGGCGATCGGCGCGCAGGCGGATTCCGTCGGTGCCTCTCTCGCGCGGCAGCTTGCGGAGTTCAAGATCGGCGCCGAAAGCCTTGTCGATCTCGGCGGCCGGTTCGAAAGTTCGCTGCGCATCGGCGTCGCCGAGCTGACTCAGGCCAGCGACCGCGCCGCGGGCCGCGCCGAAGAGGTCGGTCATGTGTTCGCCGAGCAAGGCCGCATTCTCGGCCAGGTGAGCGAGTTGGCGCTGCAGCATATGGCGGCAAGCGGCGAGGCGCTGCGCGGCCGCGCCAAGGAAATCTCGGACGCCGTCGGCAGCGCCGAGACCCAAATCGACGCGCTCGGCAGCCGCTTCAGCGAACGCAGCCTGATGGTGGTCGCGGCCGGCGACGAGGCGCGGATCAAGCTCGAGGAAGTCAGCAACCTGTTCGGCCAGCAGGTGCAGCAGCTGGCCATCGCCATCGAGCGCACGGTGACGCGCGTCGAAGCGGCGCGCAACGCGCTGAACGAACACTTTACATCAATAGGCAACGCGACCGACACCGTGGCGCAACGGCTTCAGGAAATGGGCACGATCGCGGAATCGCAACTCGCCGGCCTGGCCGCGACCGGCACGGCGATGACCGAGCAAGGCGACAAGGCGACCGAGACCATGCGGCGGCAGCTGCGCGACCTCAACGGCGCCCTCGATGCCACCACCAAGCGGCTCGAAAGCGTGCGTGCGGCGCTGTCGGATCACGCAGCGCAGCTCAACGGCGCGACCGATCTGGCGGTCGAGAAGCTGCGCGACGTGATCTCGGGCTACGACCATCAATCGGCGACGCTGGTGGCCGCAGCCGAGCACATCAATCGCACCTCGCAAGAAGCCGCCGCGCTGTTCAGCAAGCAGACCGAGACGATGCTCAAAGTTGCGGACGAGGCGACCGGCCTCGCCAAGCGCGCGCAGGACCAATCGCTCGCCAACCAGCAGGAAACCTTCCTGCGCGGCGCCACCTACATGATCGAGACGCTGCAATCGCTGTCGGTCGAGATCACCAAGGCGCTCGATCAGCCGGTGCCGGAGGCGATCTGGCGCCGCTTCCACGCCGGCGAGCGCGGCGTGTTCATCCGCCACCTGCTGCAGGCGCAAGAGCGGCAGGCAAGCGTGGCGATCAAGAAGAAATTCGAGGAGGATTTGGCCTTCCGCGGCCATGCGCAGACCTATCTCGACCAGTTCGAGAACCTGTTGGCGCAGGCGCGCGCTTGCGACCATCTCGACGTGCTCGGCACCACGTTCGTGACCGCCGACGTCGGCAAGCTCTATCTCATTCTCGCCAACGCGGTCGGCCGGCTGAAGGCCTGACCGGCGCAGGTTCCGAGTGGATGCTCAGAGGAGATCGGGATGACGGCCCGCTAGGGCCGCGGGCTACTTTTTAACGCCCAAGCCCTTGAAACGCTTGTTGAATCGGGCGAGCTGGCCGCCCGTATCGAGCAGCTTCTGCTGACCACCGGTCCAGGCCGGATGCGAGCGCGAATCGATTTCGAGATGGAGCGTGTCGCCCGCTTTGCCGTAGGTCGACCGGGTTTTGTAGGTCGTGCCGTCGGTCATGACGACCGTGATCTCGTGATAATCCGGGTGGATTCCGTCTTTCATGGGTATCGCTCCAGAGAGGCGCGCTTTATAGCGGCCGCGCCCGACTCATGCAACCGCTTCGCGGTTAACGTTCGGCGTAGCACAGCGGCCGGATGTCGGCCGCGTCGTGCGAAGCACCCTTAACGTTCCGTCAGTTTCAGTTCGATGCGCCGATTCTGCGCATAGTCGGCGTCGGTCGTGCCGGCCGCAATCGGCGTGTACTGGCCGAAACCTGCCGCCACCAGGCGATTGGGCGGAATGCCCTGGTCGATCAGGAACCGGACCACCGACTGGGCGCGCGCCGACGACAGCTCCCAGTTCGAGGGGAATTGGCCGGTGTGGATCGGCCGTGCGTCGGTGTGCCCGTCGATCTCGAGCACCCAGTCGATATTGGTCGGGATTTCGCCGGACAGCTGCTTCAGCGCCTGCGCTAACTTGGTGAGCTGAGTCTGGGCGGCCGGCGTCAGATCGGCGCTGGCGGTGTCGAACAGCACGTCGGACTGAAACACGAAGCGGTCGCCGACGATGCGAATATCCTTGCGGTTGGCGAGGATCGCACTCAGGCGGCCGAAGAATTCCGAGCGGAACTTCGCCAATTCCGCGACCTTTGTCGCCAACGCCTGATTGAGCTTGTTGCCGAGGTCGTTAATCTGCGCCTGCTGCTGCTTGGTCTTGGCCTCGGAGAGGTCGAGTGCAGCGGCAATCTGTGCCAGCTGTTGGCGCAACGCCGCGACCTGCTGGTTGAGCTGGTCAACCGTGGTCTGTGCCTTGCCGAGGTCCTCGGTCTTCTGGCTGAGCTGGCCGCCAAGCTGGGTCGCTTGCGCCTCGGCGGCATTCTTGGCCGCGGTCGTCGCTTGGAGCTGCGAATTGAGCGTCGACAGCTTGAGTTCCAGCGCGGCGCTGTTGCTCTTTTGCAGCGACAGCATGTCGCTCAACTGATTGAGCTGCTGGCTGAGCCGAGCCAGCTCGGTGTCGCGGTTCGACAGCGCGCCGCTGAGATAGAACTGGCCGGCGGTGAACACCAACAGCACGAAGATGATCACCATGACGAGCTGCGTCAGGGCGTCGACGAAGCCCGGCCAGATATTGATCGTCGACCGGCGCTGGCGGCGGGAATAGAGCGACATGCGCACCTACCGCGTGCGCTCGGGTTCCTGGCGAAGCGCCGCGATGGTGCGCGCCACCAACCGGAGCTCGTTGCGGATCTCCTGCACCGCCTCGCTGCGGCCTTGCGACACGTCCTCGGTGAGACGGGCGAGATGTACCTCGATGGCGCGGAGATGCGCGCGGCTTTCGTCGTTGAGCGTGCCACCCGGTCCGCCGTTGGCCAGGCGTTGCAGCACGGGCTTCATCTCAATCTGCTGTTCGGCGAATTTGAGCATCAGGCCTTGCTCGGCGCGCATCTGATCGGTGAGCCCGGCCAGACGCTCGGTCAGATTGACGATGTTGGCATTGGCCGAGATGCGGCTCTCCTCGCCTCGGCTGAGCACACGTTGCAGATTGTCGAGCGTGTCGGCGGTCTGTTCGAGCAGCGCCTGGATATAGGCCGGCGTCGACCCTTCGCCGGCGGCAAATGCGGCGGGCGCGACGTCGAGCCGGGTCTGCACGGTGAGCCATTCTTCGAGCTCGTTGAAAAAGCGGTTCTGCGCGAGCCCGGCCTGAAGATCGAGAAAGCCGAGCACCAGCGATCCGGCGAGGCCGAACAGCGACGCGCTGAACGCGGTGCTCATGCCGCCGAGCGGCGTCTCGAGCCGCGCCTTGAGATCGGCGAAGGCGCGGACCGGATCGGCGGCGCCGGCCGACAGACCGCCGATCACGCCCTTGACCGACTGCACCGTCTCCAGCAAGCCATAGAAGGTTCCGAGCAAACCCAAAAAGATAAGCAGACTAATGAGATAACGCGAAGTTTCACGGGTCTCGTCGAGCCGCGAACCGATGCTGTCGAGCAGCGTGCGCAAGGCGGTGGCCGATAGCGCCAAACGGCCGCGGCCCTCGCCGATCATGCGCTCCAGCGGCCTCAGCAATCGGCTCGACTTGCCGGTCGGCTGGCCGCGCGATACGCGGGCGAGCCAGCGTGCGTTGCCCGAAAGCTGGACGACTTGATGGAAGATATAGATCACGCCGGCGATCAGGATGCCGACGATCACGCCGTTCACCACGGGATTGCCCATGAAATAGGGGTAGAGCGCGGGCGACAGCGCGCCGGCGATGAGCGCGATGACGATGACGAAAATCGTCATGCGCGTCAGATAGCTAGAGGGGTGACTCACGGGGGCCTGCCTTCTGCAGAAGGGGGTTGAACGGAATGCGGTCGGCCTAACGGCCGATCGTCACCAAGTCGACGCGATCGGCGGACCCCCCGTCCGTCACCCGATTGCCCAGCGCGCGCACGTCGATCTGTGTGCTCGCTACCCCGTGCTGGATCAGATAAGCGCGGACCGCGACCGCCCGCGCCAACGAAACCCGTCGCGCCTCAATTGCCTGATCGGCATCGCCGCTGGCGTAAGCGACCAGTGAAACGCGATCGGCGGGCGCGGCCTTGAGCTTTTGCGCCAAGCCGTTGAGCACGCTCGACGCGTCGCCCTGAAGTTCGGTGGCGCCGGATGCGAAGCGGATCGCCCGGCTGTCCGATTGCGGCGCAGCGGGCGACGCGACCGGCGCGGTGGGCGAGCGTGTCGCCGCCAAAGCGACGCCGCCGATCGGCAGCAGCGACGCGAGCTCGTTCGTATCGGAGCGGGTTTCAGGCGCGGACGGCGCCGTGGCAACGCGCGGCGGCGGCGGTGCGGCCGGGGTCGGCGACGGTGCCGGCCGGCTGGCCGGCGGCGTCAACACGACAGGCTGCTGGGTCGCGCTGCGGACCGGTGGCGGCGTCAGAGGTGCCTCGGGCTGGGCTGCCGCGGGGGCAGCGGCCGCGACCGTTGCGGTTCCCGGACGGCGCAGCACGATGCGCGGCCCGCTGACCGGATTCAGGGCGGCGAGAGCGCCGTAATCGATGGTCACGTTGCCGTCCTGAACGATCTCTGCGACGCGCTGAGTCGGATGTGCTTGCGCGACGACGGGCGCCGGACGACGGACTTTCTTCTGTGCCACCACGCGCGAATGCCGTGGCGTGTTATGGGTGAGCGCGATATGATGCACACCCGGTTGCGCCGGCACATGCAAAACGAAGCGGCCATCTGGAACCTGCGGCGCCGGACCTAGACGGTTGAGGACGCTGTAATCGACGGTGACGCTCGAACCGGAATAGCTGTAGGCGGACTGGGCATGCGCCGATACGAGCGCGCCGCTGCCGATGGACAGCGCAAGCGCGCCGACGGCCGCCGTAACGAACTGGCGGGTTGCGCGATGGGTCGTACGTGCCATGGATGGCATCGCCGGGTTACCGTCCCGTCCCTTGGTCCTTGATCCTTACTGGAAGTTTATCGCAAGCGGCGCTTGGCCGCCACTGCCTCATGGAATCAGCGTCGTCCGCCACGAACACCCCGGCGTGACGGCGCGGTATCGGATGCGTTCACGCGTACGCAAACGCGCCGGGCGCATCTCAGGCGGCGGCGAGCAACCGGCGCAGCGCGTCGTGCAATGTCGGATTGGCGGCGAGGACCGAGCCGTTCGTCAGCATGTCCTGGCCGCCGGCCATGTCGCTGACGTCGCCACCGGCTTCGCGCACTAGCAGCAGGCCCGCGGCGATGTCCCACGGCTTGAGGTCGAATTCCCAGAATCCATCGAAGCGGCCGGCCGCGACGTAAGCGAGATCGAGCGACGCAACGCCCCAGCGACGGACGCCGGAGGCGGCGCGCATCACTGGCGCCAATGTTTTCAAATAGCGCTCGTGATCGCCGCGGTCGCGAAACGGAATTCCGGTCGCGATCAACGCGTCCGCCAGATTGCGGCGCGCCGACACGCGCAACCGCCGGTCGTTGACATAGGTGCCGAGACCCTTCTCGGCCCAGAACATCTCGTCCTTGATCGGATCATAGACGGTCGCGGCAACCAGCTTGCCCTCGTGCTCGAGCGCGACCGAGATCGCGAAGTGCGGCAGGCCGTGGAGAAAGTTGGTCGTGCCGTCGAGCGGATCGACGATGAAGCGGTGGCTGGCGTCGCGGCCGGGCTGAAACCCGCCTTCTTCCGCGAGAAATCCGTAATTCGGCCGTGCCTTGGCGAGCTCGCGCTTGAGGACCCGTTCGGCCGCGATGTCGGCGGCTGAAACGAATTCGCCAGGCCCCTTGACCGAGACTTGGAGCTGTTCGACTTCGCCGAAATCGCGCTTCAGGCCCCGCGCCGCCTTGAGGCAGGCGGCCGCCATGACATTGATCAGCGCCGAGCGGGTTGCCATCGCCGCGGCGTCTAGTCCTTGGCGCGTTCGACGTAGCTGCCGTCGCCGGTATTGACGACGACGCGCGTGCCGGTGCCGACATGCGGTGGCAGCATGATGCGCCGTCCGTTCGACAGCTTGCCCGGCTTGTAGGACGACGACGCGGTCTGGCCTTTCACCACCGGCTCGGCCTCGACGACCTCGAGAACCACGGTCTGCGGCAAGGTGACGGCGAGCGCTGCGCCCTCGTGCAGCTGGATGGTGCAGATCATGCCTTCCTGCAAGAAGTCGCCGGGCTCGCCGATCAGCGACTTGTTGACTGTCGTCTGCTCGAAATTCTCGTTGTCCATGAAGGTTGCCATGTCGCCATCGAAATAGAGGAACTGCATGTCCTTCTCGTCGAGACGCGCGCGCTCGACCGTTTCTTGCGTACGGTAACGCGCATTGGTCTTGGTGCCGGTCTTCAGATCGCGCATCTCGACCTGGGCGAAGGCGCCGCCTTTGCCGGGCTGGATGAGCTCGCGTTTGAGGACAAGCCAGAGCTTGCCGTCCTGCTCCAGGACGTTGCCCGGTTTGATGTCGATGGCATTGATCTTCATGGCGCCAATCCTCGCGCGAAAGCCGGTCTCGTTTTGGGTTTGCGGGCTGCTTCGTACCAGCTTGCCCCCTGCGCCCACAAGCGAAATACGGCACTTGGCGCGCTCGCAGCGGCCGCCTAGTTTGCGCAGCCGAAGGAGAGTTGTGCATGGCCGACACGCCCTGGTGGCGCCACGACCGCTTTGCTGCGCGGGCGCATTATCTCGCGGCGCGCAGCACCGCGTTGCGCGCGGTCCGGCACTATTTCGAAGCCGAAGATTTTGCCGAGGTCGACACACCGGCGTTGCAGATCAGCCCTGGCCTGGAGCCGCATTTGCGCGCTTTCGCCACCACGCTCGACGAGCCCGGCGTCGGCCTGCGCCCCTTCTTCCTGCACACCTCGCCGGAATTCGCGATGAAGAAGTTGCTGGCGGCCGGCGTACCCAAGCTGTTCCAACTGGCGCATGCGTTCCGCAACGGCGAGCGTGGCGCCACGCATCATCCCGAATTCGCACTTCTCGAATGGTACCGCGCCGGCGCGACCTATCAGACGTTGATGACCGATTGCGAGCGGCTGCTCACCGCCGTCCTCGAAGCCGTCGGCGAGCCCCACTATGCGTGGCACGGACAGATGGCCGACCCACGTCGGCCCTGGCGCCGGGAAACCGTGGCCGGCGTCTTCGCCGACCGTTGCGGCATCGACATTCTCGCCACCGCGCCCGATCCAGAGCAGCCGCGGCTGGATCTGCTGGCGGCCGCGGCGCGGCCGCTCGGCATCGCACCGCATCCTGGCGACGATTGGGACGACCTTTTCTTTCGTATCTTCCTCGAACGGATCGAGCCGACACTCGGCATCGGCGCACCAACCATCCTGGCAGATTATCCGATCGCCATGGCAGCACTCGCCCGGGCCAAGCCCGACGATCCGCGCTTGGCCGAACGCTTCGAGGTCTATGTCGGCGGCCTTGAGCTGGCCAACGGCTTCTCGGAGCTCACCGATCCAATCGAGCAACGGCGGCGTTTCGAGCGCGACCGCACGCGCAAACAGTCGCGCTACGGCGAGACTTATCCAATCGACGAGGATTTCCTGGCCGCGCTCGCCGCGATGCCGCCGAGCGCCGGCATCGCTCTGGGATTCGATCGCCTGGTCATGCTCGCGAGCGGCGCCGCGCGCATCGACGACGTGCTGTGGGCGCCGGTCGCTTAGGACTCGGCTCGACTCTCAAGAGTCTTGACGGAGGGCGTCGAGACGCCGCCAGCCGGCATCGCCCGGTAGCCGGCACTGCCAGAATCGCCAGCCGTTGACGTTCGTGCCGGTGACCGCGCGCGCCGCATCCGACGGCGTGGCGAAGCGCTTGCCGCCGACGACAATGCCACCGCGTTCGATCCGCGCCGTATGAACCCGTCCTTTATATTTCGCGCGCAGGCTGGTGCCGGGTGGAAACTGAATTCCCTTGTAGAACCAGGCTGTTGCGCTGTCCTTGGCGGACTCGGATGTCTCCGGTTTGCTGCCGCCGAGACCGAACAAACGGCGCAAGCCAGCGGCCGGCTGGCTCAAACCGAGCAGGGCTCGCAGCACGTCGTTGTAGCTGACCGTCTCATCGCCGCGGCGCGCGGTCAGTGCCTTATAGACATCAAAATCGATCTCGATCGTCATCATTGCCGCGATCCGCAACTTGGCATACAGCTAAATAGTACTATAGGCCTATTAGCACCAAAGTCGAGTCTTTTAGCCCGGCGGGTAGACAGGGATAAAGATGACGATCGACGTGCGGACTTGTGGCAGTTCGCCCGGCAGGTGGGGAAACGGCGCGCTGGCCGCGATCATCTGGCGTGCCGCTTCGTCGATCAGGCTCTGGCCGGACGACGCCAACAAGGTGATGGTGCTCACCGTGCCGCCCGGGTTGACGCCGACGCTGTAAACGACCGTCCGTTCCGGCGCGCCATAAAAAGCCGACGCCGGCGGATAGACGCGGTTGCCTTCGATCCGCTGCATGATGGCGTTGAGATAGGGATCGCCCGCCCGGTTGCGGTCGGCATCGCCGCGCGTCGGCAGGTGAAGCTCAAGCACGCGCAGGCCTTCCGTCGCCGGCTTCGGGGCCGCGGCGACAGCATGCGCCGAATCCGGCGTCGGTTCGGTACGCGCGCGCGGCGGCGGCGTCGGTTCCGGCTTGGCCGTCTTCTTCGCTTCAGTGATCTGGTCGGGACCGGACTCCCGCGGCTTGGGTGTCGCCGCGGGCGGCGGCACGGAAGCGGGCTTGGGGGGTGCCCGCACCAGCGTGACCTTGAACGCCGGCGGCGGCGAAACCGATACCATCGGCCAGTGCCACAGCCAAATCAGCACCGGCAACATGTGCAGGAGCGCAGCGGCGATCAGTGCCCAAGGCGGCAGCCAGCCACGGCGCTCGTGCGCAATCGGCAACACCGCTTCGCCTGAGGACGCCGTCATGGAAGAAATCCGCTCGGTCAGCGCGCGGCAGCGATCGCCTCGAGGAATGCCTTAACCGCCGCGCCCGGCCCTTGCGGATGATCCCATACGGCAGCGATGACGGCGAGGAAATCGGCGTCGGCTTTAACCAAAGGGCCGCAATTCGCCGGCGTAATGCCGCCGATCGCCACGCACGGCACCGTCGTCGCCATACTCCACCACTGCAACAATTCGGGATCGGCGTGGCCTTTGGCGAGTTTGGTCTGGGTCGGATAGAACGCGCCGAAGGCGACGTAGTCAGCGCCTTTTTCCGCTGCTTCGAGCGCCAGATCGCGGCTTGCATGACACGTCACACCGACGATGCGGTCCGGCCCCAACAGGCGCCGCGCCGCGTCGTACGGCGTGTCTTCCTGGCCGACATGAACGCCGTCGCAGCCGCAGGCGACCGCCAGATCGGCGCGGTCGTTCATCAGGAAGGCGACGCCGCGGTCCTGGGCGATCGGCCGCAGGACATCCGCCGCACGGCGAATGGCATCGTCATCCGCCGGCTTGAGACGCAATTGAACACAGGCGACGTCGCCGGCATCGAGCGCTTCAGCGAGCGAACGCGCGAAGACCGGCGGATCGAACGCCGGCGGTGTGATGAGATAGAGGCGGGTCACGCCTCGCCGCGATAAATCCGGATAAGCTGACCGAGGAACTTGAGCGCTTCGTCACGCGGCCGCTGGAACGTGTTGCGGCCGATGATCGAGCCATTGCCGCCGCCGTCGCGGATCGCGCGGGCTTCGGCGTAAATGCCGTCGGCATCTTTGGCTTCGCCGCCGGAGAAAACCACGATACGCCGGCCATTGAAGCAGCATTGGACGACGTGACGGTAGCGCGCAGTCGGCGTCGAGATGTCGATCTTCTGCGCCTCGTAGATTTTCTTTGCCGCCTCGAGCTCGAGATGCGCGGTCGGCGGCTTGACCTTGATGATGTGCGCACCGAGCAGCGCGGCCATGTGCGCGGCATAGGCGCAGATGTCGATCGCGGTCTCGCCTTCCTTCGACAAAAAGCCGCCGCGCGGATAGGACCAGACGACGACCGCGAGCCCCGCCGCCTTGGCTTCGCGGCCGAGCTCGGCCAGCTCTTCCATCTGGTCGTAGGCCTTGTCCGAGCCGGGATAGATGGTGAAGCCGACCGCGGCGCATTTGAGGCGGATCGCATCCTGTACCGAGGCCGTCACTGCCTGGTCGGCCGCCTCCTTCGCGCGCGACAGGCTATTGGCCGAATTGCACTTGAGGATGGTCGGGATCTTGCCGGCGAAAGTGCGCGCGCCGGCCTCGAGCATGCCGAGCGGCGCGGCATAGGCCGACAGTCCCGCATCGATCGCCAACCGGAAATGGTAATGCGGGTCGTAAGCCGGCGGATTGGGCGCGAAGCTGCGCGCCGGACCGTGCTCGAAGCCCTGGTCGACCGGCAGAATCACCAGCTTGCCGGTGCCGCCGAGCTTCCCCTGCATCAGGATGCGCGCGATATTCGCCTTCGTTTTCGGCGTATCGCTTTCGTAGGCGTCGAGGATCTTTTTAACGGCCTTGGTCACTGTCGCCATATCGCCTTCCCTTATGCGCCGGATATAGCAGAGGGCCTAAGCCCGCGTCACCGTCTCGCCGGCAAGCCAGGCACGGCAGCGTGCCTCCGGCTGGCGGACGCCGTGCAGATCGAGCGCCGGTACCGATTCCGTTTCGATCGCGGCATCGAACTGTGCAGCAATCGTTTGCAGACGGCGACAGACTTCTTCGCCGCCGGTAAACCGTACCCGTTTCAACCCGAACTGCAGCGCCGCGAGCGCAAAGCCGGGCGCCGCGCCACAGTCGAGTACGATATCACAATGCGCCGTCGGCACGGCGCGCCTGGCTTCGTCGGTCAACGCCTTGAACCAGCCGGGACCGGCATAGGCGCCGGCGCCGTCCGCACTCGTCAGCGTTACGTCGCGCCCAAGCGCAGCGGCCGCCGCCAGCGCGGCACGCGCATCGGTAAACGAATGAACGACGATCCGCGCCGCCATCCGCTCAGCCCAAATCACCGACCAGGGCCGCCATCTCGACCATGCGGTTCGAGAAGCCCCATTCATTGTCATACCAGGCGAGCACGCGGCAAAAACGCTTTCCCATGACGACCGTTTGCGTCAGGTCGAAGATGGCGCTGTGCGGGTCGTGCATAAAATCGCCCGACACCGTCTCTTCGCTGTTGACGGCGAGAATACCTTTGAAGCGGTTCGAATTCGCGGCCTTGGTCATCAGCGCGTTGATCTCATCCTTGCTGGTGTCGCGCGCCGCAGTGAAATTGAAATCGATCAAGGAAACGTCGGCAGTCGGCACGCGGATCGACGTGCCGTCGAGCCTGCCCTGCAAGGCCGGGATCACGAGGCCGAGCGCCTTGGCGGCACCGGTCGACGTCGGGATCATGTTGAGGCCGGCGGCGCGGGCACGACGCATATCCTTATGCAACGTGTCGACGGTGTTTTGATCGCCGGTGTAGGAGTGGATCGTCGTCATGTAGCCCTGATCGATGCCGAGCGCCTCGTTGAGAACATAGGCGACAGGCGCGAGGCAATTGGTCGTGCAGGAACCGTTCGACAGCACCTTGTACTCGGGCTTGAGCTTGTCGCTGTTGACGCCCATTACGACGGTGACGTCGGCGCCATCGGCCGGCGCCGAGATAATGACGCGCTTGGCGCCAGCTTCGAGATGCTTGGCGGCGGCCTCGCGCTTGGTGAACAGGCCGGTGCACTCGAGCACGACGTCGACCTTGAGTTCCTTCCACGGCAACTTCGCCGGATCGCGTTCGGCCAGCACGCGGATCGGTCCCTTGCCGATGTCGATCCAGTCGTTGCCGGTCTTGATCTCGCCGTCGAAGCGGCCGTGCACGCTGTCGTACTTCAGCAGATGCGCGTTCGCCTGGACCGAGCCCAGATCGTTGAGGGCGACACAGTGCACGTCGTTGCGATCCTGCTCGTGCAGGGCGCGCAAGGTCAGGCGGCCGATGCGGCCAAACCCATTGATGGCGACGCGTGTGGCCATACGGCTCTCCTAGAGCAACGCCTTCGCGGCGGCGGCAACCGCCTCGGGCGTGATGTTGAAATGCTTATATAGGGCTTCGACGGGCGCCGAAGCGCCAAAGCCGGTCATGCCGACGAACGACCCCTTGGGCGCAAGGTAGCGATCCCAGCCCTCGCGGCACGCGGCCTCGACGGCGACGCGCGGCGCGGTGCCGAGCACGGCGCGCTTATAGGCCTCGTCCTGCTGCTCGAACAGCTCCCAGCATGGCATCGACACGACGGCGGCGGAAATCTTGGCGGCGGCCAACTGCTCGCGCGCCGCCATGGCGATGCTGACCTCTGAGCCCGTGGCCAGCAGCGTCACGGCGCGTAGACCGGCCGCCTCGGCGAGCACATAGGCGCCTCGCGCCGATTTGTTGTCGGCCGTATCCGTGCGCAGCGCCGGCAGGCCCTGGCGCGACAACGCGAGGATCGACGGCGTGGTGAAATTCTCCAGCGCCAGCGTCCAGCACTCGGCGGTTTCGACACCGTCGGCCGGGCGGAAGACGTTGAGATTCGGAATGGCGCGCAGCGCCGCCAGATGTTCGACCGGCTGATGCGTCGGCCCGTCTTCGCCGAGTCCGATCGAATCATGCGTCATCACGATGATGACCCGCAGCTTCATGAGGGCGGCGAGCCGGATCGACGGCCGGCAATAATCGGTGAACACCAGGAAGCTGCCGCCGTAGGGCACGATTCCGCCGTGCGCGGCCATGCCGTTCATCGCCGCGACCATGCCGTGCTCGCGGATGCCGTAATGGATGTAGCTGCCGTCGTAATCCGTCGCGCTGATGACCTTCTGGCCCTTGATCATGGTGTTGTTGGACGGCGTCAAATCGGCCGAGCCGCCGATCAAGGCCGGAATTGCCGGCACCAAAACCTCGAGACAGTGTCCGGACGATTGCCGCGTCGCTTCTTTCTTGCGCTCGGCGGCAAACCCCTTGGCCTTGTTCACCAGCGCTTCGCGCCAACCCGCCGGCAGATCGCCCTTCATGCGCCGCGTCAGCTCGTCGCGCGCTTGAGGCGCGGCTGCGGCCAGGCGTTTACGCCACGCCCCATGCGGGGTCGCGCCGCGCGCACCGACGGCGCGCCAGGCTTTCATCAAGTCGTCCGGAATCACGAATGGCGGCGAATCCCACCCAAGCCGTTTGCGCGCGCCGGCAATCTCTTCGGCGCCCAACGGCGAACCGTGCGCCGCGGCCGTGCCGGCCTTGGTCGGCGCGCCGAAGGCGATGATGGTGCGGCAGGCGATGAGCGTCGGCCGATCGCTTTTCTGCGCTTGGGTGATGGCGGCCGCGATCTGATCGGTGTCGTGGCCGTCGATCGCGATCGTGTTCCAGCCGTGGGCCTTGAAGCGTGCGATCTGATCGTCGTCACAGGCGAGCGACGTCGCGCCGTCGATCGAGATTGAATTGTTGTCCCAGAAGAGGATGAGCTTGCGCAAACGGAGATGCCCGGCGAGACCGAGCGATTCGTGGCTCAAGCCCTCCATCAGGCAACCGTCGCCGGCAAAGACATAGGTGTGGTGATCGATCAGATCGTCGCCGAAGCGCGCGTTGAGAATGCGCTCGGCAAGCGCCATGCCGACCGAGTTGGCGATGCCCTGGCTTAACGGCCCGGTCGTCACTTCGATGCCGGGCGCATGGCCGCGCTCGGGATGGCCGGCGGTCCGGCTGCCGAGCTGACGGAAATTCTTGATCTCGTCGATCGTCATGTCCGGATAGCCGAGCAGATAGAGCAGCCCGTAGAGCAGCATCGACCCGTGGCCCGCAGACAAAATAAACCGGTCGCGATCCGGCCAATTGGGGTCGGCGGGATCGAATTTGAGAAACTTGGTGAAGAGGACAGTCGCGACGTCGGCCATGCCCATCGGCATACCGGGATGGCCGCTCTTGGCTTTTTCGACAGCGTCCATCGCCAGCGCCCGCAGGCAATTCGCCATACGGAACAGCTGCGGGTCGCGCGGCTTCGGCAACGGCGGCGCGGCTTCGGTCTTGATGTCGGCAGTGGCGCTCATGGAAGCGAACGATTCGCGGCTCGAAATTCGATGGAACGCGCGGCACCTTCGCCTGCCGCGACCGGTTGCGTCAACCGGGATATCCGACGACAGAACCGGACTCGGCCCACTTTGGTTGCGACGCTCGGCGGCAGCGGCTAAGGTCGCCCCGACACGCGACTTGGCCGCGTCGTGCAGCCGGATTGGGGCGTCGCCAAGTGGTAAGGCAGCGGATTTTGATTCCGCCATACGGAGGTTCGAATCCTCCCGCCCCAGCCAATCTCGAATCCGTTCCGATGCCCGTTCATGCTCCGCGTTTCGCGGAAACGGCAATGGAGAATTGGTCCTTCGGCAACGGCGGCGCGCAATACGCCGGGAGCTAGACGCTGCCTTAAAAAGATCACCATCGCCCGCCTCACTCGTCACCTAAAGCGAGCAGCGGAGACGCGATGGCGCGACACGGCGGCCCGGCTGATCCATCGTTTGAGACCGATATTCCTGCGCGGCTCGACCGGTTGCCGTGGCATCGATTCCACTGGCTGGTGGTCACCGCGCTCGGCGTGACGTGGATTCTCGATGGTCTCGAAGTCACGCTGGTCGGCTCGCTGTCGGGCGCCTTCGCCGGCAGCGGCGGGCTGTCGATGAGCGAAAGCCAAGTCGGACTGGCTGCCAGCGCTTACCTTGCCGGCGCAATCGCTGGCGCGCTGGGTTTCGGCCAGCTCACCGATCTTTACGGCCGCAAGAAATTGTTCAGCATCACCGTCCTGGTTTATGCGGTCGCCACCATCGCCACCGGCCTGTCATGGAATTTCTTTTCCTTCGCGCTATTCCGCTTCTGCACTGGCGCCGGCATCGGCGGCGAATATGCCGCGATCAATTCGGCGATCGACGAGCTGATCCCCGCCCGTGTCCGCGGCTGGACCGATCTGGCGATCAACGGCACGTTCTGGATCGGCGCGGCGCTCGGCGCCGGTGCGTCGCTGGTCGTGCTCAACCCGCGGCTGCTGCCGCCATGGCTCGGCTGGCGCCTCGCGTTCGGCATTGGCGGCGCGCTCGGCTTCGGTGTCGTCGTCTTGCGGCGTTACGTTCCCGAAAGTCCACGCTGGCTGATGACACACGGACGGATCGCCGAAGCGGAACAAGTCGTTCGCGAAATCGAAAGCCGCATCGGCAAGGACGCGAGCCGCGCACTGCCGCCAACCGGCAACCCGATCCGGCTGAAACCACGGGGACCGGTACGGCTGGCCGAGCTCGGCGTCGTGCTGCTGCGCCGTTATCCGCGGCGCACCGTGCTCGCCTTGTTGCTGATGACGGCGCAGGCGTTCTGCTACAACGCCGTCTTCTTCACCTATGCGCTGGTGCTCCAGCGGTTCTACGCCGTGCCGTCGGATCGCGTCGGCGAATATATCCTCGCGTTTGCGGCCGGAAATTTTCTCGGTCCGCTGCTGTTGGGCCGCCTATTCGACACCATCGGCCGGCGCGTCATGATCACGCTGACCTACGGTATTGCCGGCGGCTTGATGGCCGTAATGGCGCTGCTCTTCGCGTTCGGCGGGCTCGACGCAATCGGCCAGACGGCCTTGTGGACGGTAATATTCTTCGTCGCGTCGGCGGCGGCGAGCGCGGCTTATCTCACCGCCGGCGAAATCTTTCCGCTTGAGCTGCGCGCGTTGATCATCGCGCTGTTTTATGCTTTTGGCACGGCCGTCGGCGGCATCGCCGGCCCGGCGCTGTTCGGTTTCTTAATTGAAAGCGGCTCGCGGCCGGCGCTGATGTGGGGCTATCTGTTGGCCGCGACGTTGATGATCGTCGCGGCGGGGGCCGAAGCGACGATTGGCATCGCTGCCGAAGGCCGCCCGCTCGAAGAGGTGGCCGCGCCGCTCTCCACCGCCCTCTGATCAGGCGCGGCGCTTTTGCCGCGCATGCCTCCCCGCAAAATATCGCATTGAACGGCCGGCACCGAACCGCGCTAGCTTGCGGCGGAAATCCGGAGTTCCGAATGCCGGTCGAGATCGAAGCGTGCGGCGTGCCCGGCCCGCGGCCGCGGCATGCCGCGATCGCGGGCCTGTCGGCGTTGCTGCTCGGTATCGGCCTGTCGCGATTCGGCTTTACGCCGCTGATCCCGGCGTTGGTGCAGGCCGGATGGTTCACCGCCGCGCAAGCCGGCTATCTCGGCGCCACCAATCTTGCGGGCTATGTCGTCGGCGCGGCCATCGCCCGACGCGCCGCTCATCACATCCCGGCCATGACGCTGGTGAAGGCGGCGATGATCCTCGCCGCGGCAAGTTTCGCGGGCTGCGCCGCGCCGCTGGGCTTCGGTTGGTATTTCGGCTGGCGGCTGCTTTCCGGAATCGTCGGCGGCGTGCTGATGATCCTGGCGCCGACCGCCGTGCTCGCGGCGACGCCGGTCGATCGTCGCGGCCGCGTCGCCGGCATCGTGTTCACCGGTGTCGGCGCCGGCATCGCCGTGTCCGGCACCGCGATCCCCTGGCTGGTGCGCGCCGGATTGCCGACGGCGTGGCTGACGTTGGCTGTCATTGGCGTCGTATTGACGATCGTGGCGTGGAGCGGCTGGCCGCACCATGCGCACATTCCCGACGGGCGCGGGCCAGCCGCGCGGCCGCCGCTGTCGCCGATGGTCATACGCTTGGTGATTTCGTATGGCGTCATCGGCCTCGCGTTCGCGCCGCACACCGTTTACTGGACCGATTTCATCGCTCGCGGCCTCGGCCTGGGCTTGGACGTCGGTGGATTCTATTGGCTGGTGCTCGGCCTCGGCGCGGCCTGCGGTCCGATGCTGACCGGCTTCGTTGCCGAGCGCCTGGGTTTTGCACGCACCTATACGCTGATCCTCGTCGCGCTCGCGGTTTGCATCGGCGCGCCGGCGCTCTGGCCGAGCCTGCCGGTGCTGCTGCTTTCCTCGTTCGGTACGGGCGCGTTTGGCCTCGCCACGACGTCGTTGGGATCCGGCCGCGCGGGTGAATTGGTGCCGATTGAACAGCACCGACAACTTTGGGGCTGGATGACCATCGCTTACGCGATCGTCTATGCCAGTGGCGGCTATATCAGCGCCTTCATCTTTGCGCGCACCGGCTCGTATTCGCTGCTGTTCGCGTTCGGCGCGGCGATGGCGTTGGTATCGGCGCTGTTCGCCTGGTGGTCGGCGCGGAGCGAGCACATCGGACTCTCGGCCTAAACCACGGCGCGCGGCGCGCAGCACGGCAAAAAAATGGCGGCGCCATGGCGGCTTGATGGCGCGCCGAAAGGCGGCATGCCGAAAAAATGCCGCATGTCCATTTCATCATTCCATCACGCAACCGGACCAACGGGCGATCGTTATTACGCCCGGTTTCGTAGTCTTTCGTGCCGTCTGAACCAGGCTGGAGCGCATCATGCTCAACGAGAGCATCGGACGCCGTGTCACCGGAGGGGCCGGCAAAGTCGGCCTGATTTTATGCGGCTTCGGAATCATGACCGCGCTCGTTTTCTCGGTCGACATCCACGCGCTGTGGCGCGACCTGATGATGGTCGGATTCGGCCTGACCATCATCCTCGCGCTGCATGCGGTGGTGATCGCAATCGACGGAATGAGCTGGCTGACGCTGATGCCGAAGCGCGATGCCGCAACATTCTCCTTGCTCGTATGGGCGCGTTGGGTGCGCGAATCCACCAACCTGTTGTTGCCGGTGGCGCAGGTCGGCGGCGAAGTCGCCGGAGTCCGCCTACTGACGTTGAACGGCGTGAGCCTGCGCATCGCCAGCGCCAGCGTCATCCTCGACAAACTCTCTGAGGGCGTGAGCCAGCTGGTCTTCGCCATGTTCGGCCTCGGTATCTTGATCGCGGCGCGCGGCGTCAGCGACTTGGCGCTCGCCATCGCCTCGGCGCTTGCCATCATCAGCATCGCCGTCATTGGCGTCGTCGCGGTTCAGCGCGCCGGCGGCTTCGACGGCGCCGAGCGCTGGCTGCTTGGCGTCTACACACGAATCCATCCGCGCGCGCCCGACGCGCTCGCCAGCGTCGTCGAAACGATGCGGTCGACAGGCCGCGTGCGCCCTTTTGCCATCAGCGTCGGCCAGCATCTGGCGGCCTGGTGCATCGGCAGCGGCGAGACATGGCTCGCTCTGCGCTTCATGGGACATCCGATCAGCGTGCCGACGGCGCTCGCGATCGAAAGTCTCGGCAGCGTCATTGCCGCCGCCGGTTTCATTGTACCCGGCGCGATCGGCGTGCAGGAAAGCGGCTACATGGCCATCGGCGCGGCCTTGGGGCTACCCGCCGAGCTCGGCCTGGCGATGTCGCTGGTCAAACGCGCGCGACAGATTCTGCTCGGCGTGCCGGCGCTCGCGTCTTGGCAAGCCTCTGAACTCGGCTGGCTGCGGTTGCGCCAGCGCAACCACGTCCGAATTGGGGCGCCGCCAAGCAGTGCATCGAACGCCTATGTTCGGCGTGCGATCCGCGTCGCGCTGCGGCCGCTCGCCAACACCGGCTTGATGCCCAATCATTTGACGACGTTGCGGATCGCGACGGGCCTTGCCGCGTGTGCGGCCTGTTGCCTTGGGACAACCGCGGGCAATTGGTGGGCCGGCGGACTTTGGATCGTGTCGTGTCTGTTCGATCGCGCCGACGGCGAATTCGCCCGCCTCACCAAGCAATGCAGTCGCATTGGCCACGTTTACGATTACTACGGCGACGTGGCGCTGAACGCGTTGATCTTCCTCGCTATCGGCATTGGATTGCGTCAAACGGTCGGCGGATCGTGGACGATTGCTCTCGGTGTGTGGACCACGCTCGCGATCGCCGGCGCGTCGATCCTTGCCGAGACGCTGGAACGGCATATCGGCGAAAAAAGCTTCCCGTCGCAGGCGGGATTCGATTTCGACGATATCCTGTTCGTCCTCGCACCGGTGATTTCGCTCGGGCATGGGTTTGCCTTGCTCGTCGGCGGCGCGATCGGCGCCCCCGTGGCCGTGCTGATCCTTGGCATGCGATTAAGCCAGTTGCGGGCGTCGTCGCACCGCGTTGTGGGCGCCGACTAGAATTCGTAATCGACATTGAGCGACCCGCCGAGCTGGTTCGGGTTTTCGACGATCGGGCTGTCGGCCGCTGAATCGAGCAGGCGTTCGTAGGCGAGATCGCAGTCGATCAACCAGTGATCGGTGATGTGATAGATCGCGGTAACGCCGAAATTGGCGTTGGCAAAGCCTGCGTGGGCGCGATAGAGCGGAAACCGGGAATTCGGAATCGCCTGGGTGGTGTTGATGCCGAAATAGCGCTGCATGTAGCGATCGTTCGCGAAGGTGACCGCCGGCCCGACGAACACGACGAGCTTCTCGTTGCCGACGACCGGCAG
Organism: Allostellaceae bacterium; assembly: GCA_035934995.1. Lineage (GTDB taxonomy): Bacteria > Pseudomonadota > Alphaproteobacteria > ATCC43930 > CGMCC-115725 > REEB95. The sequence goes on from DASYXI010000009.1 coordinate 71,098, forward strand.
GTAGACGCCGAGATTGCCGATGAGTCCGTCGACGCCGCCGAGCGCCTGCCCGAGATCGGCTTTGATCACGACCGGCAGGATCGCATATTCGCCGAAGGCGCGGATGATGGGCGCCGGCGGGATGCTACCGGTGCCGTTGAGCGCCCGCTGATCGTGTTGGCTGCGGCCGGTATCGTAGCCGACCTCGATGCCGGCGCGATAATTCCGGCCATGCAGCAGATTGACGCCAAGACCTTCACCGGTCGACAGGAATACCCAGTCCTTGTAGCGAACGTCGATCACCGGCTCGGGCATCAGTTCGTAATGATCGGAACCCACGTAATTCGGACTGACGTCCACGCCGCCACCGAGGACCACATCCCAATTCGGGATCGGGCCGCCGATGTCGCGCAAGACAATCCCTGAATCGTTCTGCCAGGATGCAAACGGCGACGGCATTTGCGCGCGCGCCGGATGATACGAAAGCACCACCAGCAGGACGGCGACGATCAGCGCTGGCCTGGATTTTGGCATGCCAAACGCCGGCCTTTGCGGATTGCTCGATGACCCCATTGGCGTATCGAATTTCGCAGTAATCGCCACCTTCCGTGAACCGATGTACGCCAACGCGCGGCAAGACCGCCGCCCGAACGCAGCATGATCCGGGCGGCCGCTCTAATAACGCGACCCGCCGCCGCCGGTTCCGACGCGTTTACGAAGCGCGGATGACTCCGCGCTGATGATCAAGCTATAATCAACGCCAAGGTTAGTGGATCAAAAAATCGTTTCGGGCGTCATGCTAACCAAGGAGAAAAACCAATGTCGGGAGGGACCCTACGTGCGCGCGGGGGCGCGTTTCTTGCCCCGCTGATCGCCGTCGCATTTCTGTTCGCAGCGACCGCGGTCCACGCTCAAAAGCCGATTGTCGTCGGCGCATCGATCTCGGAAACCGGGCCGCTGGCCGTCGACGCGGCCTATCACTTGAAAGGCATTCAGCTCGGCGTTGCCGACGCCAATGCGCATGGCGGCTGGCTCGGCCGCAAGCTCGCGCTCAAATACTATGACGATCAGAGCAATCCCGGCACGGCGGTCCGGCTTTATACCCGGTTGATCACCGAGGATAAGGTCGATTTGCTCGTCGGACCGTATTCGAGCGGCATCAGCCAGGCGGTCGCGCCGTTGGTGAACAAGTACGAGCGGCCGACCCCGATGCCGGGCGCTTCCCTGCCCGCGATCTTCTCGGCGAGCAACAAATGGGCCTTCCAGCTGCTGCCGCCGGCCACCGGCTATCTCGACGGCATCCTGCCGTTGATGAAGAGCCAGGGCGCGCACAAGGTCGCAATCCTTCAGGCACAGCTGTCGTTTACGCTGGCTTGCGGCCAGGCGCGGCTCGATCAGGCCAAGGCCCTTGGCATGGACGTGGTCTATTCCACGACCTATGCCATGCCGCCACCGGACTTCTCTTCGATCGCGCTCGCGATCAAGAGCGCCAATCCGGACGGCGTTGTCGTCTGTTCCTACTATCCTGACGCGGTCGGCCTGGCGCAGGCGCTGCATCGCATCGGCTATGCGCCGAAGTTCTTCGCCGAGACCATTGGCCCGGCCGAAGACCAGTTCATCAGCGCGTTGGGACCGATCACCAATCGGATCATCTCCAATACCAGCTGGTGGCCGGCCCTGAAGACGCATGACAATGCGGGCTTCATCGCGCGGTACAAGGCGATGTTCCACGAGGATCCGGATTACCATGTGGCGGCGACATATTCCGCCATGGAGGTGCTTGGTGCTGCGGTCAAGGCCACCAAGTCACTCGATCCGGCGAAGTTGCGGGATTGGATCGCGACGCATGACGTGCCGACCGTGGAAGGCACATTCAAGGCGGGCCCGACCGGCCTTTCGATCGGATTCGCCCAGTACATGTTCCAAATCCAGAACGGCAAACGCCTCCTGGTTTGGCCGGTGAAGGACGAACAGGCGAAAGCGCAGGTGCCTTACACCGGCCAATAGCCGCGGCCATAGTTAGGGGGTTGATGGTCGGGGCGGTCGGGTGATCGTACTGCAGTTGGTCGTGAATGGGGTGCTCCTGGGCGGGACCTACATTCTGCTTGCCCAGGGGCTCAACCTCGTGTTCGGCGTCATGGGCATCGTCAACCTTGCCCATGGCTCGATCATCACCTTCGTCGGCGTGTTCACCTATTGGGTCGTAACCCAGACGAATCTTAATCCGCTGCTGCTGTTGCCGCTCGTTTTCGTGGTCGCGCTCGTCGTCGGCGGCGTGCTCCAGCGCCTATTGCTTGAGCCGCTCGCCAAGCTCGGCAACCGGCGCGAGTTGCTGAGCCTGATGGTCACGTTCGGCCTGTCCTATGTCATCGTCGAAATGGCAATCAACCTCTTCGGTTCGCAATACGTTTCGCTGCCGAACCTGCAAGAGACGTGGACGGTTGCCGGCCTCGCGGTCAACGAGGCTCTGGTCGTGGCCGGCGTCCTTGGCGCGGTGATTTCCGGTTGCCTGCATGTCTGGCTGCATTACACGGCATCGGGCAAGGCCTTGCTCGCGACGTCGCAGAACGCAACGGGTGCCGTCACGTGCGGCATCGACGTGCGGCGGATGCGCGGCATCTCCTTCGCCATCGGGTCGGCGCTCGCCGCCATCGCGGGCGTCCTGCTGATCCTGATCCTGCCGCTCTCGGCGCCGACGGCGGACACGCTCACCATTCTGGCGTTCGTCATCGTCGCCCTCGGCGGCCTCGGCGACTACAAGGGCGCGGTCTTCGCCGGACTGCTTCTCGGCCTGGTGCAGTCGGGCGTCGGCTACTATCTGGGCGGCGACGTCGAAGTCATCGTTCCTTATCTGCTGCTGATCGGCTTCATGGTCCTGCGTCCGCAAGGCCTCGGCCAGGCCGCTCGGTAGACACCCGGGCTGCCCCGTGAATCTTGACGCGCGACAGGTCGGCCAATGGATCGAGCGGCGGCTTTCCGCTCCCGCCAGCGCCGGCGTGTCGGGTCCGCGGCCGCTCAGCATCGGAATTTTGATCGCGCTGATCGTCTGCGCCGGCAGCGTACCGCTGGTCACCAGCGCGTACATTCTGCAACTCGCCACCGACCTCCTCACTTTCGCGGCGTTGGCTTATTCGTGGAACGTCATCAGCGGCTGCACCGGCTATCTATCCTTCGGCCAGGTCTCGTTCTTCGGCATCGGCGCCTATGCCACCGCGGCCCTGGTCATGCACACGTCCGTGCCATGGTATGTGGACGCCGTCATCGGCGCCACCATCGGCGGCGTGAGCGCGGCGCTGCTCGGCACCATCATGCTGCGGTTGCGCGGCATCATGTTCGCGCTCGGCATGCTCGGCCTGGCGCGCATTCTCATGGTCGTGTTCTCCAACTGGGATTTTATCGGCGGCGCCGCGGGATTGACCTTGCCGGCGCAGCTGACGCCCGTTGCGGTCTATCTCGCGATGTGGGTCGCGGCTCTGGCCGCCTTCGGGCTGAACTATTTCTTGCTGCGCTCGCAATGGGGCCTGTCCGTCATCGGCGTGCGCGACGAAGAGGTTGCCGCCGCCGCGATCGGCGTGCCGACGTCCTGGGCCAAGACCGTCGCCTTCATCATGAGCGCGCTCGCGCCGGCGGCGGTCGGCGGCCTGGTCGCGTGGAACCGCAGCTTCATCGATCCGCCGAGCGCTTTCGATCCGACGCTCGACCTGCAGGTCATCGTCTTCGCGCTCTTCGGCGGCATCGGCACCTTGTGGGGACCGGCGCTCGGCACCGTGATCCTCGTCATCGTCGGCGAGCAGTTCTGGGCCTATCTGCCCGAACTGCAACTGGCGCTTTATGGCGTGCTGGTGATCGCCGTCGTACTCGCCTTCCCCGGCGGCATCGTCGGCGTCGCCAACCGCTTTGGCTGGCTGCGGCGCCGGCCGGTCGCGGCGCCGGCGGTATTTCCGATCGTCTCCCGCCCGCCGCGTCCGGCGACGCCGGGCAGCGACACGATCATCGAGGTCCGCGACCTGACGGTGCGGTTCGGTGGCCTCGTCGCGCTCAACAACGTCTCGCTCGCCGTCCGCCGCGGCGAGATGGTGAGCATCATCGGCGCCAATGGCGCCGGCAAGACGACGCTGTTCAACGCCATCACCGGCTTCGTCAAGCCCAGCGAAGGCGGCGTCTTCTATCAAGGCAAGTCCGTGTCCGACATTCCGTCGCACCGCCGCGCCCATCAGGGAATCGCGCGCACGTTCCAGATTCCGCGGCTGATGGAGTCGCTGACGGTTTGGGAAAACACCCTGCTCGCCGCGCGCCACGGCCGCCGCAAGGATGCGGCCGTCGAACAGGCGGCCTGGGCGCTGCATACGGTGAAGCTCGACAATTTGTGGCTCGAGCCGCCGGGAAAATTGAGCCCCGGGCAGCAGCGGCGCCTCGAGATGGCACGCGCGCTGGCGCTCGATCCGACGGTCATTCTGCTCGACGAGGTGATGGCCGGCATGACGCGCGACGAACAGGGCGAAATCCGCGAAGTCCTTCGCCATTTCCGCGACCTCGGCGTCGCCGCGGTCGCCGGCGTCGAACACATTATCGCGGCGATCGCCGATATCTCCGATCGCATGATCGTGCTCGATCGCGGCAAGAAGATCGCCGAAGGCGTGCCGGAGGCGGTGCTGCGCGATCCGGTCGTCATCGAATCCTATCTCGGCAAAGTGTCGTGACCGCATCCACGTCGTCATCCGGCGAAACCGACGCGCTCCGCGTTGAAGGGCTGGTCGCGGGATTTGGCGACATCACCATCCTGCATGATGTTTCTCTGGCGGTGCCGGCCGGCAAGGTGACGGTGCTGCTGGGCGCCAATGGCGCCGGCAAGACGACACTGTTCCGCGCGATTACCGGTCTGGTCACACCGCGCGCGGGCAGCGTCAAATTGTTCGGCGACGAGATCGCCGGCCAGGCGCCGCATCTCATCGCCCGCGCCGGTATCGGCCATGTGCCGAGCGGCCGCGAGCTGTTCCCGCGCATGCCGGTGAGCGCCCATCTCGACCTCGGCGGGCGCCTCTGTCCGCCCGACCAGCGCGCGGCGCTGCGCCAGCGCGTGCTCGAGCTGTTTCCGGCAATCGCCGAACGCCTGCATCAGGCCGCGGGCACCCTGTCGGGCGGCGAGCAGCAGATGGTGGCCATCGCCCGCGCGCTGATGACCAATCCGCGGCTGCTGATGCTCGACGAGCCGTCGGCCGGTCTTGCCCCCAAGGTCGTCCTCTCGGTGTTCGACGCGCTGGGCAAGCTGCTGAACCAGGGCATGAGCGTGTTGCTGGCCGAGCAAAGCATGACCTTCGGCCTGTCGGTCGCCAGCCGCGCCTACATCATTCGCGAAGGCCGGATCGTGCTGTCGGGCACGCCCGCCGAGCTCTCGGCCGAACGCAGCGTCGTCCAGGCCTATCTCGGCGCCTAGAACTGGTAGCGGCGCAGGCCGCCATCGACCGGAATGACCGTGCCCGTCATGTAACGCGCCAGCGGCGACGCAAGGAATGCCGCCAGCACGGCCAGGTCTTCCGGTTGGCCATATTCCCCGACCGGAATCTCGCGCTCGGCGAATTCACGGCGATCTTTCTCCGGATAAAGGCGGAGGATCTGCTCGGAAATGATTCGGCCGGGGGCGATCGAGTTGACCGTGATGCCGTGGCGGCCGACCTCGCGCGACAGGCCTTTGGCCCAGGCGTGCACGGCCGCCTTGGCGGCGAACGAGGCGTTGATCCGCTCCGGCTCCGACTTGCCGGTGATGTTGATGATGCGGCCCCATTTCTGGGCGATCATGCCCGGCAGGGTGGCGTGCGTGAGCTGACGCAGACGCGTGAAGTTGAGCGTTAGCGCCTCGTCCCAGACCTGGTCTGGCGCCTGCCAGTTGATGGGCCGGCTGCCGCCCGCGCTGTTGACCAAAATCTCGATCTTGCCCAAGGCGCGGCCGGCCTCGTCGCAGATGCGTTGCGGCGATTCCGGCTGCATGACGTCCGCGACCACGATCGCCGGCCGAGTGCCGCCGGCCTTCTCGATCCCGTCGGCAACCTGCTCGAGCAAATCCTTGCGCCGCGCCGCGATCGCCAGCCGCGTGCCTTCAGCGGCGAGCCTGACGGCGATGGCCCGGCCGATGCCCATGCTGGCGCCGGTCACCAGCGCGGTGCGTCCTTTCAGCTGCAAATCCACATCGGCCCCCTATTCGATGGTGCGTTCGCCCCTCGCCGGCGCGGCCTCGGCGGCAGAGTGCACGAGTGCGCCGAGCCGATAAATGCCGTGCACGAACTTGCCGTACGGCAGGACGAGGAACAAGGCGAGGACGAAGCCGAGATGAACCGCCAAAAGGACGCCCATCGCCGCGCCATCGCGCAGCGCAAGCAGCAGCAGACCGGTCGCCGCCACCGCCGCCAGCAGCAACAGCAATGCGACGTCGGCACCGAGCAATTCGCGAGCACCGGAAACCGGATCACGCACGATTTTGAGGATCAGCAGGCCGGTCGTTCCGACCAATAGGCCGATGCCGCCAACGGTGCCCAGCACGACCGGAACGCTGAACACCGGATAGGGTGCAACCCAGCCCAAGACGTGGTGATAGACCGTCGCCACGCAGGTGGCCGCGAAACACGCGACGAAACCGTAAAACATGGCGTGATGGAGCCAGCGCCGAATGCCGGAAAATGATTCGTTGCGGTCGTTGCAGCCGAATCCGCCGCCGGACAGATTGCGCAAGGTTGCAGCGGCACCAAGCGCGCGCCGCCACACGCTTAAATTCACGCGCTGCTTGAGTCCGGCGGCCGTGTCGCGCCAGAACCGCGCGTAACCCATCGCCAGCGCCAGCACCGCATAACCGAAGGTCGCCAGCCCGGCCGCAATCATCACGCCCAAGGGAATGACGGCGTAGAAAGCGCCCGTGCCGGTGTGCGGCCCATAGACGGCGGAGGGCGCCTGCAATCCCGACGTCAGCAGCAACACACCGGCCAGCGCGAACGCGACAACCAGCGCGACGATTACGCCGTTGCGCCGGAACAACGCCGCGAGCGAATCCGGCCAGGCATATTCGCGATAGCTCTCGACGCGCAGGCGCGCGAAGGCTTGCGGCAGGTTGATGTTGAATTCGTGCGGCGGCGCATATTGGCACGCGTAGAAGCAGCCGCGGCAATCGTGGCAGAGGTTAGCGAGGTAGCTCAAATCGGCATTGGAGAATTCGCGGCGCAGCTCCATGGCCGGAAAGACGGCGCAATAGCCTTCGCAATACCGGCAGGCATTGCAAATCTCCATGTCGCGCCGCGCTTCGTCGGTGGCATCACCATCGCGCATACGTCGCGGCCTCCCGACCGGCAATGCATCCGAACACGGTGCCGATGGTCATGCCGAAGCCGGCGAGATAACCGCGCCCCAGGATGTTGCCCGCCATGATCTCGCCGGCAGCGAACAGATTCTTGGCGCGTTCGCCGTTGCGCATGACGACGCGCGCCCGCTCGTCCACCTTGACGCCGAGATAGGTGAAGGTGATGCCCGGCCGCAGCGGATAAGCGACATAGGGCGGCGCATCGATGCGCTGCGCCCAATGCGATTTGGGCGGCGCCAGCCCATCGGTGCGACAATCGTCGAGAATCTTGTCGCTGAACCGACCCGGCCGCACCGCCGCGTTGTACGCGCGCACAGTTTCGCCGAGCGTGGCGCGATCGAGCGCGAGCTTGCCGGCAATTTCATCAATCGTTGCGCCGGTGATCGCCGGATACATCGACGGCATGAACAGAGTCAGCGCCTTCGCGTCGGTGATGGCGTAGGCGATCTGGTCGGGCTGCTGCGCGATCAGTCGCCCCCAGATGGCATAGCGCTTAGGCCACAGATCCTCGCCCTCGTCGTAGAAGCGCCGCGCCTCGCGGTTGACAACGATGCTGAACGGAATCACGTCGAGGCGGGTGACGATGCCGCCGTCGAATTTCGGCGCGCGTGCATCGATCGCCACCGCATGGCATTGCGTCGGATCGCCGATCGGCATCACGTCCTGGTCGAGCAGGTTGCGCAGCACCCGGCCTTTCGCATAGGGCGTGCCGCGGATCAGGAAATTGTCGGCGGCTGCGCCCCAATATTGCCGGAGCCAGTCGATGTTCGCCTGAAAGCCGCCCGCCGCCACGACAACGGTCTTGACGCGGGGGCGCATCGTCCGACCGCCGGATTCGATCACCACCGAGTCGACCGCGCCGGCGCGCAGGCGAACGTCCTGCACCTCGGCGTCGTAGACGATCACGACACCAAGCCGCTCGGCCGCGCGGTAATAGGCGTTGAGCAAAGCCTTGCCGCCGCCAAGGAAGAATGCATTGGTGCGCGACAGGCTGAGCGTGCCAGTGAGCGACGGCTGGAAGCGAACGCCGCGGCTTTCCATCCAGGCCAATGCCGGTCCGGAGCTGCGGATCGTCAGCCGCGCCAGTGCTTCGTCGGTTTCGCCGTCGGTAACCCGGCGCAGATCGTCCCAATATTCGTCTTCGGCATAGGCTTCCGTCAGCGTCGCGGTCGGCGCGGCGTGCATGATCCGGAAATTGCGCGTGTGCCGGCTGTTGCCGCCGCGGAATGCACGCGGCGCATGCTCGACCAGCAAGACGCTGGCGCCGGCTTCGCGGGCGGTGATTGCGGCGCACAGCGCGGCATTGCCGCCGCCTGCCACCAGCACATCGTACGATCCGGTCAGCTCACTCATTCGCCCGCGATCAAACGGCGAAAACCGCTTGCACCGCAAGCACTACTGCAAGGTACCGCGGTCGCGCCGGCTAGCGCCAATCGAGCCCGATGTCGAGCGCCGTGACGCTGTGGGTGAGCCAGCCGCTCGACAACAGGTCGACGCCTGTCGCCGCGACAGCGGGCGCCGTCTCGGGCGTGATGCGGCCCGACGCTTCGGTCACCAGCTTGCCGCCGACCAATGCGACGGCCCGGCGCAAATCGTCCGGGCTCATATTGTCGAGCAACACCGCGTCGACCTTGAGCTTGAGCGCTTCGGCAAGTTGTTCGAGTGTGTCAACTTCGAGCTCGATCTTGACCAGATGGCCGATAGCGGCACGAGCGCGCGCGACGGCCGCCGCGACGCTGCCGGCGGCGGCGACATGATTGTCCTTGATCAGCACACCGTCATCGAGACCGAAACGATGGTTGAAACCGCCACCGACACGCACGGCGTATTTCTGCAAGGCGCGCAAACCCGGCATGGTCTTACGTGTGCATACGAGCCGCGCGCGGTGTCCCTTGATTGACAGGACGATCGCGGCCGCGGCCGACGCGATACCACTCAGGTGGCACAGGAAATTGAGCGCCACCCGTTCGGCGGTCAGGATGCCGCGCGTCGGACCAACAATCGTCGCAATGGTTTCGCCGGCGGCAACGGCGCTGCCGTCCGGCCGCGCGATTTCGACTTTGAGCGCCGGCTCGATCAGCCGAAACGCGATCGCCGCACATTCGAGCCCGGCGACGACGCCCGCCTTGCGCGCGACCAGCGCCGTCGTCGCCCGCATATCCACGGGCACGATCGCATCCGTCGTGATGTCGCCCGCCCGGCCGAGATCTTCGAGCAGCGCGGCACGCACCAACGGTTCGACCATGATTGTCGGCAACGGCGGCACGGTCATCGTTCAAGTCCCTACCGCAACGCGCCGATCGCCGACATCCAGCAGGCGGGTGATGTCCGCAAGCCGCAGCCGCGACCGGCGCGGGCCCGCCGACGAATGGTTTGGAAAGTCGGTCCGGGCATGACTGCCGCGGCTTTCCTCGCGCTGGAGCGCCGCGGCGGCGACAAACAGGCCGACGAGTGCTGGATCGGCCTCCGGCCCGGGCGCAAAGGCGAGCGACGCCAGGGCGTCGACGGCCGCCGTAAGGCCGTCGCGATCGCGCAACACGCCGACCCGTTGCGCCATGATCGTGCGAACGCTATCCGCGCGCGCCGCCACCGGTAGCGTCGGCAAGGCGGCCGGGCGCGGCCGCGTCAAACGGGACATTGCGCCGGCAACGGATTCAGCGACCGTGCGGCCGACGACGCAGGCCTCAAGCAGCGAGTTGCTGGCCAAACGATTGGCGCCATGCAAACCGGTGGACGCGGCCTCACCGACCGCCCACAGGCCGGGAAGCGAGCTCCGCCCTGCCGGATCCACCGCGATGCCGCCCATGTGATAGTGCGCGGCCGCGCGCACCGGGATCGGATCGACTGCCGGATCGATATTGCCGGCACGACACGCAGCCGCAATACCGGGAAACCGTTCGGCGAACCGGCTGCCGAGCGCGCGCCGCGCATCGAGAAACACGCGACGACCGGCAGCGGTTTCCCGCCATACGGCGCGGGCAACGATGTCGCGCGGCTCGAGCTCCGCCCGCGGATAATCGACCATAATCCGATGGCCGGCCGCGTCGACGAGCAGCGCGCCTTCGCCGCGGACGGCCTCGCTGACGAGCGGCATCGGATCGCGGCCGACCGCCAGCGCCGTCGGGTGGAACTGCACGAATTCCATGTCGGCCAGCGCCGCCCCTGCCCGAGCGGCGAGCGCCAAGCCCTGGCCGACGGCAGCGAGCGGATTGGTGGTCTCACGATAAAGCCCGCCGATCCCGCCCGTAGCAATCACGACCCGTGCGGTCGGCAGCACCACCGGCTTGCCGTCGGCGGCGGCGAGCACGCCCGTGACGGCACCGTCTTCCACGATGAGCCGCAGCGCCTCGACGCCTTCGAGCACGGTGATCGACGGCGTCCGCCGGACCGCCGCGATCAGCGCCGCCGTCATTGTCCGCCCGGTGCCGTCGCCCGCGGCGTGGACAATACGGCGGCGGCCGTGACCGCCTTCGAGCCCGAGCTTGTAGCATCCATCGGACGCGCGATCGAACACGGCACCGAGTTCCAGGAGACCGGCCAGCGCCGCCGGACCGGCCGCCGTAATGCGTTCGACGGCATGCGCATCGCACAGCGCGTCGCCGGCGGCAATCGTGTCGGCGGCATGATGCGCCGGAGTGTCGTCCGCGCCGACCGCAACGGCGATACCGCCCTGCGCCCAGGCACTGGCGCAGCCGGAACCCAGCGGCGCCTTGGCCAAAAGAATGACCGGCTCGGGCGCAAGGCGCAGCGCCGTCATCAGGCCGGCGATGCCGGCGCCGATCACGACAGGGCAGCCGGCGGCCTGCGCGATCGAATCCATCAGGACCTAGACCGCCAACATGCGCTCGACGGCGCGGCGCGCCGGCGCGGCGACGACCGGATCGATCGTCACCTCGTGCGTCAGGGTTTCGAGCGCCTGCCGGATGTTGGAAAGCGTAATGCGCTTCATATGCGGACACAGATTGCACGGCCGCACGAACGACGTTTCCGGATGCTCGAGCGCGACGTTGTCGCTCATCGAACATTCGGTCAGCAGCACGACGCGCGCGGGATGCCGGGTCGCGACGTATTGGGACATGGCCGCTGTCGAGCCGGCGAAATCGGCCGCCGCGACCACGTCTGGCGGGCACTCCGGATGAGCAAGAACGACGATGTCGGGATGCTGCGCACGGAGCGTTTCAACTTCAGCAGCGGTAAAACGTTCATGCACTTCGCAATGGCCGCGCCAGGCGACGATCTCGACATCGGTTTCGGCCGCCACGTTGCGCGCCAGATATTCGTCCGGCAGCATGATGACGCGCGGCACACCCAAGGATTCGACGACACGTTTCGCGTTCCCGGACGTGCAGCAGATATCGGATTCGGCCTTCACCGCAGCCGAGGTGTTGACATAGGTGACCACCGGCACGCCGGGATAGCGCTCGCGCAACAGCCGCACGTCGGCCGCCGTAATCGATTCCGCCAGCGAGCAGCCGGCGCGCACGTCCGGTATCAGCACGGTTTTATCGGGATTGAGCAGCTTCGCCGTCTCGGCCATGAAATGCACGCCGGCCAGCACGATCATCCGCGCCGAGGTCTGGGCGGCTTCGCGTGCGAGCACCAAGCTGTCGCCGGTAATGTCGGCGACGCAGCGATAGATCTCGGGGGTCTGGTAATTGTGCGCCAGGATGACGGCGTCGCGTTCGCGCTTCAGCGTCAGAATCGCGGCGATGTCATCGGCGAAGACCGGCCATTCGATCGGCGGGATGACCGGACGGACACGTTCGTACAGCGATTCCAAGGCGATCGTGTCTGGCATTTTATTATGCTCCTGTTGAGCATTTCTAGGCGCTAAGAAAACAGGCACAAGCGCCCTTTCATCGACTTATGCTATGATTGACCATAATGCCTGTCAAGACGAGACGATGACCACGACCGTGCGGCCTACCGAGCGTGGTGAGCCGGCGTCGGCGCAAAGCGCGCTGGCCGTCGAGCTGACCGCGGTGATCGTCGCAGTGACGGCCGACGCGCCGCGCGTGCTCACCTTGCGCGACGGCGAGGCCCTGCCCTCGGGGCCGCTGCAAACGCGCCACCGCACCTTGCAAAGCGGCGTGCGGTCGTGGGTCGAAGACCAGACAGGCCACGCGCTGGGCTATGTCGAGCAGCTCTATACGTTCGCCGACCGAGAACGCACGCGCGAGGAAACTGTCGAGCACCGTATTTCGATCAGCTACCTGGGCCTGACGCGCGAGCGCAGCGACGGCGAGGCGGCGGACTCTGCCTGGCACGATTGGTACCGGTTTTTCCCGTGGGAAGATTGGCGGCCCGGCCAGCCGCGCATGATTGCCGACGCGATCCTACCGCGCTTGCGCCACTGGGCGCGCCCAGGTGCCCTGGCGCGCGAAAGACGCGAGCGCATCGACGTCGCGTTCGGTGTCAAGCCGCACGGCTGGAACGAGGAACTGGTGCTGCAACGTTATGAACTGCTGTGGGAAGCCGGCCTTGTGCCCGAAGCGCGCGGCCATGCCGGCGCCGCCGACGCGATCGCCGGAACGCCGATGATGCACGATTACCGACGCATTCTGGCGACCGGCATCGCCCGGTTGCGCACCAAGATCAAATATCGGCCCGTGGTGTTCGAGCTGATGCCGGCGAGCTTCACGCTGTTCCAGCTTCAGCGCGCGGTCGAGGCGCTCGCCGGCCAGCGGCTGCACAAGCAGAATTTCCGCCGCCTCATCGAACAGCAAGGATTGGTCGAGGAGACCGGCAAGGTCGCGACCGCGACCGGCGGGCGACCCGCAAAGCTGTTCCGGTTCCGCCGCACCGTGGTGGTCGAGCGCACGGCGGCGGGCTCCAAGCTGCCACTGCACCGCTCGGCCTGACCCGCCCGCTTTAACGGTTTATTAGCCCTAACCGGCCGGACCGCGTTCCGCGGCGGCGCGCGCCGCAATCGCCGCCGGCGATTAACCATGATCCACGAGGTAAACCGCGGGCAATAACGTCAAATTTACGCTCCGCCGCTTAAGGTTTCCGGCGCGCACGGGATACCTCCTCGCGCGATGGTCATTACTCTCGACAGCGATAACGACAGCGGCGGTCTCGCGGCCAACGCCGTCGCAACCGGCTCGCTTGCGGCCAAGACGGTGCGCGGCGCAGCTTCGCGCCGGCGCACTTCGATTGCGCGCGGCTGGCGCGCGCCGTCGGCTGCACCATAGCGGAGGCACCGTATCAGCGCGGCCTGCTGGAGATCGTTCAGCGCGCCACCGGCGTCGACGCCGCCTCCGTTCCGGTCGCGGGGCCGACAACTTGTTCTGGGCCCTTTTGCAAGCCGCCGATCGGCCGCGTGCAACCAATCTTTAGCGCGCCTTGCGCGAACCGGCGGCTTATCGCGTCTTTACGGATTAACGCCGCGGACCGTCCGCACCGGCACCCAATGGAACCGATCGTCCGGTTACGTTTCGTGCGTTTATCACCCAACAAGCGACCGTCCGCGGCGAGCACGTTCCTCGCCCACCCCCATAATCCACCGATCGCGCCGATCCTGCTGGTGGCGGCGCATCCCGACGACGAGGTGATCGGCGCCGGCGCGCACCTTGCGTTCTGGCGCGACGTGAGCGTGGTGCATTTGACGGATGGCGCGCCACGCAACCATCCCTATGCGCCCGGCGCGACCTTTCCCGATCGCGCGGCCTATGCCGCGGCGCGTCGGAAGGAGGCGCAGGACGCGCTGGCGATCGCCGGGATCACGGCCGAGCGCATCGTCGATCTGGCCTTCGTCGATCAGGAGGCGGCGTTTCATCTGCGCGAAATTTCCAAGCGGATCGCCGCTCTCATCGCCGCGATACGTCCCGCTCTGATCGTCACGCATGCCTATGAAGGCGGACACCCCGACCATGACGCGACGTGCTTCGCCGTCCACGCCGCTTGCCGGCGCGTTGCCCGGACGGGAGTCAATGCGCCCGGCCTGGTCGAAATGACCGCATATTTCAGATACGGACGCCAATGTGTTACGAGCTCCTTCCTGCCATCTGGCGAAACGCTTGTGGTTGTCGACCTCGGCGACGACGAGCGTACCCGCAAGCGCCGGATGCTGCTGTGCGACAGGTCGCAAGGCGATTTGGTCGCGACATTCCCTGTCGAACGCGAATGCTTTCGCCTTGCGCCGGATTACGATTTCCGCCAGCCGCCGCATTTCGGGCGGCTCTTTTACGAGCAGCACGATTTCGGTTTGGACGGCGCGCAGTGGCGTGAACTGGCGGTGGCGGCGCTCCGCAGCCTGGGCGATGCGCGGTCACGGGGACCGATGCGGGCCTGAGGAATGGTAGCGGGGGCCGGACTCGAACCGGCGACCTTAGGATTATGATTACGCCTTGCTAGGCAGCTGGCGGGGTACCCCCGAGGCGGCCTCGGGTAGCGATATCTTGAATTCTCTTTCTATTCCCGTGACTTACGAGGTATGTTAGCGGCGGTAAGGGTACCCCCCTAGCGGCGTCGTTGCCGCTACCCTGGCGCTACCCCAGAAAAAAACCTAAGGTCGAGGGACCTTAGGTTCGCGGATATCAAGCTCGCTGGGGTTACGCAGGGGAAGCGACCTTAGAAAGGCAGGATCAGTGCCTATTACCCGGAAGCCCAAATCGAAACCCGCCAAGGGCGACGATGACAACCCCGCTGACAGTAACCGTGTGACGCTATCCGATTTTGGCGTCAAAGCGCTCAAGCCCGGACCGACGCGTTACACGCAATGGGACGCACTAGTACCGGGCTTCGGCATTCGCGTCACGCCCACGGGTGTCAAATCATTCTTTGTGTTTGCGCGCAAGCGGGGACACAAGCATGCGATCCGGTTGACGCTCGGCCGCTACCTACCGCACGGCGGCGGCCTGAGCGTCGGCGATGCCCGCGATATGGCCAAGAACAAGCTAGGCATCCTAGCGAGGGGCGAAGATCCCCGCGAGATCGAAGAACAGAAGCGCCAGGAAGAAGCCCGACGACACGCCGACACCTTCGCCGTCGTGGTCGATGACTTTATCAAGCACCACGTCAGTCGCCGCCTGCGGCATGCCCGTGCCGCCGAGGCGCTGATCCGCCGCGAATTTCTCGGTCAGGAACGTAAGAAGACGCAGGACGAGAACGGCAAGGTCGTCGAAGAATGGGTGGCTGGTCGTGACGCAAAGTGGCGGGAGAAGCCCATCACCACCATCCGACGCAGAGACGCCATTACCCTACTCGAAGATATCGTCCACCACCGTTCACTATCGCCAGCCCGCAAGGTCCATGCGGCAGGCAGCAAGCTGTTCAATTGGGCGATCCAGCGCGACCAATACGGGCTCGAACACAACCCCTTTACCCTGATCAATTTCAAGGAACAGTTTGGTGCGGTCGATCCCCGCGATCGCATCCTCAGCGACGATGAGTTGCGTTCGGTTTGGAACGCCAGCAATGGTCTGGGCTATCCGTTTGGCGATTTGACGCGAGGGCTAATGCTCAGCGCGCAGCGGGAGAACGAAATCGCCAGGGCGCAGTTACCTGATCTCGACATGGGTAGGACGATGCTCGTCGTGCCGCGGAGGGGAATGAAAGGAAAAGCAGCTCATACTGTGCCGCTGACGCGGGCCATGGTCGCGCTGTTGAACGACTGCTTAAAAGTTGAGAGGGACAAGCACCGGCTCGTTGATGGGCCGTTCATTTTCAGCACGACAGCGGGGCGTCGGCCGATCTCGGGTTTCAGCAAGGCCAAGAAGCAGCTCGACAAAGTGATCGCCGAGCAACGCAAGAAGGACGAGCTACCGGCAATGGCGCACTGGGTTTTTCATGACCTTCGGCGCACCGCTCGGACCCGTATGGGCGCGCTGGGCATACTGCCCGAGATTGCCGAGCGCGTCATCGCGCACAAGCCGGCGAAGCGCAGCGTCCGCACCACTTACGACCTTTACACCTACGACCGTGAAAAGCGCGAGGCATTAGAAAAGTGGGAAGCGGCGCTATTGGCTATCGTCGAGCCAAAGCCGGGCCCGGCCGGTAAGATCGTCCCGTTTGCGGAGGAGCAGAAGCGGCGGCAGCACGGCGGCCGGTCATGACCAGACGTCCTTCACGGAATCAGTATTTCCATGCTTTCGAGGAATGTGAAAAGTATGGCATAGACGAAGAGTTGCTCGAGAGCGTCAATGATGGCCAACTTGATGCAATCCGGGCGCTGTCACGCAAGCTCACAAAGAAGATTCAGACGCGCCGACGCAGCGGGCGGCAAACGCGACTCCATAAAACAATTCCACCTGCCCTGTGCGGCTTCTGCGCCGCCGTAATGGTAGATACCTGCCGTCGCATTTCGGTCCCACCACCGCGCGAGCTTTGCAATCTTCTATCGGTACACCTCAAAGTTGACGCTTTCGGTGGCAAGGAAGTTAAACATCACGACACGCGGCTTCGTGCTGCGCTCTATCTAGGGGCCCATCCCAGCGCGTCCGATACTCAGATCGCAAACTACACTGGCACTTCAAAGCAGAGTGTCGGCCAATGGAAAAAAGACCCATCGTTCCTCGAATTTGTTGAGGCGGCAGAATATTTAGCCAAACACGATCTGATCAACTTTGAAAAGCTCGACGAAGTGTAAACCGAGAAATCGTTTTCTTTACACCCCTAACACGAGCCAACGTACTTCCAACGCGTCCGGCCGCCTGTAGCCGCCGTATTAGCTTTGGAGGTTGAACATGGTTCAAGTCGAAGACAGCGCCTCAGCTGCGAACGAGGTTTTTGTCACTTACACACAACTCAGTGAGCAGCACGGTATCCCGTTCTCACGGCGGCACCTACGTGATCTCGTAGCGCGCGGGCTTTTCCCCGCGCCAAGGCTGCTGGGCGCCAATACGATTGCATGGCCGTTGTCGGCGCTCGCCGCGTGGAAGGCGTCGCGTCCGACGCAGCAGTATCAGCCCCAAGCGCACCCGGAGCCGACCGGCAAGCGCAAGGGCGCGAAGCGGCGGTCGCTGGAGAACCAACAGCTCTAAAGAAAAAGCCGCGTCGCTTGGGAGGGCGGGCGCGGCTCTGGAAGGTAGTATGCATGAGTTGTGTAACGCGAAGGCCGTCCACGCCCAAGAAGTCTCTTGGCCCCGCATCAGATAATCGTGATGGGCGCGTCAATCTCGTCACGAAACACAAATTCTGCCTCGCCGTGATGAGAGATCGCAGGCTGTCGGCAGGCACAAAGGCTGTCGCGGCGGAATTGGTCGAACGCTACAACGACCATCCTGCATGCGAACATCCCGGCTATGCGTGGCCGGGGTTTGGGCGGATCGCTAGAGAGACCAGCCTCGACAGGCAAACAGTGATACGGGCGATAGCCCAGCTTGAGGCGTTCGGCTATTTCGAGATCAACCACGCACCCAAAGGTACGCGCAATCGCCAGTCGAATTTGTACCGTCCGATGTGGACAGCCCGGCCGCCAACTAGAGGCGTGGATGATACTAGAGGCGTCCCTGCTACTAGTATCGCCCCTGAACGCCGACTAGAGGCGCCCAAAAGCGTGACTAGAGGCGTGCGCGCCTCCCAATTCCATTCCAAAATACCATCAGAAGAATTCCATTACAGGCCAGAAGACAAATCCGCTTGCGCTGAGGGCAAGAAGGAAAGAGCGTCGCTTGGCGACAACGCCATAGTCACCCTGACGTTAGAAGCCGCGCTCAACGATCTCGCATCCGACAACCTGATCGCACCAAAACGTGGCTTCGAGCTCTTCCTGACGTTGTGGCCAAAACCAGATCGTGACCCTGACCGGCTTAGGGGTGCCTGGATCAACGCTGTTGCGAAACCGAAAGAAGACGTCCGGGCGATCCTGATGGCGGCCCTTCTGTGGAATCGGTTTTACCGATTGTTCCCTGACGAGTTTGTGCCCCGACCGGGGTGGTGGCTGAAGCACAGCGGTTGGGTCGTACACCTGCCGTATGGATCAGACCGCGAGACTGTTGAATCGTTCGACAAGATTTTGTGGGTGACACCGTCGGAGTGGCTGGAGCTGATCGATGCCTTCGTAGAGGAGCAACTGGAATCGCCGTTCGAGGTGTTGCGCGAAACCGGGGGTTGGCCTGACGACGATTGGCTGATTGTCCGCAACGCCTTCAACGCCGTGTTGTCAAAAGGCCACGTCACCGCTGACGAGATCATCAGAAAAACGGAACGAAAGCTCAGGCAATGCGACGAAGCCGGCGACGACCCGCCTCTGCTCGGCTGGTGGCTGAAAAGACGGTTCGGAAGTTTGCGGACTGCTGATGACGAAGCGGACGACGAAGATGACGGAATGGTTGGGGCCTGCACAGCTGATGCAGACGAGTAAGACAGCGGCAAGGGCAGCAGGTCGTCTCAAATCCGAAAGCCGAGGGGTAAGCCCTAAGGCGGTGGCAGGTCCGGCACATCGCCTGCCCTCGTCCGCTGCGCCGCTACTTACGGGCGTCCTAACCCCCGGCAAACCACCGAAAAACCGTCCCTCATGGTGGAGCGTAGGATTTCGTAACCCGGGCTCAATTGACTAAAAGTCTTGGGTTACAGCCGTTTTCAGCGTAGCTGTAGCGGGCCTGGCCGAGTGTGGGTAGCGCCGGGGTAGCTTGTGAGGCCTATGTCGCAATCCACCAAAGTCGCCCCTTGTACGACCCAAAATCGTAAGCGGCTCGGCCCCTACTCGCGGGGCCTTCACCGCGCCGCTATCGGCCAATTCGTAGACGGCCGCAGCCGCGAGGGCCGTTTCCTCCGGGCCTACGAGGCCATGCTCATCGAACATATTGGCGGTGCCCCAAATGCGATCCAACGCCAGTTGATTGCGAGAGCTGCCCGCCTCGCCCTCTACGTCGAGATCATGGACGAGCGGTCGCTCGCGGCAGGCGGTATGTCGGACCGTGACTCTGCGAGCTATTTGGCGTGGAGCAATTCGCTTCGGCGGACGTTGCAGGCGCTGGGCGTGAACGAGACTGGTACCAAACGCCGCACCACCCTCGCCGATTACCTATCCCAGAAAACATCGAGGCGACAGCGTGCGGCCGAAGCCCGTGAGGCAGCCGGATGATCGTTACACCCGCCAATGCAATCTCCGACCCACAGCTTCTGGGTGGAGCATTCGCAGGGCGGAGTTGGCGACGATGGAAAGCGGTGCTCAAAGCCGCAGCCGGCGAACACCTCGGTAAGAACGAACTCACACGCTTCCGCGAAGTCGCCGAGCGTGATCCACCGGAGCATCCCGTCAAGGAGCTCTGGTGCATCGTCGGTAGGCGCGGCGGTAAGGACGCTGTCGCCTCGGCAATTGCAACAACGGCCGCCTTCGAGGACTATTCGCGCTATCTGCGCCCAGGCGAGCGAGCGAGCGTGCTGTGCCTTGCCGTGGATCGTGATCAAGCTCGCATCCTGCTCCGCTATATCCGCGGCTATTTTGCGACCAACACGCTCTTTCACGATATGGTCGAACGCGAGACGGACTCCGGCCTCGAGCTGATTAATTCGGTCGAGGTCATTGTCGCGACCAACAGCTTCCGAGCGGTACGCGGGAAGACCATCGCTTGTGTCGTCCTCGATGAGGTCGCGTTCTGGCGGGACGAATCCAGCGCCAACCCGGATGAAGAGGTCTATGCGGCTCTGTTGCCCGGTCTGGTGACGCTGCCGGGTGCGATGCTCATCGGGATCAGCACGCCCTATCGTCGCAGCGGCCTGCTGTTCGCCAAATGGCGCGACCATTACGGCGTCAATGATCCTGACGTTCTCGTCGTCAAGGGACCATCGACAAAATTCAACCCAACGCTGCCGCTGTCGGTGATCGAGAAAGCCCTCGCCAAGGATGCCGAGGCGGCCAGCGCCGAATGGCTGGCGGAATGGCGCAGCGACCTCGCCGACTTTGTGGACCGCATCGTTGTCGAACGATTGGTGCCGCCGGGCTGTTCCGAGCGGCCACCGGAGCACAGCCTCACCTATGTCGGTTTCTGTGATCCATCGGGCGGCAGCAATGACAGCATGACGTTGGCCATTGCACACCGCCAAGGCACCACAGTCGTCCTCGACTGTGTGCGCGAACGCCGCGCGCCGTTTTCCCCCGATGACGTGTGTCGCGAGTTCGCGGCGACCCTGAAATCCTACGGCATCACAGAGATTCGCGGCGACAGGTATGCCGCTGGCTGGCCGGTCGAACGCTTTGCCGTCCACGGAATCAAATACGAGCCGGCCGACAAGCCGAAAAACGAAATCTACGTCGCCTTGCTCCCGATGTTGAACAGTAACGCGGTCGCGTTGCTCGATAACACACGGCTGATCAGCCAGCTTTGCAGCTTGGAACGACGCTCTGCGCGCAGTGGCAAAGATTCCATCGATCATCCGACAGGGGGACACGACGACTTGGTGAATGCCGCCGCCGGAGCCTTAGTGCGCTGTGGCGGCGGCCTCAGTGGCTCGGCGTTGTGGGCGAAATTGGGTGACGACGATGGCTTCGACATGCGGCCACATTCGGCGGTGCTGGCGGCGCAACAGAGGAGTTGGTGATGGGCCGAAAAATTCCGGGTGTCTATCGCGTTCACGACAACATGGGCGTCCACCACGCCACCACCCAAGAGCTGATGCGGGCCGGGCCGCGTGATCCTTGGGCGATTGGCAATTTGCCAAGCGACGCCGCGTCGAAGCCGACAAAGGAAAATGTGCAGGCGTTCTACAAGAACGCCGTGCGGAGCGGCGGCAGCAAGGCGGCCGCCTTGACCAAGACCAAAGAATATTTCGATTTGGCCGACCTCAAGCTGGATGCCGATGGCAAGGTGATCAGCTTCCAGGTCGCCGATCAGCAGGCCTTTCCACAAGGCATGACCGCGGCCGAGGTCAACGCGAAGAACCGGCGGTACTGGGAGCCTGATAAATCAGGCTACGCGAGCGACCAAGCTCCGCCGACCGAAGCGCACGGCAACGTCGGCAATTTTGCGAAATCACCGGACGAGCCTGAACGGCTTCCACTGAGCGACACGCCAATCCGGGTCGGCGACCATGGCGTCATGTCCAACGCTCTAAGGCGCATGAACGAAAGAATGCAGCGGTTTTACGCCGGACTCGGAAGACCAAAATGACCAAACCATTGAAAGGTACAAAACGATGATGGCTCCCCGCGAAACGTTGCGTGCGGCTATCGCCGACCGCGAGACCGCCCGTAAGGCCAAGGCCGAAGCGGCCAACACCCTCAAGCGGGCCGACAGCGTTCTGGCCGCCACGCAAACCGAGCGCGACCGCGCAATCGCCGCATTGTCGAAGGCCGAGCAGGACCACGCGAGGCTGATTGCAAAGGCAATCCGCGCGGGTAAGGCAACAGACGTTGCCGTGACCCAGGCCATCAAGGCCGCACATGCGGCCCTCGCGGAGATCGCGTCACGAGCCCGGATGGCCGAGACCGCTCACAAGCAAATCGCCGACGAATTGGCGGCGGCCGAACGCGCACTCGTGGATGCCGAGAGTACGGTGTCCGCCGTCGCGCTCGCCGTTGTCGTCGCCGAGGTGGAGATAGCATCCGAACCCCTGGCCGCACTCCTAAGCCAAATCTGCGCAATCGATGATCTTGTTTTCGGTGTCAGTCATTTGTGGGAGGGAGATCGCGCCATATCCCTGACCGACAAGCTGCGGAACGTTGTCGTTCGGCTCCGGCCCATCCGGCAAATGCTCGCCCAGGTTCGCCCGCAACGCATAATCCTGACGGGTACGTCCGAGGCCGAGATTGCGGGTCGTTTGCAGGATTACCGCAAGGCTCTCATGGCAAATCCCGATGCCACGTTGGCGGAAATTGCACCGCCAGCGATGGCCGTTCCGACGCTGCCACCGACGAACGAAATCGAGAAGGCGCGAGAACGAGGCGAGCTTAACGTGAGGGTCGCGTGATGAATCGTCGCGCCAATAGCGGCGCGTATTCTCGCCTTAGCATTTGGGCGAGACGCTGCCAGTCGCCAGGTGCAGCGAAAGCCCAACAGGCGACAGCGCGCGGAGAGTTCTTCGCAATCTCCTTGCTCTCGCGGCGTGCATCTAGCAGGTGGATGGCGCCGGTCGGCTGGCGAATTGCCTCCGTTGTTCGTCGGCCGACCGGCTCTTACGGGGGGTTATGCATCGAGCGACTCATTATCAACTAACGACCGCTCTCGACGCTATGATCGGGGGCGACGGGTCGTTGCCGTTTCGCTTGTTCTGTATTGGCTCGACGATGAGTGCGTTGTCGCCCGACGCGTTCGACGGTCACCGCGTTCGGCGTCAGTTCCAGCGACTCAAAGATGATTTCATCATGCTCGGCCTCCTCGGTGGCGACGAGGGGCGGCCGTGGGAAGGCCTGCGGAACGACGACGCGATGAAGCTTGCGGTGCGCGTTATCGATTTGTGCGTTGTGGTGGCGTTGCGGGAGGCTAAAGACCACTGACCCGCAGAACGGCGGTGTGCGTCTGTGGCTGCGCGTGGCCGCCCTCACGAAACGTGTCACACCTAAACCAAATCCCAGTTCAGAGGATCGAAAAGATTTACTTCCGGGATCGTCAGGCTCCCGAGATTTGTGATCTTTGTGTCACCACCCCTGTAGGTGTGTGTAAGCGAATTGCTGGCGGGATCGAAAGTCACATTCGAGGGCAAGAAGTTCGAGAATTTATCGGGTTTTTTGTTATGTAACGTCGACAGCTTTTGAAGTTCTCGGTACACGGCGTCACGGATCACAACGAACGCTGTTCTACCCTCTATGGTCGTATGACTCTCATAAGGACCAATCACGGAGACAAGCACGCGGGATATCGCCGGATAAAAACCTTCCAAATTCTGACGTAGCTTATCAATAAGCTGGATCGCCAACTGCTGCTGCAGCGGGTTCATACCAACTGGCTCCGTACCGTATGGTGAGTACACATCGTTAAACACACTAATCGCGTGAATCCAGCAATCGTCGTCAGGCCCGGCGAAGGCATTCGCAATCGATGCGAGACTCTCATAAGCAATCGATGCCACTTCGTGCACAAGGTCGGATGGGTATGATTTTGGATCAGTTAGAAAGAGTCCTTTCCGCCGATCCACTGTAAGTTCGCCGAGCGCCTCCGCAGTCCGTTTACACAGTTTGGATATGCCCATGTGAAACGACACAAGGTAATCGGCCGGAAGGCCTTTGTATCGACGGTACCCGTTCTGTTGCGATACGTGCTCGTAGGCATGCGTCACTGCCATCATGTATCTCTGGGGCCAGAAATCGTCACCTTTGATCGCTGTTTCCAATATTAATTGGGCTGCGGCGTTCAGCCTCGACAGGTATGTTTCGGTAATCTCTTTAGGATGTTCGAAGGTCAATCGCCCAAGGGGGTCATACTGAGAAAGTACGAACCAATCGGAAAACAGGCTGTCGGAAAAGACGGGTGCTGTACCGAACCCACCGTACTCGCTTTCGCGCGCCATAATGCTCTGATCATTGATCAGAGCTTGCGCGGCAATCTGCTGTACGAACGGCTCCGCCTGATCCACGTGAAGCCTTCGCGAACTGATCATGTTGACTGTTGATGCGGTGAGCCAGGGGCATTTACGGACGAGAACCGAACAAAATCGCGGGTCCGCGATTATCCGAAGAAACGACCCGGCGTACGTTGCCCGCTCAAGGTCTCTCCTGTGGGCAAAGAGATAAAATGCACTTATCGGAGGCTGCCCCCGAATAACCAGTGGAGCGCCAATTTCTCTCAACCGCTCAAATTCGAGGGCACTTGCAGCCCATTGGGCGCGCTGCCAAGCCGATGCATAATTGATCAAGCGGGCAATGTTCTCTCCACTCTTGGCAAACAGATCTTCGGCGAAGCTTACCATTTCAGATTCATCGGCAGCCGATAACAGGGTTGCGCCGGCGCGTACAAAGTCGATCAGATTAAATTGATATATTTGCGCTGGCCTTAGAGAGATGAAGGTCGCGATGCAATACGCGGCCGCGATGAATATTGCGCCCAATCCCTCCCACACGATGGGATATTCGAACGGTGATGAATAAGAAAGCGGCAGGTTTGGCAATATCATTGCCACGAGCGGACAAGCAAAGCCCACGAGAACCAGCGCGAGTAAGTACCAAACTTTGATCCGATACGACCGAAGGCGGAAAAGATAGATCGGTCGTAGAAATTGCTGGATTGCGAGCGTAAAGGCTAACGCGGCGACCGCATTGCCTAGACTGAAATAAGTCGTGTATGGGTGCGACGGATTATAAGAACATTTTCCCAGGATGTTCAGCCCGAGGCATGGAAATAGCGAATCCGCTGGCACCAACGTGCGCCCCCCAGAAATAAATTTCATTACATCGGGAACGTACCGAACGAAACGTCCACTTAACGGCGCACTGTACCTGACAGCATACGAATGGCCCATATGGGCCGCACCGGGGTGTATCGGTCGCCCCTTGCGATTCGCGTCCATCGCGTCATGCTTGCCAAATGACACCCCGCCGCCCACCGGTGCCAACCCTCGGTGAATTGCGCCGCCCCGTGCCGTGGACTTGGTTGAACTGCGCCGCCAGGTGCGGCCACCGCGCACCGGTCGCGCTCGCTCCGTTAATCATCCGCTGGGGCGCTGACGCGTCGAGCGACGTGCTGCGCCGGTCGGCGCTCTGCACGCGGTGCGGCGCCAAGGGGGCAACCCTACAGCATCCAAGCTGGGTCAATTCACAGGTTGGATGGGAACCGTTCCCTGTTGCGATCCCCAGACAGTCTCGACCGGGTACCGAGTAAACATGATCGACGCGCGCATGCTGGCGATAGGTGGCTGTGCCTGTTGGCTGATCGTTGTGCTGGTTCATGTGGCCGAATGGCAGCATATCTTCCCCGAAATGGGGTGGGGGTTGCCGGACAGTCCCGGCCATTACCTCGACTTATTCAGTGCCATCGACGGGGGACTACTATTGCTCGCCGCTTTCCTTGTGCACTTATTTTCAAAGTGATCCACTACCCTCCACCGCGATGACCGAGGAAATCGACATCTGGCGTGCGGCTGACCTGCTGGTGAAACGGCACGGCGCCGATGCCGAGACTGTCGTAGCGCAGCGCGCGGATGAACTACTCGCCCAAGGCGATCTCGACGGCGTGCGCATTTGGAAGCGGATCGTTAGTGCGGTGCGGGAGTTACAACGGACAAAGCTCACTGCCAACGAGAAGCGCAACTGATGTTCGGACGCAAAAAAGCTTGGACTGACACGCCATGATGACGTTGCAAGAGCTGCAAAAAGCAAAGGTCAATCTGACGATCGCTCGCGAAGCCTATGATCAGGCGGAAAAGCGGCTCGCTGATACGCTAGAGACGAAAAAGGCTTTTGAGCAGAAGGCAACCACGTTGCTTGGTGTCTATGCGACAATCTCGTTGGCACTTAGCGGCGGTGGGGCCGCCCTCGTGCAAAACCCGACGTTACTGTTGCACCACCGGTGGCCAATTTGGACTGCTGCTGCTCTGATGATGGTGGGAGCAGCCTGTTTTGCTGGCGTGATGATTGATCAGCAGTACGGTGCCATAGGCAGCGATCCGGACATGTGGCTCAACAGCGGCACAATTGATGCGAAGGATGATGGGAAGCTCGCCGAGATGCTGGCACTGATAACTTTTTATCACAAGAAACGCATCAGCGTAGGCACTCGATCAAACAAGACAAAGGCGTGCTTGATTCGCGCCGGCGTTATCTGCGGCGTGGCTGCGCCTCTGGTATTGCTCGCGCTTGTCTGCGCATCCTAAGCACCCTTCTGCACAACACCGCCTGTATCGGCCGGTGGACTTGCGGGCGCCGGTGTAGGGCCTTGAGCTGGCGCTGGCGCTGGCGTGCTCGGCTGCGATGAGCCGTCGCGTTGGCTCCCGCCTTCTCCACGGCCCTCACCGCCCTGGCTTGATGCTGATAGTGTCATGACATTCCCCTACCTATTTTCGTTTTCGTTTCGCGGCTTTACGCTTCGGCGCGGGTTTTGCCTTTGGCTTCCCGATGGTTGTGCGGAGCACCCTGGCGAAATACGTCCCCGATTCGGGGGTAGGCATATATTTAGCTACTATGCCACCAGTATCAGGCGGTGGTTCAGGTTTGTCTGTCTTTCCGCCTTTGCGCTTGCCTGCCATTTGAGGATCCCCCGAGCACTGCCCCGCAACTTATCAGCGCGTGAAGACGTTATCGAGCGGCATTACCTGCTGGGGACCGTCGACACTTGGCACATGCTATCGTAGTCAGCCCTTCGTACAGATCAGAGACGATCTAGGGTCCGGCGCGTCGCATACTGTCAGCCCATTTTGAAGCGGCGGCGTAATCCGACGACGAACAATGCTGCCAGCGTGGCCGAAAAGACGCCGTGCACAAACATCACAACGGCGGCCCAGACATATTTGGGCGAAACGATTCCCGTCGTCCCAAAAATGCCAAGTGGATTGAACGTTCCTTCCAACGTTAGCAGCGCGCCGCGTTCGAGTGCTCTCCAGTGACTGGAGTTTGCAAGCCCGGAAAGCCAATTATGGCTTCGGGGGGTGACCACAACGGCATTACCCAAAAATAGGATCATGCAGGTGAGCACCATCAATGCGACCCAAATGCCGAACGGCCTCCCCACGGAACCACCGCAATTCGACAGGACTTCGTAAAGCCAACTGATAAAGCGCGTGAATCCGCGCCGTTCCTTCTTACGCTCGACCACCAATTCCAGAACGTGGAAGAGCGATACCATTGGGCTGTTTTCGAGCTTCGCCATGTGAGCGCGCATGTTTCGATACGGCTGAGCATCTATGACGCGGCCCCCGGCTTTGCGCGGGAAGAACACATTCCGTTCAAAGAAGACCGAGCCGGTAAATGGGTTATCGCCGTCAGCGGGTGGGCAATCGATGCACAGAATGCCACCACCGCTAACTGATAGGCCGGCGATAAAAGGTCCGCACCTTAGGGTGCCTATCCAGCAGTCGATAATTTCAACGTTATGGGTTGAGCCGAGCACAAGGGTGTCAATCCAGCACCCACGCACCCGAGCGGCGGTGGGGCCGGCATGTTGAAGAAACAGATTTCGAATATGCAACTGATCGAGACTGCCGCTTATCGGGCCCCCGCTGAGCTGGAGATGCTCAAATTCGCCTGTAGCATTAGCAGGCTGAGTCAGATCAAATGTCGCGGGCGCGTTGATCCCTACCCTTAAAAGCGAGCCGTTTTTCAACCTCTCGCGAATCTGTGCGACGAACTCTGCCGTTATTTGCTCTCGGTCAAGGTTGGTTTGCCCCGACTCCTGAGCGCGCTTTTGTTGGTACACGTTCAGGTGTCCCAGGTCCTCGAGCGAACGCGTCTCGCTAAGATCCAGCCATCTTTGAAACGCCTTATGTACTCGCCGTTTATCAAACACGATCTTCTTGCCCCCTCAGACCGAAACGGTGCCCTAATCCTTACGAAGTATTGCCCGGGGAAATGCAGCGTGCACGCCATACCTGACCTGCACGACGGGTAGTGCTGCATACGATGGCGGTCAGCCCCTCTGGCAGATCAGAGACGAGTCAGGCTCGGGCTCGGGGCATGTTCAGATCACTGTTACCAATGTCATTATAGTTGTCGCGGGGGGATCGCGCGTGGGCGCGAGGCTTCGGGGTGTACCATGACAACGCTGTTGCTCGTTTCATTTCTGAGCGTCGTTTCATTCCTCTGGTTGGGACCGTGGGCGGCATTTTTTATGGGCGGCCGAGTGTTTCTCGTCGCGCTTGGAATATTGGCGTTGCTTGTCGGATGGAACGGCTGGTGGTGGTATCTGGTGCCGCTTTGCTTTGCATACGTCGGTGCAACCATCGCCGCTCATTGGCTTTTAAAATATCCGTGGGGCCAACCACGAGCGTAAACAACGGCGACACGTGCGCAGCGCCGTACGTCGATCTCGGCGCCCAGTTTGCCGAAATCTTGAGATCGGCAGCCGAGAACGGCTTCAATCTGGGCGACCTCGACGGTTTGCTTGCCTCAGTTCACGCCTCAGTTCACGCCTCATCTGCTCCGCGTCGATGAAACCAGGAAACTTTCTCAATTCCCTTGTGAGCCGATGGGCATGTCGTCCCGGCCTGAAGTGGAAGCGATAGCGAAAGCCGGGAATGAGCGGGGGCATAACGTCGAAGGTCACTGTTTCCTGGTCCGCCGTGAGCAGCATCCGGCCGTAGTCGTGTTGGCCTTCGACCATCAGCGTCCGTTCGCAGTGTTCAACCCGAAAGATGAAGTCGGCCTTGCTCGGCTCGGTCTCCGCGAATGCGTATTTCTGTTTGTCCCTATCAATGTATGAATCGACGAGGCCCGTCCGGTGGCATGCGGCGATGAGGTCATCGAATGGCATCGACAGCATGCGGTCGCGTGTCAGGAGCACCAGGTCTCCGAGCGATTTTGCCCGATCGATTATCCGCCTGCTCGTCCCCCAGAACACGGCTTACTTTCCCCTCCTCTCAGCGCAGCACGGTTGGTAGCGGCGCATCAGGTCCGAACCGCCACAATAGCGTGGCCTTGCGATCACGGCCTGACCCGTCCGCACTTCGCGCATACGATAGCAATCAGGCCGTCCGGCAGATCAGAAAAGAGATAGGCTCCGGCGCGGGGCATGTTCGGGCCAGTTGCTTCGGGCAGATATCGTATAATGAGCCATGGATTGGTCTGCCGCTATAACCGGATTGGTTGGTGCTCTCGTTGGATCGGGCATATCCGCGTTCACATTACGCCGAACCCATCGCGAAAGACTGACGGCGGATAGGGAACTCGCCCAACAAAGGGCCAAGGCTGACATTGCGCTAGCCGAAAAGAAGCTGTCCCTAGACCGGGGATTTGAGATTTGGAAGAGGCGAACCGCCTTTGCCGAAGATGTCCTGGCGGATTTCTACCAGGCACGTGATGTAATCAGCGCGGCCCGATCACCCGGCAGCTTCGAAGGTGAAGGTAGCACGCGGAAAAGAGCGGATTGGGAGCAGGAAAGTGATTCAAGCACGCTCGACGCTTATTTCGCTACTACCGAGCGTCTGGTCGCTAAGCGGGAGTTTTTTGCGCAACTGTATGCGCGACGGTACAGGTTCATGGCCTATTTCGGAGCCGAAGCCGTCAAGCCATATGATGATCTGCACAAGATTTATGTCGAAGTTGTCATTGCGGTCCGGATGCTAATCGACACGTACCGCAACCGCGATCAAGGTTCTTTGCCAGCGGGGCACAGCCGTTGGAAAAAGGTGATCTGGGACATCGGTTCCGAAGACGATGTTATCCGGCCGCGCCTGGATCAAGTTGTCGCAGCGATCGAGGCTATATGTGGGCCAGCAATTCGCGACATCGCCGAGGATGACCTGGCCGGCGAAGGGCGTGCCGGTAGGCTTGCATGAACCGAAACAGCAAGCAACGCTACGCTGACCAGACAACTTTAGCGTTGGAGGGTCACACGCCAATTTTCAAAGTCCGATGCTTCAATGCCGGGCAATGGGATGGGGTCGAGCCTCGCGACGTCGAGGCTAAGAACGAGCACGAGGCCGCAGAGCATGTCTGCGGTGGCCCGCTCGTCGATAGTGGAATGCCTGGACAGCTACGCGCTCAGGTGTATCCACCCTCGGAGCCGGCCAAGAAGAAGCTCTTTTACGAGCCGCCTGAGCCATCCTTTCGCGGTTAGTGCACGGCCAGATTTTTAGCCGGCATAAACCCAGAAAAGGTTGTCCTTACTGCAACGGCTGGTGGTCCTCTGGTGGGGATATAAATAACCCATGAAGGAGATGAAGATGGCCGAATCGGAAATTGAGCAGCGCATTTCGCGCCTCGAGGCAGTTGCTGCCGCGCTCATTCGGAAAACGCAACGCGATATGCTCGGGTTGACACCGCCAAATAGCGATTCCATCGCGGCCAAGCAAACGTTCGAACGCGATAAGTTGTGGCGGGTCGGCGTCACCCTCAAGCGAAAGGACTTCGATCGCTTCGGATCGGAGGTTCTGTACGACATGGTGCGCTTTCAGTGGGTCGCGCCGAAGGAAAATGGCTGGGTCGTTCTTGCATCAGACGCCGAACCCCTTGGGACGGTCACGACTGACCCGGCGGCGGAGTGAAGGGACCGGACCATGTTTGACACCGACGAACCCACACCAACCTGTATTTCCTTCACATGGACCAATGCCGACAACGACAGTCCACACGATAAGGTCACGTTGCGCGAATTGAGTGGGGCCCTGTGGGCCGTAAATGCTGCGCAGGTCGTGATCGATTTCGCTAAGGAGATTGAGCGCGTTAGCATGTTCCTTGCAGGCCGTACCGCGCTTGAGATTTTAGATGCGGCGCGACTACGGCTTCTCGCGCAACAGGGCAAAATCGATCAGGGCCTGGTGCGGGAAATTTTTGAGGGCCAGGAAGAAGAGAACCACCCACTCAAAGACTTCGAGGGCCCCAAGACAAAGGTGGTGAAGCAGAAGCGGCGTCGTACCAACGGCCACGACAAAGCGGCGGTGAAGCCCGTTCCAGCGGCGGCTACCTAGCCCGACTACCGCTCGGGCAGCAGACGACCGCAGACGAGCACAGGCCGAGATCGACGAAGGGCCGGGGGAAAACCCCGGCCTTTTCTTATGCACACGACCACAGGGGCTCGCACAACCGACCGGCTACCTTGAGCCGCCAGCTACCCCAGCCGCTACCCCTGCGAGATACCAAAAAGGCCGTCCCGGTGAGCGGCCTATAATCCGTTGTAATATTTGGAATATTTGGTAGCGGGGGCCGGACTCGAACCGGCGACCTTAGGATTATGATTCCTCTGCTCTAACCAGCTGAGCTACCCCGCCGCCGGGCCGGATATAGCGGCTTCCGCCGACTGCTTCAACCGCTCGCTCGCCTTGAGCTTCACGCTGGCCGACTTGAGCTGACCGCACGCCGCCAGGATGTCGCGGCCGCGCGGCGTGCGTACCGGCGAGGCATAGCCGGCGGCGTTGACGATGTCGCCAAACGTCTCGATCGAAGTCTCCGTGGAGCATTCAAACGGCGCGCCTGGCCAAGGATTGAACGGGATCAGATTGATCTTGGCCGGAATGCCGGCGATCAGCTTCACCAGCGCGCGGGCATCGGCCGGGCTGTCGTTGACGCCCTTGAGCATGACGTATTCGAAGGTGATGCGGCGCGAATTGCTGGCGCTCGGATAGGCGCGGCACGCCGCGATCAACTCAGCGATGGGATACTTCTTGTTGAGCGGCACCAGCACGTCGCGCAGCTCGTCATTCACGGCATGCAGCGAGATCGCCAGATTGACGGCGAGCTCCGATCCCACGCGCGCGATCATCGGCACGACGCCGGCAGTCGACAGCGTGATCTTGCGCTTCGACACCGACAGGCCCTCATGGTCCATGGCGATCTTCACCGCCTTGGCGACGTTGTCGTAGTTGTAGAGCGGCTCGCCCATGCCCATCAGCACGATGTTGGTGAGCTGACGATCGTCTTTGGGCGACGGCCATTCACCGAGCGTGTCGCGCGCCACCATGATCTGACCGACGATCTCCGCCGCGCCGAGATTGCGAACGAGACGCTGCGTGCCGGTGTGGCAGAACTTGCAGGTCAGCGTGCAGCCGACCTGCGACGAGACGCACAACGTGCCGCGATCCTCTTCCGGGATGTGCACGCATTCGACTTCTTGGCCGTCGGCGAACGCCAGCAGCCACTTGCGCGTGCCGTCGTTCGACACCTGCGCGCGGCTTTCGACCGGCCGCGCGACGGTGTAGCGTTCGGCAAGCTGCGCGCGGAACGATTTCGCGAGCGTCGTCATCGCCGCGAAGTCGCGCGCACCGCGGTGGTAGATCCAATGCCAGAGCTGGCGGGCGCGGAACGGCTCGGCGCCGAGCGTCGCCATCTCGGCAACCAGCTCCTCGCGCGACAGCCCGATCAGGGTTTTCGGGGCAGACATAACCGGCAAGATATAGGCGCGCGGCGGCCGCCGCGCCAGAGTTACCGCTTGACCTTGCAGGCGGTATCGATGGCCTTTAGCGCTGGGCCGAAACCGCTCAAATCGTAGGTATCGGTGGTCGCCATGCCGCGCGCCGAGGCGGCCTTGAGAACCGCCGACTTGCCGTGCGCCAGCGCCTCGGTCACCGCCTTGTCGGTCGCGGCGCTGGCGGTCCAGGCGGCGTCGTTATCGACGAACAGCGCGTACTTCCGGCCGTCGACGATGAGCTCCGCCTTGGCGTCCTTCTTCGCCGCATAGCCGAGATTGAAGGTGACGACGTTGTACGCCTTCTCGCCGACACGGTGCGACACCATCGCGTCGACGCGCGAACGCGGCACCGATGCCGGCTCCGACGACGCCGGATTGCCGACCAGATAACAGGTCGGCCCGCCTTTCTCGGGCACCGCGTAGGCACTCCAGGTTTTGCCGGTTTCGAGGGTTTTGATCTGTTGCGCGACGGCGCTCGTCGCAACAAGGATCAGCGGCAGCGCGAGAACGGCGATCAATCGTTGCATCGATCAAACATAGCCAAGCGCCAAGCGACGGACAAGCAATCGCTCTTGCATCGAATCGTATGGAGCGACAAGTTCCGCCCGGGAGAAACATTAAATGCGCGCAATCCTCTGTCGTGAATACGGCGCCATCGACAAGCT
>DASYXI010000010.1:0-52132 GCA_035934995.1 Allostellaceae bacterium
CCGCGCCGCCGAGGAACATCTCGGGCAGGACGATGAGGAAATCGGGTGCGGCGGTCCTCGCGTCACCGTTGCGCCAGCGCGGTCGCCGCCGCGCGCTGCGAGACCTGAACGCGCTCGATCAAGTTGGCGATCGACGGCTGCATCGGCTTCAGGAACGAGGACGGATAGACGCCCATCCACAACACCACCGCGATCATCGGCGCGAACACCAGGATCTCGCGCGGATTGAGATCGGCCATGGCGCGCACGTCGGCGTGCGTGATCTTCTCGAAGATGATGCGGCGATAGAGCCACAGCATGTAGGCGGCACCCAGGATGACGCCGGTCATGCCGAGGAACGCCACCCAGGTGTTGACCTGGAAGGCGCCGATCATCGACAGGAATTCGCCGACGAAGCCGCTGGTGCCCGGCAGGCCGACCGAAGCCAGCATGAAGATCATGAAGGCGGCGGCGTATTTCGGCATGTTCTCGGCGAGGCCGCCGTAGCGTGCAATCTCGCGCGTATGCAGCCGGTCGTAGACCACGCCGACGCACAGGAAGAGCGCGGCCGAGACGACGCCGTGGCTCAACATCTGGATCATCGCACCCTGCAGCCCTTCGGGCGTCACGGTGAAGATGCCGATGGTGACGAAACCCATATGCGCCACCGACGAATAGGCGATGAGCTTCTTCATGTCCTGCTGCGCCAGCGCCACCAGCGAGGTGTAGATGATGGCGACGACCAACAGCGTGAAGACGAACGGCGTGAACGTCGCCGAGGCCGCCGGGAACATTGGCAACGAGAAACGGATGAAGCCGTAGCCGCCCAGTTTCAGCAGCACGCCGGCCAGGATCACCGAGCCCGCGGTCGGCGCCTCGACATGCGCGTCAGGCAGCCAGGTGTGGAACGGCCACATCGGCACCTTGACCGCGAACGAGGCGAAGAACGCAAGCCACAGCCAGGGCTGGAGCGACGTTGGGAAGTTGAACGCCAGCGCCTCGGGAATGTCGGCGGTGCCGGTGATGAAATAGATGGCGAGGATCGCCAACAGCGACAACACCGAGCCCAACAGCGTGTAGAGGAAGAACTTGAACGCGGAATAGACGCGGCGCGGCCCGCCCCACACGCCGATGATCAGGAACATCGGCACCAGCACGCCTTCGAAGAAGACGTAGAACAGGATGAAGTCGAGCGCGCAGAAGATGCCAACCATCATCGTCTCGAGCACGAGGAAGGCGATCATGTATTCCTTCACCCGGCGCTGGATCGCGGTCCAGCTGGCGATGACGCAGATCGGCGTCAGGAACGTCGAGAGAAGGACAAAGAACAGGGAAATCCCGTCGACGCCCATGTGGTAGCCGATGTTGAAATCGGGCAACCAATCGGCTTGCTCGACGAGCTGGAAGTCCGAGCGCGTCGGGTCGAAATTCGCCCACACCGCGAGCGACACGGCGAAGACGATCAGCGACGTCCACAGCGCGATCCAGCGGGCGTTGCGCGCCACTGCCTGCTCGTCGCCGCGCAGCACGAGAATCGCCGCGACGCCGACCAGCGGCAGGAAAGTGGTAAGCGACAGAAGGGGCCAGTGCACCATCGCCATCATCCCATCTGCCGCAGCACGTACCACGACACCAGCACCACCGCGCCGACGAACATGGCGAAGACGTAATGGTAGAGGTAGCCGCTCTGGAAGCGGCTGAGCACCCCGGCCATGCCGCGCGTCATCTTGGCGAAGCCGTCGGGACCGAAGCCGTCGATCACCGCGCCGTCGCCGTCCTTCCACAACTTGACGCCGAACCACATCGCCGGCCGGACGATCATCGCGTCATAGAGCTCGTCGACGTACCATTTGTTGAGCACGAAGAGATAGATCGGCCGGAAATAATGCGTGAACCACGCCGGCAGGCCGGTCTGGACGACATAGGCAAGCCAGGCGACGACGATGCCGGTAATTCCCATCGCGAAGGGCAGCTTCGACACCCAGAACGGCACGTGTTCGGCGCCGCCGACGGTGTCGTGGCCGGACAGCACCAGGATCGAATCGCCCCAGAACGCTTCGCGGCCCTCGCCCACCAGCCAGTGATAGCCGATCATGCCCGCGAACAGCGCGCCCGCCGCCAACACGACCAGCGGCAGGATCATCACCGGCGGCGATTCATGGATGTGCGCCATGACCTCGCGGCTGGCGCGCGGCTTGCCGTGGAAGGTGAGGAAAAGCAGGCGCCAGGAATAGAACGCCGTGAGGAACGCGGCGAAGGTACCGAGCCAATAGGCATATTGGCCGACGCCGGTGCCGGCCGCCCACGAGGCTTCGAGGATCATGTCCTTCGAGTAATAGCCGGCGAACGGCCAGATGCCGGCAAGCGCCAGGCTGCCGATCCACATCAGGACGTAAGTGGCCGGAATCAGCGACCGCAGCCCGCCCATCTTGCGCATGTCCTGTTCGCCGGACACCGCATGGATCACCGAGCCGGCGCAGAGGAACAACAACGCCTTGAAGAAGGCGTGCGTCAGCAGGTGGAACATCGCCGCGCCGTAGGCCGAGACGCCGGCGGCGAAGAACATGTAACCCAGCTGGCTGCACGTCGAATAGGCGATGACGCGCTTGATGTCGTTTTGCGCCATGCCGATGGTGGCGGCGAACATCGCCGTCGAGCCGCCGATCACCACGACGACGGCGAGCGCCGTCGGCGAATATTCGAACAGCGGCGACAGCCGCGCCAACATGAAAACGCCGGCGGTGACCATGGTCGCGGCATGGATCAAGGCCGAAACCGGCGTCGGGCCTTCCATCGCGTCCGGCAGCCAGGTGTGCAGGCCGAGCTGCGCCGATTTTCCCATCGCGCCGATGAACAGCAGGATGCAGGTGATGGTCAGCGCATCGACCTGATGGCCGAGGAAGCCGATGGTGTGGTGCGCGGCGTCGGGCGCGGCGGCGAACACGGTGTCGAATTGCAGCGAGCCGAAGATCGAATAGACGGCGAAGATGCCGAGCGCGAAGCCGAAATCGCCGACGCGGTTGACGACGAAGGCCTTGATCGCCGCGGCATTGGCGGTCGGCCGGTCGTACCAGAAACCGATCAGCAAGTATGAGGCGAGACCGACGCCCTCCCAGCCGAAGAATAGCTGCACGAAGTTGTCGCTGGTCACCAGCATCAGCATGAAGAAGGTGAACAGCGACAGGTACGACATGAAGCGCGGCACCGACTTGTCGTGCGCCATGTAGCCGACGGAGTAGATGTGCACCATGGCCGAAACCAGGGTGACCATCGCCACCATCACCGCCGACAGCGTGTCGTATCGGAGCGCCCAGTGGACCTGAAGATCGCCGGCGTTGATCCAGGTCAGCAACTCGATGGTGCGCGGATGACCGCCGAAGGCAACGGTCCAGAACACGATGGCGCCGAGCACCGCCGCCGCCACCAGCGCCAGGCAGGTGACGAGCTGCGCGCCGCGGTCGCCGATCCAGCGGCCGAAGAAGCCGGCGATGAAGGCCGCGATCAGCGGCAGGAAGACGGCGGCGACGTGCATCGAGCGTTCAGCCCTTCATCCGGTTGATGTCTTCGACCGCGATGGTGCCGCGGTGGCGGAAATAGACCACGAGGATGGCGAGGCCGATCGCCGCCTCGGCCGCCGCCACGGTAAGGACGAACATGGCGAAGACCTGGCCGACGAGATCGTGCAGGAACGACGAAAAGGCGACGAAATTGATGTTCACCGCCAGCAGCATCAGCTCGACCGACATCAGGATGATGATGACGTTCTTGCGGTTCAGAAAGATGCCGAAGATGCCGAGCGTGAACAGAATCGCGGCGACGGTGAGATAATGGCCGAGGCCGATCTGCAGCATCAGACGCCCTCCCCCGACCGCACCTTGACGATCTCGATCGTGTCCTCGCGCCGGCGCCCGACCTGGCGGGCGATGCGCTGGCGGCGGGTGTCCGGCCGCGCGCGGTGGGTCAGCACGATGGCGCCGATCATCGCCACCAAGAGGACCGCACCGGCCGTCTGGAAGGCATAGACATAATGCGTATAGAGCAGCGCGCCGAGCGCCGCCGTGTTGCTGAGCGCGCTCGGCGTCGGCGCGACCGCGACCTGCGCCGCGCCCGGCGCCACTACCCAGGCGCCGAACATCAGAATCAGCTCGGCCAGCAGGATGAGCCCGATCAGCGCGCCGACCGGCAGATATTGGAGGAAGCCTTGACGCAGCTCGACGAAGTTGATGTCGAGCATCATCACCACGAACAGGAACAGCACCGCGACCGCGCCGACATAGACGATGACCAGGATCATGGCGAGGAATTCCGCACCAAGAAGCACGAACAGGCCGGCGGCGTTGAAGAACGCCAGGATCAGGAACAGTACCGAGTGCACCGGATTGCGCGACGAAATCACCATCACGCCCGAGGCGACGGCGACGGCGGCGAAAGCGTAGAAGGCGAGCGCCTGGATGATCATGCGCGGCGGCTCAACGGTAGGGCGCGTCGAGCGCGAGATTGGCGGCGATCTCGGCTTCCCATTGGTCGCCGTTCGCGAGCAGTTTGGCCTTGTCGTAGAACAGCTCTTCGCGCGTCTCCGCGGCGAACTCGAAGTTCGGCCCTTCGACGATGGCGTCGACCGGACAGGCCTCTTGGCAGAGGCCGCAATAGATGCACTTGGTCATGTCGATGTCGTAGCGCGTCGTGCGGCGGCTGCCGTCTTCGCGCGGTTCGGCCTCGATGGTGATGGCGAGCGCCGGACACACCGCCTCGCACAGCTTGCAGGCGATGCAGCGCTCCTCGCCGTTGGGATAGCGGCGCAGTACGTGCTCGCCGCGGAAGCGCGGGCTGAGCGGCCCCTTTTCGTAGGGGTAGTTCACCGTCACCGGGCGCTTGAACATATAGGTCAGCGTCAGCCACAGGCCGGAGACGATTTCGGTCAGCAGCAGGCTGTAGGCATGGCGGTCGAGGCGTCCCATGGCCATCTCCTAAGCCGGAAGCCTGCCGGTATACACCAGGAACGCCGCGGTGGCGGCGAGCCAAGCGAGCGACAGCGGCAGGAACACTTTCCAGCCAAGCCGCATCAATTGATCGTAACGGTAGCGCGGCATGGTCGCGCGCACCCAGAGGAAGCAAAACAGGACGAAGGCGATCTTGGCGAAAAACCAGATCGGCCCCGGAATCCAGGTGAAGGGCGCGACGCCGAATGGCGGCAGCCAGCCGCCGAGGAATAGGATGCTGGTCATCGCGCTCATCAGGATCATGTTGGCGTATTCGCCGAGATAGAAGAGCGCGAAGGTCATCGACGAATATTCGACGAAGAAGCCGGCGACCAGCTCGGATTCGCCTTCGGGCAGGTCGAACGGCGAGCGGTTGGTCTCGGCCAGCCCCGAAATGAAGAACACGATGAACATCGGGAATAGCGGCAGGCAGTACCACACCGTCTTCTGCGCCTCGACGATGTCGCTCAAGTTCAACGAGCCGACGCACAGCAGCACCGAGACGATGACGAAGCCGATCGAGACTTCGTATGACACCATCTGCGCCGCCGAGCGCAGGCCCCCGAGGAAGGCGTAGCGCGAATTCGACGACCAGCCGGCCATGATGATGCCGTAGACGCCGAGCGACGAGATCGCGAACAGATAAAGAATGCCGACATTGATGTTGGCGAGCACGACGCCAGCATCGAAAGGAATCACGGCCCAGGCGACCAAACTCAAGACGAAGGTGATGATCGGTGCGGCGACAAAGACGACGCGATTGGCGCCCGCCGGAATCACCGTCTCCTTCATCAGCAGCTTGAGGCCGTCCGCCAGCGGCTGGAACAAACCGAACGGGCCGACGACGTTGGGGCCTTTGCGCAATTGCGCCGCCGCCAGCACCTTGCGCTCGGCATAGGTTAGATAGGCGACGGCAAGGAGCAGCGGCACGATGATCGCGAGGATCTCGCCGATGGTGATCGCGGCCGGCAGGCCGTAGTCGCGGAGGGCGTCAGCCATGCGTGCCGGTCCTCGCCGCGCCGCCGAATTGCGCCGCGCAGTCCGCCATGGTCGCTGAAGCGCGGCTGATCGTGTCCGTGCGGTAATAGTCGGCGATCGGATAGGCGAACGGCTCGCGCTCGATGCGGCCATCCTGACCGAACTTACCCCAGGCCGAGCGCGGCGCTTCGTCAAGTCGGCCGAAAATCGGGTTCACTTCGGTCAAACGCCGGCGCACGGCGCGCAGATTGTCGTACGGCAGCTTGCGGCAGAGCACTTCGGACAGCGCGCGCACGATCGTCCAATCGTCGCGCGCCTCGCCCGGCGGGAAGATGGCGCGGCGGCCATGCTGCACGCGGCCTTCGGTGTTGACGTAGGTGCCGTCCTTTTCGGTATAAGCGGCGCCCGGCAGCACCACGTCGGCGCGATGCGCGCCGGCATCGCCGTGATGACCCTGATAAACGACGAAGGCGTTGCCGAGGCGCTTCATATCGATTTCATCAACGCCAAGGAGATAGACGAATTCGATCTCGCCCTTCTCGCAACCCGCCAGGATACCGGCGGTGTCGCGGCCGCCCGACTGCGGCACGAACCCGAGATCGAGGCCGCCGACACGCGCGGCCGCGGTGTGCAGCACGTTGAAACCGTTCCAGTCCTCGCGCACCAAGCCGGCGCTTTCGGCCAGTGCGCGCGCCAGATGCAGGATCGCCGCGCCGTCGCGGCGCCGCAGCGCGCCCTGCCCCACGATCAGCATCGGCCGCTTGGCGGCCTTGAGCGTTTCGGCGAATTTGTGCTTGCCGGCGACCAGATCGGCGAGCGTTTCCGGACCGGCGCCGATCCACTCGACCGGATAGGTCAGGTCGCGCGGCGCGCCGATGCCGGCGACTTTGAAGCCGCCTTGCAGCCAGCGCTTGCGCAGCCGCGCGTTGACGATCGGCGCTTCCCAACGCGGATGCGTGCCGATGAGTAGGCAGACATCGGCCTCTTCGATGCCGGCGATGGTCGTGTTGAAGAGATAACCGGCGCGGCACGACGGATCGAGCGCAGCACCATCCTGGCGGCAGTCGAGATGGGGTGAGCCCAGCGCCGCCATCAATTCCTTCAACGCCAGCATCGATTCACAATCGGCGAGATCGCCAGCGAGCGCGGCGATGCGGCTGCCGGCGACGCCCTTGAGCCGCGCAGCGATGGCGGCGAAGGCATCGGCCCATGAGGCTTCGACCAGCTTGCCGTCGCGGCGCACATAAGGCGTATCAAGCCGGCGCTTGGTGAGGCCGTCGAGCGCGAAGCGCGTCTTGTCGGCGATCCATTCCTCGTTGATCGCCTCGTTGAGCCGCGGCAGCACACGCAGCACCTGGCCGCTGCGCGCGTCGACCCGGATGTTCGAGCCGACGGCGTCGAGCACGTCGACGCTTTCGGTCTTGGTCAATTCCCATGGCCGCGCGACGAAGGCATAGGGCTTCGCGGTCAGCGCGCCGACCGGACACAGATCGACGATGTTGGCCGACAGTTCGGACGACAGCGTGCGCTCGATATAGGTGCCGATCTCCATGTCCTCGCCGCGGCCGGTGGCGCCGAGATCCTCGACACCGGCGATTTCGGTCGCGAAGCGGATGCAGCGCGTGCAGTGAATGCAGCGATTCATCGAGGTCGCGACCAACGGCCCGAAATCTTTGTCCTTCACCGCGCGCTTGTTCTCGATGTAGCGGCCGCGGTCGAAGCCGTAGGCCATCGCCTGGTCCTGCAAGTCGCACTCGCCGCCCTGGTCGCAGATCGGGCAATCGAGCGGATGATTGATCAGCAGGAATTCCATCACGCCGTGGCGCGCCTTCTTGGCCTTCTCGCTGTCGGTGTGGATGACCATGCCATCGGTGGCGGGCATGGCGCAGGACGCGATTGGCTTCGGCGCCTTTTCCTGCTCGACCAGGCACATGCGGCAATTGCCGGCGATGCTGAGGCGCTGATGGAAGCAGAAATGCGCCACCTCGAAGCCCGCCTGCTGGCAGGCTTGCAGCACCGTCGTGCCCGCCGGTACCTCGATCGCCTTGCCGTTGATCGTGAGCTTCGGCATCGCTTACTCCGCCGCCCGCGCCATGTGGGCGCGATAGTCGCGGATGCGGCGTTCCATCTCGGGCCGGAAATGCCGGATCAGACCCTGCACCGGCCATGCCGCCGCGTCGCCCAGCGCGCAGATGGTGTGGCCTTCGATTTCGAACGAGACCTCCAACAGCATATCGATCTCGCGCGGCTCGGCCTTGCCCTGCACCATGCGCTCCATCACCCGCCACATCCAGCCGGCGCCTTCGCGGCACGGCGTGCACTGGCCGCAGCTCTCGTGCTTGTAGAACTGCGACAAGCGGGCGATCGCCTTGATGATGTCGGTGGATTTGTCCATGACGATGACGGCGGCGGTGCCGAGGCCGGATTTGACGTCGCGCAGCGCGTCGAAATCCATCAGCACGGTTTCGCAGATCGATTTCGGGATCACCGGCACCGACGAGCCGCCCGGAATGATCGCCAGCAGATTGTCCCAGCCGCCGCGCACCCCGCCGGCGTGTTTCTCGATGAGCTCCTTGAGCGGAATGCCCATCGCTTCTTCGACGTTGCAGGGCTTCTCGACGTGGCCCGAGATGCAGAACACCTTGGTGCCTTCGTTCTTCGGCCGGCCGATGCCGGCGAACCAGGCGCCGCCGCGGCGCAGGATGGTCGGCACCACGGCGATGGTCTCGACGTTGTTGACCGTCGACGGACAGCCATAGAGGCCGACGCCGGCCGGGAACGGCGGCTTGAGGCGCGGTTGGCCTTTCTTGCCTTCGAGCGACTCCAGCAGGCCAGTCTCTTCGCCGCAGATATAGGCGCCGGCGCCGCGATGCAGCTTGATATCGAAATCGTAGCCCGAGCCGCAGGCATTGTTGCCGACGAGGCCCGCGGCATAGGCTTCGTCGATCGCCGCCTGGAGAACCTGCGCTTCGTTGACGAACTCGCCGCGGATGTAGATGTAGCAGTGATGCGCGCCCATGCCGACGGCGGCGAGCAGGCAGCCTTCGATCAGCTTGTGCGGATCGTGGCGCATGATGTCGCGATCCTTGCAGGTGCCGGGCTCGCTCTCGTCGGCGTTGACGATGAGATAAGTCGGCCGGTCGCTCTGCTTGGGCATGAACGTCCACTTGAGACCGGTTGGGAACCCCGCCCCGCCGCGG
Organism: Allostellaceae bacterium; assembly: GCA_035934995.1. Classification (GTDB taxonomy): domain Bacteria; phylum Pseudomonadota; class Alphaproteobacteria; order ATCC43930; family CGMCC-115725; genus REEB95. The sequence goes on from DASYXI010000010.1 coordinate 9,137, forward strand.
CCGCGCAGGCCCGACGCCTTGACCTCGTTGGCGATCCAGTCGCGACCCTTGGCGACCAAATCCTTGGTGCCGTCCCAGTCGCCGCGCTTCCGCGCGCCGACGGCGCCGTCCAAGCGCCAATCGAATTGCCCGTAGAGATTGGTGAAGATGCGATCCTTGTCGGCGAGCATCAGCGCTTCGCTCCCGCGAACGACAAATCCTTGAGCGTAGTGGCGCCGCCCTCGGGCGCCGAGGTCTGGCGCTTCTTCACCGAGCCCATCGGCGGCTTCTCGCCGCGCGCCAGCGCGTCGATCAGCGCCTCGGTCGAACGGCCGTCGAGATCTTCGTAGAAATCGTCGTTGACCTGGATGATCGGCGCGTTGACGCAAGCGCCGAGACATTCGACCTCGCGCAGCGTGAACTTGCCGTCTGCCGTGGTCTCGCCGATGCCGATTCCGAGCTTCTTCTTGCAGGCGGCGACCACCTCGTCGGAGCCCCGCAGCCAGCACGGCGTGGTGGTGCAGATCTGGAAGAAGTGCTTCCCGACCGGCTTCAGGTTGAACATGGTGTAGAAGGTCGCAACCTCGTAGACACGGATGCGCGGCATGCCGAGCATGTCGGCGACGGTGTCCATCGCCGCACGCGGCAGCCAATTGTCGTGCTGGCGTTGCGCCAGATCGAGCAACGGCAGCACCGCGCTCGCCTGCCTTCCGGCCGGATATTTGGCGATATGCGCCTGCGCCTTCTTCAAGGTCTCGGGCGTGAAGGCGAAGCTCGTCGGCTGCGCGACATGCGGCGAATTGTCGTGCGCGCTCATCGATCGATCTCGCCGAAGACGATGTCCATCGAGCCGATGATCGCCACCACATCGGCCAGCATGTGGCCGCGCGACACGAAATCGGTGCTTTGCAGGAAGGCATAGCCCGGCGCGCGGATCTTGCAGCGGTAAGGCCGGTTGCTGCCGTCGGCGACCAGATAGACGCCGAATTCGCCCTTAGGCGCTTCGACGGCGGTGTAGGTCTCGCCCGCCGGCACGTGATAGCCCTCGGTGTAGAGCTTGAAGTGATGGATGAGCGCTTCCATCGAGCTCTTCATCTCGGCGCGCGGCGGCGGCGAGACCTTGCGGTCGTCGATCATGTGCGCGCCCGCCGGCATCCGGTCGATGCACTGTTTGATGATGCGCAAGGATTGGCGCATCTCCTCCATCCGCACCAGATAGCGGTCCCAGCAATCGCCGTTCTTGCCGATCGGGATGTCGAAATCCATCTCGGCATAGACGTCGTAGGGCTGGGCCTTGCGCAGGTCCCACGGCACGCCGGACGCGCGCAGCATCGGGCCGGAGAAGCCCCAGTCGATCGCTTGCGCGCGCGTCATGCGGCCGATATCGACCGTGCGCTGCTTGAAGATGCGGTTCTCGGTGAGGAGCTGCTCGAGATCGTCGATGCGCTTGGGGAACTGGTCGCAGAAGGCGGCGATGTCCTCGAGCAGGCCGGGCGACAAATCCTGATGCACGCCGCCGGGGCGGAAATAATTGGCGTGCAGCCGCGCGCCGGACGCGCGCTCGTAGAATTCCATCAGCTTCTCGCGCTCTTCGAAGCCCCAGAGCAGCGGCGTGATCGCGCCGACGTCGAGCGCGAAGGCGGTCAGGTTGAGAAGATGGTTGAGGATGCGCGTAATCTCGGAATAGAGCACACGGATGTATTGCGCGCGCGGCGGCGGCGTGATGCCCATCAGCTTTTCGACGGCAAGCGCGAACGCGTGCTCCTGGCACATCGGCGAGACGTAATCGAGCCGGTCGAAGTACGGCGTCGCCTGCATATAGGTCTTGTACTCGATGAGCTTCTCGGTGCCGCGATGCAGCAGGCCGATATGCGGATCGGCGCGCTCGATCACCTCGCCGTCCATCTCCAGCACCAGACGCAGCACGCCGTGCGCCGCCGGATGCTGCGGCCCGAAATTCATGGTGAAGCTCTTGATGGTGGCTTCGTTCGCGGGCGCGAGGTCGGCGCTCATCTCGGCTTGTCCTCGCGCGTCGTCTTCTCGTCGCCGGGCAGAATCGTGTTCATGCCTTCCCATGGCGACAGGAAATCGAAGCTGCGGAACTCCTGCTTGAGCTTGACCGGCTCGTAGACGACGCGCTTCTGCTCTTCGTCGTAGCGCACCTCGACATAACCGGTGAGCGGGAAGTCCTTGCGCAACGGATGGCCCTCGAAGCCGTAATCGGTGAGGATGCGGCGCAGATCGGGATGATCGGCGAAATAGACGCCGAGCAGATCCCAGCATTCGCGCTCGAGCCAGCCGGCGGTGCTATAGACCGACGTCGCCGACGGCACCGGCGTCGCCTCGTCCGTCGTCAGCTTGAGCCGGATGCGGCGATTGTACGTCAGGCTCAGGAGGTTGTAGACGACCTCGAGCCGCTCGGCGCGTTCGGGATAATCGACGCCGCAGATATCGATCAGCACGTCGAACCGGCAGTTCGGATCGTCGCGCAGGAATTGCAGCACGCGCACGATCGCCTCGCGACGCACGCCGACCATCAGCTCGTCGTGCGCAATCTCGCGACGCAACACGTCCTGCGGAAAGGCGGCGGCCACCTTTTCGCCGAGGGCCTCAAGCGGCTGTGTCATTCTTCGTCCTGTCGAGCCTCACCGATCAGCGCGCGAAACGCCGCTCGCGATGGATCTTTTTCTGTAGTTGCAGCACGCCGTAAAGCAATGCCTCGGCGGTGGGCGGGCAGCCGGGAACGTAGATGTCCACCGGCACGATGCGGTCGCAGCCGCGCACCACCGAATAGGAATAATGATAATAGCCGCCGCCGTTGGCGCATGAGCCCATCGAGATCACCCAACGCGGCTCGGCCATCTGGTCGTAAACCTTGCGCAACGCCGGCGCCATCTTGTTGCACAGCGTGCCGGCGACGATCATCACGTCGGATTGACGCGGGCTCGGCCGGAAGACGACGCCGAAGCGGTCGAGGTCATAGCGCGAGGCGGCGGTATGCATCATTTCCACCGCGCAGCAGGCGAGGCCGAAGGTCATCGGCCAGAGCGAGCCGGTCTGCGCCCACTTCACAAGCTGATCGACCGTCGACAGGATGAAACCTTGACGACGCGCTTCGGAAAACGTCTCGGCCGGCGCGATCACTCCCATTCGAGCGCTCCCGTCTTCCATTCGTAAATGAATCCGACGGTGAGAACGCCGAGGAAGACCATCATCGACCAGAAACCGAAGACGCCGATCTTGCCGAGCGCGACCGCCCAGGGAAACAGGAAGGCGACTTCGAGATCGAAGATGATGAACAGCAGCGACACCAGATAGAAGCGCACGTCGAATTTGGTGCGTGCGTCGGAAAACGGCGGGAAGCCGCATTCATACGGCGATACTTTTTCCGAATCGGGCTTTTGCCGCACGAGAATGAACGACGCCAGCACGATGAAGACGGACAGCGCGACGGCGACCCCGATGAAGATCAGGATCGGCAGATACTCGCGCAGCAAACTATCCATCGACGACGCTCCCAAACGAGCGCGATGGTGGCCTGCGAAAGGCGAAGCTGACACCGTCACGCAAATGGCGGGAGTGACGGGGCTCGAACCCGCGACCTCCGGCGTGACAGGCCGGCGCTCTAACCAACTGAGCTACACCCCCGCAGCACCGACACCGCGGCGGCCATTGCTACCCCCGTGGCCCCGGAGGTGTCAAGCGCGGGAGGCCGGATTTTCCCAAGTTTTCCCTGGCCTTTCCGCCTCTTTCGGCAGTGCGGTATCGCGTCGCAACATCACGTCCGCCGACCCCGAATTCCATCGCGGGATCGCTCCCTCATGTGGCGCGTGCGGCGACATCGTTCAACCCGCGAGTCATCGGTCAGCGACCACCACATGAACCCGTTCGTCGATCGAGCGCACGCTCTCCGCAACGGGCGAATTTGGATTCGCTTTTCGTCGGCACCGGCACATGCCGTTCTGACCTCGCGCTGTGAAAGCGTGCGACAGCGTTAACCGCGATCCGCCGCGTACGAGCGGAATTAACCGTTGCCGGAATTGACAATCGCGTCCGGCAGCGCGCGATTTTTCGAGGATTTCGGCCATTGGCCCGGCACTTGCTGCCTTATAGGCATGAAACCGGGCACGCTCGACGTCATCGTGCCGGCCCACAATGCCGGTCGCTTCCTCGGCGCCACGCTGCAAAGCGTCGCGCTGCAACACGTTTTGCCGCGCAGCGTCATCGTCGTCGACGATCGCAGTACCGACGACACCGCCGCCGTCGCCGTCGCCTGCGCTGCCGACTACGCCGACTTCCTGCCGATCCGGCTCTTACACAATACCGGCCCGCGCGGCCCGTCCGCGGCGCGCAATCTGGCGATCCGCCACAGCGACGCGGAGTTCGTCGCGTTGCTCGACGCCGACGATCTCGTCGCGCCGACGCACCATCAACTATTGCTGTCGGCGATCCAGGCTGCACCCGGCATCGTTGTCGCGTTCGGCGATTCGACCGAGTTCAACGCCCACGGCGAGATCGTGCGTAGCCAACTCGCCAAGTCGGGCATCGGCGCACGCAAGACGACGACGCTCGCGAACGGCATCTTCACGCCGGCCGACGGCATGTTCACGGCGCTGCTCGGCGCCGGCGCCTTCGGCACCTCGGCCTGCATCCTCCGCCGGCAAGCGGCGCTCGACGCCGGCCTGTTCGACGAAACGCTGTGTTTCGGCGAAGACACCGACCTGTTCCTGCGGCTGGCGCTCGCCGGCCGGTTCGCCTTCACCCGTGCGAAGGTGATGCACAAGCGCGAACACGACAGCAATCTGACGCACGCGCGCAATACGCCGGAATTCGATCGCGCCAAGGTGCTGAGCCTGACGCGCCTGTCGGCGCAGGCCGAGACCCTGAAGCTGAGCGCCGCCGAGAAGGACGCGCTGCACGCCGAACTGGCGCGCGCGATCGACGCCTATACCTATCACGCGTCGCGTCGCGGCCCCGCCGGTTATGGCGACGCACTGCGCCTCGCGCGCGGCGCCGGCCACCCGGCAATCGCGTTCAAGCCGCGGCACCTCGCGCGCATGGTGCTGCGCAGCATGGGCGGGACGAGCCGTAGCGCCTGAGGTTTGTTGTCATGACCATGCCCGCCACGCTCGAAGCCACGCCGTCCACGCAGCCGCGCGTCATCCGGCTCATCCGGGCCGCGCTGCCGTCGCGGATCGCGGCGCTTGCCATCGTGCTGGTCGGCATCGCGGCGGCCGCGGTCACGTTCGCCGCCGCGCACTATGGCCCGACCATCGACGAAGGCGCGCATATCGCCGCCGGCGTGCAGTGGCTCGATCAGGGCCGGTATGCCTACGAGCCGAGCACGCCGCCGCTCGCCCGCGTCGCCGACGCGCTCGGTCCCTATCTCGCCGGCGCCCGCAGCACCTTCAATCCCGACATGTGGCACGAAGGCGACGACATCCTGCGCGCTGCGGGTAATCCGGCGGGCATGCTCGCCCTGGCCCGTCTCGGCACCCTCGCCTTCCTGCTACTCGCCGCGGGCGTGATCTGGCGCTGGAGCCGCCGTCTCGGCGACGAGCTCACGGGTCTGTGCGCCCTGGCGCTGTTCCTGACGTTGCCGCCAATTCTCGCGCATGCCGGCCTCGCCACCACCGACATGGCGGTCGCGGCGACCTTCGGTCTCGCGATCCTGGCCGCCATCCGCTGGTTGGAACGACCCGATCTCGGCCGCAGCCTGGCGCTCGGCGCCGCCGGCGCGCTGATGATCCTGTCCAAATTCACCGTCTTCCTGTTCTTTCCGGCGGCGCTGCTGCCGATCTTGAGCTGGCGTCTATGGATCACCAGCCACAAGCGCCGGCCGCCGCGCGTCTGGCTTTACGGCACCGCGTTTGTCGTGCTGGCCGCGGTCATGGTGATTTGGGGCGGCTATCGTTTCTCGGTCGGATCGCTGGGATACGAACCGGCCCTGGTCGGTCAACAGATCGCCGCGACGGCAGCGCACCCCGCCACGGGCCTCGCCGCGTCCATCGCCAAGCTGCCGGTCTATCCGGCGCATGAATTCTTCCGCGGTATCTTCGATACCAGCCGCCGGGTCGACGCGCACCACGACCCGGTGTTCCTGCTCGGCCACCTCAGCCAGGGCGGCTTGTGGTACTTCTTCCCGGTCGACCTGCTGGCGAAAACGCCGCTGCCGTTCCTGATCGCCGCAGCGCTGGGTATTGTGATGCTGTTGCAGCGCTCGCGTGCGCTGCGCGATTGGCGCATCGCCGCGCCGGCACTGGCCGCGATCGGCGTGCTCGCCGGCTCGATGGCGAGCCCGGTCGATTTCGGCATCCGCTATCTGCTGCTGATCTATCCGTTGCTGGCGATCGCCGCCGGTACCGCGTTGCTGACGCTGGCGCGCGGCAAGGGCTGGGACAAGGTCACGGCCTGCGCGCTTTTGCTGTGGGCCGGCGCCGACGCCGTCACCGCCTATCCCGATTACCTGCCGTGGTTCAACGCGCTTGCCGGCGCGACGCCGCAAACGGTCTCGATCAATTCGGATCTCGATTGGGGCCAGGACGTCAAACGGCTCGATCAGGATGTGCGCGCCCTCGGCATCCATCACATCCACGTCGCAGTGCTCGAGCAGTCGGAATACGATCTGCGCGCCTATATCGCCGGCTACGACAAGCTGTTGCCGGGCACGCCGGTCGGCGGCTGGATCGCCGTCAGCCAGTACATGCTACACGAACAGCCGGGCTACGCGTGGCTGCGCCAGTACGCGCCAGTCGCCACGGTCGGCGCGTCGATCCTGCTCTATCATTTGCCGGAGAACGCCAATGAGTAGCGCCTCCGGCAAGGCGCCGCAGCAACGCCTGCGCGGGCTCGACGTGCTGCGCGGCATCGCCGCGCTCGCCGTCTGCCTCTTCCACTACACCGACAGCTTCCCGCGCGAGACCGGCATCGCGTTGCCGATCGCCTTCCATCTCGGAGACGCCATCCATGGCGTCGACATGTTCCTCGTCATCAGCGGGTTCGTCATCTACATGTCGATCGAGAAAACGCGCGATGCCTACGATTTCCTCACCGCGCGCATCTCTCGTCTCTATCCGGCTTTCATCGCCTGTCTGCTGCTGACGACGGTCGTGGTCTGCTTCGTCGGCGGCGTGCCGATCCTGAAGCCGAGCCTTGGCAAGTTTCTCGCCAACGTCTCGATGGTGCCCTACGTCTTTGGCCAGGACGTCGTTGACGGCGTCTATTGGACGCTCGCCTACGAGGCGTTCTTCTACATCTTTGCCGCCACCGTGATCCGGCGCGTCGGCCTCGACCGCGTCGAGTGGGTGTGCATTCCGTGGTTCGCCATCGCGCTGGTGACGCGCCTTTGGCCAATCTTCATCTGGCACTCGCCCTATCTCTTGCTGATGGCGCGCCTGGTGACGTCCGGCGCTTATGCCGGTCTGTTCATCCTGGGCATCATGCTGTACCGCATCTGCGCCGGCCAGGCGAAGCCGCTGACCTATGTCATGCTGGTCGTCTGCCTGCTCAACACGCTTGTCGGACCGCCGATCAACGTCAAGCCGCTGAGCTCGGAGATCTACTGCGCGATGATGTGCGGCGCGGCGCTGCTGGTCTGGCTCGGCGGCACCAACCGCATACCGGTGAAGCCGTTCTGGGCGCTCGTCTTCCTCGGCGACATCTCGTACAGCTTCTATCTGCTGCACGACGATATCGGCTTCGTGATGATGAAGTGGCTGCTGCAGTGGGGCGTGAACGCTTACGTCACGCTGGTGCTCACCTTCGTCGCCGCCGTGGCGATTTCGTACGCCATGAACCGGCTGGTCGAGAAGCCCGGCCAACGCGCGTTGCGCGCGATGTTCAAGCGCTGGCGCGAACGCTTCGCCGCGCACACATGGCGGCCGGCGCAACCCAAGCCGCTCGCCGGCGACTAACCGAAGTTCAGGCCGCGGCGCGCGGCGCGTGCGGCATCGGCCGCGTCCGCCGCGCGAGCGCCAAATCGAACCGTTCCAGCACCTCGGCATGACGGCGCATCGGATCGTCGTTCCACGCCGACAGCCTCGAATGCGTGTGCAGCCCCCAGGCGAGCGCATAGAAGCCCTTGTAGTAGTTCTGGATCAGCGTGCTGCGGTCGCCATCCAGAAGATTGAGCACCGCGCGTTCGATGGCGCCCACCGGATCGAATGCGACGGCTTCGGGCGACGACGCCTCGGTCGCGCGCCCGTGCGCGTCTTTCGCCATCGCGCCCTGGCACCAGCCGGTGGCGACGAGGCGTTTGCCCTCGGTCAGAATGTCGAGAACGTCGAGATCGCGCCGCGTGGGCGCACGATTGAGGTCGTCCATAGCTCCCTCCACCCGACGGCATGCGGTCCATCGGATCGCCAAAGGCGAAGTGCGGCGGCTTTTGCCGCCTGGGCATCGGTTCACGTTGATGCCTGGGCTCTTCGGCCCGCGTGTTGGTAGCGAATCGACGATACGCCCGCAGTCATGACAGCTTCAAGACCGCCAACATTAAAACGTTGCTGCGCTGCAAGAGACGCGGTTTTTGCCCGAGAGGCGCTTCCGCGCGAAGGCTCGACCGGAGGATGATTTTAGATATTTCTCAAATGCAAAGGCGCGTTCGGCGTCGGTGAAGGCCACGTAGGTGTTTAGCCGCCACGGTGTGTATTTCGACGTATGTGACACAACGCCCGCATCGTGCTTGGCCAGGCGTGCTCTCAAATCGATGGTTATCCCCGTATAGTGGCGGTCCGGTTCGGTCGTGCTTTGAAGCAGATATACGTACTTCATGATGCCCGCCTCCGCTTCGCACCGGCGTGGCGGTCTTCGCACCCAACTGGCTTGCCAAGTCGGAGCGCGCATAGCGCGCGAAGACTGGTGGGCGATGAAGGTTTCGAACCTCCGACCCCCTCGGTGTAAACGAGGTGCTCTACCGCTGAGCTAATCGCCCGGAAAGCGGCTGCGCGCCGCTGTGGTGCGCGCAGCCTCGGACAATTCCACGCGCGCCGCAAGGGCGCGCGATCAATCAGGCGATGGCGTCTTTGAGACCTTTGCCGGCGCGGAAACGCGGCACCTTGCGGGCCGCAATCTTGATGGTCTCGCCGGTACGCGGATTGCGGCCTTCGGTCGCCGCCCGGTTCGACACCACGAAGGTGCCGAAGCCGGTGAGGCGGACCTCGCCACCCTTCTTCAGCTCCTTGGTGATTGAATCGAAGACCGCGTCGATCACGGTCTCCGCCTCGGACTTCTTGATGGTGGCGGTGGTTGCGACGGCGTCTACGAGTTCATTCTTGTTCACGAGCGAGCCCTCCATGCGGCAAGCAGCGAGCGTCGAGATGACTTCGCGCTTTGCGGCGCAAAGTCTAAATCGCCCTTTTCCGAAAGGTCAATCGGCGGAAGGCCGCGAATCCGGCATTTTCTGCCCGATTCGCGGCATTTTTCGCATCGACTCGTCGATCGCCGGCGACGCGCGGCCCGCTCAGTGCGTGACGACTCCGGGCCGTTCGTCGGTTTTTTGCGCGATGACGGCCGGAGTCTCGCCCTCCTCGTTCCAGACGATCGGCGTCAGCGGCTTGACCAGCGCGTGCTTCAAGAGATCGTCGACCGACGACACCGGAACCACCGCGATCTCGTTCTTCACGTTGTCCGGAATCTCGGCGAGATCCTTTTCGTTGTCTTTCGGGATCAGCACCGTCTTGAGCCCGCCCCGCAACGCCGCCAGCAGCTTCTCCTTCAAGCCGCCGATCGGCAGCACGCGGCCGCGCAACGTGATTTCGCCGGTCATGGCGATGTCCTTGCGCACCGGAATGCCGCTCAGCACCGAGACGATCGAGGTCAGCATGGCGACGCCGGCCGACGGACCGTCCTTGGGCGTCGCACCCTCGGGAACGTGGACGTGGATGTCCCTCTTCTCGAAGATCGTCGGCACGATGCCGAACGCGGCGCTGCGCGACTTGACGTAGCTTTCCGCCGCCTGCACCGACTCCTTCATCACGTCGCCGAGCTTGCCGGTCGCCGTCACCTTACCTTTGCCGGGAACGGTGACCGCCTCGATCGACAGCAGCTCGCCGCCGACCTCGGTCCAAGCCAAACCGGTGGTGACGCCGACCAGATCGGTCTCCTCCACCTCGCCATAACGGAAGCGGCGGACGCCGGCGTATTTCTCGAGATTGCGGCGGGTGATCGCGACGCGCTTCAACCGGCGCATCATGATTTCCTTGATCGCCTTGCGCGCGAGATTGGCGATCTCGCGCTCGAGATTGCGCACGCCGGCCTCGCGCGTGTAGTAGCGGATGAGATCCTGCAGCGCCTCGTCGTTGATCGACCACTCGCCTTCCTTCAGGCCGTGCGCCTTGACCTGCTTCAGGATCAGGTGACGGCGCGCGATCTGGATCTTCTCGTCCTCGGTGTAACCGGGGATGCGGATGATCTCCATGCGGTCCATCAACGGCTGCGGCATGCGCAGCGTGTTGGCCGTGGTGACGAACATCACGTCGGATAGGTCGTAATCGACCTCGAGATAGTGGTCCTGGAACGTGGTGTTCTGCTCGGGATCAAGCACCTCGAGCAGCGCGGACGACGGATCGCCGCGCCAATCGGCGCCGAGCTTGTCCACCTCGTCGAGCAGGAACAGCGGGTTCGACGTCTTGGCCTTTTTCATGCCCTGGATGATCTTGCCGGGCATCGAGCCGATATAGGTCCGGCGGTGGCCGCGGATCTCGGCCTCGTCGCGCACGCCGCCAAGCGACATGCGCACGAAATTGCGGCCGGTAGTGCGCGCCACCGACTTGCCGAGCGACGTCTTGCCGACGCCGGGCGGGCCAACCAGGCACAGGATCGGCCCCTTGACCTTGCGCATGCGGGTCTGCACAGCGAGGTACTCGAGGATACGTTCCTTGACCTTCTCGAGGCCGTAGTGATCGGCATTCAAGACCTTCTCGGCGGCCTTGATGTCGCGCTTCACCTTAGAGCGCGACTGCCAGGGGATCGACAGCATCCAGTCGAGATAATTGCGGACGACCGTCGCCTCGGCCGACATCGGGCTCATGGTGCGGAGCTTCTTCACTTCGCCCATCGCCTTGTCGCGCGCTTCCTTGGACAGCTTGGTCTTGTTGATGCGCTCTTCGAGCTCGGTCAGCTCGTCGCGGCCGTCTTCGCCCTCGCCCAGCTCCTTCTGGATCGCCTTGAGCTGTTCGTTGAGATAGTACTCGCGCTGCGTCTTCTCCATCTGGCGCTTGACGCGCGAGCGGATGCGCTTTTCGACCTGCAGGACGCCGATCTCGCTTTCCATGTAGCCGAAAACCTTCTCAAGCCGGCCGGACACGGTTTCGGTCTCGAGCAGTTCCTGCTTCTCGGGAATCTTCAGCGTCAGGTGTGACGCCAGCGTATCGGCGAGCTTCGACGGATCGTCGATCTGGTTGATCGAGACAAGAACCTCAGGCGGAATCTTCTTGTTGAGCTTGATGTAGGCCTCGAACTGCGACACTGCGGTGCGCGCCAGCGCCTCGAGCTCGTTCTGCTCGCCCGGTTGATCCGGCATCGGCTCAGCGTAGGCCTGGAAAAACGCTTCGTTCTCGGCATAGCGCGCGATGCGCGCCCGCGCGCCGCCCTCGACCAGCGCCTTGACCGTGCCGTCGGGCAGCTTGAGAAGTTGCAGCACCGTGCCGATGGTGCCGACCGAATAGATGTCGGCCGTCGTCGGATCGTCCTGGGCGGCGTTTTTCTGCGTGACCAGCAGGATCTGCTTGTCGTCCTTCATCACGTCTTCGAGGGCGCGAACCGATTTTTCGCGGCCGACGAAGAGCGGCACGATCATGTGCGGAAAAACGACAATGTCCCGCAGAGGCAGGACCGGATAGAGATTGCCGCGCGGCAGGTCGAGCATGCTGCTCCTTTCGAGGAAGCCCGTAAGACAGAACGCCCCAGGGCGCGCCGGGATCAACGGGAACTATCGCACAACATAAGGTGGCCCGCCGGACGGCCCAGATCAAGGGGTCGTGGCCAGATTTGCGCCACGGCGCGCATTCGAATCGGATTTGTGACAAAGCCGGCCGGCGGCCGACGCCGATCAGGCGCTGGTCGGGACGTCGCCCCGGCGCTCCGAGTAGATGTGGAGCGGCTGCGCGCGGCCTTCGACGACCTCGCGGTTGATGACGATGCCGGTGACGCCCTCGAGGCCCGGCAGTTCGAACATGGGCTCCAGAAGTATGGCCTCCATGATCGAGCGCAAGCCGCGCGCGCCAGTCTTGCGCGCGATCGCCTTGTGGGCGATTGCCTTCATGGCCTCGTCGTTGAACTCGAGGCGGACGTCTTCCATCTCGAACAGCCGCTGGTACTGCTTGACCAGCGCGTTCTTCGGCTTGGTGAGGATGTCGACCAGCGCGCTCTCGTCGAGGTCGTCGAGCGTGGCGACCACCGGCAACCGGCCGACGAACTCGGGGATTAGGCCGAACTTGAGCAAATCCTCGGGCTCGAGTTCCTTGAGGATCTCGCCGGTCTTGCGCTCCTCGGGCGCGCGCACTTCGGCACCGAAGCCGATCGAGGTGCCCTGGCGGCGCTGGGCGATGAGCTTTTCCAGCCCGGCGAACGCGCCGCCGCAGATGAACAGGATGTTGGTGGTGTCGACCTGCAGGAATTCCTGCTGCGGGTGCTTGCGGCCGCCCTGCGGCGGCACCGAGGCGACGGTGCCCTCCATGATCTTGAGGAGCGCCTGCTGCACGCCTTCGCCCGACACGTCGCGGGTGATCGACGGGTTGTCCGACTTGCGCGAAATCTTGTCGACCTCGTCGATATAAACGATGCCGCGCTGCGCCCGCTCGACGTTGTAGTCGGCGGACTGAAGCAGCTTCAGGATGATGTTCTCGACGTCCTCGCCGACATAGCCGGCTTCGGTCAACGTCGTCGCGTCGGCCATGGTGAACGGCACGTCGATGATGCGCGCCAGCGTCTGCGCCAGCAGCGTCTTACCCGAGCCGGTCGGTCCGACCAGCAAGATGTTCGATTTCGCCAGCTCGACGTCGTTGCTCTTGGCGCCGTGCGCCAAGCGCTTGTAGTGGTTGTGGACGGCCACCGACAGCACGCGCTTGGCGTGGTCCTGGCCGATCACGTAATCGTCGAGCACCTTGCAGATGTCGCGCGGCGTCGGAACGCCATCCCGCGACTTGACGAGCGTCGTCTTGTGCTCTTCACGGATAATGTCCATGCAGAGCTCGACGCATTCATCGCAGATGAACACGGTCGGCCCGGCAATGAGTTTGCGGACCTCGTGCTGGCTCTTGCCGCAGAAGGAGCAGTAGAGCGTGTTCTTCGAGTCGCCGCCGCTCGGCTTGGTCATGGTCTCTCCGTCAACACCATCCGATGCATACGGTTCCCCGCATGCCTCGCGCCGCTGCCATCCGCCGAGCCGGCCTCCGGTTTTTGCTCCGGTTCACGACGACAGGGCCTTTTCCGCCCCATTCCATTCAACATTATGCACGGCCCTAGGTTCAATAACTAGTTAATAAGCCGTGCGAATCCAGGGGTTAACGCGTTAACGCGGGGGTCAGGTGCGTTTTTCGTCGGCTGTGACCGGCCGGTTGGTCATGACCTCGTCGATCAGGCCGAAGGCCTTGGCTTCGTCCGGCGACATGAAACGATCGCGCTCGAGCGCAGTTGCCACCGCATCGAGCGGCTGGCCGGTATGCCTCACGTAGATTTCATTGAGCCGGGCGCGCGTCCGCAAGATTTCGCGGGCGTGGATCTCGATGTCGCTCGCCTGGCCCTGAAAGCCGCCCGACGGCTGATGGATCATGATGCTGGCATTGGGCAGCGCGACGCGCTTGCCCTTGGCGCCAGCGGTCAGCAACAGCGAACCCATCGACGCCGCCATGCCGATGCAGACCGTGGCGATGTCCGGCCGGATGTATTGCATGGTGTCGTAGATCGCCAGGCCCGACGTGACGACGCCGCCGGGCGAGTTGATATAGAGCGAGATGTCCTTAGTCGGATTCTCGGATTCGAGGAACAAAAGCTGCGCGCAGACCAGGCTCGAAACCATGTCGTTGACCGGTCCGACCAGGAAGATGATCCGCTCCTTCAACAGGCGCGAATAGATGTCGTAGGCGCGCTCGCCGCGGTTGGTCTGCTCGACCACCATCGGCACCAGCGTCTGCATGTACTGTTCGAACGGATCCGTCATCGCTACTTGTCCTCGCTTCCTGGGTCGATCGTCGCGTTCAGTCTTCCTTGGTCGCGGCGGCGGTCAGTTCCGCCGGCGACACGCTGCGCTCGGTCACGTTCACCTTGCCGAGGATGAAGTCGACGACCTTGTCCTCGTAGATCGGCGCCCGCAGGCTATCGAGCGCCTGCGGATTGTTGCGGTAAAAGTCTAGCACTTCCCGTTCCTGGCCGGGAAAGCCGCGCGCGCGGTCGATGACGGCACGGTTGAGCTCTTCGGCCGCGACGGTGACCGAATTGGTGCGGCCAATCTCGTTGAGCAGCAGTCCGAGGCGCACGCGCCGCTCCGACAACGCCTGGAACTCGGCCTTGAGCGCGGCATCGTCCTTGCCGAGTTCGGGATCGGGCGCGCCGCTGTCCTTGGCGCGTTTGCGTTCGGTTTCGATCTCGCGCCAGAGGCTTTGGAATTCGAGATCGAGCATGCCGGCCGGCACGGCGAAAGAGTGGCGCGCGGCCAATTGATCAAGCAATTCGCGCTTCAGCTTCTGCCGCGCGATGCCGCTGTATTCGCGCTCGATGCGCTCGCGCACCGCTTGGCGCAGCTCGGTGAGATTTTCCATGCCGACGGCAGTGGCCAGGGATTCGTCGATCGGCTGGGTCTCGGCCTGTCGCACTTCCTTGACCGTAACCGCGAACGCGGCGGCTTTGCCGGCGAGGTCGGCGTTGCCATAATCCGTCGGAAAGGCCACGGCGACGGTGCGTGTTTCGCCTACCTTGGCGCCGACCAGCTGATCCTCGAAGCCCGGAATGAACCCGCCCGACCCGAGCTCGAGCAGGTAATTTTCGGCGCTGCCGCCCGGAAAAGCGACGCCGTCGAGGGTGCCCTTGAAATCGATGCGCGCGAAGTCGCCTTTGTCGGCGGCGCGTTCGACCGGCGACGTTTTGCGCTGCTGCTTGGCGATGCGCTCCAGCGCCTGGTCGATTTCGTTGTCGGGGATTTCGGCTTTCCATCGTTCGAGCGCGATGCTGTCGAGCGAGACCGCACCAATCTCCGGCAGGACTTCGACCGCGAGCTTGTATTCGAGGTCCTTGCCTTCGTTGAACGAGACGATCTCGATCTTCGGCTGCAACGCCGGCCGCAGCTTGTGTTCCTTGATCGTCTCGGACGAGCTGTCGTTGACCGCACGCTCGACCACTTCGCCCATGACCGACGGGCCGTAGCGCTTTTTCAATAAGGCGAGCGGCGCCTTGCCTTGGCGGAAGCCGGGTAACCGCACGGAACGGCCGATCTCGGCGAGGCGGTCTTGAATCTTCTGCTCGATCTCGGCAGCAGCGACGACAACAGTGAATTCGTGCTTCAGGCCTTCGGCGCTGGTCTCTCTCACTTGCATGGGATCACGACTTCTTCTTGCTTGAGGTTATCCGGTTTCGGGTTGAATCCGGTGGTGCGGGCGGAGGGATTCGAACCCCCACGACTTGCGTCGCTCGGACCTAAACCGAGTGCGTCTGCCAATTCCGCCACGCCCGCAACTGGACGTGCCCGCCGCACGGCGAAGCCGGGTTCATAGCACAGGGTCTAACGGTGGAAAAGCCGCTGGCCGGGCGTTCAGGCCATGCGCTCGTTATAGGCCGCGACGAACGAATTCAAGGCCAGCACGCGGCGGCTAATTTCGCGACTTTTTCAGTCACTTATCCGCAGCATTACTGACCAATTCAGTCTTTGACCAACCGGGTCACTGCGCTCGCCGCCGTGATCTGGCCTTCACCGGTATAGGCCTCGTGGTTCCGCTCGATATCGCCGAGGCGGTACAGATAGTTGATCATCATGCCGAAGGACTGTTGCAGGCCTTTTTTCGAGGTGTCGGCCTGCCAATTGATCCGCTCGATCCGGGCGCCGTTGCTGAGATGGAAATGCGCCACCGGGTCGATGGCCCGGCCGGCCGGCGTCGTCTCGCTCAACAGATAGCGCGCGCACAGCCGCATGAGCGGCGCCTTGAGGACCTCGACGACCGCCGCATCGGCATTCCAGTCGGGCCGGGCGATCAACGCCACGAAACCGCCGTGGTCGCCGCCGGGCAGCGCCGTAATCGCCGCGCGCTCCTCTTCGATCAGCAGATCGTTGCCCTCGTCCTGCACCCGCTTTTCGAGCCAGGCGGCGAAGCCCGGGATCGGCGACAGCGTGGTGTAGGTCTTGAGGTGCGGCAGCTCGGCCGCGAGCATGTCGGCGACACGCTTGATCAGGAAATCGCCAAAGCTGATGCCCCACAGGCCGCGCTGGCAGTTCGAGATCGAATAGAAATTCGCCGTGTCGGCTTCGGTCGGGTCGTCGATGGGGGCGCTCTCGTCCAGCAGCGCCTGCACGTTGTCGGACATGCCCTTGGTCAAGGCGACTTCGACGAAAATGATCGGCTCTTGCGGCATCCGCGGATGGAAGAAGGCGAAGCAGCGGCGATCGGCTTCGAGCCGGTTCTTGAGGTCGTTCCAGCTGCGGATCTCGTGCACCGCTTCGTAGTGCATCAACTTCTCGAGTAGCGCCGCCGGCGAGCCCCAGCCGATGCTGTGCAGCTCGAGGAACCCGATGTCGAACCAGCTGGCAAGCAGCGTCTTCAAATCCTGCTCGAGCGCCGCGAGCTCGACGTCGTCGCGGCCGAGCCGCATCAGTTCGGCGCGCATGTCGACCAGGAACTTGACGCCTTCCGGCAAGGCGTTGAACTGCGTCAGCAGCCGCACCCGCGGCGGCTCGAGCGCGTGGCGCAGCGTGCGCTCGATCTTGCCGCGCTCGAAATCGTCGGCGGCCGGCCGGAGCTGCGCGCTGATGCGCCCGACCTCGGCGTGATCGATGTCGAACTCGGTCGCCAGCAAGCGCAGGAACCGCGCGCGGCCGACGGCATTGAGCGCGAGATAGGTGCGGCCGAGCCCGGCGGCGCGGGCGCGCGCCGAAACCTCGCCGCCTTTGCCTTCGAGACAATCGCGTAGCTGGACGCGCAAGCGCTCGGCGTCTTCGGACGACAGCTCCGGCCGCGGCTGGTTCGACAACGCATCGCGCGCCGAGGCGGCGATATCGCGCCAGGCGCCGCGCAGGGAGTTGAGAGTGCGATCGAGAAGGCTGACGCGTTCACTCATGATCAAGCGATAACGCCGGCCGTCGGTCTTTGGCAAGCGCGCCCCGGGCCGCCAGGCGCGCCAGGGAAGCCGGCAAGCCGGCGATCAGGTCTTCCGGGATCAAGCCGACGCCGCGATCCTGCGCCACGTCGCCATGCAGCCAGCAGGCAGCGCAAGCGGCGCGGAACGGGTCGAGGCCCTGCGCCAATAGGCCGAGGATTAAACCGGCCAGCACGTCGCCGGTGCCGCCGGTGGCGAGCGACGGCGGCGCGTTGCCGTTGATCGCGGCGCTGCCGTTGGGCGCGGCGATCACCGTGTCGGTGCCTTTGAGCACGACGACCGCCTGGCATTCGGCGGCGGCGGCGCGGGCGCGCGTCAGCTTGTCGCCGGCGATCGAAAACAAGCGCGCGAATTCGCCTTCGTGCGGCGTGATCACCGCCTGCGCCCGGCCCAAGCCCTTGAACAGCGTCTTGCGATCCTTGGCGAAAACCGTGAGCGCGTCGGCATCGAGCACCACGGCGCGCTTGGTCGCGAGCGCGGCGCGGGCGGCGCGGCGCGTCGTCGGCGTCACGCCGGCGCCGGGGCCGACCAGCATCGCGTTGATGCGTTCGTCGGCGATCAGGCGCGCGAAATCGCCGCGCGCAACCAGAACACTTTCGAGCGCGGCGGCATAGATCGGAAACGCCGCCGCCGGCGCGGCGACGGTGGTGAGGCCGGCGCCGACCCGCTGCGCCGCGCGCGCCGCCAGCCGCGCCGCGCCGGTCATGGTGGCGCCGCCGAAGACGACGGCATGGCCGCGCTTATATTTATGCGTGCCGTCCACCGGCCACGGATAGGCATCGAGCCACAAACCGGGGTCGTTCTCGAACGTCCGGGGCGCGACCGTCGTCAGCACGGCGGCGGGAATGCCGATATCGGCGAGCTGCACGTCGCCGCACAGCGACCGTCCCGGCAGCAACAGATGTCCCGGCTTCTTGCGGAAGAAAGTCACGGTGATCGCCGCCGGCGCGACGACGCCCAGCGCCGCGCCGGTCGCGCCATCGAGCCCGCTCGGCACGTCGACCGCGACCACCGGCAGAAGCATCGCGGCCAGCGTCTCGATCACCGTGCGCGCCATGCCGTCGAGCGGCCGCGACAGGCCGGCACCGAAGAGCGCGTCAATGACGAGGCCGGCGCCGTCGAGAAGCGCCGGCGACAACGTCTCGACCTCGCCGCGCCAACGAGTCGCATGCTCGCGCGCGTCGCCGCGCAGCGCGTCGCGCGACCCGAGCAGACCGAGCCGAACGGACCAACCCGCAGCGGCAAGTCGCCGCGCCGCGGCGAAGCCGTCGCCGCCATTGTTGCCGGGGCCGCACAGCACGCTGACCGGCCGCGGCGACCACCGCCGCATCGCCGCTTCGGCAACGGCGCGGCCGGCCGCCTCCATCAGGATGGTGCCGGTGACGCCCCCGGCGACGGCGGCACGGTCGGCCGCCGCCATTTCGGCCGGAGTCAGTAGCGCATGGTCGGTCGGATTCATGGCTCTTGGCTTGACGTTCCGAAGGCCTTCGCGCTACGACCGCAATAGGCGGCGGGTGTAGCTCAGTTGGTTAGAGCGCCAGATTGTGATTCTGGATGTCGCCGGTTCGAATCCGGTCACTCGCCCCATTCCCTCAAATGCTTACGTGCCGTTGGCGGCCTTGTCCACGGTCAACGGTCGGGAGCGCGCGCCGGGCGCCAGCCGCCGCCTAAGAAATGAGGTGCTGCGCCGGGTATTTGGCGGCGAGATCGGCCAGCTCGTCGAACGAGGTGGCGATCTTGAGGAACTCCAGCTTCAGCGAGATATTATTCGTCGTCTCCGCATGAGCGCGGAGCTCCGCGGCTCGCCGCCGGTAGTATGCGACGTGTGGTGCCTCTTCCATTTCGAGCCGCGTGTTTTCCGGGGTAGGCTCGATAAACTGTAATTCATCGTACAAACCGGCTTGGTCGGATTCGAGGGATTGTTTTGTGACCAAAGCGTTGGCGTGGCGCTGACGCATGGCGGTGCATATGCACGCGGCATCCCGCGGCGTTAGGATGATGGGATGACGGCTTCGCTCGCTATGGCCCAGCGCATGTCGCGCTTGGGCACCGAGAGCGCCTTCGAGGTGCTCGCCCGCGCCAAGGCACTCGAGGCGCAGGGCCGCAGCATCATCAACCTCGGCATCGGCCAGCCGGATTTTCCGACGCCGCCGCACATCGTCGAGGCCGGCCGCAAGGCGCTCGCCGACGGCCATCATGGCTACACGCCGACCAACGGCATTCCCAAGCTGCGCGAAGCGGTGGTGGCCGACCTGCTTCGCCGTCACGGCGTCAACGTGTCGCCGGACCGCGTGCTGGTCGTGCCAGGTGGCAAGGTGACGATGTTCTTCGCCATCATGATGTTCGGCGAAGCCGGCGCCGAGATCCTCCATCCCAATCCGGGCTTTCCGATTTACGAAAGCGTCATCCGCTTTTCCGGCGCGACGCCGGTGCCGATCGATCTGCATGAATCGAAAGGCTTCTCGTTCAGCGCCGACGAAGTCCTTGCCAAGCTGACCGAACGCTCGCGCCTCATCATCGTCAACAGTCCGGCCAATCCGACGGGCGGCGTCGTGCCCAAGGCCGAGCTCGACAAGCTGGTCGCCGGGCTCGAGCGCTTTCCCAAGGTCGCGGTGCTGAGCGACGAAATCTACGGCGAGATTCTTTACGACGGCGCGCGGCACGTCAGCTTGCTGACCTATCCGTCGATCGCCGATCGCGTCATCCTGCTCGACGGCTGGAGCAAGACGTATGCGATGACCGGCTGGCGGCTCGGCTACGGCGTGTGGCCGGAAACGCTGTTCACCGGCGCCGAGCGTCTGGCGGTCAACAGCCATTCCTGCGTCAACGCGGCGGCGCAGCATGCCGGCATCGCCGCGCTCACCGGGCCGCGTAAAGAAGTCGACGCGATGGTCCGCGCTTTTGCCGAGCGGCGGAAGGTGATCACGGCCGCACTCAACAAATTCCCGGGATTGCGCTGCGCCACGCCGGGCGGCGCGTTCTATGCGTTCCCGAACGTCGGCGGCACCGGCATGGGCGCGCGCGAGATCGAGCGCCGCCTGCTCGACGAAGCCGGCATCGCGACGGTCGCCGGCACCAGCTTCGGCGAATTCGGCGAAGGCTTCGTGCGCTTCTCTTATGCCGCCAGCCGCGAAGCGATCGAGGAAGCGATGACGCGGCTGGGCGAATGGTTGGCGCGGCAGGACAATCAGCGAGTGCCTGCCCGGTAATCGTGCACCCTTGCCTATTTTTTGGTCTTGTTGTTCTTATCCCCTGGATTGAAGCGGCATTTGCCGTGGCGCCGGCATGGCGAACTGTGGCACGCGGAATGCTTTAAAGGCGGCAGGATCGAGACGGCGCCCGCGCGGACGCCGGTTTGGCGCAGGCGACAACAAGAGGGGGTATTCCCGTGAAGAAGGTCGAAGCGATCATCAAACCCTTCAAGCTCGACGAGGTGAAGGAAGCGCTGCACGAGGTCGGCATCCAGGGCATCACCGTCACCGAGGCGAAGGGCTTCGGCCGGCAGAAGGGCCATACCGAGCTCTATCGCGGCGCCGAATACGTCGTCGACTTCCTGCCCAAGGTGAAGATCGAGGTGGTGATGGACGATCCGCTGGTGCCGCGCGCCATCGAGGCGATCCAGCACGCCGCCCATACCGGCCGCATCGGCGACGGCAAGATCTTCGTGACATCCATCGAAGAAGCGATCCGCATCCGCACCGGCGAAAAGGGCAAAGACGCGATCTGATCCGCTGCAAACCCATCGATTTACGGCCCGTGGCCCGCTAGGTTGACGCCTTCCGCCGCCGCGCCCGCCAAGAGCACCCAACCGAACGAACCAGCACGAGGGGAGACTGAATCCGATGTCCGATCCGAAAAAAATCATGGAGATGATCAAGGAGCACGACGCCAAGTACGTCGACTTCCGCTTCACCGATCCGCGCGGCAAATGGCAGCACCTGACCTATCACATCAAGTCGGTGACCAACGATTTGCTCAAGGGCGGCGTCGCGTTCGACGGCTCGTCGATCGCCGGCTGGAAGGCGATCAACGAGAGCGACATGCTCCTGATGCCGGATTTCGCCACCGCGGTGCTCGACCCGTTCTGCGCGCAGACGACGATCGCGATCTTCTGCGACACGCATGAGCCGCTGACCGGTCAGCCCTATGCGCGCTGCCCGCGTTCGATCGCCAAGAAGGCCGAGAAGTACCTTGCCTCGAGCGGCATCGGCGACAAGGCCTATTTCGGTCCCGAGGCCGAGTTCTTCGTGTTCGACGACGTGCGCTACAAATCGTCGATGGAGACGCAGTTCTATTCCGTCGACAGCGAGGAGGGCCCCTACTACAGCGACCGCAAGCTGCCGGACGGCAACACCGGCCATCGTCCGCCGATCAAGGGCGGCTATTTCCCGGTGCCGCCGGTGGACAGCACCTACGATCTGCGTTCCGAGATGCTGTCGACCATGGCGGACATGGGCCTCAAGGTCGAGAAGCACCACCACGAGGTCGCGCCGGCGCAGCATGAGTTGGGCTTCGAGTTCAACACGCTGGTCACGACCGCCGACCAGACGCAGATCTACAAATACGTGATCCACATGGTCGCCAACCAGTACGGCAAGACGGCGACCTTCATGCCGAAGCCGATCAAAGGCGACAACGGCTCGGGCATGCACACGCACCAGTCGGTGTGGAAAGGCGACAAGCCGCTGTTCGCCGGATCGGGCTATGCCGATCTGTCGGACTTCGCGCTGCATTACATCGGCGGCATCATCAAGCACGCCAAGGCGATCAACGCCTTCACCAACCCGACGACCAACAGCTACAAGCGGCTGATCCCGGGATTCGAAGCGCCGGTGCTGTTGGCATACTCGGCGCGCAACCGTTCGGCGTCGTGCCGCATTCCGATCGTCGCGAGCCCGAAGGCGAAGCGCGTCGAGGTCCGTTTCCCGGATCCGGCCGCCAATCCGTATCTCGGCTTCGCGGCAATGCTGATGGCCGGCATCGACGGCGTGCAGAACAAGATCAATCCCGGCCAGCCGATGGACAAGAACCTCTACGATCTGCCGCCCGAGGAATTGAAGGGCGTGCCGACCGTGTGCGGCTCATTGCGCGAGGCGCTCGAGAGCCTCAAGGCCGATCATGCCTTCCTGCTCAAGGGCGACGTGTTCACCAAGGACTTCATCGAGTCCTACATCGATCTCAAGTACGAGGAAGTCCACAAGTTCGAGCACACGCCGCATCCGATCGAGTTCGAGATGTACTACAGCGTGTGAGCCTCCGAGCCTCACACACATGTGAACCCCCACCCCGCCGGCCTTTCCGGCGGGGTTTTTCTTTGGCCGATTCGGTGGCGTTGTTGCACCCGGCCGCCGCTGTTAAGCTTTGCCTATAACAAGCCGTTTCAGGGGGAGGACGCCATGGCAACCGTTTCGTCGGTTCAATCGCGGTCGGCAGGTTATCGCTGGGGTCAACTCGTGCTCGGCCTCATCGTGATGATGTCGATCTCGAGCCCGCAATATGTCTGGACGCTGTTCACCGGCCCGCTCAACAAGGCGATGGGCACGACGCTCGCCGAGTTGCAGTGGACGTTCTCGCTGCTCATCATTCTTCAGACGTTCTTCTCGCCGTTTCAGGCCTATCTCGTCGATCGCTTCGGTCCGCGTCTGCTGATCGGCATCGGCGCGCTGATGGCGGGCGGCAGTTGGGTACTCTCGTCCCTCGTCACCAACATCTGGGCGCTCTATTTCACCTACGGGGTCATCGGCGGCTTCGGCACCGGCATCATCTATGTCGGCATCATCGGCTTGATGGTGCGCTGGTTCCCCGACCGGCGCGGATTGGCGGCGGGCATCGCCGCCGCCGGCTACGGCTTCGGCGCGATCTTCACCAGCTTCCCGATCGCTCACAGCATCCAGGCGTCGGGCTATCAGCACACGCTTTTGGTCTGGGGCATCATCCAGGGCGTGATCGGCATCGCCGCCGCGCAAGGCCTGCGGACGCCGCCCGAAGGCTATCTGCCGGCGGGCTTCGATCCCGCAACCGCCCGGCGCGAACTGCAATCGAAGCGCAGCTACACGCCGCGCGAAATGCTCAAGAACCCGATCTTCTATCTGCTGTTCGTGATGATGGCGATGATGGCGACCAGCGGTTTGATGGTGGTGTCGAACGTCGGTCCGTTCGCGCACCAGTATAAGGTGGCCGACGTCCTGGTGCTCGGCATGGCGGCGCTGCCGCTGTCGCTGACGCTGTCGCGTCTCACCAACGGCCTGACCCGCCCGTTCTTCGGCTGGGTGTCGGATCACATCGGCCGCGAATACACCATGGCGCTGGCCTTCTCGCTCGAGGCGCTGGCGATCCTCGTGCTGTTCGCGTTCCTCGATAATCCGGCGATGTTCGTGGTGTTGACCGGCTTGGTGTTCTTCGGCTGGGGCGAGATTTTCTCGCTCTTCCCGTCGACGCTGACCGACACGTTCGGGCCGAAATTCGCCGCGACCAATTACGGCTTCCTCTATATCGCGCAGGGCGTCGGCTCGATCCTCGGCGGACCGGCGGCGGCGTTCCTGAAACAATTGAGCGGCGGCTGGGGGCCGGTCTTCGTTATCGTCATCTGCCTCGACGCGCTGACGGCGATCCTCGCCATCTTCGTGTTGCGGCGGATGCGTCAGCGGCATTTGCAATCCGGCTGACTTGCGATTAAAGGCGTGGAGCGGCGGCGACGCCGCTCCCGCCGTTTGTTCCGGAGTTGCCGATGTCCTCGCCGCCGCGTAAGCGCGCAACCGCGCGCTCCCGACCGAAACCGTTCGAAGCTTTCATCGACGAGCTGTCGCGCCTGGCGCTGATCGGGCCGGAGGAGCGCGCCTTTCTCGCCAAGGGTTTTCAGTCGCGGGCCGTGCGCGACTTCCTCGCCACCGGCGCGCCGTCGGAACGCCAGGCGAAGCCGACGGCCGCGGCCGGCAGCGCGTCGGATGCGCTCGCCAAGCGCGCGCGCAAGGCCGGCTTGGTCCGTCAGACCGGCGACAACGCGTTCCACGTCAAATCCGGTCCCGAGACCGTGCACTGGGGCTATCTGTGGAGCGCGGCCGAGCCGGTCCTGCACGTCGCGCCGGGCGCGACGGTGACCATCGACACCGTCTCGCACGAAGGCTTGCTCGCGGACCAAGGCGATCCCGTCGGCTTCTTCAAGCGCTTCGGCATTCCCAAGGCCGAGGTCCTGGGAGATGCGATCGCGATCTATGCCAAGGTGCAGCATTCGGGCGCCGGGCCGCACATCGTCTCGGCGCCGGTTTTTGTCGAGGGCGCCGAGCCCGGCGACGTCCTGGCGGTGCACGTGCTGGCGGCCGAGCCGCGCGTGCCCTACGGCGTCAATTCGGCGCGCATGGGCAAAGGCACGCTGCCGGCCGAATTCACCCTCAACCGCAGCCTGGTCATCCCCTTCGACATGGAAGCGCGGGTCGCGCGTTTCGCGCCCGGCATCGCGATTCCGCTCAAGCCGTTCTTCGGCATCATGGCGACCGGCCCGGCGCTGACGCTGGGCAAGCTCAATTCCGCGCCGCCCGGACCGTTCGGCGGCAATATCGACCTCAACGAACTGATTGCCGGCTCGACGCTTTATCTTCCGGTGCATGTTCCGGGCGCGTTGTTTATGACCGGCGACGGTCACGCCGCGCAGGGTGACGGCGAGGTCAATCTGACGGCGATCGAGACGTCGCTCACCGGGACCTTCCGGCTCGAACTCTTGAAGCAGAAATTCTGGAGCCTGCCGCGCGCCGAAACCCCGACCCACTGGATTTGTTTGGGCCTGCACGAAAGCCTCGACGAGGCGATGCGCATCGCCGTGCGCGAGACGATCAAGTTCCTCGGCGAGGTGCACGGCCTCGATCCGGCCGACGCCTATGCGCTGGCGAGCGTCGCGATCGATTTCGAGGTGACGCAGAACGTCGACGGCGTGAAGGGCATCCACGCCATGATTCCGAAAGCGATCTTCCAAGCCGCCTCATGAAGCCGCGCGCGGTTCTGTTCTGGAGCGGCGGCAAGGATTCCGGCTTGGCGCTCGACCGTCTGCGCCGCGCCGGCGACTACGAGGTCGCCGCGCTGATCACGACGGTCAACGCCCAATATGGACGCGTCTCGATGCACGGCGTGCGCGAAGAGCTGGTTGCGGCGCAAGCACGCGCCGCCGGCTTGCCGCTCGACACCATGTATGTCGGACCGTCGAGCACCAACGAGGCCTATGTCGCGGCGCTGCGCCAAACGCTCGGCGCCTGGCGCGAGCGCGGCGTCGAGACCGTCGCATTCGGCGACATCTTCCTGGCCGATCTGCGGCAATGGCGCGAAGGCCTCCTCGCCGAGCTCGGAATGCGCGGCACCTTTCCGCTGTGGCACGCCGACACGACCCAACTCGCGCAAGAATTCGTCGCGCGCGGCTTCCGCGCCGTGTTGTGCTGCGCCAACGACGCGATGCTCGGCGAAGCCGATGTCGGCCGCGACATGAGCGCCGAGTTCTTTACGACGCTGCCCGCGGGCGTCGATCCCTGCGGCGAGAACGGCGAATATCACAGCTTCGTCTGGGACGGACCGGTGTTCCGCGCGCCGGTCGCGTTCAAGATCGGCGAAAAAATCTATCGGCCGCTCGAAGCCGCGCCGGCCGCCGCGGCGGCGAACGGTCCTGTGATTCCGGTGCCGGCTGCAACCGGCGTCGGCGCAACAAAAGGCTTCTGGTTCGTCGATCTGCTGCCGGCGTAATCGCGGAACAACCGCCGCCGCCAATCGTTATCCGGATATGAGCCCAATGCAGGTGCTGCGGCGCGCGCAGCAGCCGGGCAAGCCGAAGCCGCCCGGCAATCCGCCGACGCCGCCCGAACGCGATCCCGACAAGCCGCCGCCGATCGACGAGCCGCCCGAAACAATCCCGCCGCCGCCGATGGACGTGCCGCCGACACCAATGGAAGACGCGGTCGGCTGACCTAACTCGTCAGCGCGCGGGCGGAATCGGGCGCGGCTTGCGGTCGGCGTCGATCGCGACATAGGTGAAGATGCCTTCGGTGACCTTGACGGTCTCTTCGTCGGCAAGACGCCGCGCCCACACTTCGATGCAGACCGTGATCGACGTGCGCCCGACTTTTGTCACCGCCGCATAGGCGCTGAGTTCATCGCCGACGAACACCGGCCGATGGAAGCTCATCGACGCGATGCCGACCGTGGCGACGCGGCCTTGCGCCCGGCGCATCGCCGCCGAGCCGCCGGCCAGATCCATCTGCGCCAGAATCCAGCCGCCGAAAATGTCGCCGCGCGCGTTGGCGTCGGCCGGCATGGCGATCGTCCGGAGCGCCGGCTCGCGCGCCGGCGGCGATTCGTGTGTGGCTTTGGCCATGCGCGCATCTCCTTCGCTGGCCGGCAATCATAGCCGATTCGCCGAGACCGCTCTTGCTTCGACTGTCACCAGATGTTGTTATCCGCGCGTGATTCGCACCCTTGAACTTGCCTAGAACGATGTCGCCCGCGCACGCGCGCAAGACGCGCGACACGCCCGATCTGTTCGCAGCCGCGCCCGGCAAACGCTCCGGCTCCTATTCCGCCAAAGACATCGAGGTGCTCGAAGGCCTCGAGCCGGTGCGACGCCGCCCGGGCATGTATATCGGCGGCACCGACGAGCGCGCGATGCATCATCTGGTCGCCGAGGCGCTCGACAACGCGATGGACGAAGCCGTCGCCGGCCACGCGACCCGCATCGAGATCGAGCTGCACGCCGACGGCAGCTGCGCCGTGCGCGACAACGGCCGCGGCATACCGATTGATCCGCATCCCAAGTTCCGCGCCAAGTCGGCGCTCGAAGTCATCCTCACCATGCTGCATTCCGGCGGCAAGTTCGGCGGCAGCGCCTATAAGACGTCGGGCGGCCTGCACGGCGTCGGCATTTCGGTCGTCAACGCGCTGAGCGACAAGCTCACCGTCGAGGTGGCGCGCGACCGCAAGCTGTGGACGCAGGAATACAGCCGCGGCAAGCCCAAGACCAAGCTCAAGTCCGGCGGGGCCACCAACCGGCGCGGCACGCTGGTGCGCTTCCATCCTGATCCCGACATTTTCGGTACCAGCGCGCATTTCCGGCCGGCGAACATCTATCGCCTGGCGCGCTCCAAGGCCTATCTCTTCCGCGGCGTCGAGATCCGCTGGTCTTGCGATCCCAAAATTCCGCGGCCGGAAGACGTGCCGCAGGAAGCGACGCTGCATTTTCCCGGCGGTCTCAGCGATTATCTCACGGCGTTGCTCGACAAGCGCGACACCGTGACGCCGCGCGCCTTCACCGGCGAAGCCGAGCTCAACGGCAGCGGCCGCGTCGAATGGGCGATCGCCTGGACCGAGGATTCCGACGAGGGCACGACGGCCTCGTTCTGCAACACGGTGCCGACGCCGGACGGTGGCACGCACGAACAAGGCATGCGCGCGGCGCTGACGCGCGGCCTCAAGGCTTATGGCGAGCTCGCCAACAATCGCCGCGCCGGACAGATCACTGGCGACGACGCGATGAGCGGCGCCGTCGTCATCCTTTCGCTCTTTCTCAAAAATCCGCAGTTCCAGGGCCAGACCAAGGAGAGGCTCGCATCGACCGAGGCGCAGCGTCTGGTCGAAACGGCGCTCAAGGATCACTTCGATCACTGGCTGTCGGACGATCCGTCGGCGTCGCGCGCGCTGCTCGAGACCATCATCCAGCGCGCCGAAGACCGGCTGCGCCGCCGCCAGGAGAAAGAGCTCGACCGGAAATCCGCGACCCGCAAGCTGCGCCTGCCCGGCAAGCTCGCCGATTGCTCGCGCTCGTCGCCGGTCGGCACCGAGATCTTCATTGTCGAAGGCGACAGCGCCGGCGGCTCGGCCAAACAGGCCCGCCAACGCGAAAGCCAGGCGATCCTGCCGCTGCGCGGCAAGATCCTCAACGTCGCCTCGGCCGGCGCCGAGCGTCTCAGGCAAAACCAGGAATTGTCCGACCTCATTCTCGCGCTCGGCTGCGGCAGCGGCGAACGCTACCAGGACGCGAAGCTCCGGTACGAGCGCGTCATCATTATGACCGACGCCGACGTCGACGGCGCGCATATCGCGTCGCTGCTGATGACCTTCTTCTTCCGCGAGATGCCCGAACTGGTCGAGACCGGCAAGCTATTCCTCGCCGTGCCGCCGCTCTATCGCCTCCAGCAAGGCGACACGACGGTCTATGCGCGTGACGACGCCGACAAGGACAAACTGATGAAGACCGCATTCGGCAAAAGCAAAGCCAAGGTCGAGATCAGCCGCTTCAAGGGCCTGGGCGAGATGCCGCCGCGTTTCTTGAAAGAGACGACCATGGACCCGGCAAAGCGCGTGCTGTTGCGCGTGACGTTGCCGCCCAAGGGCGAGCGCGGCTTCAAGCAGACGATCAAGCTGGTCGAGAGTCTGATGGGCCGCAAGCCCGAGCTGCGCTACCAGTTCATCCAGGAAAAAGCGAAGTTCGTCCGCGACCTCGACGTGTGAGCGGTCTCTCGAGAGGTATCGCGGTCATGCGGCGAGCTTGCCGACCTCGGCCGTCGCCGCATCGAGTGCCGCCTTGCGCTGATCCGGGCCGACATTGACGCCTTCGGCGCGGATGAACGTGAGGTCGGTGATGCCGAAGAAGCCGAAGACGCCGCGCAGATAGTTTTCCTGGTGATCGAGGGACGCCGTCGGCATCTGCGGGCCGTAGAAACCGCCGCGCGACGACGCAACGATTACGCGCTTGCCGCCTGCCAGGCCCTCAGGTCCCTTCTCGGTGTAGCGGAAGGTCTTGCCGCGGACCGCCAGCCGGTCGATCCAGGCCTTGAGCTGCGACGAGACCGAAAAATTGTACATCGGCGCGCCGACGACGACGATATCGGCCGCGAGAAAGTCCGTGAGCGCCTTCTGGCCAAGAGCGAGGTCGCGTTGCAAGGCGGGCTCTTCCGGCATCGCGCCCTGCGCGGCCGCCAGATGCGCACCGGTCAAATGGCCGATCGGCTCGGCGCCGAGATCGTGATAGCTCACTTCGAGCGCCGGATTGGCGTCGCGCAGCCGCTTGACGATCGCCGCGCTGAGTTGGCGGCTGATCGAATTGGCGCCCAGAATGCTGGCATCGACATGCAGGAGTTTCATGGCTGGCGTCCCTTGCAAAAGATCGGTTGAACTCCCGAAAACCTACGGTCGATCCGTCGCCCCGAATACCGGCCTTGTGCCGAATGGGCCTTTTGGCGCCACCAAACGATGCGGGGCTCAACTGATCGCCCAATCGAAGAATTGGCCGCGCTGCGTCGATGCCCTTATGATCGACGCATGCGGGGAAAGGATTTCGGCGAGCTCAGCGCATTCATGGCGGTTGCCGAGCATCGCAACTTCACGCGGGCGGCAAAACAGCTTGGTATTTCGACGCCGACCTTGAGCCAGACCATTCGCAATCTGGAGGAACGGCTCGGCGTTCGGCTGCTCAATCGCACCACGCGCAGCGTGGTGCCCACTGTGGCGGGCGACACGCTGCTCGCGCGGTTGCGGCCGGTCGTCGACGAATACGAGGCCGCCATCGAATCGCTGAACGCGTTCCGCGACAAGCCGGCCGGTCTCCTGCGGCTAACCGTTGCGCCGCCGGTGGCGCAATTTGTCCTGCCCCTCGTCCTGGCGAAGTTCCTCCAGCGCTATCCCGATATTCATCTCGAAATCGTCAGCGACGGCGCCAACGTCGATATCGTCGCTCAGCAATTCGATGCCGGGATTCGTCTCAGCACGCGCGTCGACCGCGATATGATCGCTGTGCCGGTCACCAACCGCTGGCAATTGGCCGTCGTCGGGGCGCCCGCTTATTTCAGCCGCCGCAAGGCGCCGAAAACGCCGGAAGAATTGCTCGCGCATAACTGCATCCGCGTACGGCTGCCGAGTGGCGCGATGCTGCCCTGGTACTTCCAACGGGATGACAAGCCGCTCCAATTGGCCGTGAGCGGCTCGCTCGTCGTCAACGTCGATACCCTAATTGAGTCGGCGGTCCTCAATGGCGTCGGCCTTGCGCAAGCGCCGCGCGCGCAATTCGAGCAGGAAATCCGCGACGGTCGGCTGGTATCGGTGCTGGAGCGATGGCAGCCGGTGATGCCGCCATTTTCGCTCTATTACCCGAGCCGGCGCCAAACACCCGCCGCGCTCAAGGCCTTGGTAGAATTCCTGCGTCGTAGCGGAAAAGGCGCGCGCTGAATCGATACCCGATCCGGCAACGCGCCGCACCGTCCACCGTCAATCGGTCAACCACTGGCGCAGTTCGGCGGTGACCGCGTCGGGTCGCTCCATCGCCGAGAGATGGCCGCAATGGTCGATCAGGTCGAGCCTCGCGCCCGGAATGCCGGCGGCGATCTCCTCGGCCAGCGCCCGCGGCGTGAGAACATCCTCGCGGCCGCACAGCACCAGCGTCGGACACTTTATATTCGCCAGCGACGGCCGGCTGTCGATGCAGCCCATGATCGCCTTCTGCTGGCGCAGGAAGGCCTCCTTGCCGATGCGCTCCGCCATCGTCATGACCGCGCCGACGAGTTCCTTTTCCTTCAAGCGATCGGGATGGACGAGCAGCGGCAGCAGCCGCGGCGTCACGCCCTTGAATTCGCCTTTCTCGGCGAGTTCAATGAGACCGCGCCGGCGCGACACCTGCTCGGGCGTGTCGGCGCGCGCGCCGGTGTCGAGAAGCGCGAGACGCATGACGCGCTCGGGCGCTTGGCGCATCATCTCGAAGGCGCAGTAGCCGCCCATCGACAGGCCGGCGAGCGCGAACTGCGGCGGCGCGGCTTGCAGCACGCGGCGCGCCATGGCCGCCAAACTGTCATCGCGCGTCAGATCGGCAACCGAGGATTCGGCGACATCCGCCAGGCCGGCAATCTGGCCGTGCCACAACGCCGCATCGCACAGCAGGCCGGGCAGCAGGACGAGCGGCGTTTTCCGCGCCATGACGCGAAATTAGGCGAAACCCGAAAGCCGCGCTATGCCGCCGAATTCTTGCCAACGCTAAGAAATTATTTGACTTTCGGGGGTACAACCCCAATTAAAGGCTACTATCAACAGCGAAAACCATAGAAAGACGTTTACCGTTCGATGAATTTTTCCGACCTCGGCCTCTCTCCGGAGGTCCTGCGGGCGGTCGAAGATGCCGGCTACAAGCAGCCGACCCCCATCCAAGAACAGGCCATTCCGTACGTTTTGATGGGTCGCGACGTGTTGGGTTGCGCCCAAACCGGCACCGGCAAGACCGCTTCATTCACTCTCCCCATGATCGACATCCTGGCGTCGGGCCGCGCGCGTGCGCGCATGCCGCGCACCCTGGTGATCGAGCCGACGCGCGAACTCGCCGCGCAGGTTTCCGAAGCCTTCAATGTCTACGGCAAGCATCACAAGCTCAACCAGGCGCTGCTGATCGGCGGCGAAAGCTTCACCGACCAGGAGCGCAAGCTCGATCGCGGCGTCGACGTTCTGATCGCGACGCCCGGCCGCCTGATCGATCTCTTCGAGCGCGGCAAGATCCTACTCTCCGACGTCAAGATCCTGGTGATCGACGAAGCCGACCGCATGCTCGACATGGGATTCATTCCCGACGTCGAGCGCATCGTGGGATTGCTGCCGAAGATTCGCCAGACGCTGTTCTTCTCGGCGACGATGCCGCCCGAGATCCGCCGCCTGGCCGATGCCTTTCTGATGAACCCGAAGGAGATTTCGGTCGCGCCGCCGGCCTCGCCGGCCGCGACCGTGACGCAAGCGCTGGTGGTGATTCAGCCGGATCAGAAGCGCGACGTCCTCCGCCGCCTCATCGCCAGCGAGAACGTCAAGAACGCGCTCATTTTCTGCAACCGCAAGCGCGACGTCGACATCCTCTATCGCTCGCTGAAAAGGCATGGCTTGGACGTCGCGGCGCTGCACGGCGACATGCCGCAGTCGAAGCGCACCGAAACGCTCGAGCGCTTCCGCAACGACGAAATTCGCCTGCTGGTCGCCAGCGACGTCGCCGCCCGCGGACTCGACATCCAAGGCATGTCGCACGTGTTCAATTTTGACGTGCCGATCCACGCCGAGGATTACGTGCACCGCATCGGCCGCACCGGCCGCGCCGGCCGCGAGGGCCGCGCCTTCACCCTGGCTGCGCCCGAAGATGGCCGCTTCGTCCAGGCGATCGAGCAGCTCATCGGCAAGCCGATCCCGCCGGTTTCCATCGACGGGATCGCCGCCGCGACGCTGTCGTTCGAAGACGGTGACGACCGCAGCCGCGGCCGTTCGCGCCGTGGCCGCGGCAAGCCGCATGGCGCCGCGCCCCAGCACGGAAAACCACGCCAGGACCCGCCGCGCCACGAGCCATCGCGCGCGGCCAAGTCGCACGAACCGGCGCGCAAGCCCGAGACCGTGCGCCAATCAGAGCCGCCACGCTTCGCGCCGATTACCATGGGCGCCACACCGCCGGCCGAGCCGCCGCGCGCGGCCGCCGCAGCGGCCGATAAGCACGATCGCCACAATTCTGACGACGGCCCGCGCGTGGTAGGTTTCGGCGACCATATGCCAGCGTTTCTCGCCCGCCGCGCCGCGCGCGGCTGAGCGCCGCGCGAAGGGGGGCCGATGAAGACGATCTTCGTCAGTGTCAAATGCGACCTCGGCAAGGCCTACAAGGTCGCCGAAGAAGCGGTCGAAACGATTGCCGAAGTCTCCGAGGTGTTCTCGGTCTCCGGGCAATACGATCTTTTGATGAAATGTTACTTGCCCGACGAGATGGACATCGGCCATTTCGTGGTCGAGCATCTGCAGCGCCTGCCAGGCGTGAAGGACACCTTCACCACCATGGCGTACAAAGCGTTTTCGCCCGACAAATCGTCCTGAATTCACCGTCGGCTTAATTCTGCGCGCGAGATCGGCGTGAGCGAAACGACGCGGCACATCGTCATCGTGGGCGCCGGCCACGCCGGCGGCGTCGCTGCCGCGACGTTGCGTCAAGCCGGCTTTGACGGCGCGATCACCTTGATCGGCAGCGAGCGACACCCGCCGCACGAACGGCCGCCGTTGTCGAAGGAATTGCTCGCCGGCGCCATTCCGATCGAGAAGACCTATCTGCGGCCGGCCGCGTTCTACGGCGATAACCGCATCGACTTCCGTCCCGGCGAAACCGCCACGGCGATCGACCGCACGGCGCAGCGGATCACGCTGGCGAGCGGCGGCACCGTGCCGTACGACAATTTGCTGCTGACGACCGGCGCCCGCGCCCGCCGTCTGTCGCTGCCCGGCGCCGAACATCCGCGCGTGCTCTATCTGCGCGACATCACGGACTCGTTGGCGTTGCGCGAGCATCTGAACGCGGGCGTGCGCGTCGCGGTGATCGGCGCCGGCTTCATCGGCTTGGAAGCGGCGGCGGCGGCACGCAAGCGCGGCGCCCATGTCACGGTGCTCGAGGTCCAGCGCGAGCCGCTGCAACGCGTCTGTCCGCCGGAGATCGGCCAGTTCATGGCGGCGCTGCATCGGCGCAACGGCGTCGACCTGCGCACCGCAATCAGCATCACGGCGATCGTCGAAGCCGACGGCGCGCTCGCGCTGCGCCTTGCTGACGGCGGCGCCGTCGCCGCCGACATCGTTCTCGCCGGCATCGGTGCCCAACCGAACGTCGAGCTGGCCCAAGCCGCCGGCCTCGTCGTCGAGAACGGCGTCGTCACCGACGAATTCGGCCGCACGAGCGATCCGCATATCTTCGCCGCCGGCGACGTGACGCGGCATTTCAATCCATTGCTGGGACGCAAAATCCGCCTCGAGGCGTGGCAGAACGCGCAGAACCAGGCGATTGCCGTCGCCAAGATCATGGCCGGCGGCGATCAGCCCTACGCCGAGGTGCCGTGGTTCTGGAGCGATCAGTACGACGTCAATCTTCAGATCGCCGGCGCGCCCGAGCATTGGGGCCGATTGATCTGGCGCGGCGGCCCGAACGACAAGGCCTTCACGGTCTTCGCCGCGCGCGACGGCATCCCGATCGCCGCTATCACGATGAACAACGGCCGCGACATGCGCCCGGCGCGCGAGCTAATCACCCGCCGGCGTCCAGTCGATCCGACGCGGCTTGCGGACGTCGCGGTGAAATTGCAGGATTTGGCTAAGGAGATTGGACGTGGCTGACGACAATTGGGTGACGGTGGCGAAACGCTCGGCGATCAACCCGGGCGACGTGCTGGGCGTGACGGTCGGCGACCGCGAGTTCGCGCTCTACAACCTCGACGGCGAGTTCTACGCCACGGACAATCTGTGCACGCACGCTTTCGCGTTGCTCAGCCAAGGCTGGCTCGACGGCGAGGTGATCGAGTGCCCGCTGCACGGCGGTCGTTTCGAGGTCAAGACCGGCAAGGCCATGTGCCCGCCGGTCACCGAGAATCTCAAAACCTACAAGGTGCGCGTGGTCGGCGACGACGTGCAGATCCAGCTCGGTTGATCGCCGGCGCCCGCCGGCAACGCTCCGTTAACCAATTCTAGACGCGACGCGTGCGACCTTAGGGTTGCGGCGGAGACGTTTTTTCGATGTCGAAACGGCAAAACCTGGCGGCTGTCGCCATCCTTTGCGGCATGCTCGGCGTCGGCGGCTGGACGTTCTATCTCGGCGCTTTCGCTGGCGTGCTGGGTGAAGGCTGGATGGTGTTCTACAACGCCGTCCGCTTCTATTTCGACGGTCAGACTGGTCTGTTGTACGACGGCGTGCAATCGACCGCGCTCCTGAACGCACGGTTCGCGCACTGGCTTGCGCATCCGTTGCCGCTGCATCCGTGGCTCTATCCACCGCATGCGCTATTGCTGCTGCTGCCGTTCGGTTGGTTGCCATTCGCGCCGGCGGGAATTCTGTTCCTTGCGCTCGGTTTCGCCGCGACGGTCGCCGCCGCCTGGCGGTTTGCCGCCACCGGCGTTGAGCGCGCGATCCACGCGGTGTCGTTGGTGCTGTGCCCCGCGGCCGCGTTCACCGTTTGCCTCGGTCAGAACACTTTCGTCACCGGCGCGCTGTTGCTCGCCGGATTCGAAACCGTGCGGCGGCGGCCGATCCTCGGCGGCGCCCTGCTCGGCATCGTCAGCTACAAGCCGCAGCTCTGTCTGATGGTGCCGGTTGCGCTGATCGCGGCGCGGCAGTAGAAGGCGCTCGCCGCAGCCGCCGGCGCCGCGCTGCTGCTCGCGGCCGCAAGCATCGCGCTGTTCGGGCTCGAGCCCTGGTGCGCCTGGATCGCGCTGATGGCCGAACCGAACGCGGTCTACACCCAATGGGAATCGATCGCGCGGATCAACGGCCAGAGCATCTACACCTATGCCAGCCTGCTCGGCGCACCGGCGGCGCTGGCCAATCTCGCGCAGGCGTTGGCCGTCATCGGCGCCGCCGGCTGCGTCTTCTGGTGCTATCGCCGGCCGATGGTCGACGATCTCCGCCTCGCGGTGCTGCTGGCAGCTACGATCCTCGCGGCGCCGCACGTCATCGATTACGACACCCTGCTCCTGGGCATTGCCGCGACGCTGTTCTTCGTGCGCGGCTATGCCGATGACTTCCGCTTCGGCGAAATCACCGTCGCGGTGCTGGTTTGGGCGAGCCCGTTGATCAATCCGCCGACGGTTTTCCGCTTGGGCTTCGTCACGCCGCTGCTCGTCGTTCTGTTCATCTTCTGCGTCATCGCGCGCGGCCGGCGCGACGCCGTGCAAGCCGCGCCAGGCGGAATCCTGACGCTCGCCTGATGCCCTGCCGCGTCAGCGGACGGTGCGAACGGCGATCCCGGTCATTACGAATTCCGGCATGCCCAGCATATTGTGGCCGCTAAGGGTCTTGCCCTGCGTAAGGATGAGAACGTTTGCGCCGACGCCGGCGGCGCGGTCCTTCAACTGCTGAAGCAAGCTCTCTTCCGTGGCCGTCGAGCTGCCGTGCGCGGTGACGACGCCGAGCTGCTGGTAAACCGCCGGCGGCTGGCGGGTCACCTGAATCACGCCGGTCCACGGCTTGTAGTAAGCGTTCGACGCCGGAAAGAAGTCGGTCTGGTCGCAAGCCGTGGCGGCCAAGGCCAGCGCCATGGCAGCGAGCCGGATCGCCAAACGCAGCCGCCGCGTCGCGTGGGCAGGAACAGGGGCTTCTGCGCGGGGCAAGGTTTGCAAGGCGATATCCGGCAAGAATTTGATCCGAATGCGGCCCTTTTCTTTATCAGATCGGCCGCCAGGCGCGGAAGAACATTTACCCCGACGCCGTCGCGCGTCCGAGTGCGGCGCAGCGCCAGCAGAAATTCAATCGCGTAAATTCCAACGTCGACGTGATCGAATGACACGCGCTGATTCACGTTGGCGACGGAATTTCGGCATCAAAGAATTCGTTGGCGCGCGACGCCATTTTCCGTGTTACACGGCATCAACGGCAGTCTCCAAGACTATCAATAACTCACTGATTATAAAAGATATTTTAGGCACAGGTAACCGACGCCGGCCCGCGTGGCCCAAAAACGATCTCGCCGCCCCCGAGCAATCGAGGGCGGCGAGCTTTCGTTCCAACGGACTTATGCGGCCGTCAGGCGGCTCATGTCAGTTGAGCTTTTCTTCGACCTTCAAGGTCTTGCCGTCCTTGAGCAACGTGACTTGCGCCGTGTCGCCCGCCTTCGGCACGATCCGGATCGCTTCGTAACCCGGATTCGCCTTGACCGCTGCGGCAACCGCCTGGTCCAGCGTAACCTTGGCGTTCGCCAGGGCAGCGATCTGCTTGCCGGCGTCCTTGATGTCGTCCGGATCGGTCAGCTTCTCGTCGCTCTTCACCGTGTTCTTCTCGAAATCGATGATGACCTCATGCGCGTCGGCGGCGTTGCCGCTCTTGCTCACGAACGTCGAGAGCTGGAAGCCGTTGTCCTCGTCGACCTCGTACTGCGCCGAGATGACCTTGCCACCGGCCGATGCGGTCTTGATCCCGTCAGCGAGCGTCACCCGCGCGTTCGGCATCATCTTGACCAAGTCCTTCATCTGCTTGCCGTACTCGAAGTCGGAATCCGCATGCGCCACCGACAGGGTGAACGCGAGCGCGCCGACAGCCATCAATCCCAACGCCACCTTCTTGATCATCACTTAGTCTCCCTGGATCAGTTACGGGTTGAAGAACGTATTACGAGTAAAACCCCCTACTCCGCCGGCCCAGGCCGCAAACGACGCTGCGCCGCCGCCTTGAGGATATTCATCACCGGTTTCCGCTCGCGCTTATGCACGAGCAAGCCGACGAGTACCGGCATCGCCAGCAGCACCAGCGGCAACTGCACCGTGATGCCGGCGATGATCGCGATCGCGAGCGGCTGGAGCATCTGGTCGCCCGAGCCGCTGATCGCCGCGCCCAGCGGCAACAACGCCAGGATCATCGCCAGCGTGCTCATCACAATCGGCCGCAACCGGTTGAGCGCCGCCTCGTAGATCGCCTGCCGAGGCGGCATGGTTTTCTCGAGT
Source organism: Allostellaceae bacterium (assembly GCA_035934995.1). Taxonomy (GTDB): domain Bacteria; phylum Pseudomonadota; class Alphaproteobacteria; order ATCC43930; family CGMCC-115725; genus REEB95. The sequence goes on from DASYXI010000010.1 coordinate 46,841, forward strand.
AGCTGAAATTCCGAGAATAGGAATATCGCCATCTCGGTCGATATGCCGATGATCATCACCATGCCCATCATCGCCGTGATGTTGAGCTCGACGCCGGTGATCCATAGCCCGAAGAACACCGCGCTGGTCGAGATCAGTGCGCTGATGATGATCATGATCGGGATCGAGAAGCGCTCGTACAGGAACAGCAGCAGCACGATCTCGGCCAAGATCGCGGCCGCGGCGACCTTGAACATGCCGTGGATCGCCAGCTGCTGCTGCTTGTATTCGCCGCCGAGATCGTAATAGACGCCGGCAGGAACAAGGCCCGGCCGGTCGAGCACCTTCTTCACCGCGGCCACGGTCGAGCCCAAATCGTGCGCGCCGCCAATGTCGGCGGTAATGGAAACGATCTGCTGCAGGTTGTCGCGGGTGAGCTGGGCCTGGCCGCCCTCGAAATCGACCGTCGCCACCGCGCTGAGCGGGAAGAGATGACCGTCGTCGGGCGAACGGAGCGGCAGGTCCTTCAGGCTGTCGCGATAGAGCTTGCCAAGCGGCGGGTGCGCCCAGAGACGGACGCCGACGTCCTGGATCGTGCCGAGATAGGTGGTCGAGACCGAGCCTTCGATATAGCGATCAACCTGATCCTTGATGTCGGCCGCGGTGATGCTGTTCGCCGACGCCGCCGCCGGATTGACGTTAATTTCCAAAGCGGCGCCGGTTGGCTGGACACCGTTGTTCACCGACGCCGGATCGATGCCCGGAATCTTCGAGATCGCGTCGGCGACACGGTTGGCAACTTTGGCGAGGACGCGCGGATCCTTGGCGCTCAGGTTGATGACGATCGGCTGCCGGCGGCCGACCATGTCGCCGATCATGTCGCCGAGCAACAGGTGGGTGTCGAAGTCGACGCCCGGAACCTCGTTGGTGACGTCATTGGTGATGCTGTCCATCACCTTCCAGATGTTCGGCCGCTTCGACGGGTCGATCAAACGGACGAAAAAATCGCCCTGGAAGGCCTCGTTGAGGTCGCCGCCCAAACCGGCGCCAGTACGGCGCGAATAGGTATAGACGTAGGGATTCTTCTTGAGGATCGCCTCGACCTGCTCGAGCTCGCGGTTGGTCTCGGCCAGCGACGTGCCTGGATCGGTCTGGTAGTCCAGCACGAAGCCGCCTTCGTCCATCTTCGGCAAAAAGCCGGTGCCGACATTGGCATAGCCGACCCAGCCGATGATCAGGAGAGCCCCGACGCCGACCGCGATCAGCCAAGGGCGCGCGAATAGCGCATTGAGCGCCCGTTTATGGGTGCGCTTGATGGCATCTTCGCGACCGTGCGACGGATCGTGCCATTTCTGGAAGTCGACGATGCCGTGCGCGAGCAGCGGCACCACCATCGCCGTCAACGCATAAGAGATGATCAGCGATGCGGCCATCGTGATCGACAGGAACTTGAAGAACGCGCCGGTCACGCCGTCGAGGAAGGCCAACGGGATGAACATGATGATCGTCGCCAGCGACGAGCCGGTCAGTGGCGCCAGGAACTCCTTCGCCGAACCGATCACCGCGCGTTGCGGCTCGGCAATGCCGGGCACGCCGCATCGGCGTGCGATCTGCTCGATCATGACGATGACGTCGTCGATCAATAGGCCGATCGCGGCGGCGATGCCGCCCAGCGTCATGATGTTGAAGCTCATGCCAAGCGCCGACAACAGCACGCAGGTGACCAGCACCGACATCGGCACCACGATCATCGCGACCGACGTCGCGCGCCAGTTGCGCAGGAATCCCATAATGACGCAGCCGGCGAACACCAGGCCGATGACGATCGCTTCCTCGACCGCTTCGATCGACGAGTGGACGAGTTCAGTCTGGTCGTACCATTTATAAAGCTGGATGGTCTTCGGCTGGGTCTTCATGAATTCGTCCAGCCGCGCCTGGACCTGACGAGCCAACGCCACGGAGTCCGCAGTCTTCTGCTGGAAGACGTCGAAGGTGACCGCCGGCTGGCCGTTGTCGTTGACCAGCAGCTTTTGCGGCACGGAGCCCATCTTGATGTCGGCGATATCGCCGAGCCGGACGATCCCGCTCTTGCCCGTACGGATCGTGACGTTCTTGATCGAGTCGATATCCTTGTACGACCCGTTCACGACCGTCAAATATTGAAGGTAATTGTCTTCGAGCGGGCCAACCGCGTCGAGCGTATTGGTCTCTGAGATCGCGGTATCAACGTCCTTCATCGTCAGGCCGTAGACGCGAAGCTTCTGCGGATTGACGTAAACCTGGACTTCCGGCGTTTGGCCACCGAGCACGCCGACCTTGGCAATGCCCGGAATGCTGTCGAGCAGCGGCGTGATCTGGTACTTGGCGAGCTGACGCAGGTCAGCCGCCGACACCTTGTCCGAAATCAGCGCGTAGGAGACGAACGGCATGATCGCCGTCGGTGCCATTTGCAACACGTCGAACCCGGTGCCCGCCGGCAGGTCCGGCAGCTTCTGGCCGAACGCGCCCTGCACCGCCTGAAGCGCCTGCGTCATGTTCCAGCCCCAGGGGAAATCGATGAAGATTTCCGCCGAGCCGCGCGTGGTGGTCGATTCGACGTCGACGGCACCAGGCACCGCGCGACCGACCTCTTCGAGCGGTTCGGTCACGTCGATCAGCATCTGATTGGCCGGCATACTGCCGCTGTCGACCTCGACGCGGATGCGCGGGAAGCTGACGGTCGGGAACAGACCGACCGGCAGCGTGATGCCGGCGAACAAGCCCGCCAGTGTCAGGGCGAACGCGATGAAGATAAGAGAACGGCGGTGTTTCTCAACCCAATCGATGAAATTCATTTTCCGCTCGTCCCGCTCGAGTTAGCGACCCGGAGCTTGGTGCCGTCGTCGAGCTGCTTGTTGCCTTCGAGGACGACCTGCAACTTGGGATCCAAATCGTCACCCGAAATCACGTCCTGATTGCCGTCGCTGGCAAGCACGTCCACGGCGACCTTCTTCGCAGTCATGTTGTCGCTCTGCACGACGAAGATGGTGCCGTCGTCGTCGACCAAGATCGCCGAGTGCGGCACGACGAAGCCCGATTGCTCGCCATTCTTGATGCGAGCGCGGATCATCTCGCCGATCAACAGCTTACCGGGCGGGAACGTGATTTCGGTGGGCACCAGACCGGTATCAGCATTGATCACCGCCGAGCGGACGTTGACCTTGCCCTCGACGGCCGCGCCCGAGCCGGTGAACGGCGTCAATGTCACGGCATCACCGGCCTTCACCGACAATGCTTGTGCCGGGTCGACGCCGACCTTCACCACCAGACCATTCGGCTGGGCGATCTCGAGCAGCGAATCGCCGTGCGACACGATCGCGCCCTGCGCCGCATCGACCTTGAGAACGATGGCGTCGTACGGCGCCTTGATGGTCAGCGGACCGCTGGCGCCTTCTTCCTGAAGAACGGAGAGATCGGATTCGGCCTTGGCGAGATCGTTGGCGGTCGCGAGATGCGCCTTGGCCAGCTGGAGCGTCCGATCATAGGTGTCCTTGGCCAGCTTGTATGCGGCCTTGGTATCCGGTCCCGGCACGACGGTCACCAGCGGCGTGCCTTTGGCGACTTCCTGGCCCGTTTGAACCGCAACGGTCTGAACCCGCGCGCCGAACGGCGCCGTGATCGCCTCGCGCGCCGTCGCGGCAGGTTCGACCTGACCGAAGGCGGTGACGTAGGTCGGCAAGCTGCCTTGCTTCATGTTCGCGAGCTTGACCAGGGCGCTGGAATTGTCGCCGCCGTCGGCCCACGCCGCGGCGGCGGCGAAAACCAGACAGGATGCGAGAGCGAGCGCGGAAAATTTCCGGAAGTTCATGACCGTGTCTCCTGGTCCGGACGGGTAATTAAGGTTGGTGGGAAGCCGACGCCGAGCTCGACCGACAAGCCAAGCGCGTTTTCTTGCAGTTGCCGCTCGTAGTCGATGACATCGACCTCGCGGTCGAGCGCCGTCGACTGGAAGTCCGAGAGCGCGCGTTGATCGATATTGCCCTGATGGTAGGCGCGTTCGGCAGCGTCAAGAATCGATTTTGCCGAGTCACGCGCCTTGCGCGCCTCGACCAGATTGGCCTCGGCCGTCCGCGCCTGGATCAGCAGACTCCGGGCGGTGCCCTCGGCGTCGTCGAGCCGCGACTGATACTCGGCGTGGAGCTGCGACCGGGTCGCGTGGGTCGACGCGATCTTCGCCTGGTTACGATTGAAAATCGGCAGGTCGAAGGTGACCTGCGGTCCGACCGAGACGACTTCCGACGTATCGGAACCGCCGGCAGCCCCCAGGGCGAAGGGGGGGAATTGGCTGAGGATCGCGACCCGCACATCTTCTTCGGCGGCATCATAACCGAGCTTGAGCGCGACCAGATCCGGCCGCCGGGTCGGCACCGAGGCGATCAGCGGATCGATGCTGTCCGGCAGTTTGACGTCCTCCGGCTCGCTGATGACGAAGCGCGCCGTCGGCCGAAGTCCGAGCAGAGAATCGAGATCCTGCCAGTCCTTCACTTCTTGCAATTGCACGGCGGCGAGATCGCGCTGCGCGGTGGCGAGGTTGGCGAGCAGCGGCGCCGAGGTCGTCAGGTCGAGATTGCCGGCCTGGGTGGCCTTCTGCACCTCGTTGATCTCGCTCATCAGCAACGCCAGGTCGTGCCGGCGCAGGGCGATTTCGTGATCTTCGGCGTTGAGCGCGATGGCATCCATCCGCGCCTTTTGCGCGACCTGCCATTCGTCCCAGATCGCGTCGGCACCGACCTGTTTGAAACGCGATTCCGCGGCAGCGACCCGCGGTCCGTAGGTAATGATCGACAGGATATCCTGCGAGATCGACGCCGTCATCGCGTCGGCGATAGCGGCGCCGGGTGGCGCGCTCACCAGGGACGCGTAACTCAGGCTGACCGACGGATTCGGGAGAATTTTCTCCGTCAGCACGTCGGCGTTGGCGGCATCGATCTTGGCGCGTTGCGACGCGAGCTCGGGATCGTTGAGCACAGCGAGCAATCCGACCTGATCGGGCGTCACCGGCTTCGCCGGGTCGACCTTGCTCTGCGATGGGATCGCGAGATTGAGCTGCGACAGATTGGACACCAAATTGGCGCGCTCGGGCAGCGGCATCGGCGTATAGGTCGAGCAACCCGCAAGCCCGACGGCGAGGCCGACAACGCCATATTGCATCCAGCGGCGACCGTTCATGGCGTCGTCCCGAACGGACAGAAACGCGAACGCGCGTGACACGCGATCAGCGACATCGAATTGTTATTCCAGCACTGCGCGCACCCGCCCTGCTCGGCGCGTGCG